>DAOUFM010000134.1:0-1533 GCA_034429975.1 Anaerolineaceae bacterium | reverse complement strand
ATTAACCAATACCCAACCAAACTGGATGGCATTGGTGCTTATCGCATGGTTTCTCATGAACCTGGCCAGCAGATGGTGTTAGAAGCCAACCCCTACTACCTGGGGCAGGCACCAGCCATCAATAAAGTTATCATTCGCTACTTCGCCGATCCAACCACCATGTCCAATGCAGTTGAAAAAGGCGAAATTGACGTAGCCTGGCGTACTTTAGGACCTGTCGAAGCGATCCGCTTGCAGAGCGTAAATGGCGTCCATGTTGATAAGATTGATGCCCCGGCATTACGCTACATCGTTTTCAATCATACCTATCCATACAACAAGTAAGCCCTCAAGGTTTACTGTGACTCGATTGCCTGAGTTACAGGTGGAGGTTTAATCCATCTGAAACTCAGGTAAATGAAGAAAGTATTTTCGGGGGCGAGGGAAACCTTGCCCCCTTTTAATTACAAAAATGGGAGTTGCTCATGTCGGCTTCTTTACGAAGATTTATAATCACCCGATTGTTTTTGACCATCCCAATGGTAATTATTCTGGTAACCATGATATTTTTTATCATGCGCGTGCTGCCTGGGGACCCGATCCGCTCTCAATTAGGGCCGAAGGTGAGCGAAGCGCAGGCAAATGCAATCCGCGAACGGCTGGGATTAAACCGGCCTCTCCATATCCAGTATTTCAACTTCCTTTGGGATATGGTGACTTTCAATTTTGGAAATGCGCTCACCCAGGGAGAGCGCCCGATCCGTGACGAACTGGGCGAACGCCTTCCAGCTACGATTGAATTGACAATTCCAGCCATTACGCTAACGGCTGTTATCGGTATTTTTTCTGGTGCTTACGCGGCCAAGAACCGCAAAAAGCCAATCGATTTTATTATCCGCCTGCTCAGCATTGTAGTTTACTCCATCCCGGTCTTTTTTATGGGTTTGCTGTTTCAAATTTTATTTTCGGTGCGCATCCCCATTTTTCCGCTGGCCGGGCGCATGGATACACTTTTATTAACCAATTTCAAATCGATCACTAATTTTTATGTGCTTGATTCCATTTTGACCCAAAACTGGCCAGCATTGGGGTCCGCATTGATGCATCTGGTGCTGCCCTCGGTTACTTTGGGACTGGTGCTTTCAGGTGTGTTTGTGCGCCTGACGCGCGTCAATATGATCGAAATGCTGCAATCCGATTTCATCACCGCTGGACGAGCCCGGGGGATACCGGAGAATAAATTAGCTTATAAACACGCCCTGCGAAATACGTTTATCCCCATTCTGACCCTGTTGGGGCTGGAGTTTGCGATCCTGTTGGCGGGGGCGGTGCTGACTGAAACGACTTTCTCCTGGCCGGGGGTGGGCCGTTACCTGGTGGAACGTATCCAGTTGCGCGATTATACCGCTGTACAATCGACCATTGGGGTGTTTGCTTTGTTCGTTGCTTTTGTCAGTCTTTTGATGGACATTCTTTACGCCTTCATTGACCCCCGTATCCGTTACTAAAGAGAAATTGAGAGAAAAAGCTATGTTATCGAAAAATGAAGAGAAT
>DAOUFM010000133.1:0-3999 GCA_034429975.1 Anaerolineaceae bacterium | reverse complement strand
CCTGGCAAACGCACCTGGATCATCGACCAACCGCCGCAAAACGCCGGCGCCTCCTTCGGCAGATTCGTAGAATAGAATCGAATGTCGTTCATCACCGCTTGGCAAAGGTTCAGCAGCGACTTCGCTGTCTTCAAGCTGGTATTCAACTTGAATTGCATTCTTTAATGCTGCTTGCAAAGATGCCATCTGTGCAAGCTCTAATCCTTCATTCGGCTCGAAGAGTAAGCAATTCTTGTGATCCTCGACAAAAGGAACAACCCGCATTGTGCGGGGAGACATGGGATCATCAGCTTCGAGTGCTGTCTGATCATCTTCTTTGCGCGCCCAGTAACCTCGCTCGGTGTCGAGAATAAATCCAAATTGCTGTGGATTAGCGCGTCTTCGCCAGCCCAAATTGATACGCCATAGCGTAGCTGAATTACCATAAGTTAATTTTCCAATTAATTTGGCTTCGCCTTGCACCCCTTGCGGGTGGAAATGGATTTCTGCATTACGGGCTGAGATGACACCGCCATGATCGGCAAAGCGAATGGCTGTTCGTAGTTCGTACCCTTGACGTAAGCGTTCTTCTTCATCCGAGGAGATACGATCTCTTCGTTTGGTGGATACATTCTGCAGGCGGAAAAGATTATTCATTGGAGCTTCTAACAAGGATCCACAGCGCTCGCAGCGATCTAGTCCGTCACCGTTTGCAATTGGATGCAAGTATCCGCAGATTGGACATTGCTTGGCGCGTAATACAGCAAACCCTTCACCTGTGTCTGAAACGGGTAGGTTCACCTTGTTGATGATGTAGCGGGATCCCTCATGGTAAATAATTGAACGTGGGCCGAACTCCGAGATAGCCAGGAAACGTGGCCGCGATAAGAATTCGTCGTCCTGACTTCGGATACGCCGGGCGGGAATATATGCGGAAAGTGGTAGGCGGGGGAAACTGTAACCCGGCAAGAAACCTTCGCTGGCAAAATAGCGATATGAATAAAAGTCTGATTGAACAATATTTTCCGCCTCGGTCAATAATTCCAATTGGCTTTTTGCCTCTTGATATAACCGTTCAGCCTGGCGTTTATCTTGAATAGATCGGCTGGCATCTTTGATAATTTTATGCTGCACTTCCAGTTGGTTCATTGCAGCTCGATAAAGATTTCGCCACCGTTCACAAGCCTGGTTGAATTGAAGGTCAATTTGTGAAAGGACACTATCCAGCCAACCCTCATTCCACCAATCCGTTTTCACTAATTCCGATTCAATATCACTAAGGGCCGCCTGAGCTTTCAATTTTGCTTTGGTACGGTTACTTTGTGAATTTAACGCATCCTGAACAAAATCAAGGCAGGGTAGATTGGCGGGGTCGGAAAGATCAAGCAAATCTTTCAAGGAAGCACCCAGGCTTAACCCGGATTCCGCCAGCCAAATTGCCTGTACATGGCTGCGTACCAGATCTTCATTCGTCATGTCGATCCTGGGTGGGGTAACTGCTCCAGAGACCATCAACCCAGGGCGTTTGAAATAAAATTGGTCGTGGGGACTGCCGATGGTGCCATAAGTAAATACCATTGCTGGTTGTCCGCTTCTACCAGCGCGTCCACTGCGTTGTGCATAATTAGCAGGAGTGGGTGGTACATTACGCATATTGACTGCGTTAAGCTCGGAGATATCCACCCCCAATTCCATAGTGGGCGAACAGTAAAGAATTGGCAACTCCCCAGTACGGAATCTTGCTTCACGGTCTTCACGTTGAGCCGAGGGTACTTGAGCTGTATGTTCTCGAGCTTCGATACCAAGGACTTGTTTTTCTACTGTTTGATAGAAATTCACAAAAAACTCGTTCGTCTTACCGCCGCCCTCAGGCATACGTGGAACACGGATCGGGTCGTGAAAAGCGAGTATTCCATCTCCAACTTTCCAGATCATTCCTGAAGCGAGTAGCTGGTAACCTGGTTTATGACCGACATCATTCTTTTCATCGACAACCTTCTCCACTAAGCCTGCGATACGTAGGCTGTTGAGGATTTGATCGATGATTTCTTCGGTGTCATCTAAAGAGATGTGATCGTGATATTCTGGGAAGGTCGTGTTCCTTCGTAGGAATTGTCCATATCCACCCCTGGGTGAGAGGTAAAGATTTCCGCCATATTCATCCTGGTCACCCAGCTTTCGTCGGGGGAATAAAATAGAAGAATGCTCGAGTATCTCATTTTCATCCATTGCCCAGGGAGCAATCAAGCGTTGACTGCTTAGCTGTCGTAAACTTTCTTGGGCTCCCTGATCGAGATAGGTTACCTTAATTGCCAGTTCACGACGCATGTAATCTAATAAAACCTTCGCGATTCGTATTCTGGTTTCGGGGGTTGCTGAAGTAAGTACTTCATGTGTATTCTGCCATACGTCTTCCGCAGCGCATAATTCTTCTAAGGATGCATATTCAATTCTTAGCAAACCCGATTGCTCAAGATTTGGAGAAGTAATGCGCCATCCACGTTTGAGATCACGGTAGATTCTGTATCCTAAAACCTCACGTAAGGCGCGGTCAGTTTCGGCCTTCTGAGCAAAGCGAACTTCAGGATCGCTGGCATAGTACTCGACTGGAAGGTCTAAAGATTGAAAAACCTTCATCGTCAAGACATCATGAGAAATTCCTGTTTGCTCGTTAGCTTTCACCGCTCGATACAAGGCTGAACGCAACAACGCAATTTCCACAAAATCATTAAAATGGCCAGCTTGTAGCGATGCATCCTGACGGTTATCGGTAAAACTGAGGAGTTTTCTAGCTTTTGGTAATAAATCCTGATCATTTCTCAGCCGTCGTATTAATGACATACTGAGAATAGTTGTATCCGTGGAGCGACCACCCGAACTAAGCTCGGTAAGTTTTGCGAAATCAGAGGATTGACGAGCTCCATAAGATACTCCGCAATGGAGGCAGAAGCGGAAAGGTGCTTTTAAATAAGCCACTCGCTGACCAGCTTCTCCTTTTTTCCCATCTGGACTGATCCTGACTACTTCGGGTAGGTTTTTACGTTGGCTTTTCTTGATAGCCAATTCGCCATTACTTTCTTCAAGCCAATCATCCGGAAGGCGGTCAATAGCATCATAATTATCTTCCGGCCAGGGATTATCCTGGTTTAGGTAGAGAAATCCTGGTTCACCGCCATCGGAATCTCTGTTTTCGTTGAGTTCGCGCGGCAGAAATAGGTCAGATCCACTTTCATGATCTCTAGTCCGCCGAACAACGTAATACTCTTGGCCGCACTCACGGCAAAAAGCCAGGGGAAGTAAAACTTTATCTCGTTCACCAGGTACAAATTTTTGTCCATACACGGTAATATGACGATCTGCTTCTGCTTCTACTGATGCATAGACCGTATCTCCACGGCTGATAAACTGGTGTAATCGGAAAGCAAAAGCAGGAAAATTTGTCTCCGGATTAGCAATCGAATACCCTTTTAACAAAATAGCCTGAAGCGCATGAACGCAAATCTCTTCAGGCAGTCCGGTGAGGATACTTAATTCATTCCCAGCCCCGTCGTTACCTGTTAGGCTTTTTGGAAGGGCGCGTACCAGGCGACCGCTTTCTTTATCAGTCCTTAATCCAAGTCTGCTCTCGACCCAGCTTGCCAGGGGGTGGTGAGTAAACTCGTCATACGTGTTTGGCAAATCGAGATTTTGGATACTCGATTTAAGTTCAGAAATAAATAACTCATCAGTAAGTAGATTCTCTTTTGTTGCCCGACGAAGAGTTTCTCCAATAACACTTTCAGCATGAACTGCATCCCCAAATAATATTGATGCAACATTGGCAACCTCAACACGTTGCTGTTCCAGGCTACCTGCACCTGCAAGAGTAGCCGATGTGCCTATACATTGTAAGCGGTTGGCATGTAAAGCTTCACGCACTCGTCGAACGAGCATTGATACATCTGCTCCTTGGCGTCCTCTGTAGGTATGCAGCTCATCAAGTACCAGGAATCTCAATCCTTGCGCAGCATTAACCAGAGT
>DAOUFM010000132.1:0-11985 GCA_034429975.1 Anaerolineaceae bacterium | reverse complement strand
CCCGCTCGCGATCACGCTGGAAGGGGCTGATAAACGCTGTGATCACAATCAACCCGGCATCCACCAGTAAGCGCGCCACCTCCCCTACCCGCCGGATATTCTCCTCACGCTCTGCTGCTGAAAAGCCCAGGTCGGAATTCAAACCACTGCGCAGGTTATCGCCATCCAGCAGGTAAGTGTGTGCCTGAAATTCTTTGTTCAAACGCAATTCGAGTGCATTGGCAATGGTGCTCTTCCCACTGCCAGAAAGGCCGGTCAGCCAGATGAGCAGCGGCTGGTGGTTCTTTATGGCACGCCGGTCAAACTGAGTGACCTGATGCTGGTGCGGGGTGATATGCTCGTTCATATCCTCATTATAATGGAAACCTGCTCTTGAAATACATCCTCCAATTTCTAAGCTTATCCCCAAATCTGGATCAGGGTGCGCACCTGCAGGAAGACGATTAACAAACCAACCGTAATCAGAATGGCTTTGGCTGGGATTTTCTTGGTCAACAAAGCCCCAAAAGGCGCTGCGATGACACCTCCCAGTATTAAACCCAGGATGACATTCCAGTGTTGTATCCCCATGGACAGCAGAAAAGTAATCGATATCACCAGGGTGACGAAAAATTCAGAGAAGTTGACCGAACCAATCGATTTACGCGGGGTATGTCCACTGGAGATCAGGGTCGTGGTCACAATCGGTCCCCATCCTCCTCCCCCAATCGCATCCATCGACCCGCCTACCAAGCCCAAAGGTACCAGCAAAGTCGGTTTAGGTTTTTTTTCAACCTGAGCGTTGTGTGAGAATGCCTTTAATAAAATACGAATGCCCATGACCAGCAAATAAATTGCAATGAAGGGTTTAATCACTGCCCCATCAATACTGGTCAAAACATACGCTCCCAACGCACCCCCAATCATTCCGGGAATAATCAAACCAAAAACAATGCGTTTATCTATATTTCCCAATTTCCAATGCGAAAAACCGGAAATAGCGGTAGTAAAAACTTCAGCAGTATGAACACTAGCGCTGGCCACTGCCGGAGGAACACCAACACTCAATAAAAAACTATTGGATGATACTCCATACGCCATTCCGAGGCTGCCATCAATTAATTGGGCCAGAATGCCCACCAATACCAGCACCCAGAAATTAATATCCATATGTGACTCCGCGGGGAAAAATCAGGTTCGACGCAGCGTGCTTAAAGCTTCCTCATGAATCCAGCCGTTAGTGGCTAAAATGCCGTGATTGTTGGTTAATCTACGCCCGGTTGAAAAATCAAGGGGAGCGCCGCTGCTATCCGTAATTTTACCACCAGCTTCTAAAACCACCCGATATCCGGGCGCCTGATCCCAGATGAATTCACGATAATCCTGCCGATCTGCGGAGAGCAAACGCATGGATAATTCTGCCTGCCCAGCCGCCAGCCGAAAATACTTCGCCTGACTATCCATCCTCACCGGTTCTGTATTTATGCCGGCCAATTGGGAGAATTTTTCAATTCGGGCTGCATCGGTATGGCTGTCTTCATACGAGCGCAGAATCCTGCTTTGGGATAATTGTTTGACGGAAGAAACGTGCAGAGGAAAAGATTCTGCTGCGGGATGGTAAGACCGCCACCAGGCGCCCTGGCCGATAGATGCATAAGCCATGGCCCCGGTTTGCTGCTTATATTCCAGAGCCGGGCAACCCACCACTCCCAGGATCACCTCACCATCTTCAATCAACGCCAGTGCATTGGCATACTGCATTCGGCGCAGGAAGCCTTTGGTGCCATCCACCGGGTCGAGCACCCAGTAACGTCCCCTGGGTTGGCCCTGGCCGTGGTCTATCCAATCGCAGATCAGTTCGGGTGTCGTTTTGGGTAGTAGTTGGCGAACCTGATGGGTGACAGCGGTCAATAAAGCTTCATCCTGGCTTAATAAGGCGCTGGATTCCTCTCCCACCAGGGCATCCTGCGGAAACATCTCCCAGATCGCCTGCGCAACATATGCCTGAACTGCATAATCCGCAATCGTCACCGGAGAGCGATCGGCTTTATTTTGCACATCGATATGCTCTTTTTGCACCCGGGTGGTAATGGCAGCACAACCAGCCATCAGATTGATCGCAAACTGAAGTTCAGAGGGTAAAGATTTGTTATTCATTCCAGCTAAACCGAATGTTTTTCGTGAGAATAATATTTCCCGTAACTGCGGTCGCTCTTATATTGATAATATTTGTAACTGTAGCGGGAATGCGCCAAATCCAGTTCATTGATTACGACCCCAATCAAATTCGCATTCGAGCGTTTCAATTGCTCCACCACCTGAACAACGCCTTTGGTTTTGGTGTAACCTGGTTTAACAACAATCAAAACAGCATCAACATAAGGCACCAGCACCAGTGGATCCGTCACTGCCAAAGCGGGCGGGCTATCAATGATGATCATGTCACTGGTTTCCTTAAGTTTCTCCAGGATAGATTGCATTTTCTTGGAACCCAATAACTCTGAGGGGTTGGGAGGTAATTCACCCGAGGTCAATACGGTTAAGCCGGGCACCTCTGTTTTTTGAAGGATCATATCCAGCGTTTCCATAGAGCGTACAAACAGAGAAGCTAACCCACTTCTGTTTTGCAAGCCAATTTTCTTATGTAAAGTTGGTTTACGTAAATCGGCATCAATGAGCGTCACCTTCTTCCCTTGCTGAGCAAACACCACCCCAAGATTGGTCACTATCGTTGTTTTTCCTTCTTTCGGGTCGGTGCTGGTGATTAGCAAACTGCTCAATGGGGTATCGACGGCTGCATACTGCACGTTAGTCCGTAAAGAGCGAAACGCCTCAGAAACCGGCGAGCGGGGCGTCGTGTTGGTGATGGGTTTACTTTCTTCCGTATCATGCCGGGCAATAACCCCCAGGACTGGTAACCCCAAAGATTTTTTCACATCGTCAGGGGTCTTTATGGTATCGTCCAGCGCTTCGATCAGAAAAATCACCCCAATCGCCAGCATCAGCCCTACCATAGCTGCCAGCGCGGTATTGCGCATGACCTGCGGACTGATTGGTTTGGTAGGTACAGTCGCGGGGTCTACTGTAAAAACCGTCGAAACGGTTTGAGCCTCTGAAAGCCGAATTTGTTCATAACTTAAAATCAGGTTGGAATAAATCGCCCGGTATTGGGTCAGTTTTGTCTCCAAACTGGCTTTTACTCCCGAATCTTTCTCGCCAGCCAGGGCTAAGGTTACGTCATTCATCTGAGCTTCCATGTCAGCAATTTGAGATTGCAGGCTTTGTTTTGAGACGGTGTATCTTTCTTCCTGAATGGTAATCACCCGATCCGCAAAAACGTTGGCAGTTTCATTCGCAATCTGAGCAGCCAAATGTGGATCACTGGATTTCACTGTAATTTCAATTAAGGTCGTATCCCGAATTGGGCTGACGGTGATACGGTTAATCAAATAATCCGTCGTCACGCCAACACGGGCAGCCACTTCTTCAAGGATAGGCCGAGTCGTGATCATTTTCGAATAAGTCCCGGAAATCCGTTCACTGGTGATAATGGAGTTATAATCCGTCGCTTTACTGGAAGGGGCTTCATTAATATAAAGCGTGGTGGCAGCAGAGAAAACTGGCGTCATACGTTGACTGACCAGGAAAGACACCAGCCCTACAATGACGGTCACCAAAGCAATTAACCAGGCCCACTGCCAGAAAAGAGCCAGATATTGACGGATATCAATGCTCTCAAAATCATTTTCATTTTCCATCGTTTGATAATTCATTATCCACCTTGTTTGCCGAGTTTCAAAAATTATTCATTTTTTTACAGCCACTAATCTGGATTGTATCAGATTTTTTCAATTATAAACAAAATTTAAACGTTTCATTATTTTCATTTATTTTTCCGGTTCATTCAGGAGAATCCAATTTCTGAAAAATAGAAAATGTCTCGATATTCGAGAACAAATTGATATTTTTAAATATATAATTTTATTTCAGTTGAAATTAAACATAAAAGTCATATAATATGTATGTTAACAAATTCCCCTTATACAGGTGTATTCATGACAGCCGAATATCAAGACTATGAACCACCCGCCATCATCTTTGAAGCGGAAATGGAAGCAAGCGCTGGGTCAGGTCGTTTTGGTCCTACTCTATTAGATCCTTTGGAAGCTGAAATTCGGGGACTGAACTGGCCGGTTGAAACCGATTATCTCACCCCAAAACCATAAAACTGAATGATCGACAAATCGCATATCCGATCTTCAAAGATCAGGGATGTTTGGCTTTACTTGAGATTAAACCATTTCTTTTTTTTGATAATTATCGGAATGGGTTTTCTGTTTTCTACGGGGTTTTTAATGTTTCCTGAAAAAAGCGAGAAGAGCGAACCAGGAGTCGTTTTATCAATTAATGAAAATGAAATCAACGTAATTTTACGACCTCCGGCATTCAGATGGGAGCGGGATAAAAACCTGACACAACTATCCATCCCCGGTTTTCAAAGCGAGGTTATTCCGGGATCCCCATCGTTGCCTTATTATTCGGTCTTCATTAATCTCCCCGCTGATGATTACGATAATATGAGCATCAGGTATTCAAAAGAAATTCACCTTCCTGCGCCAGATGGGTTAGTAATTAACCAGCAAGTTGATGCATCTTTTGAAGCACCCGTAATACTTGAAAAACAAAAGATTGAAACTCCGTATCCTACCTCCCCCATTTTCGTTGGGGAATCGTTTTGGTACCGTGATCAGCATTTATTGCCCGTTACCTTTTATCCGCTCCTGTGGGATAGCGACCAGAATGAATTTATCTGGTATCAGGATTTACAGGTCAGCTTGAAATATCAAGTCGAAATTGATGCTTCCACAAGAGAAGAAATCCTCACCGCAAATAGCTATGATCGCGTGAATACAAATTCCTTGACCAGAGGTGACGATTTCAATTTAGAAACGGATCCCCCAGTATTGTGGGGGGGCCATCTGCGGGAACCGTGGGACGTTCGGGCAAAAATCGTGGTTGAGGAAGATGAGGTTTACCAGATCACATACGAGGATTTGTTATCGCTTGGTTTTGTGACAGAAGGGGTAAATCCGAAGAATTTACACCTTGAAAACCAGGGGCGTGAGTTAGCATATTTTTGGGAAGGCGATGAGGATGATCTCTTTGAAGCCGGAGAATCCATCTTATTTTACGGAGAGAAGTTTCGCGGAGACTATCTGGCTGAGTTATACGAAAAAGAAGATGATCATTGGCTGGCTTATGGGAACTGGCAACCAAAGTTCTCAGCTTTCATGCTCGAGAAATACACGCATAAAAACGTGTATTGGCTATTTTTAGGTGATCGACCGGGGGTAAGAATGCAATCTCAAAATCGCGCTCCCGGAGATGGCGAACCGGTCACTACCTTCAGGGACACCCTGCATTTCGAGAAGGAAAAGGTCTGGTGGACCTATCACTTTACCAACGAAGACACCTGGTTCTGGGAATATCAGCAGGTGAGCAAATTCCCCTCAAAGTTTGAATATGAGATCGATCTGATCGACCCGGTTATTTCTGAGGAATTTTCGGCTGAAATTAAGGCTCAAATTGTATCAGCGACTGCCAGCGCGAACATAACTCCTGACCATCATGTGCGGGCTTTTCTCAATCATCATATGTTTTCGGATCATGTTTGGGATGGGGCAATTCGCACTTCCTTGATGGGAGAAGTCAATCAAACCATTATATCCAATGGCAGCAATACTTTTTCTTTCGAGGTTCAGTACCAGGGGCTGCCAGCAGTTAGTTATGGCTTCGATTATGTAGATGTCTCGTATCGCCGCTTTCTAAAAGCTGTTGATGATCATCTTCAATTCAATATTGATCAAGCCGGAGATATTGAAGTCTCAAACCTCGCTTCGAATGAGAATTATCTGTGGAATATCACCGACCCGCTTAATCCAATCACAATTAACCAATCTACATTTAAGGAAGGGAGTCTCAGCTTTTCTCAAGAAACAAATGAAAAACAATCCTACCTGGTCACAAATCAATCAGCCGTAAATTCCGTATCGGAAAAAATCGTTTTAGTACAACCTGAAGATTTGTTGTCACCCCATCAACAAGCCGACTATCTGATTATTTCTTCCGCAGAATTTAAGGAAAATCTACAACCGCTTATTAAATACCGGCAATCCCAGGGACTGAAAGTAAAATGGGTAAACCTTGATGATATCTACAATCAGTTCAATTATGGCATCACCCATCCAATCGCGATTAAGAACTTTTTTGGTTATACCTATCAACACTGGCAGATGCCCGCCCCCTTGTATGTTTTATTGGTCGGAGACGGGCATTGGGACCTGAAGAATTTACGAACCGACGAGAAAAATTATCTTCCGCCCAATTTCGTATGGGTGGATCCTCTGCAGGGTGAAATTGACAGCCTCAGTGACCTGGTTGCCGTTGTTGGAGATGACAACTTCCCGGATGCCCTGATCGGCCGGATGCCGGTGAACACCCCGCAAGAACTGGATGCCTATATCACCAAAACCATTGCTTTTGAAAATTCTATTGGGGATTGGAAAAAGGGCCTTGCATTTATCGCAGATAATTACTACCTTCAGGACCCACTGGCTTATGGGCCATGTATCGATAATGATGCGGCGACCATTTGCCCGACCGACCCGGCTGGCAACTTTCCAGAGCTTGCTAATCAGGTAATTGAATATTTATACCAAACCCTTTATCAAATCAAGAAAATCTATCTGGATGACTACAACTGTCGCTCATCTTCATCACCAAATTGCCAAACGGTCACCCAGGAAATTATCAATTCTTTTAATCAGGGAAATCAAATCATTACTTTTAATGGGCATGGCTCAATCAATAACTGGACTTCTGAGAGAGTCTTGCATGTCAATCACATCGATCAAATGGCAAATGATTTTTACCCAATTGTCTTCTCGTTGGATTGTGTGGACGGTTACTGGTATTATCCGCAGCATCTTCTCGGCCAGTCTACCGATCGCCGTTCTTTAGCTGAAGAAATAACCCGGGCTGCAAACAAAGGCGCTGCAGCCATGCTTTCTTCACCTGGGAATGGGTACTTAAATGGTCAGGAATTACTGCAAAAAGGGTTCTTTTCAGCTTTTGCTACTCTACGCAACCCAACCCTGGGAGAATTAGATTTGAATGCAAAATTAAATCTAATGATCAGGCATAGCCATGACAGCCTGCTTTTCACTTACATGATATTCGGAGATCCGGCATTGCATTTATCGACCTTTCACTGGAGCACCTACCTTCCATGGATAACCCGGTAATTCAATATTCAACAGACAACCTGCAGCCTGCTGTAATTGCCAGCCTGAAGAAAGTAAAACTGGCTCGTTTTCGGGTGACAGGCCGGTCCATGCTCCCAATTATTTCGCCTGGTGATTGGGTGATCGTGGAAACCGACCTTCTGCCGGACAAACTAAAATCCGGAGACATCATCCTGATTAGCAGACCCAATGATTTTGTGGTTCATAGGATCATGAGGATTAGCGAAAATAAGGTGATTGCTCAAGGAGATTGGGTCACAATTGAAGATCCAGGTGTTGTATTTGATGATATTCATGGCAAAGTGATCAGAATTGAGAAAAAAATATTCACACTGAATCTAAATAATAAATTTGTGTTGCTGACATCGCTGTGTTTATCAAAATTCATTCATAAAACGAAGAAATTCTTATTAAAAAGAGGAATCTATGCAAGGAACTGAAATCCCGGTAAAAAGTACGCAGATCGTCTATCAACGCCCAGACAGGGAGGGGTTTCTAATTAACCCCCAGGAAGGGAAACTCAAAGTTGTTAATTCAACTGCTGCTCAGGTATGGGAATTGATGGATGACCAAAAAACCATTGATGAAATTGCTTGTGAGATGGCCGCCTTATTTAATCGACCTTACGAGGAAGTTCAATCCGATTTACATGATTTTCTCCAGCAATTAATTGATCGATCCCTTATATACTTAAAGGAAGAATGACCAGGAAAAAATATTTATTACTGTTATTTACCATAATCCTCCTTACTGCCTTGTATTTCCCACTGGATGTTACCAGAGTAAAGGCAGCCATCACTTTACTGTCTTTTGAAGGATTATCTGGAAACCAACAAGCCATATTGACTTGGGAAACAGCTACAGAAGCAGACATGTTAGGTTTTTATATCTTAAGAAGCGAGCAAATCAACGGAGATTTCTCCAGAGTTAGCAGTTTTATTTTTACCCAGGGTTCTCCAATCAGCGGGGGAATTTATCGCTTTGAAGACAACAATTTAATCGATGGTAAATCTTATTTTTACAAATTAGAAGCAATTGACAACCAATATCAAAGTGAATTCTTTGGACCAATTACTGTCATTCCCGGGCAGCCAGGTTCGACCAAGACAGCTACAGGAACAATTACTCCCACCAAGACGAATTCGGTCAGTATTTTTACCAATACCAATACATTGACACACACCATTACAGCAATCCCAACGATTTTTCTCACCAAAACTCAGACAGAAACGCTTTCGCCTACCTCGCCTTTTTCATTTATTACCAATACAGCCACAGCCTCGGCAACGACAACACCTCTACCTTCAAATACTCCGCTTGTCACCCAAACTCCTGAATTATCCGTAACACCTGAAGCAACCAAAACCTTCCGGGTTTTAAGTTTTAATATGTCAACTCCTACGATGGTGCCAACTTCTGCAACGAACACTCATTTTCAATCAGGGTTATTAGGGTTTTTAATCACCGTAGTGATCGGAATTTTTCTAATCATCATACTATTCATCGTACAAAGGAAAATCCAATCAGATTGAATCATCGTTTAACATTTTTATTTCTGTTGGTATTCCTGGCTGCTTGCCTTAAAGTTAATCCATCCTCGCTAAAAAGCTCTGAAAACAACCGGATACGGATTATCACTTCCGGTGAGGGTTATTTTCAGGTTAACAAAGAAGAATGTATTCTACAGGGATTTGACTGGGGAAACGCAGAAAATCTGCAATTAAGTTACCGGGGAGAAGCCTATCCTTTTTGGTTTGAAAATCCGGAAAAATTAACTCTCCGTTTCTATGCACCACCTGTTAAGGACATTAATCTGGTTGACAATGTCTTCATATTGTCGAATGATCAGCCTGATGTTCGCCGACAATTTGACTTGCATCAATTGGAAGTAGGTACCACCAAAGAAGAAAATGGATCAAAAGGAGTCTACCATTTTGTAATTGAACCTCAGAAGCTTTATCTTCCCCAAATTGCGGGTCAAGATCACTGGGTTTGGGAAATGTTAACCCCAGGTGAGCAAATTGAAAATGAATTTGAAATACCTGTAATTCCCGGGGCTCAGGCTATTGTCAAAATAAGGATTTGGAATCCAGCCAGTCAGAACAATGGTGACAAATCCAAAGTAAACATTTCTATTAACAATCATCACTTCACCATTTTTGTAATGCCAATGCATGGATGGCAGGAAATAAATCTTAAAATTGATCGACAAGTGTTGAAAATGAAGAATAGTATTCAATTGAGTTATGAATTATTTCCGGGAGAAATTCCAAAAAAAATCTATTTGGACCGAATCGAAGTGATTTTTTCAACCAATATTGATCTTTCAAATAAAGTTCAATCATTCTTTACCGGTGATAACCGGATTCACTTCAATGTTTTAAACCCTGGAACACTGATTGCCTTCGACCAAAATAACCTGCCAGCCAAGGTTTATTCTGTCCAGACCACCGGAAACGCATATCTTCATCAGGAATCAGGGGCGTATTATTCCTGGATTCCCATAGGCAATTTTTCATTGGCGACTGAAATTCTTCCGGCTTCTGAATTCAAATTCGACGAGGATTGGAATGCGGCAGAACTCTTGATCATCGCTCCTGAAGAATTTCACCAAACACTTAATCCTTTCATTGAACTCAAAAAGAAACAGGGATTGAACACTCTGATTGTTTCACCTCAGAAAATTTACGATTTTTATGATTCGGGATTTCCTTCCTCTGAGGCACTGAGAAAATTTATTCAAAAAGCATGGATTTTTGGTGAAGGCCACTTGAAGTATTTGTTGCTGATCGGTGATTACTCCTATGCGCCAGTCACTTATCAGGACTTCATTCGCTTTGTCCCTTCGGTTTTTATTGATAGCAACTCAACCGGGCAAACGATCAGCGACATTCGTTTTGGAGATATCAATGAAGATCAAATTCCGGAATTAGCTGTAGGCCGCGTCCCCGCCAGTACAGCGGAACAACTGGAAGTCTGGATAAAAAAAGTGATTGATTATGAGCGTGCATTACCTGATAACTGGCATCAAATTGCTGCGATTGCTGATTCATCTGACCCTGTTTATGGTTCGGTGGCGCAAGAGTTTTTAGATCGGAAAAAACTGGAAGTTCCAACAAAATATTATAATGGCCATAATTTCACCGTGCTATCTGATTTCTTTTCAGCACCTTATTCCTTAATCCTATATTTCGGGCATGGAAGTATTGATCTTTGGGGCAAGGAAAAAATCCTTTCAACCGAAAAAGTTCGCGATCTACCAGACGTTGCCGGAGCTCCTTTTATCCTTGATTTTAGTTGTCTCAATGGATATTTTATTCATCCTGAAAAAGAATCATTAGCCGAAGCTTTATTATTCCAGCCAGAGGGCGGTGCAGTTGGGATTTATACTTTTAGTGCCCAATCACTACTGGAAGATCAGGTCAATTTAATTCAGTTGCTGGAGGAGAAAATACAATCGCCTGGGCAACCCAGAATTGGAGACCGTCTTTTTTTCCTCAATAATGAAAAAGAGATGGATCACCTATTACTTTCCGATATTCTTGATACTGGTTTATATTTTGGGGATCCTTCTATGGTTATTCCTTAATAGTAGAATAATTTTTGCATAAATCTTAATATGTGAAATCCTAAATTCTGAATTCTATTATTCCTGATATAAAGTAAAGTTTATTTTTAAAAATACCTTTATAATTTATT
Source organism: Anaerolineaceae bacterium (assembly GCA_034429975.1). Taxonomy (GTDB): domain Bacteria; phylum Chloroflexota; class Anaerolineae; order Anaerolineales; family Anaerolineaceae; genus UBA6170. Next base: position 1,003 of record DAOUFM010000132.1, on the reverse strand, counting down.
AGAATAATCATATTGTTTTCTGGCGAATTTGCGGTACTTTTTATTTTTTTTGTAGAAATGTTATGATTTTTCAACTGATTAATAATTAATCAGGGACCTGGAGAATTGCTCATGAATGCGAAGAAGATTGGTATATTTTCAATAATTACTATTTTCATTTTGTTACTTATTCCTCAGAAAATTGTTTGGGGTGGCAACCCTTATCAAACCGTTCCAACCATTGGGCCGAGCCGAACTCCAACGACCAACTTCTCAGCAACCGCAACACAGACGAGTAATACTTCGGAACCAGGAAATATCCCAACCGCATCAAATCCAACTGCTACTCAATTCCCAGTAATAGTCACAACGGCCACAATCGATATTTTAATGACCGAAACTCCTTCGGTAGGTAAAGAAACAAGCTCTACATCTTCCATAGTGACAGACCAACCATCTTCGGAAGCAGTAACCGGTCAATTATCGACCAAGACGAAAGCGAGCACCTCCGTTGTATTATTACCAAGCGTCTCTAACGCCGAACAATCATCCGAGGTAAAGACAGAAAAAACCAGCAGAACCAGCGTACCAGCTTTTGTTTTTCCATTGGTTGTGATTTTGCTGTTCATCGTCGTTTATTTGATAACTAAAAATTCAATAAAAAAATCAATCGAAAATAATAAAACGAAAAAATTGTAAATGAAGAAAAAATGGCTGCTGGGATTAACCAGCCTACTTTTTCTGGTGATTTTCATCTGGGGCATTAATTTATCCCTGCATGCAATTCACCTCTACAAAGCGCGCCAGGAGGTTAAGTTAATGCTGAGAAGTGGTCTAGATACCATTTCTCCAAACTATGCGTTTGAAATTCTTAATGGTGTCAACAAAGATTTATCTGTTATAGACCGTAGTTTGACCTGGACATATCCAATTCTTAATCTTACCGGGCAGAGAACTTCCCAGGTCCAACCGGCAGTGAAATATCTAAAAGCTTTATCGGGCTACGCGCTTCTTTTTCAACCCG
>DAOUFM010000131.1:0-3535 GCA_034429975.1 Anaerolineaceae bacterium | reverse complement strand
TTTGAATAATTTCTCGTAAACGACCAATCTGCGAGCAAGCAAGATGTACATTCCGATTATATTCCAGGGTGATCGCCCAGGGCTGGCTGCGCTTCAGGATCGTTTCTAACAATTGGTAGTCATCCTCAGTTAATTCCAGATGCGCATCGACCAGGCGACCGTCCCGCCATCCAGGGCTATTCAGGTGAATCTGATGGATTTTATCTAGCGGCAGTTGATCAATATATTCCTGCAGCGGGATACCAAAAGCAGTGGCTGTCACCCGGGCATGGGCCAGGTCGAATAGCAGCCTGGTATCCGTTTCTGCCAGAATATTTTGAATGAAGTCCGTTTCGCAAACGTATTCGTAAGCCTGGGTCGGGTTGTAATCCAGATTTTCGATCAGGACTGGCACGGATGTCATTTGGGTAAGCTGTTGTAAGCGCTCGATACAACGGACCAACACCAACTCTTTGGGTTGAAGCGGTGAGATGGCGACCATGGCCTCATCCTGGAAGTCCACCTCTGCCGCTGAAAAACCCAGATGCAGGCTGTACCAGGGGGTACCAGTCAATGCAATACGCTCTCGGGTAACCATGGCAGCGTTTTTGTGCTGTAGTCCATCTTCATGAGTCAAAGACCACTGGTAGAGGGCGTTGTGCAGCAGCATAGGAATATGTGGGTATGCCTTCCGGGCGGATTCGGCATACGGGCCATGCACTTCCAGATAATCCAAATGAAGCAGATCTTTATCCAGCAGTTCTCGCACCACCGGGCAATCGGTCATCCCCAGGCGGATCATCCTTCCAGGAGACCTCTGGCATATAATAATTCAGCGTTCAAAATTGAGCCGCCTGCAGCGCCGCGCACGGTGTTGTGCACTACCGTGACCATGCGTAAATCAAATAAGTTGCACGGGCGAATGCGACCAACCGTGACACTCATACCATTCCCGGCATCGCGATCACGGCGCGGTTGCGGGCGATCCGGTTCCCGACTCACCAGAATAGGGCGCTCGGGTGCGGTTGGCATTTGCTGCACTTCGGTTGGACCGCGGAAGTTTTCCAAAACACGGATAGCATCCTCCACAGAAGGTTTATTGCGAAATTTAACCGACAGTGCAATGGTATGCCCATCAAAAACCGCCACCCGGTTGGCATGCGCACTGATCTGAATCTGGGCATTAACCCGCCTGCCATCCTTCATTTTCCCAAGCAGGAGATTAGCCTCAGTCTGGATCTTCTCTTCCTCACCGCTGATCAGGGGGATGACATTGTCCTGAATATCCATGGATGCTAGCCCGGGAAAACCCGCACCTGAAATAGCCTGCATGGTACTGGCAAACACAGCTTCCACACCAAACGCATCATCCAATGGCTTGAGTGTCATCGCAATTCCATTGGTGGTGCAGTTTGGGCTGGTAACTGCCAGCCCTTTCCAGCCTAATTCACTGTGCTGTAAGGGAATCATCTCCAGATGATCATAGTTGATTTCAGGAATTAAGAGCGGCACACCGGTAGTCTGGCGTAAGGCTGAAGCATTCGAGCAAACTGCATAACCGGCGGCTGCCAGTTTTGGTTCCCATTCCCTGGCTACCGCTGCCGGTAAAGCCGAAAAAGCAACTTTCCCGGGGATTTCGGTGGAAGTGGGTTGGATCACCAGATCGCGTACAACAGGCGGAACAGAACCAGACAGCACCCAGCGGCAGGCTTGTCCATAAGGCTTACCAGCGCTGCGTTCCGAGCCGGTTAATGCAACAATTTCAAAATATGGGTGATTCGCCAGCATTTCGATAAATCGCTGACCCACTGATCCGGTGGCGCCTAAAATAGCAACGGGGATTTTGTTCATGATGATTCCTTTCTGAACCAGAACCAGGCAGATCGCCAGGGAGACTGGTCATTAACCTGTGTGATACCAAATTCTTCTTTTTCAAGCTGAAAGCCGGTAGAAAAAATGGATTTCAAAATCTCTTCATCCAGCCACCTGCGTTGATCGGCTGGTGTATCTTTTTCATTTAAATGCCCAAAAAGCAGATAAACTGCCCCGGGGCGTAACAAACGCTTGAGTTCCTGGTGGTAAGCTTTTAATTCGTCTTCCATAAAACTATGGGCACAACCAACATCCAAAGCAAAATCATACGGCGCCTGCAAAAAATCCAGTTTGGTCACCGGAGAATGGAAGAAATGCGTTCGATCAGCCACTCCGGCTTGGGCAGCTCTCGATTTCGCTTCCGTAATCGCCTGTGATACAAAATCCACACCATCCACCTGCCAGCCTAAGCGCGCCAGGTAAATAGAAGCCCGGCCGTATCCACAGCCTAAATCCAAAGCTCGCCCAACCGGCAAATGAGCCGCCAGGTCAATGACTTCCGGGGGTGGTTCCATCACATCCCAGGGCAGGGATCCAGATCGGTAAATCTCTTCCATTTGTTCGTGTTTTTTCATCTCAGGCATAAGCGATCAGCAATCCATGAGGGCGATTATATCACCGAGCACACCGTTGGCTGTTACTTGAATGCCTGCCCCGGGCCCGGAAATAACCAGCGGGAGCGGGTCATAATAGCGGCTATAGAAGGCAAAATAATTCCCGGGGCCTTGCAGTGCGCCCAACTCGCTTTGTTTCTTCACCGCTTGCAAGCCAATCTGACCACCCTGTGGGGTGACTGTCGCCAGATAGCGCAATACCTTGCCTGCCCGAGCAGCTTCTTCCACCAGGGCAGCATAAGTTGGATCCAATAAGGTCGACCGCTGGAAAAATTCGGCTACCGGGATATTAATCAGCCGATCATCGTACAGGGGCTGCACGGTAAAATCCACTGATTCCAACGGCCAGCCAGCAGTACGCCCCAGAATGATAGCTTTACGCAGTACATCAAAACCACTTAAATCATCCCGCGGGTCTGGTTCGGTAAAACCCTGTTCAAATGCCTCACGCACGGCCTGACTGTAAGAAACACCTGCTTCCAGGCGGCTGCACAGAAAGCCCAGGGTGCCGCTCATCACGCCTTCGATCCGGGTGATGCCATCGCCGGTAGCCACCTGATTTCGTAAAGTTTTGATAACTGGCAGCCCGGCGCCTACCGTCGCTTCATAGCGAACTTCAGGATTATCAAAAAGCCGGGAGGCAGCCATCCAGGAGGAACTGTGCGCATTTTTGTTGGCGAACACCAGTTGACAACCATTCTGCCGGGCGATTTTCCAATCCAGATCCCTGGCGGCACTGGTGTCCACAATCAGTGTGTCTGTTTGAAAAGAATCGCTTAATTTGGTCAGCGGTTGAGCTCCAGGCATTGCAGCCAAAGGTTGCCCGGCTTCCTTCATTAAAAGAGCTTCATTAATCTGTTTTGGGGAGAGCGGGTTTCCAAAGATCGCAGCACTGCTATCCGCCAGTCCTGTTATCCGATCTTCCAGCCCCAACGCCTGCAACTGTCGGATGACTTCACGCCCGACCTTCCCCAACCCGATGAGGATGATATTTTGAGATGTCTGCATACCTTACTCCAATGGAATGATGCTCTCAATTCTATCGGAAATCGTGTTAGGAGCAAGGGGTA
>DAOUFM010000130.1:0-1870 GCA_034429975.1 Anaerolineaceae bacterium | reverse complement strand
TCCCCGAAATTCCACGGGTTACCCTAAAAGATGCCTTCACAGCTTTCCAAGATGGGTCAGCCGTGTTCATTGACGTCCGTGATGCCGACTCTTACACAAACTCACATATTCCAGGAGCACAATCATTCCCCCTAGCTCAGCTACAAGAACAACTAAAAAAACTTGGCACTGAGACCTGGATCATTACCTACTGTACCTGACCAGCCGAAGAATCGAGCGCCCGTGCGGCGCGCATTCTGTTGGACAACGGTTTCAAGAAGGTTACTCCTATTTTGGGTGGTTATCGAGCCTGGGAAAAAGCCGGTTATCCAGTGGAAACCAGCCCTTAGCCTACAAAGGATTACTGAATGCATATTATGCAAATTAAACTATCTCGTTTGCGACCAATTCTGTACTTCCTGGTGCTCCTCTTCGCAGGTCTTCTTTCGTCCTGTAACATTAAGGCTCCGAAGATAAGCATCGAGCCACCTCTGCAGGATTTAGGGACTCAACCTCAGCAACTGATTGATCTTGTTTTTGAAGTGAGGAACACTGGCAACGCAGATCTTGTTATTGAAAAAGTAAGCGTTTCGTGCGAGTGTACGACAGCCGAGTTGGAAAAGAGCACTATTCCGCCCGGTGAATCGGCTGAATTACGGGTTAAATTTGACCCGGCTGAAGACAACTTGTTTGGCGAAATCCAACGCATCATTTATCTGCGCAGCAATGATCCGAACCAACCAGAGGCTGAAGCAGAATTTCGCGTTACCATCCAAAAGCCAGAAGGATAATCGAATGCTCAAAAAATGGCTGATGAAGTTAAGTGGCGGAAACACCCTTTATTACCCAGGGTGCGTTACCCGCTACGCTCTGCCCGAGGTACAAGAGCGTTACGAACGATTGCTGCGGCAAGCGAAAATCGATTTCATCGTTCTTCCTGGTGAACTACAGTGCTGTGGCAGTCCAGTCCGGCGGGCGGGCTATAAACAGGATTTTGACCAGTTAAAAGCCAAAAACCTGGAGACATTTGCTCGCTTCAGCGTCAACAAGATCATCACCAACTGCCCTGGCTGTTATCACACATTGAAATACGAATACCAGCTCGATGTATATCACACGACGCAGGTTTTGTCTGAAAAGGGTTGGAAACCACCCGATCAATTCAAACCGGATGAAAAGCTATCGCTCACCTACCACGACCCCTGTCATCTCGGTCGATGGTCAGATATTTATGAGGAACCACGCCGGCTCCTTGATCAGGCTGGCTGGCAGGTAGTTGAACTGGCCGATAACCGGACCATGAGCTTATGCTGCGGTGCAGGCGGCGGGGTGAAATCAAATTACCCGGCGCTCGCCAACGCGATCGCACAAGCCCGTCTGGCCCAGGTGGAAAATAGCCGGTTATGTACGGCTTGCCCCCTATGTTATGCACACTTCAAAGAAAATGCTGGCGATATTCATGTGATGGAATTCAGCGAAGCTTTAATATCAAACCAGGAGGAGAGACGTTAACCGATGGAACACCTTGTATCTTTATTCCAACCAGGTCAGGTGTCAACTCGCGAAGAAACCCGGATTGCCTACAGCCGAGATGCATCAAGGATACAGGGGGGGTGCCAGGCAGTCGTCTGGCCAGAAACAGTTACCGATGTTGTTCGTCTGGCTCAATGGGCTGCAGAAACTGGAATTGACTTGGTACCACGAGGTGCCGGTACAGGCTTGTGTGGTGGAGCAACACCGCAAAACTCGGTTGTCGTCGATTCCGCACACTTACGGCACTTGGGCCCCGTTGACATTCAAACAAAACAAATCGTTGTAGATGCCGGCATACCCTTAGATCACCTAAACCGCACCCTGCACTCTGAAGGGTTATTTTTACCGGTTATTCCTG
>DAOUFM010000129.1:0-97035 GCA_034429975.1 Anaerolineaceae bacterium | reverse complement strand
ACCATATCCCATTAACTGACTGACCTTGGTGATCGCCGCGGTTAACGTGGTCTTCCCATGGTCGATGTGTCCCATTGTTCCCACATTCATGTGGGGTTTATTGCGATCGTATTTCTCCTTCGCCATTAAATCTATCTCCTTAATAAATCCTGATTATCTGATTAATAATTTAAGATACGATGAGCAACAGACTCTGATACAGGTGCATAATGTTGAAATTCCATTGAGAAAACACCACGCCCCTGTGTAGCAGAACGTAATTCTGTAGCATAACCAAACATTTCAGCCAATGGAACAATTGCCCGAATAGCCTGTGAATTTCCCGGTCTTACTTCTGTACCTTGAATTTCACCGCGCCTCGCATTGATTTGTCCCAATACATCACCTAAATATTCTTCTGGCACAAATACTTCTACTTTCATGATTGGCTCCAGTAAAGTAGGTTTACCTTTTTGAAAAGCCTCTTTGAAAGCAAAAACTGCTGCCATTTTAAAAGCCATTTCGCTTGAATCGACCTCATGGTAGGATCCATCGACCAATGTAACTTTTACATCAGTGACTGGATAACCAGCCAAAACTCCTGATTGAGCAGCTTCATTTACACCATTTTCAATCGCTTTAAAATAATCCTTCGGAACAGACCCCCCGGTGATTTTTACCTCAAAAACCACCCCACTTCCTCGTTCCAAAGGTTCCATATCAAAAACGACATGTCCATATTGACCATGTCCACCAGATTGTTTTACATATTTATAACTTAACTGATGCACAGGAAATTGAATGGTTTCCCGGTACGATACGCGCGGCCGTCCCACATTTGCTTTGACATTATATTCACGCAGTAACCGATCAACAATAACATCCAGATGTAATTCACCCATACCTGAAATGATGGTTTGACCAGTTGCTTCATCCGTATTCACACGGAAGGTTGGGTCTTCTTCTGAGAGACGTCGTAATGCCTCGCCAATTTTGTCCTGATCCGAGGTCGTTTTTGGTTCAATCGCAATAGAAAGAACCGGTTCAGGGAAACTAATCGTTTCTAAAACCACCTGTTTTCCCTGGGAACAAAGGGTATCACCGGTAAATGAAAACTTTAAACCCAGAATTGCACCAATATCACCGGAAGGAATAAATTCAACATCTTCCCGACGATCTGCGTACATCCGTATTAATCTTCCAATTCGTTCTTTTTTCCCTTTTGTAGGATTCAAAACGGACTCGCCAGCGACAATCTTTCCCGAATAAACTCGAAAATATGCCAAGCGTCCCACATATGGATCCCCCACAATTTTAAAAACCAAAGCACTAAGATATTCGGAATCTGAAGTCTGCAACTCAATAATTTCTTCTCCGTCTAAAGAAGTAGCTTTAACCGGAGGGATATCGATCGGTGAGGGTAAATAGTCAATCACCGCGTCTAAAATTGGTTGTACCCCTTTATTACGTAGAGAGGAGCCACAAAATACGAGTGTCGCCTTATTATCTAGTACCGCTTTTCGAAGTGAAACTTTCAACTCGTCAATCGTGATGGTTTCCCCATTTAAGAATTTCTCGATTAAGGAATCTTCCAGCTCAGCGGTTTTCTCGATTAATTGCTCACGGGCAAATTCTGCTGCCTCTTTATATTCTTCAGGTATTTCAGCAATTACATAATCCCGGCCATCCGGGTTATCCCAGGTAATAGCTTGCATATCTAAAAGGTCTATCACACCGGCAAAATTTGCTTCAGAGCCAATGGGTATCTGCATTGGAATGGGATTTGCGCCCAGACGATCAATTATCGATTGGACAGAACGTTCAAAAGAAGCACCCATCCGATCCATTTTATTGATAAAACAAATTCTGGGCACTTCATAACGATCCGCTTGTCGCCATACTGTTTCACTTTGAGGTTCAACTCCTTGCACAGCATCAAAAACAACAATTCCGCCGTCAAGTACACGTAAAGAACGCTGAACTTCTGCAGTAAAGTCAATATGACCAGGGGTGTCAATGATATTAAATTGGTAATCTTTCCACTCAGCGGTGACTGCAGCAGAAACTATAGTAATTCCGCGTTCCCGTTCCTGAGCCATCCAATCGGTCACCGTTGTGCCATCGTCAACAGATCCGATACGATAAGTTTTCCCAGTGTAGTACAGAATTCGCTCTGTTGTGGTAGTTTTACCGGCATCAATATGAGCAATAATACCGATATTTCTGACTCGTTCAAGTGGAAAAGTACGTTGCATTGGTTTTTTTATTACTATACGCGGTAGTGAGAGAATGCGCGGTTGGCTTCAGCCATCTTATGAGTCTCTTCACGCTTGCGAACTGAAGCACCCTGACCCGTAGCTGCATCCATTAATTCAGCTGCAAATTTCTCAGAAAATGAATGACCTGAACGTGATCGGGATGAATTGATGATCCAGCGAATCGCTAATGCAACACGGCGATCAGAAGCCACTTCCATTGGAACCTGATAAGTTGCCCCGCCAATACGACGTGGACGTACTTCCATCATTGGCCCAACATTCTTCAAAGCTGAATCCATAACATCGATCGGATTCTTCCCGGTCTTCTGTTGAACGATTTCTAAAGCATCATAGACGAGACCTTGTGCAACACTTTTCTTACCATTTTTCATAATATGGTGAATAAAGGTTTGCACATAAACATTACTAAATTTCATATCAGGAGGGGTAATTCTCCGTTCCGGACTAGTTCGACGCATTTGTCTTTCTCCGTTCTTTCAATTTACTTAGCTTTTGGTCGTTTTGTTCCGTACTTGGAACGACCTTGTCCACGATTAGATACACCAGTACTGTCAAGCGTACCACGAACAATATGATAACGAACACCAGGCAGATCTCTTACACGACCACCTCGAACTAACACAACCGAGTGCTCTTGTAATTGATGACCTTCGCCGGGAATATATGCGGTTACTTCCAAGCCGTTGGTTAAACGGACACGAGCAATTTTCCGTAACGCTGAGTTTGGTTTCTTGGGGGTCATAGTTCGAACTACGGTACAAACACCCCGTTTTTGTGGTGAACCTTTATCCTGGCGGGTTCGGTTTTGTTTCATATTGTTGAGTGTGTACAACAACGCAGGAGCCTTGCTCTTGCTTTTTTTCGAGTGGCGACCTTTTCGGATTAATTGATTGATAGTTGGCACTTTCTCTTGTCTCCAATTAAAAACTCAAATTTTCTTTCAATAATTAAGGCCATCGCACTTGATGATGGCCTCGACAACACACCGGTTAATCAGACAGGGCTCTGACTGATAGGCAACGAGGGCAGATTATATCACGGGCAAATTTCTCAGTCAAGGAAAACAATCCTATCCCAGACCTCCTCCCAGACCCAACAAACCAGTTTCCATTTTGGGTGGTTTTGCGCGTTCTTCATCTTTTCCAAACTTCACATTATCACCATTTTCCAATACGGCTTCCACAGAAAGCCCTAAAGATTGCAGCTCTTTTACCAAAACGCGGAAGGAAGCCGGCAAACCAGGTTCTTCTATTTGATCGCCTTTGACTATGGCTTCATAAGTCGCTACACGACCCTGAACATCGTCAGATTTGACCGTTAACATTTCCTGTAAAGTATACGCTGCACCATATGCTTCTAGAGCCCAAACTTCCATTTCACCAAAACGCTGACCACCGAATTGAGCCTTACCGCCCAGGGGTTGTTGGGTTACAAGACTGTACGGGCCAGTTGAACGAGCATGGACTTTGTCTTCAACCAGGTGGTGAAGTTTAAGCATCGTCATGACGCCAACTGTTACTGGTTGATCAAATAACCTGCCTGTTTTTCCATCCCTTAGCTGCATTTTGCCAAAGATTGGAACTGGGACGCCGCTTTCGGCCATGTACGCTAAAGCTCTTTCGCGCACTGTTTCATCCGTCAATTCAGAAGTATCCTGGCCTTCTGCTTCCAGCCATAGTTTCAAACACGCCAGAATTGCATTCTGATTGCGTAATTGTGCAGCCTTTTCACCTATTGTTTCAACTGATTCAAAGGCAATAATGTTTTCCGGGTCATAACCTTTTTCTTTTAACCAACCTTCCATAACCGAATGTCTTGCATAATTGTTATCAGATGAAAGACGATAAATATCATAACCCAAATCACCTAACCATTGTTCGAAGTAAAGCATTCTTACTTCATCATCATCACGAATCATATCCTTGGAATAACCCTGATCCTTAACCCATTCCCAGGCCAGAACTCCAGATTCTTTCCAGGCATGGTCCATTAGCCAGGCACGCCCTAACTCGGCTTCAATTTCTTCTTCGTTTGTTCCATCAAAAACTGGAGTAACAGCTCTGAAACCAAGTTTCATTGCGGCCCAACCCAAATGCACCTCAAGCAATTGTCCAATATTCATACGCCCAGGCACACCTAAAGGATTGAGGATGATATCTACCGGGGTTCCGTCTTCCAGAAAAGGCATATCTTCCACAGGGATGAGACGAGAAACAACGCCTTTATTACCGTGGCGACCAGCCATTTTATCACCAGCTGTAATTTTTCGTCGTTGAGCCACCGATACACGCACCATCGTATCAACACCTGCGGAGAGATCACTATTCTCTTCGCGGGTAAAGACTTTAACATCAACCACCTTACCCCGCTCACCGTGAGGCATGCGTAAGGAAGTATCTTTCACATCACGTGATTTCTCACCAAAAATTGCCCGTAACAATCTCTCTTCAGGAGTTAATTCTTTTTCACCTTTAGGAGTAATTTTTCCTACCAGAATATCATTCGGTCCAACTTCTGCTCCAATTCGAATGATACCGGTTTCATCCAGGTCTTTGATAGCGTCTTCGCCAACATTAGGAATATCGCGAGTAATTTCTTCTGGTCCTAATTTGGTATCGCGAGCCTCAACTTCATATTTTTCAATATGTACGGAGGTAAAGCGGTCATCCTGAATTAATCTTTCAGATATTAGAATGGCATCCTCAAAATTGCCGCCTTCCCAGGAAAGAAAAGCTACAACAGCATTCTGCCCTAATGCCAGGTGACCATTAACTGTTGAAGAAGAGTCAGCTAACACATCGCCTTTTTTCAAATGTTGTCCTTTTACAACCGCAGGGCGTTGATCGATACAGGTGCTTTGGTTTGACCGTTGATATTTTCGTAATTGATATTGACGCACCCCGGATTCTCCGCGAACCACAACTTCTCTTCCGGTAACCGAGATCACATCGCCTTCCTCTTCGGCCACTAATACCTGGCCGGAATCTTTGGCGGCATATTGTTCCATCCCGGTGGAAACTGTGGGAATATCTGGCCGCAACAATGGGACAGCCTGAGCCTGCATATTTGAGCCCATTAATGCGCGATTGGCATCATCATGTTCCAAAAAGGGGATTAAAGAAGCACTTATACCAACCACCTGGTTTGGAGCAACATCCATGTAATTAATGTTGTCCTCAGGCGCAATAATAAAATCAGAATAGTGACGGCTGGAAATCCGGTCACTATCAAATTCAAAATATTCATTGAGCGGCGTATTTGCCTGAGCGATAATAAATTTGTCTTCTGCATCCGCAGATAAATAATCCACATTCTTGGAAACAAACGGAACAACAGAAATACCTTTTCGATTTAACTTTTTTATTTCAGGTAACATTTCTTTGGTAATTCGTTGGCCTTCACCAACAATCACCTCTCCTGTTTCCGGGTTGACAAGCGTTTCTCTAACGATGCGATGATTTAATTGTGGATCATCACTTGCAAGGAATTTAATTACCCGGCGATATGGAGTTTCGATAAAACCATATTCATTAACCAAGGCAAAGGTAGCCATACGTCCAATCAAGCCAATGTTTGGACCTTCAGGGGTTTCGATGGGACAAATTCGACCATAATGAGAATGATGGACGTCGCGAACATCAAACCCGGCTCTTTCACGACGTAAGCCACCTGGCCCTAAAGCAGACAAGGTGCGTTTATGGCGCAATTCAGCCAATGGGTTGGTTTGATCCATGAATTGAGAAAGCTGGCTTGAGCCGAAGAATTCTCTTAAGGCTGCCACCACTGGTCTGATATTCACCAAACTAGTCGGGGTCACATGCTCCTGATCACGGATGGACATTCTTTCCTTAATTACTCTTTCCATTCGCCGTAATCCAACCCTTAATTTGTTTTGGATTAATTCACCCACTGTCTTAACGCGGCGATTGCCTAAATGATCAATATCGTCTTTTTCAGCCTGATTATTATTGATCATAATTAAGCGCCGAACCAAAGCAACTACATCCCAGGCAGTCACAGTGCGGTGTGAAACCGGGATGTGCTCGGTAAGATCAAGCTTTTGATTGAGTTTATAGCGTCCAACACGCTCCAGGTCATAATGCCGTTGATCGACGATTTGTTCTTCCAGGAATTGACGGGCATTTTCAACGGTTGCAGGGTCGCCCGGTCGCATACGTTTGAAAAATTCAATTAAGGCTGCTTCAGCTATGGTAATTTTCGAACTCAAATCCCATTCAGGTTCCTGTCGGATTGTGTTGGCGATAAATAAACGGTCAGGATCATTATCAACATCCTGGAAAAGTGCAATCAATTCCTCATCAGTCCCTTCGACAATCGGACGATCTGATAAACCATCATTGATAGCCGCTAGTGCTCGCAGGAAAATGGTGATCGGAACCGTGCGTTTTCGATTAAACTTTAATATCAAGTAATCATTCTTTCGGGTTTCGAATTCCATCCACGCGCCTCGATCCGGGATCAGTTTCGCCATAGCCAGGCGATGCCCAGTGGAGCGATCAACCGGAGCTTCAAAATAAACACCAGGTGATCGGATCAATTGGGAAACGACCACGCGTTCAGTTCCATTGATAATAAAGGTGCCCTTCTCTGTCATCTCAGGAAATTCGCCTAGAAAAATCTCTTCTTTGATCGGTTCTGAAATGTCAGGCCCCGCTAACAGCACAGATACTTTCAATGGGCTGGCGTAAGTTAAATCTCGATCCACACATTCATCGATGGTGTGTTTAGGAGGTTCAAACCTATACTTAAGATCCCATTGTTTTAGTTCCGGATCCCGACTTGGAAAATATAACCGCATACCTTTGTTGTATGATTCGATTGGGGATATTTCATCGAATAAGTCCCCTAACATTTCATCTTTTAATCGTTGAAACGATTCCAATTGAACTTTAATAAGTTGAGGTAAATCAAAGATTGCCGGAATTCTTCCATAAGACTTAACTGGTAAAAAAGACATATTTTTCTCCTAGCGATGTCATCCTTAAATGAAGGAAGGCCTATTCTCCCATTTTAAAGGGTAAAATGCAATCTGATATTATAGCAAAGGCATTTCAGCCGGTCAAGAAGCAATTTGTGAAGAGTTTGTTTTTTTCAATCTGATATTGTTTATATTGGATTCCATTTACCTTTAGACCACCTCATAGGTGACAATTTTATAATTTTTGAGGAAATCACTTTATGGTTGCTTAATTCAAGTAACCCAATGGAAGGTCCTTGCCGATCAAACCCTGAATCATATGCACAGCCTGGGTTGAAATATAATTTCCCGTTGATCCATTGATTTTCAGCAACATGAGAATGCCCAAAAATGACAATATCAAATTCCTGTTCATTTTTCAAAAATTTTTTTTGAAAGCGTTTTATGTTGTAACCAAACAATAATAAAGGCAATTTGTCAAAAAAATAACTGATCCAATTCCCCTGCCCATGGTTGATTAGAATGTGATTATTGTTTACGTTAATAATCGTCTGTTCAGGCAAATTATTCAGGTGCCAATAATCACGATTTCCTTTTGTTGCCACTACTGGTGCAACTTTTTCTAACTCAGTAAGAACGTCAAGGGATGAAATATCCCCGGCATGAATAATTAGTTCAACCTGATTCTCTTTAAAGGTAGGAATAATGTCCGGGTGAAGAGCGCCAACCCGATCAGGCACATGAGTATCTGCCACTACACCTAAACGGAATGGTTTTTTAAGATCTCCAAATTTCATATCAGATTACACCTTCCTGAATTTGTGCCGCTTCTTGAATTTTCCGTTTTTCAAACTTACTGAAAAACATCCAGGTGGAAAAAATTGATAGACAGTAGATGGAAGCAGTTATCAAAAATAAAGGTTGAAATCCATATCGAATCTGGATTAAACCAGAAAGAAAAGGTCCGATCGCCCAGCCTGCAGTCCAGGAATTACTGATAATGCTATTCACCACCCCTTGCTCCTTTTCAGGAACATTTTCCATACAGAAGGCATTGTAAAGCGGAACTGCCATATTCATGAGCATTCCCCGCAACAAAAAACCAATGGCAGCCAACCAGGCAAATTTGGAAAAAGCCAGAATTAAGAGGAAGATCAAACTGGTAGCCTGAGTCAGTACGACAACCTGGATTTTGCTATTAAATTTAGATACCAAACGGGGACCAATAATTGAACCTATACCAACAAATAAAGCGCTGATACTAAAAAGTGCTCCCAACACGTTGCTGGGTACTCTGAAAATTTCTGAAAAATATAGATTCATATAAGGAATCGTTATTGCAGCTCCAAACCCCAGTAACATCTCAGGTATCGCTAGTTTCCAGGTAAAACCTCGACGTATTGTTTGAAGTAGTAAGTCCCATTGATTTGAATGAGCTATCTCCAAACTTGTGGTGGTTTTTGGCTCTTTCAGGATAAAGATCGGAATTAATGCAAAAAAACCAAGAATGACACTAACCAGTAAAACCATCTGAAATGCCTGAGCGCTGTCAGCAGGAATTTTCAACAAACCTCCAAACCAACCTGGCATTTGCCCTGCAAAAATATTTCCGACTGCCCCAGCCAATGTAGATAAACCAAAATTTAAACTAAACATTAAAGCTCGGTTTTTTTCATTGGTCACTTTCATCATAAATGGTGCCTGGCTGACAAAGAACAAAGAGTTGCCCATCCCACCTAAAAATGCAACCATCAGTAACAATATTTTTGATTGGACAAAAAGCTGCAATCCCATTGCAATCGTATAAACAAATAGCCCCGACAACATTGCTGGGCGACGCCCAATGCGATCCGACACCATCCCCATGAAAATACCCAGGAAAAGACCGGCTATTGATGGCATGGAATTAATTAACCCCAAAAAATCCTTTTCATACCCTTTAGCAAGAATAAAAAAATTAAAAAATAATTGCCAGGAGCTGAAAATAATCCCATTAATAATGGTCGCTAACAAGAATAAACGTGCACTTTGCGGAAAGGTTTTAATTTGCTGCCGTGTGTTCAATGATGTTCTCCTGAAGTTGTCAGGTCTTAAGGGTCGCTTGAATTTCTTCAATAGCCTGACGGGTATTGAGGAAATGAACGGTCTGCATACCAAGTTTTTCTGCCGGTGCGATATTTTCGAAAAAGTCATCGACGAAGATCGCTTCAAAAGGTTGGATTTTCAGCTTCGAGGTCATCCATAAATAAAATTTCTCGTCTGGTTTTGCCATTTTTGCTTCAGCAGAAAAGATAGAAACATCAAAAATATCCAAAAAACCATATTTGCTCGTGAGCAGGTCTCTCGCTCCTCCCCAGGCATTGGACAATAACGCAATCTGATATTTTCCTTTTAATGATTTAGCATAATCAACAAGTTGGATATCAAGTTCATCGCCACTCCAGAATTTAATCCAAAATTCATCCATCTCTTCGAAAGGTATATTGAGAGCTTTCGATACCGCTAACCAATGCTCCTGTTCCTCAATTTTTCCGACTGTTGCTAATTGAGCAGTTTCGGAATCAAAAACAATCTGGCTCAACTCATCATAAGTCACATTATAGTGTTGAGCCAGTTGTTGTCTTGGTTTTTTATTTTTTGTTTGAACAAAAACGCCACCCATATCGAAAATAACGGCTTTAATAGAATTTTCAGGCATACAACCTCCAGATGTGAATTTTATCACGTGCTGATGAGATCATTAATAAATCTATTTTTAAGGTTGCACGAAATTGCTTCATCATTTATCTATTCTTCTTATCTTCATAACCAATCAAAATTTCAGGAATACAAATTTTGCTTGCTTGGAAGACATTATGATTAGTATCCATTAATTGAATCGAATTGATAAGTTCAGTTAATTCAACCAGTTTATTACAGATAAAAGAATTCAGAAGAATTTCTTCAAGGCTTTTGAATAAAACTTTTGTAAAAAAGCCAGCACGCAAGTCCGCCATCATTCCATTAAATGCCTGGTATCCAGCGTTTCTTATATCACAAACATCAATATAAACCGCAACTAGAGTTTTCTCATCCATTTCTTGGTGGACATAATCTAAACAAAGGAATAGATTTCGTTTTGCTTCCAGACAATAAGGTTGATTATTATGTAAACAACCACGCAAATAAATTCCGAAGGCATTCTTCATCCCAATGGCTGTGGGATTCACATAATCAATTTGATATGAGTTTTCTTTCATTAGATTGCTTAACATTGTGGGCCTCTTTTTCAGTCAGCCGGGTTTTAAAGATTTTATAAATAAGGCTTAAGCCTGATCAACAATTATTCTTTGCTAATCTCATCCGTAACTCCAGAAATAAAAAAGTCATTGGTTTTTAAACCCATGACTCATTTCACATAAAAATAAAAAAGCCACGGGTTCAGATTGACGCCCGTGGCCGAAAATTTATATATAACTTTTATCGACGGACAGGCGCACTACGACAAGGAACAGAACCAACACAACCATTCATGATTGTTAAGTCAATGCTAATTACCGAGTTTGGATTGATATTTGTGCTCATCAGGCGCCTCCTTTCTTTATGAATTGTGAAAATTTTAACATGAACAAATATTGGCTGTCAAGGTTTTTAATCTATTTTTAATGTTAAATTTTTCTAAACCCAACCAAAACCTTGACGCCTAACAATACTGGGATAAAATAAATAAATCCCGGGGCGGTGGCGGAATAGGCAGACGCAGAGGACTTAAAATCCTCCGGTGGTGACACCTTGTGGGTTCAAGTCCCACCCGCCCCATTAGAGCTGCAATAATTTATTGCAGTTTTTTTAATTTTCCCCCATTAAAAGGACCTCTTTCGATAGAAAAGTTAAGTAAACATTTACGCCTTTAATAACAATCAGGCTTAAATCACAAAAATTTAATATACCTTAACTTAATCAACCAATAATTCATTTATTGCGATTATAATTAGCTTGATTTTTCTAGGACTATGATCTTTAATTAAGTAGGTGGTTTAATATTCCTTGAATAAAACATATAATTTTCAAAATTTGAAAGGAGCTTTTTATGAGTAGTAATCCCAATGTTCGCCCATTCAAGGCAACAAAATTGAAGCGAGTAACACCAGTCCCTTCCGATATCGATATTGCAAAAGCAGCAGAGCTTAAACATATTTCAATCATTGCCGAAGAATTAGGGATCCTTCCAGACGAACTTGAGCAATACGGCCCTTATAAAGGCAAAGTTAAGTTAGAGATATTAGATCGATTGAAAGATATTCCCGATGGGAAATATATTGATGTGACCGCTATTACACCGACTCCCTTAGGAGAAGGTAAAACCACGACAACCGTTGGATTGTGCCAAGCATTGGGCGCCCATTTGAATCAGCGTGTCATCACTTGTATTCGCCAACCTAGTCAGGGACCAACTTTTGGCATCAAAGGTGGCGCAGCAGGTGGTGGTTACAGCCAGGTCGTACCGATGGAAGAGTTCAATCTTCATTTAACCGGCGATATTCATGCAATTACTGCAGCCAACAATTTGTTAGCCGCTGCAATTGAAGTCCGCATGTTCCACGAATCTACTCAATCCGATCAAAGGTTATTTGAAAATCTATTCCCTAAAGATAAACAGGGAAAACGACATTTCGCAATTGGCATGCAACACCGCAAAAGAAAATTAGGAATTGAAACCGACGATCCCGATCAAATGACTGAAGAACAGAAAAGTAAATTCGTGCGTCTGGATATCGATCCGGATTCAATCACCTGGAAACGGGTGGTTGATACCAATGATCGTTTCCTACGTGGTATCACTGTTGGCGAAGGTCCAGATGAAAAAGGGCACACCCGCAAGACCGGTTTCGACATTACAGTTGCCAGTGAAATCATGGCTATTCTTGCTTTGACCACCGATTTGCGCGATATGCGCGAACGCTTTGGTCGCATCGTCTTCGGAACAAGTAAGAGCGGCGAAGCTTTAGACGCCAACGATTTAGGAGTTGCTGGTGCCCTTCAGGTATTAATGAAAGATGCCATTAAACCGAACCTTATGCAGACGGTGGAAGGTACTCCTGTTTTTGTGCATGCAGGTCCATTTGGAAATATTGCTCATGGGAATAGCTCTATCGTAGCGGATCGAATCGCTTTGAAATTAGCAGATTTTGTGGTAACTGAATCCGGATTTGGCGCTGACCTTGGAATGGAAAAATTCTTTGACATCAAATGCCGTGTTTCGGGACTGATTCCAGATGTCGTCGTTTTAGTTGCCACAATTCGTGCCCTCAAGATGCATGGTGGCGGACCAAAAGTTGTAGCTGGAAGACCGTTAGATCATGCATACACCAATGAGAATCTGGAATTATTGGAAGCGGGTATGTCTAACCTGATCCATCACATCAAGATTGCTAAGAAATATGGTGTGACTGTGGTTGTCGCAATCAATAAATTCCATACCGATACCGATGCAGAAGTTGAACTCGTTCGGAAGGCTTCTATCGAACAAGGTGGTGCTTTTGACGCAGTTGTCAGCGCGCATTGGGAATTTGGCGGTGAAGGTGCAGTCGATTTAGCTAAAGCAGTTATTAAAGCCAGTAAAGAAGAACGCCATTTCAAATTCCTATACCCATTGGAATTAGGCATTAAAGAAAAAATAGATATCATTGCCCGGGAAATCTATAATGCTGATGGTGTTGATTTTACGCCTGAGGTTGAAGAAAAAATTGCCAAATATGAACGACTTGGATTTGGTAAATCAACCATTTGTATGGCAAAGACCCACCTTAGCATTAGTCACGATCCCACCTGGAAAGCCGTTCCATCCGGATACCGCTTGCCAATTAGTGATATCCGCGCATCTGTAGGTGCCGGATTCCTTTATCCACTGGTAGGTGAAATGCGTACGATGCCTGGTTTATCTACTCGCCCGGCATTTTATGATATTGATCTCGACCCGGATACAGGTGAGGTTCTCGGGTTATCGTAAAAATAAAAAGAGGTTGGCCTAAAAAAGCCAACCTCTTTTTTTATTTTTTTACTAATTTTTGTTGAAGGGCCATGGCAACCGCTTCTGTGCGACTACTCACTCCTAATTTCGATAAAATACTGCTGACATGGAATTTAACAGTAGAACGGCTGACAAACAATTTTTCAGCCATTTCGATATTACTCATCCCATCCGTCATTAAAGTTAATACTTCCTCTTCTCGGTTTGTTAACCCATAATCCTGCTTCCCGGGGTTAACTGCAGCATGAATTAATGCCTGAGTAGCTTCTGGCGCTAAAGTTGGTCTTCCTATGTAGGCTGATCGGATTGCGTTGGCTAATTCATCAGCAGACACGTTTTTCAGTAAATAACCGATTGCACCTGCCTGGAGTGCAGCCTGCACCAGTTCATCCTCTTTAAAACTGGTTAACGCCACTACCTGAATCCCGGGCCATTTCTGTCGAATTATTTTTGTGGCTGCCGCGCCATCCATCACCGGCATCATCAAATCCATGAGGATTACATCCGGCATAATTTTTTCACAAATTTGAATTGCTTCCTTACCATCTTTGGCTTCCGCTACCAGCTCCAGGTCATCAAAAACATAAAGAAAAGCACTTAAACCGCTTCTAACAACCGAATGATCATCCACCAACATTACCCGAATAGGCTTTTCATTTCTCATTTTAACTCCGACACTGAGGAAACGCTTTTTTCTTTTATTTATTTCATTATTATATAACTAATTATTCAGCTTTTCTTTTTCTTCAGAATAGCGATCACTCAAAAACTCAAGAATTGGTTCAGAAAGATGTTCTCCGGTTTCCATTTTTTCTAATAGTTCTGCCATGGTAGTTTTTTCTTCGACTAGTTTCATTTGAAATTCTAAATCTTTGAGATTCTTATCATTTTCCGACAAAGAGCTGGTCATGATTGAGAATGACTTTTGATAGTATTCTTTTGCATTATTAAAATCTCGATTTGCATGAAAAACTCCCCCTAAATTTGCATAAGAGGCTGCCAGTTCAAAATTCTCGGGTGTGTTATTCAGTTCGAAGATTTTAATTGCTCTTTCATAATGTTCAATTGCTCCGGGCGAATTTCCAATTGTTTGCATTGCCATTCCCAATCCATGATGGGCAACCGCAACTTCCAAGGAATTATCTCCAAAAATTTTCTTTCTCTTTGCCAATGCTAACTCCAATTGCGCCCTAGCACGAGGCAGATCGCCAATGTTTAGCAAGGCCATACCTAAATTGTAGTTTCCAGAAGCCACCAATGGATGATCTTTTCCAAAATTATCAGTGTTGATTTCTAATGCTTTTTCTAAGTGAATAATCGCGTTATCCAGGTTATTCATGTCAATCATCACCTGACCGAGGTTGTTATGCCCTATAGCCACGGCAGGATCATTTTTATCTAGGATCTTACTGTCTATGATGATAGCCTGTTCAAAGCATTTTTTAGCATCTTCAAAACGCCCCATTTTATGTAAAGCGCTTCCTAAATTATTCAGGTTTTCAGTATGCTCCTCACTTTCAATTCCAGACACTTTTTCAACAATTAGCAAAGCTCGCCTGATAAATTTAACAGCCTCATCGTTCTCACCAGTCTGCAGTTTATATCTACCTAATAAACCAAATAACAAACCCGCGGTTGCAATTTTTTGAATTTGACCTTGTTGTGCTAATTTATCAACTTGTAGAGCATAAGGCTCAAATTCTTCCGCTTTTTCAAGGGAGTTAGTTATTTCGTGCATCGCTCGGCTAACCGCATGTAGCATTTCTTTAGCAAGGATTGGGTTTGATATTTCTTTGATGAGTGAACTAACCTTATGATTGATAATAAAACCATTCTCAGACCGCCCCAAAAAGCCCATAGAAGCCAGAAATCCTAAACGTTGTTTTATTTCCGCTTCTTGATCATTTTTTGAAACTCTCATTAATACCTCTAATGGGAGATCCACGTCTGGCAGCAGCCAACTAGAAGTTAACAATATTTTTTGATAAGTGGAATCAAGGTTGTTAAATAAATCTTTGAATGAATTCTTATCAATTCCTGGTTCAGAAGTCATTTAATTTTCTCCATTTCTTCGGTCAACACCGTGTTTGTTCAATTTTTAAATTAGAGTAACATGGTAAACAAGTTTGATTATCCGCCAATTTGCATCATATTTCGATTTTGAGGAACGTGATTTAAAAATAATTCATGTTGAGCTGGTTTCAGTTTGATTACTTTAGAAATAAGTTCGGTAATATCTTCACCAGCTCGCAGTGCTGGGAGTAATGGCACTTCTAAATCACTCATTAAGCAAGGGCGTAAATTGCCATCCGAAGTTAATCTTAATCGGTTACAGCGACTGCAAAAATGATCATCATCTAAAGGAGAAATAAAACCTACATAACCCTTCGCGTTCGGAAGTTGGTATAGCTGCGCAGGCCCGAGTTGGTTTAAATGATAAATTGGTTTTAATCCTAAATACTGATATCTTTGCAATATGGTTCCTGTAGAAACATAGCATGCGGATGGATCGGGAAATCCATCTCCCCAGGAAACTTGATTTTGAATGGGCATGAGTTCAATAAAGCGGACATGCCAGGGGTTATCAATTGATAATTTCATGAAATCAGGAATCTCGTTATCATTGATTCCGGCCATCATTACCATGTTTATTTTTAATGGGGTCAGTCCATGTTTTTCTGCTGCTTCTATTCCACGCCAGACAATATCAAGATCCCCGCGACGAGTGATCTTTTTGAATAAATCTGGCTTAAGCGTATCTAAACTGATATTTACCCGGGTTAACCCAGCGTCTTTAAGAGCTTCAGCATACTTTTCCAATAAATAACCATTAGTGGTCATCGTTATTTCATTAATATTGGGAATTTGACGAATTAGCCGAATCAAATTCACAATATCTTTTCTTACCAGCGGTTCTCCCCCAGTTAATCTAATTTTCGAGATCCCGTTGTCGGCCGCAACTCGCACGACCTCTGCAATCTCTTCAAACCTCATGATTTCTGAATGCTCCAGTGGTTTTACGCCCTCCACCGGCATACAATAGACACATCGAAAGTTACAAAATTCTGTTACTGAAATTCGCAAATAATTTATTGTTCTACCAATGGAATCTTTCAATGAAGCTACCTCGTGATTTTCTAAATACTTAAAGTTCGAAGACCTGAAAAAGGATTAATCAAGTATAGCAAATAATTAATCATAAAACTAAAACCATTAATAACAGATTCTTGATGATCTTTATCAGATAATAAGTGTAGCCCCCGAATTGTTATTCAGAGGCTACAGCCTAAAAAAACCTAAAAACCTATTCTACATAAAGTTTGTATGAATATGTCTCTTCCGGAACCTGGTCTTTGGGGTAAACGACAATTGCCCGTAAATCTTGTTTTGGACACACGTCTACACAAATACCACATCCTACACAATCAGAGTTATCCTTCACCCGCGGAAAAACTCCCCGGATCCCATCCACTTCAACCAGTTCAAAGCAGTCATAGGGGCAGTTATCTTTACATTCCATGCAGCGTACACAGGTTTCAAAATCCACTTTTGCAATTCCAATAATTGCTTTATGTTTCTCTTCCAACGTCAATGGAGGAATTGCATGGCTTGGACAGACCTGACCACAAAGATTACAGTCGTATTCACAACGCCCAGAGAATGGATCCATGATTGGGGTAAAGAGTGATTCCCATCCACCTTCTGTTACTGCCGGTTGAATAATGTGACCGGGACAGGCTTCAATACATTGGTCACAACGGATACATTTGTCAAGAAAATCGTCTCCAGCTCCAGGAGGTCGCATGACACTGGCCTTGGCAGCTTTTACATTGCCAACATCTGTTGCTAACAAACCCACAGCAATAGCGCTGGCACCTACAGTAGCGATAGCTTCCCGCCGGCTGGGATCAAATTCATAATTCCAGCCACCCATCTTCCCTTTTTCGAAGGTTATAGCTAATTTCGGGCAGGGTACTGCACAATCCATGCACATAATACATTCAGCTGGGTCGCTTTTGAAATCATTATCCGGGCTGATTGCACCCATCGGGCAAACTTTTGCACATTCACCGCATTTTACGCAGCTCATCTGGTCGACACGTCGTTTAATCCAGGAGAATTTGGACCCCAGGCCAATTAAAGCGCCTAATGGGCATAAGTATCGGCACCAGAAACGTTTTTCGACCAAATTGAGAAGCAGAATCAAAATGAATGGAACCCCGATCATCCACCAGCTAAAGCCAGGCATGACAAAGTTCTTTTTATCAGCAAAATATTCCATTAAAGGTTTTGCCCCGGTAGTAAGCCCACGAATAATGATTGTAATTGGTTCAAAATACATGAAAGCTAAACTGCCAAAAATTGCCATCACGATGACAGTAAACAAAATGACGTATTTAACTTTCCGCAGCCATTGAGCTTTTATTCTACGTCCTTTGAAGCCAAATAGCTCCAGCACAGCGCCCAACGGACAAAACCAGGCACACCAAACTCGCCCGAAAACAAGGGTAACTGCTACCGTTATCAACGCCGGCCAGTAATTCACAATAAATTCACGAGCACCAATTGAGGCTACAATCGCTTGTAATGGGTTCAATCTCGAGAACAAGTTGATGGGAGCTCCAGGCCCTGAACCAACCCCGGCAGTTAAGGTCATGTACATCAAAACCAGGAATAAGGCCAGTGCCGCATATTGGACCACAATCCTAACTTTTTTCCAAACCCGGTCTCTGGCTTTTTCATTTTTCCCGATTTCAGTGCCGCCTAAATGAGTAATTGCACCAGTTGGACAATAAGGCACACACTTATTACACGTATCACAGATCGCTTCATGCGTATTAAACGCTGTTGTGACTACACGGTCTGGTGCGCGACCTTTGAAGCCAATAACATTATGTTCGGCGATCTCATCACAAGCCCGTACACATAAACCGCAAAGGATACAATCGTTTTTTGGATCTTCTGCAGGGAATGAAGGTTTATCCACGCCTAAAGAAGAAGCTACTCTTTGAATAGCGGGTACTTCAGGGCAACGAGAGAGAATGAAATTCGCCATCACCTTGCGAGTTTGCACAACATCTGCCGAATCGGTCTCAATTACCATCCCCTCGGCAACCTTGGTGTTACAAGAGGTAATAATTGTTGAGCGACCATTATTTTTAGACTCAACCAAACAGAGCCGGCAAGCGCCATAAGGAGTAAGGTCTTTGTGATGGCATAAAGTTGGGATATGAATATCGTTCTCTTGTGCTACTTCAAGGAGAGTTTTTCCTTCCGCAACCTGATATTTATTTCCGTTTATTGTTAGATTTATCATTGTTTGCTCTCCCTACTTGACGATAACCGCATTGTAATTACAAACATCTTTGCAAACGCCGCAGCGAATACAAATGCTTGAATCGATGACATGGGGGAATCCTTTTTCTCCAGTAATTGCTTCAACTGGGCAATATCTGGCACACAATGTACATCCTGGGCAATTCTCCATGATGATTTCGAAGGTAATCAATTCTTTACATACTCCCGCGGGACATCTCTTTTCCTTAATATGAGCTTCATACTCTTCCCGGAAATATTTAAGAGTTGTAAGAACAGGGTTAGGAGCAGTTTGGCCTAAACCGCAAAGAGACCCAATTTTCACGCCATGAGCCAGTTCTTCAAGCATCTCGATATCGCCTTCTTCACCATATCCACGGGTGATATAGTCAACAATTTCGTACATCCTTTTGACACCTTCACGACAGGCATTACACTTTCCGCAAGACTCAAATTTGCAAAACTCAAGGAAATAACGGGCAACATCCACCATACAAGTGTCTTCATCCATGACAATGACGCCACCAGAACCCATAATAGACCCAGCTTCTCGCAGGCTATCATAGTCAATTGGTAAATCAAACATGCTCTCTGGAATACAGCCACCGGAAGGCCCGCCAGTTTGTACAGCTTTCAGCTTTTTACCTTTTGGGACACCGCCACCAATGCCTTCAATTAGTTCGCGAATAGTAATTCCCATGGGTACTTCCACCAAGCCGGTGTTATTAACTTTCCCTACCAGTGAAAAAATCATGGTGCCGTGATTTTTATCTTTACCAATACTGGCAAACCAATCAGCCCCATTATTAATTATATGCGGAACCCAAGCCCAGGTTTTCGTATTATTGATGTTGGTTGGTTTCCCCCATAACCCACTTTCAGCCGGGTAAGGCGGTCTGGTTCTCGGCTCGCCCACACGCCCTTCAATTGAGGCCATCATGGCAGTCTCTTCACCACAAACGAACGCGCCAGCTCCTAATTGAACTTCCAGGTCAAAATTAAAATCACTTCCCAGAATATTATTCCCGAGGAAGCCATGCTCACGGGCTTGATCAATTGCTTTTCGAATGGTTTTCACAGCCAGAGGATATTCATGCCGGATATACACAAATCCTTTACTGGCTCCAATTGCATAGGCTCCCAGGATCATTCCTTCCAGAATGCTATGTGGGTTCGCTTCGATGATTCCGCGATCCTGAAACGCTCCGGGATCGCCTTCATCGGCATTGCAAATAATATAGCGTTGATCAGCTTTTCCTTTTCTGCACAACTCCCATTTGATTGCAGCAGGAAAACCAGCTCCACCACGACCTCGCAAATTCGCTTTTTTTACTTCATCTAAAACCTGATCAGGAGTCATTTCAAAAAGAGCTTTGGATACCGCCTGATATCCACCCACCGCAATATAATCTTCAATTTTTTCTGGGTCAATAATCCCGCTATTTTTCAACAAAACGCGAGTTTGTTCTTTATAAAAAGGCACTTCATGCTCATAAACCACTTTTTTTTCTGTGATGGGGTCGGTATATAACAGACGATCAACAACTTTTCCATTTACAATAGTCTGTGAAATGATATCTTTCGCATCTTTTGGTTTTACATGGGTGTAAAAAATTTTTTCAGGATGAACCACAACCAAAGGACCCTGTTCACAAAAACCTGGGCAGCCAGTTGTTTTTAATTCAACCTGAGCATCAACCCCCTGCTCTTGAATGGCCTTTTGAAGCGCTTCTGCTACTTTGTCGGATTCCAAAGCAAGGCAGCCCGTACCTCCACAAACCATTAAGCAGGGTTTGGATGGTTCTCTTTCGGATAGAATCTGCTGTCTTTGATTTTCTAATTCTACTGGAGTAATTTTTTCAATCATTCGTGACTACCTCCTTTTCCATATATTTGTTAAGAACCCGTTCTACTTTACTGACAGACATATTGCCATAATATTTATTGTCCACTGTCATCACTGGGCCAATCGCACAACAACCCAGACAGTTAACTTCTTCAATGGTAAATTGCATATCTTCTGTGGTTTCACCAGGGCGAATCTTTAATACCCGATCAACCTGATCTACCAGCATGTTACTACCGCGCACATGGCAAGCCGTCCCTTTGCAAACAGTAATAATATGTTTTCCCCTCTCTTCCAGGTTAAAGAATTTATAGAATGCTGCTACCTGATAAATTCTAATCATCGAAACATCTAACTTCTCCGATATCCTTTCCAAAATTTCCGATGGAAGAAAATTAAATTCTTCCTGGATGGCCAGCATGACCTGAATGAGGTCTTTTTCACTTTTACCATGCTGGTCAATCAGCAAATCTGCTTTTTCAAAATCTATTGTCATAAAGTTACTTCCTTTCTGTGATGAGATTTTTTTTGGATTTCTTTTTAAAAAAACTAAAATATATTTCTTCGTGGGGAAAGAGACCAGGGGCACGCTGCAACACAATTTGCACAATCAATGCCGCCGTTTTTTTGCCAGAACATATAGCATTTCTCAACATTAACTGGCCAACGCAAAATCCCTGGTCTGTTTGAAATTGATGTTGGTTCTGTAGTTCGTTCTTCGAATCGAATGGCACGGGCCGGGCATGCCTGGGCACAAATATGGCAGGTTTCGCAATATTCCTGAATACCGAAATCGATTGGTTTATCAGGCACCAGGGGCAAATCAGTAAAAACTTTACAAAGTCTTTGTCGTGGTCCAAATTCGGGACTTAACATCAACCCCAAACGACCTAATTCACCCAGGCCAGCGCTAATCGCAAGTGGAATATTTTGGGTTGTATCATTCCCAGAGGGAATAGCCGGGTAACCCAACATACGGATATATTTAGCTAGAGATGAAGCCAATTGCGCCATTTGAGAATATGCCAGGGCTGTAGCAGCACTTCCCTCAGGTCCAGGAGAGTCATGGATCATCTCCCATTTCATTTCAATACCCATCACAATGGCGTAGCGATAATTTAACTCGACCCGACCAGAATTCCCTGTAAAAGGTTCAAAATAATTTTCATAAATCCATTTTGGGTCAATTTTTGTGATACCAACCAGATCAGCTCCATAAAACCTGGCTACTTTTTTTATTTTTTCGCTCATCAATTCTGGGTCATCAACCGGGAATTTTTGATCACTTACCTCATCTTCCCAGCCATATAAGCCATCAAACTCGCGAATATGTCCAAAATATCCAGGGTAATAGGGGTGGAAACTACCGGCTTTATCATCCACTTGAATTGCACCGGCGACCAATGCATTTCCCTCCTGGAAAGAAGGGTCAGTTAAAGTCACAAAAGGCATCACGTTCCCCACCCGTTGTTGATAGGCTTCGTCCCAGGCGATTCTTGAAAAAATTGTATTTTTTTCATCAAATCGTTGAACATCTACTAAATATTGTGTAAAAGTAGGTTCTTCAACCCGTTTTATTTCTGGTAATACCCTGGCATGCACAACCATTAAATGTTCTTGAAGTTGATCCTTCTTTAAAAAACGTTCTCCGCATGCCTGACATAACCACATATTCTCTTTTTGAATAGGGAGTGGGGTATTGGTTGCTTCAGGAGTTAAAAACTGAACAGGTGACGTTGGGACTGTCTGAAATCCTTCATATTGAATTTGAGCATCAGTCTTTGATGTAATTTTGTTTTTTGGGCTACAAGCAGATAGGATCTCAGCAGTTCCTATACTGATTCCTAATAACCCTGCAGCCCGGATAAATTCCCTACGGTTAATTTCCCCGTTTTGCAGTTGTTTGATAATCCTTGAAATCTTGAAATCTTGTTGCATTAAAGAGAAAATAATTATTTAGAATCACGCAAAGCTAAATAATCCACGATTTGAGCTTTTTGTTCATCCGTAACTTCCATACCAGATAAAACCATGCGGTCTACCGTGGCCTGCCATATATCGCGGGAATATTTTGCATTGTTGACCTGTGCAATCCCATGACAGGTACTACATTTCGATTGGACCAATGCCTCTCCTGGATGCGGTGTAGGTGCTGCTTCAGATTTGCACCCAGCTAAAACAAAAACAGCAATCACTAGAATTACAATCAATAAATATTTAATTTTCATTTTCTACCTCCATTCCAATAATCCTTTTTTTAATCTTATTTTAATTATCGCTTTTTTTACAGCCAATTCAAACTAAATTTGTTGGTTAATTTTTTATGAAAAATTCCAGAAAGGATTCCAATAATAGCTGCCAGGGCTGCGAGATAAATCCCGGGTTGTATTTGGCTGTACACATCAACCCGAGCGAATCCTCCGTAACTTCCTACACCGCTTCCTTGAATAGGCACTTCGTACATAGCGGCTACACCTCCAATTCTGACCAAAAAACGCCAGATTGCTAAAGCTACCAGGGCTCCAGAAACTATATTCGTAATTGCAAAACCCTTTCCTTTTAAGAAAGAGCCTAAAATAAACAGAAAAATACAAACCAGTAAAAGAATAAATAAAATCGTCATAATTGAACTACGTTTGTAACCAATAAATTCGCTGGCAGGGCCATCAATCAAATAAGGGTAAATATTTGTCGGACGCGGCATTACGGAAACATCCAGTGTCCACCAGGGAAAAATTAAGGAAAGAGATAGAAGAATAGCTGATAAAAATGTGAGCGGGTTTATTCCGAATTTCAGTTTTTTCATGTTGCTCCTCATTTTTTATCTGATCATCCGGGTAAAAACTTTAACTAGGCCTTGTCTTTTTGCGAAAAATGGGATTAGTGCCTTACCCCAATCCTTTTGCATCACGCGTGACATCAACCTCCTACCCATGCTGAACTTGGCAATCCGTCCCCCAGCTGGAGTGATATTCCAGAAATAAGGGGCAGCAACAGGCTTCCATCGACCGCTCACAATTTTTATAATCTCCATCGCAGCTAAAGATGCTGTAATCCAGACTATTGGGCCAATTTGTGGATGTGGCAATTTCCCTTCACAGAAACCATCAAACCATTCCTTTGTCCAACCGCCATCTTTTCGGTAATAATGGAGGACACTTCGATTTTCAGGGTTCTCCATGAAAACTTTTAATTCTTCATACGTAGCCTTATAGGGCATCGTCAAACATTCAGATGCGTAAACTCCACCAGGCATAAAAGAGCATACTCTGCCAAGCGCTCCGGCTGGATAAGACATAATTGCCGGCACTTTATGATCTACACAGGCATCCAGCATGGAAACACTCAATGGCCAATGATCTGCAGCCGGCATGATCACATCCCAATCAGACTGCTGAATGACAGAATGAATTTCCTCAGGCATTAAAGGTCGATCAATCACATTTACTTCAGCCACTGGGTTTATTTGCTTAATGGATTCCTTAACAACTTGCGCTTTGTTTTTTCCAATCGTATCTTCAAAACAACAAATTTGTCGATTAATATTTGAAGTGGAATAAGTATCAAACTCATAAATGGTTATTCGCTCAAATCCACTCCGCGCTAATAAAATAGCAACAACACCCCCAATTCCACCACTACCAATGATTAGAATTTTGGCTTTTCGTAAACGTTCTTGTTCCTCTTCTGAAAAAATACCATAATTCCGTTCAAATAATAATTTGTAATTCTTACTTAGATTTTCATTCATAGGCTCTTCAATGTATTTTTATTAAATATCCTGATCGAGGCTCCATATTTTTAACCATTCTGGAGCCTCGATCACGTTCGATTATCTAGATTAGATTACAAATGTTTAGCGGCAATATCAGCAGCAATGTCGTCAATACCTAGTTTCTTGAGAGTTTCCTGGGTAGGAATACCTTTGTCTTCCGTCCAGCCACGTTCTTTCCAATAGGCAGGTAAAGCTTCGTTGAAAAGTTTATCCGGTTTGCCCTCATATGCAACAGCGCCTTTTTGTGGTCCAGTTGGTAATGGGTCATTAAACCAGCGGTATGGAACCTGCTTATCGTATTCCTCTTTGGGATTTTTCAATTGACGAATATGAATTTCAAACAAGCGTGACAAAGCATATTCTCGTGCGCCAACCAACTGCAGGTCTTCCTCACTGAAATCACTCCAGCCAGTAGCTGCTTTTACCAGATCAATTCGGCTTCCAGCCCAATGACCAGCCGGGAATTGGCAGTGAACCAGAGAGTTTTGAGCAGCATTAACATTTTGACCAGCGATTGCTGCTGCATAATCTTTGGTTTTAAATCCTGCAGTTCCTCCGCCTGTGTGAGCGCAGGCACGATTAACCGTTACGTATTCCAAAGCATCCTTGTCTATCGGGGAGCGGGTGTCATGAGCGGGTTGTCCATAATGATGAGCGGTTACATTGTATTGCATGATCTCGGGTTTACCTTTTAATTCCGCAAAATAACGAGCGGTTTCATAAGTTCCCTGAGCTAACTTATCGCCAATACCTTCTCGATGAACAATCTTCTTTAATAAAGCGTCTACAGCGTGAACATCACCCCATTTCAAATCAATACCGTCCAAGTCATTTTTATCGATGAAACCTCGTTGAACCAGTTCCATAACCAGTGCCAGGTTGCCACCACCTTCAATGAAATCCAGACCATAATTGTCATGCAGGAAAGTAGTGTATTGCATTTTAGCCAGGTGTTCAGCGTGATCTCTGGTAGTACCTGTGAATGGTTGACCAGGATCTGATCCTTCCATTTCCAGGTAACCCAGGTTACCCCCGACCATTCCCATGGCTTCCCAGTCCGGCATGTCGGATAATGTTCCATTTAACAATGGATCTTCACTGGTTACTTCCACCGGGTAAAGGCAGTGCATATTACAACCATAGCAAGCGACTTTACGAACAAAGCTGACCTGGTCCATGAATGGTCCTGTTGCAGCTTTTACGGACGGATCCGCCCAAGAGCACCATTGCCAGTTACGAATCGGGAATGCATCCTCAATATAGGCAGAGGCAGCGCCGATACCGGCTGTGCCGTAAGATCGCCAAAAATAATCACCTCGTTCAGATTTTTGGATGCGGCTGACTAATGCCAGGAAGGTCTTTTTATCAGCCAGTTTATGCCCTTTGGTTCCACGCACAACCACTGCTTTAAGGTTCTTTGAACCCATGACTGCGCCAGCGCCCCACCGCCCAGCAGCACGGGCACCTTCGGTAACCACACAGGAATACCAGACTTGATTCTCACCACCAGGACCAATGGCCATTACATGAGCCAACCGTTTGGCGTGTAACCCTTGCCTTTTGGGAGGTCGCATGGCGGCCCATTCCGGGGTGAGATCCGCATCGCGAATCATTCCTTCACGGTCTTCAAGTTCTGCCAAAACCTCAGCCTTGAGGATCATTTCAGCTTCTTCCACACCCATTCCCCATACATGGCCGGCATCACGAATTTCGATTTTATCATCCATCACTGCCAGATAAACGGGTTTGGAAGCTTTACCAACTACCTGGATACCATCCCAGCCAGCGAATTTCATTTCTGCACCAAAATGACCACCACAGGTAGAGGCACAGAAAATATTATAGGCACTCTTGGTGACTAATGTAATTCGGGCATTGGGACCGGCACCAGTTACAGGCCCAACCATGAACTGGAGAAGATTATCAGGTCCTAAGGGATCCAGATTTGGGTCATAAATGCCTTCTTTAAAAAGATAGTATGCACCTAAGGCTGATCCACCAAGGAATTTTCGATAAATTTTTTCATCCGGTTCAATTACAGACACCGTTCCCGCAGTTAAATCCACGCGGGCAATTTTTCCAGTCATTCCAAATAATTCAGCCATTATAG
The DNA here is from genome assembly GCA_034429975.1 of Anaerolineaceae bacterium. GTDB lineage: Bacteria > Chloroflexota > Anaerolineae > Anaerolineales > Anaerolineaceae > UBA6170. Next base: position 70,781 of record DAOUFM010000129.1, on the reverse strand, counting down.
ATACCTCACCTTACTATAGATTTTTCGGTATAGTAGTTCCGCGTAGTCCGCAGGCCGGTTTGCAAAATAACGACCATTTCTGGCTGCTGGTACCCATGTAAGCGCGCCGTCTTCGGGGCAAGCTTTGACACATTCCGGGTCACCACCACAGCGGCTACATACTTGAGCTTTGCGATCGATCGGGTCATAAGAGATGCCACTGGCGAATTGGTCTTCACAAATTTCAGCACAGCGCCAGCATTTGTCAACGCCCAAGCATTTATCCCGATCCACCCATTTGTATCCCATACCGTAATAACCTTCGACACCTTCACCTTCTGGAACTGTGATAATTGCTTCTTCAGGGCATACCGCTTCGCATGGGAATTTGGAGGAACCCTCTGCCCATTCTTCCAAAGTACAATAATTGCAGAAATTTACCACATCCACATATTGGAATCGCATTGGACGAATTCTTGCCAATTCAAGATTCATTACATTGGCTGTTTCTTCCGGGTGTAGAAAAGCGCCATACTTTTCAGAACAAGCTACTGCACACAAATTACAACCCGTACATCGAGTAGCATCAAATACCAGTGTATATCCGGTTTTATAGGGTGACTCAGCACCTCCGGCTGGAGCCTCACCCTCAGGGACAACAACAGCGGGTGCTTTTGGTTTGCCAATTAATTGGCTACCTACAACACCGCCAATTACGAGACCGGCAACCCCTGCTCCAGAACCGATTAGAAATTCACGTCGCGACACACCAGCGGATGGGGTGCCTTCTTTTTCTTTTTTGGGTTCTTTAGCTGGCTTGGGTGCCTCATCTCTTCTTTTTACTTCAGCCATATTTATTGCCTCCTTTAATAAAATGTTGGGCTATCAAATTGCTTCAACGACATTTAATCAAACAAGTAATTTTTAGTTCTTATATTTTTCTCCTTTTTTTGAATTTATTTTTAACGAATACCGTCCCGAGTGAAATCAGGATTTTTGTACATTCATTATGAAACCTTATTGTTTGCTAGAATGCATGGATTAGGTCTTTCTTAATAGTTTTAAAACAAATTTGAAGGTGAAAATTAAGGATTCTTTTATCATATAAAGGATAACAAAATTCCGCCGTGAAAAAAATATTATAAAGGGCTATTTTTTATAATCAAACAGGCGATTTTATATAGCTCTTCTGGGTTATATAAATTTTAGATAATTTCTGATGGCCTTATTTTTTTGCGATTTTCAGAAAAGAGTAATCGAGGCTCTTTTATAAAAATAATTTGAGCCTCGATAATCCTTAAAGTTCTAGACCAAACTACATATGTTTCGCAGCGATATCACCAGCGATATCCTCAATGCCTAGTTTCTTAAGAGTCTCCTGCGTAGGGATACCCTTATCCTCAGTCCATCCACGCTCTTTCCAGTATGCGGGTAAAGCTTCGTTATATAAAACATCTGGTTTACCATCATAAGATTGAGAGCCTTTAAATGGACCATTCGGCAAGGGATCATTAAACCAGCGTGGGGGTGTCTGCCGATCCCATTCGGCTTTTGGATCCTTTAATTGGCGAACATGGACATCGAAAAGGCGGGATAATGCATATTCACGAGCACCTATTTCTCGCAATTCTTCTATCGTGAAATCGTTCCAACCGGTTGCAGCTTTGATAAGATCGATTTTAAAACTTCCCCATTCTCCCTGAGAAAAATAGCAAAAAACCAGAGAGTTAGTCGCTGCTACTTCATTTTGGTCCGTAATTGCTGCTGCATAATCATCCTTTGCAAAGCCGGCGCCGCCACCGCCCACATGAGAGCATGGCCGATTAACCGTCACATATTCTAGGGCATTCTTCTTAACCGGGCTACGAGTCCCATGAGCGGGTTGCCCATAAAAATGGGCTGTCTGGCTATAATCTAAAATTTCCGGTTTGCCTTTTAATTCAGCAAAATAGCGAGCGGTTTCGTATGTTCCTTGTGCTAACTTATCGCCAATTCCCTCTCGATAAACAATCTTTTTAAATAGCGCGTCTACAGCGTGAACATCGCCCCATTTTAAATCTATCCCATCGAGATCAGTTTTATCGATGAACCCTCTTTGGATAAGTTCCATCAACAGTGCCAGGTTATTTCCTCCCTCAATAAAATCAAGACTGTAATTGTCATGTAAGAAAGTTGTATATTGAAGTTTAGCTAAATTTTCAGCCTGGTCTTTTATGGTGCCTTTAAAAGGTTGTGCTGGGTCTGCTCCTTCCATTTCCATATAGCCAAGGTTTCCACCAACCATTCCCATGGCCTCCCAGTCCGGCATATCTGACAGGACCCCATTCAACATTGGATCTTTGCTGGTAATTTCTACAGGTTTCAGACAAGGCATATTACAACCGTAACACGATTGATGACGTACAAAACTTGCACTATCAATGAACGGTCCGGCAATTGATCTCATATTTGGATCTGACCAGGAGCACCACTGCCAGTTGCGAATAGGGTATCCATCTTCTACATAAGAGTGGGCTCCACCTGCGCCAGTTGTTCCATATAAACGGCGTTGAATGTTTTTCAATTCTGTCTTTTGCAAACCGTTTATTAGGGCTAAAAAGGTTTTTTTGTCTGCTAATTTATGTCCTTTCGTTCCACGGACAACTACTGCTTTAAGGTTCTTTGAACCCATCACTGCACCAGCTCCATAACGACCAGCAGCACGAGCTCCTTCAGTAACCACACAGGAGTACCAAACCTGATTCTCACCACCAGGGCCAATTGCCATAACATGAGCTAACCTTTTGTTATTCAAACCTTGTCTTTTCGGTGGTCTCAAAGCCGCCCATTCTGGTGTAAGGTCGGCATCCCGAATCATACCTTCACGATATTCGGTTTCAGCTAAAACCTCACTCTTTAATATCAATTCTGCTTCTTCAACACCCATTCCCCATACATGGCTGGCATCCCGAATTTCGATTTTGTCATCGACAACGGCAAGATAAACCGGTTTGGATGCTTTTCCGACGACCTGGATACCATCCCACCCGGCAAATTTTAATTCTGCACCAAAATGACCGCCACATGTGGAAGCACAGAAAAAGTTGTAAGCACTTTTAGTGACCAAGGTAATTCTTGCATTCGGGCTACCTCCGGTCACTGGACCGACCATGAACTGGAGAAGATTATCAGGCCCTAACGGATCCAGATTAGGGTCATATATACCTTCTTTAAAAAGATAATATGCACCTAAGGCTGACCCACCCAGGAATTTCCGATATACTTTCTCATCAGGTTCAATTACCGACACCGTTCCCGCTGTTAAATCAACACGGGCAATTTTCCCAGCTACTCCGTATAATTCAGCCATTATAATTCTTCCCTCACTGTTGAATACATTTTTCTGTAAAGTAATTCAGCCATATCCGAAGGATGATAGGCATATTCTCGACCGTTTCGACCGGCTGGTACCCAAGTTAATGCTCCAGGCTCTGGGCAGGCTCGGACACATTCAGGATCGCCGCCGCAACGACTACAAACTTGAGCTTTTCGGTCAATTGGGTCATAAGACATACCACTGGCGAATTGGTCTTCACAGATTTCAGCGCAGCGCCAACATTTGTCAACGCCCAGACATTTGTCCCGATCAACCCATTTATAACCCATACCATAGTAACCTTCGACACCTTCACCTTCCGGAACTGTGATAATGGCTTCTTCAGGACAAACAGCTTCACAAGGGAATTTCGTTGAACCTTCAGAAAATTCCAACAGAGTACAATAAGAACACACATTTACCACATCAACATATTGGAAACGCATTGGTCGAATTCTCGCAAATTCAAGACTCAAAACATGAGCTGTTTCCTCTGGGTGAAGGAATGCGCCATATTTTTCTGAACAGGCTGCTGCACATAACATGCATCCGGTGCATTGAACAGGATCAAACATTAGGGTATACCCAGATTTATAGGGTGATTCAGCTCCCTCTGCTGGTGCTACAACATCTGGGACAACAACTGCAGGCGCAGCTGGTTTTCCAATTAATTGATTCCCTACGACACCGCCAATTACGAGACCAGCTACCCCAGCGCCAGAACCAATGAGAAATTCACGTCGCGATACTCCACCAGATGGTGTGTCTTTTGTTTCTTTTTTTGGTTCTTTAGTGGGATTGGGAGTCTCGTCTCTCCGTTTTACCTCCGCCATACGAACACCTCCTCTAACTAATTTTTATTGCGTCAATAATGTAACAAAATCCAACTTACAAAATAATATTTAGTAATTCACTCCTTTCTACAAAAAATTATTTTTTAAACGATACAAGCCCTGCTCACTCGCAGGGGAAAAACGAAAGGTTTGCCGTATTGATTACTATTGTGCATTTTTAATTGTTTTCTTAAATGGTAGCTTTATTCAATATGAAGGATTAGATATGAACTGTAATATATACAGGATATCAAAAATTTGTTGTAATGATAATATTACAAAGGATAATTTGTATTAATCAAATGGATAATTTTCTATAGCTCGAATGGGTTATTTAGTTCAAAACACACTTAATTTAGTTTTTTCTCTTCAGTTTCCTGATCTGCGATACCCTGCCGAACAGCATAGACTGCTGCCTGGATTCTATTGCGCAGATGCAGTTTTTCAAGAATATTTCGAAGATGAATTTTGACTGTATTTTCAGATATCCCCAATTCATCCGCAATTTCTTTGTTCATTAACCCCTGAGCAACATATTTTAAAATTGTGTTCTCACGTTCCGTAAGTTCTTCCTGGATCTCTTCATTGGTAGTCCGGCTATGCCCTGCCCGGCTGAATTCCTGGAAAATTTTTGTCGCCATTGCGCTGGAAAGAATCGCTTCGCCTTTTGAGATCGATTGCAATAAGTCTAATAATTGGTGCAGCTCCAGATCTTTTAAAAGGTAACCTTGAGCCCCAATTTTCATGGCTTCGAATAAATTTTGATCTTCTTCGGAAGCAGTAAGAATTACGATTCTTGTCTCGGGCAGTATTTTTTTAATTTCCCGAGTAGCTTCCAACCCATTACATTTTGGCATATGAATATCCATCATAATGAGATCTGGACGCAAGATTTTTGCAAATTCAATGGCTTCCAATCCATTGCTGGCTTCACCGATTACCTTGATGTTTTCCTGAATAGACAATAGGGAAGCCAGCCCTTTTCTAAATAAAGCATGATCATCCACAAGCATCACTTTTAACATCATCAATTCTCCTTAGCGGATATAAACCGATGGAATTTTTAGCTCAATTTTTGTTCCCAAACCTGGTTCTGACTTTATCGAGAATTTCCCATGAATTTGATGGGTGCGCTCTTCCATTATTTGTATTCCAAAACTTTGTTTAGATTTATTATCGCCGCTAATTCGTTGTAGATCAAAACCGCTTCCATCATCTTCAATGCTGATAAAAATATTACTTTGTTCCTGCCAGCACTTAATCCAGACTCTTTGCGCACAGGCATGTTTCCGCACATTTGAGAGCGCTTCTTGAATAATGCGGAATAATTGATTGGCCACTTCTGGTGGAAATTCAAGCGAGGAGTTATCATCTACAGAAACTCTTACATCTACTCCATAATGCAGCTCATATTCATCCAGGTATTCCTGTAAAGCATAGATAAAATTCTCTTGATGCGAATCTGTATTTCTTAAATTGAAAATTGCTTCCCTGATATCAGTGTACAAAACACTGGTAGTTTTTATTAACTCATTTAAATGTTCTTTGGATTTCTCAAGATCTTGCCGGGTTACCATATCATTCGCCATAATTGCTTTGATTTTGATATACCCCATTGCCTGAGCCAGATTGTCATGTAGTTCTCTTGCCAAACGATTTTGTTCTTCTAAAGTGGCTGTATATCGTAGTTGTTGATGAAGACGAGCATTTTCAATAGATACAAATACATGGTAACCAAGTTGTTTTAACAATTGAATATCGTTTTCAGAAAACTGGCGTCTCTTTTTAGAAAGAACGCCAATAGCTCCTAAGAATTTATCCCCTAAATGGAGAGGGATCGCAAGATATGCATTAAAATCCTGAAAATCTACCTGATAAAGAGATTGGGCTTCGTTTACACGAAAATCAGATTCTGTAACAACCTCACCCTCTAACAAAGCCTTTCCTAATCCATCTTGATCTGTAAAGAAAGTTAATCCATCCAGGGCTTCTCCGCCAACTCCATTCACTGACCAAATTTTAATTTCCTGACAGCTTTCCCGATACAGACCTATAATGCCCAGATCACTTTTCAATAAAGTCCGGGCCGACTCAGCGACAGCATCAAGTACTTCACTTAAAATGAGCGAGGAAGAAATTTTTATCCCTAACTGATATAAAGTTAAGACATCATCCTGGTGTTTCCTGGAACTGGCTACCAAAGTAGCATTATCAATAGCGATACCAATTTCCTGGCCCAGTGTTTCCAGAAAATAAATCATTTCTTTATCAAATTTTCCTAATGAAGGAGAAATTAATTCTATTACACCAATGACTGTGTTTCTTGAAAGAAGTGGAAAACCAAAATAAAAGTTGCTTTTAAATTTATTTCTAATTTGATCTGAGAAACGTGTGTCCTCAACAATATTAGCGAGCAATATTGTTTTCCTGGTTACAGCGATTTGACGTACTAAGTCCAGGTCCTTTTTCCTACGCTCATTGATTTCACTGATTGCTACAGGATCAATTCCATAGTAACTGGATAAAACGTAGTTATGCTCATCATCATCCCAAAGATAAATTAAACTACGGGCAATGCCTAATTTCTCACGTAAAACTCTTTGGATGTATTCGAGAATTTTATTTAAGTCCAATAATTGGGTAACGGTTAAACCAACCTCATTCAAAATGCGAAGTCTGGTCTTTTCATTGATGGTTGCAAAATTCATGTCAGCCATTGGGTTATTTTTCCCAGTTAATTGGGGATTGGTTACTTTAATTGATCTTATCTTTTTATTATTAATCATTTATTAATTGGCGAGGAAGGCTTCGATCATGATCAAGAATTAAACGGTCCGATTTGAAGTTTTGATAAATAAACCACAAATTATTAACAACTGTCGTTTTCTCAAAAAAAAAATGGGTGAGCTTTTTATTCAATTTTTTTAAATTTCTTATTCTAAAATATTATGCTAGCATATTATGATAAAAAATAATACTAATTCATCCTTATAAATGATGATTGTCTGGATAATTGATAACCATTGTAATTTTTAATCCTTTTTTAACTCGAGCCCTCCATGCTAAAATCTAATTAAATAAATCACAAGGAGTTTGTGATGGAAGACTTCCTAATTTTGAATAATCCACTGGTTTCGTGGTTTCGATCAATCTCAACATTTGTTATTCTCTTTGTTTTTTTTCATTTTATTATTCGTTTTACCAAAAGTCGGATGAAATTAATTCAACAAAAAGACGGGACGATAACTTACACGCTCTTTCAACTTTTTACTTTTAAGACCAATTATTTCTTTCTTCTGGTTTTGAGTATTTATTTGGGTGCCAATTGGTTAACATTAGACAATAAAGCGATTCTTTATTTAAAAACAATTTTTATCATCACCTTCTGGATTCAAGTTGGCATTTGGGCCAATTATCTTTTAAGTTGGATGATCAACCTTCATCTCACCAAACTCGACGAAAGTAGCGATCCGACTACCTTGAATCTAGTAAAAACCGTCCTTCGCATACTGCTGGGTAGCGTAATCGTTATTCTAATTATTGATAATATCCCGGGAGTAAAAATAACAGCCTTGTTGACCAGTCTGGGAGTTGGCGGCATCATTATCGGTCTGGCAGTTCAAAGTATTTTAGGTGATTTATTTGCTTCGTTATCCATCTCAATCGATAAGCCCTTTCATGTTGGTGATTTTATTCAAGTAGATGATTTAAAAGGGGTTGTTCAGAAAATAGGACTTAAAAGTACGCGTTTAAAAAGTATCTCGGGAGAACAAATTATTTTTTCTAATTCAGATTTAGTCAAATCCAGAATTTTAAATTTTAAACATCCTAGAAATCGCCAGGTAGTCATAAAATTCGGAGTCACTTACCAAACTTCTCCGGAAAAATTAAAGCAAATACCAGAAATTATTAAACAAATCCTCGCAAAGGAAAAAGCGGTGACGGTAGAACATATCCATCTACTTGAGTTTGGAGATTTTTCAATTAATTTTGAACTGGTTTACAAAGTAAATTCCACTGATTCGGAGAGCAATTTAGATATAAAACAAAGAATCCTAATCAATATGCTTGAAAATTTTATCAATAATGGGATCGAGTTTTCCTATCCTACCCAATCCATTTTTATCGAAAATCAGTCAAAATCTGAACAAATTTTATGATAAACGCAAGGATTTTCTATGACAAAAATGGTGATTATTTTGTCAAATATTGCGTGTTATAATGTTTACACAAACAATTAAGGAGTAATCAATATGCGTTTTGGACCAACTGAATTAATCATCATCCTCGTAATCATTGTCTTACTTTTCGGCGTTGGTCGGATCAGTAAGATAGCAGGCGAGTTAGGTAGCGGAATCCGCTCATTTCGAGATGGTTTAACTGGCGATAAAAAAGAAGACAATAAAGACGAATAATCCTTTTCTTTGTCATAACTATTAATATCTGGTTATTATTCTATGAGTTTTCTTGGTATCGGACCACTTGAGCTAGTATTTATTTTAATTATCATGGTTTTAGTCTTAGGACCGAAAAACATGGTAATTAATGCCAGAAAACTTGGAGTTATGCTGCGAAAGGTCGTAAAGTCCCCTCTTTGGGCAACCATTATGAATACTTCTCGGGAAATCCGAGAAATCCCAACCAAAATCATCCGTGAAGCGGGTATTGAGGAAGACTTAAAAAATATCAAATCAACAACCGATTCGCTTAAGAATATCGGCAATATTTCGGTTCCAATTGATCCGGCTAATTCCAAAAAACAAACCTCTTCCCCGGAAAAAAAGACCGAACCCATTTCTGAAGAAACAAAAGAGATTGGTGCCAATGAATCTTCCCAGCTTGCCGAGGAACCTGAAGAGTCCAAAATTGAGGTGGATTCTTCCGAATCAAAACCTCAATCCGTCGATGAAACCAGTTAATATCGCTTTTTTAATTTACTAGATAGCTATAGACTCAATAAAACCACCGTACAGATGACAGAAAAAAGTAAAACGAATATGATCACAAACATGTCAATATGGGGCCATATCGATGAATTACGGAAGCGAATATTTGTCTCTGTAATTGCCTTAGCTGTGACAACTTTTGCAAGTTTTGCCTTCGTTCCGGTCTTGCTCGACTTTATAACCGTTCCAGTCGGCGGAATTCAAAATCTACAGTCTATTGAAGTCACTGAAAATATTGGCGTTTTTATGCGTCTCTCCCTTCTTTCTGGCTTTATTTTTGCTTTCCCAGTAATTCTTGCTGAAATATTGCTTTTCATCGCTCCCGGGTTGGAGAAAAATGAAAAACGGTGGGTTTTTATCACCATCCCAATCGCTACTTTTCTCTTTCTTTCGGGGGCTGCCTTTGCATATTTCGTCATGCTTCCGGTGGCCATTCCTTATTTAATTAATTTCCTGGGTGTACCAACCACCCCTCGTTTATTGAGTTATATCAAATTCACAACCAGTCTTATTTTTTGGTTAGGCGTTGGGTTTGAATTACCAATCGTTGTTTTTGCCCTAGCAAAATTTCGTTTGGTTACACCCCATACTTTATTAAAACAATGGAGAATAGCCGTTGTAATAATTGCTGTTGTCGCTGCTGCCATCACTCCCACTGTGGATCCGGTAAATATGTTCATTCTTATGATTCCATTATTTTTACTGTATCTTATCAGTGTCCTGTTCGCTTTTATTGCTATTCGTTAGTTTAAAAGGATCAAAATATGTCCCCTGTTGAAATAATTCACGATGAGCAGCCTATTCGATTATTTAAGTCGAACTTTTTGGAATTTTTTACACATGTGAGTCCGATAGCAATTATAGTAATATGGTTACCAATCATCATTTTATTGCTATGGTTAAGTATTGCTAACCCAATGAGCAATTTTCTGATTGTTTTTTTTGGCTTACTGATTGGGTTGTTCGTTTGGACATTATCAGAGTATCTGTTGCATCGTTTTGTTTTTCATTTTAAACCCAGAAATAAACGCCAGGAGCGAATTACTTTTTTATTTCATGGCATTCATCATGCTCAACCGAAAGATAAGACGAGGTTGGTTATGCCACCTGCAGTGAGTATTCCTTTAGCACTGCTATTTTTTGGTTTTTTCTATCTGATTTTTTCAGTTATTCTAAAAGTGACACCCTGGTTATACCCAGCCTTTACTGGCTTTTTAATAGGTTACTTAATTTATGATCTGATGCATTACGCAACACATCATTTTCCGATGCGGAAAGGCATCTGGAAACAACTGAAACGGTTGCATATGCAACATCATTACAAATATCCAGACCAATTATTTGGTGTTAGCTCACCAGTTTGGGATTACGTTTTCTCAACCCTGCCGAAGGAAAAGTAATATTCACATTTCGGGGGGATTGAAAGGAGTTATTATGACTGCCAAACTACCCATCATTGATGTGCATGGATCCCATTATGAAATTGGACAACAAATTGGGGAAAGCATGCGCAACCAGGTTCAACATAGCATTGAAAACGCCAAAGTCATGATTCATAAAGCGTACGATCAATTGCAACTGACCTGGGATGGGGCCATTATTCAAGCTAAGAAATACATCCCCTTTGCTGAAGAACGTTACCCGCAATATGTGGAGGAGATGAAAGGCATTGCCGCCGGAGCGAATGTGGCTTTTGACGAAATTCGGGTAGTCAATGCCATGGAAGGTGTTGCCAGCGACGCTCTGCACCTAACCAAATGTACCTCTCTCTCAGTCAACCAAATCATGACAGCCAAAGGTGATGTTTTAATCGCTCACAACGAAGACTGGACTCCTGAGGATGAACCGGACGTGTTTTTAGTACATGCTAAACCTGTTGACGAACCTCCTTTTCTGGCAATGACCTACGGCGGGCTGCTTCCTAATATTGGATTTAATGCTCACGGGATTGCACAGTGTTGTGATTCTGTTTATCCAAACGATAGCCGGCTGGGAATTCCTAGAATTCTCTATTCCCGCGCCGTTTTATCTGCCACCACCCCAGCCGATGCAATCCGGAAAATTTTAGTCCCTCAAAGAGCTGCTGGTTATAATCACATGCTCGTTCACGAAAGTGGAGAGATGTACAACATTGAAGTTTCTGCCAAACAATTTGGTTTAATATATGGAGAGGATGGTTATTTGGTGCATACTAATTTTTATATCAACCCCATGATGCAAACGATCGAAGAGGAACCTGATGAATTAATCAGCACCCGCGTAAGATATTACCGGGCTTTACGCCTTCTCAAACAGACGAATAAACACACGGTAAAAACATTACAAGCGATCCAGAAAGATCACATCAATTATCCGGACTCAATCTGTAACCACGGAATTGATAAAAATGTTTTGAACAGCGAAAAAACAATCATGTCCATGGTGATAGACCTTACCAATCGTCAAATGTATGCTGGCTGGGGTTCTCCCTGCAAGAGCAGCTTTAACACCTATCAATTAAATGACTAATTATTCAAATCAAAAATAAACAGAGGTCTTATGAGTGAACAACACGACTTTAAATTAATCAGTGAAACACAAGTAACAGAAATAAATAGTAAGGTATTGCTTTACCGGCATGTTAAAACCGGTGCGGAATTGATTTCTATCATTAATGATGATGAAAATAAAGTCTTTGGGATCACTTTTAGAACACCTCCAACAGATTCAACCGGGGTTCCACACATCATGGAACATTCAGTTCTTTGTGGATCTAGAAAGTACCCGGTCAAAGAGCCTTTTGTCGAATTGATGAAAGGTTCTTTGAACACTTTTCTCAACGCCTTCACTTACCCCGATAAAACTTGTTATCCTGTCGCCAGCACAAATCTCCAGGATTTCTATAATCTGGTTGATGTTTATTTGGATGCAGTTTTTTATCCATTAATTACACCTCAAACCCTAATGCAGGAGGGCTGGCATTATGAAGCAAATAACCTCAAAGATGAATTAACTTTCAAAGGGGTGGTTTTTAATGAGATGAAAGGAGCCTACTCCTCCCCTGATGACTTACTTGGAGATGAAAGTCAAATGCAATTGATGCCTGATACCCCTTATGGTTTCCAATCTGGCGGGGATCCGGAACAAATTCCAAATCTCACTTATGAACAATTCAAAACCTTTCATGATACCTTTTACCACCCCAGTAACGCCAGGATTTATTTCTATGGCGATGATGATCCAAAGAAACGGTTGCAAATCCTGAATGAATATTTACAGGAATTTGATTATTTGAAGATCGATTCGCTTCCCAGCCTGCAACCCAAATTCAAATCCCCCCAACGAAAAATAATCCCATATGATAGCGGTCAGGACACAGAAAATGCAAAAGTTTATCTAACCGTCAATTGGTTATTACCGGAAGGTAACCAGCCTGAATTAGTGTTAAGTCTGGGAATTCTTGAGCATATCCTTTTAGGAACCCCTGCTTCTCCATTAAAGAAGGTGCTGCTAGAATCCGGCCTGGGAGAAGGGGTTGTTGGCAGAGGATTAACGGATGAAATGCGCCAAATGTCATTCTCATGTGGAATGCGGGGGATTACCCCGGGGAATGAATTCAAGGTTGAAAATTTAATCCTTACCTCACTTGAGAAAATTGCTCTAGAAGGAATCGACCCTAAAGCAATCGAAGCTTCGATCAATACCATTGAATTCAGTCTACGTGAAAATAATACCGGGCCGTATCCACGCGGTTTGATTATTATGTTACGTACATTGAGTACCTGGCTTTATGACCATGACCCAATTGTTCCACTGGCTTTTCAAGCACCTTTAGATTCAATTAAAGAAAAACTTACTTCAGGGAATTCCTATTTCGAAAAATTAATCCAGGAATATTTGTTAAATAACCAACACCGGGTAACAGTTGTTCTTACTCCAGATGCATCTGTAGGAAGAATTCGTAATGAGAAAGAAAAAAAACGTCTAGAACAAGCCAAAAAAAGTTTTAGTAAAGATCAAATTCAACAGGTGATAACGGATACCCTAGAATTAAAAAAACACCAGGAAACACCTGATTCACCTGAAGCACTGGCAACGATCCCAATGCTTACAAAAAACGACATTGACCCATTGGTTAAGACCTTGCCCAATGAGGTAGTGGAAACAGAACCTGCCACAATTTTATATCATGATCTTTTTACCAGCGATATCGTTTATCTGGATCTGGGTTTCAACCTCAATCCTTTATCTGTGGAACATCTCCCCTACATGCGTTTGTTTATGCGTTCTTTATTGGAAATGGGCACGCAAAAAGAATCATTCGTTGAGTTACTTCAACGGATCGGAACAGAAACAGGCGGAATTCACCATTCTTTATATACCTCTGAAAAAGCTAATAAGGACGCATCAGTTGCTTATTTGTTCCAGCGTTCAAAAGCCATGGTGAATAAAATACCTTCATTAATCTCAATTTTAATAGATATTTTATTAATTCCAAATTTTGATAACAAAGAACGCTTGAAACAAATTCTCCTGGAAGAAAAATCCGGGATGGAAGCTGGATTGATACCTTCCGGACATCGGGTAGCGAATAATCGCTTGAAGGCTCAATACGCCACATCGGCCTGGATGACAGAACAAATGAGCGGGGTAGATTATCTGAACTTCATTCGTGATCTCATTAAAAATTTTGATCAGCAATGGGATTATATCCACTCAATTTTCAATGAAATTCGTTACCGGCTGGTCAATCAGAAAAATCTGCTGGTGAATGTGACCCTCGATCAGCCCAACTGGGAAATAATCCGACCAGATATGATTGACTTTATCCGTCAGTTGCCCGATCAGGATATCTCCACAGCAGAAATTCGAATTAAAAGCCAGAAGACAAATGAAGGGTTAATGGCTCCCAGTCAGGTAAATTTTGTTGCCAAAGGTGGCAATCTCTATCCTCTTGGCTATCAGGATCATGGCTCGATGAATGTAATTCAGCAATATTTACGCAGCACCTGGCTATGGGATAAAGTACGTGTTCAGGGAGGTGCTTATGGCGGTTTTTCAAGTTTTGATCGTTTTTCCGGAGTCTTTACTTTTCTTTCCTACAGGGACCCCAATTTATTATCCACTTTAGAGAATTATGATCTGACAGCCCGGTTCTTAAAAGATCTCAACCTAAGTGATTCCGAATTAACCAAATCAATCATTGGCGCTATCGGAGAAATTGATGCCTATCAACTACCGGATGCCAAAGGTTTTACTGCCATGGCAAGATTTCTGTTAGGTATCACTGATGATCAGCGGCAAAAATTCAGAGATGAGTTATTATCAACTACCAGCGAACATTTCCGCCAATTGTCCACAATTCTTCAGGATTTGAACCAGCAAGCCAGTATCGTCGTTTTGGGTTCGGAAGAAAATATTACCAATGCAAATCTCGAGAAACCAATATTTAATGAGATTAAAAAGGTAATATAAGGCATGAAAAATCCAAATCCAGGACCATCAAACATTACTAATCGCATCACAGGAGCAGCAATATTACTTCTGTTGCTTTTAATTCTGATCATTAATCTCACCCACCCTGGGGGATTTAAAAATTGGTGGGCATTACTTTTTCTGATCCCCGCATTTGCTTCGATTAATAATACTATTACTGAATCGCAAAAGCATGTTGGCTTTACATTTTCCCTGGCCAGCAATTTGGTTGGAGTTTTATTCCCCATTGCTATTTGTTTAATTTTATTAATGGGTTTGGGATGGAATCAAAGTATGCCGATCATAATAATTCTGGCAGGCTTATCCATGTTGGTTGTCGGATTCGTTAACCAGAAAGATGGCTCAGGAAAAATCATCGCAGCTCTACGATCATGGTTTTTCTCCTGGGGAACTGCAGTCATACTGATAGGTCTCATCTTATTACCAAATTTTCAAAATGAAGCTATCAGTCAGAAGATTTACTTTTGGTTTGGCACAGCTCTCCTTGTTGCTGCCAGCGGAGGACTAATAACCAGCTTTCTTGAGTATCTCAAAAATAGAAATTTAAACATTTTCATAGTTTTCAATCTGATAGCCTCATTGGTTATTTTAATACCAGGACTTTTGGCTATCTTTCGATAAATTGAAATTACGATTAAATACAACCTTATACACTTTTTTTATTTAATTTGACCATATTTTAATTTTCCATTATTATTACTACATCAAACTATTTTATATAGAAACATTATTGGAGGAATAAAGAATGGCTTGGCAAATTGATCCAGCACACTCATTGGTGGAATTTTCAGTAACTCATATGATGATCTCAAAAGTTCGTGGTCGATTTAACGATTTTTCAGGTGTGGTCGAGTTAAATGAAGATGAACCTGAAAAAACTGAATTGGAAGTTGAAATTGATGTTAACAGTATTGACACGCGTCAACCACAACGGGATGACCATTTGCGCTCCGCTGATTTCTTTAACGTTTCAGAACACCCAACAATGAAATTCGTTGGAAAAGAAGTGGTTGTAAAAAATAATAAAAAAGCTAAATTGGTTGGCGACCTGACTATTAAAGGTATCACTAAACCAGTTACTTTGGACGTTGAATTTAATGGTATTTCTAAAAGCCCCTGGGGTTCAAGCAGCGCCGGCTTCAGCGCTACCGGAAAAATCAATCGCAAAGATTGGGACCTGACCTGGAACCAGGTTCTAGAAACTGGCGGGGTTTTAGTGAGCGATGATATCATGATCAATATTGAAATCGAATTGATCAAGAACTAAACGAAAACTAGCATACATAAAAATTGGCAGACTAAAAATCTGCCAATTTTTTATTGGAGCTTTTTCATTCTTCAGCGGATATACTTGCTACCTTTCTCTGATTCAGACGTATATTAATTACACTTAGGGTTATTCTTTTTATATAGAAATGAGAATAAATGCAACAGGATCAATTTTTAACCAAGTATTTTACAATTTTTGCAAAACCTAAACTCTATTCAACCCTCCTTTATCTGTTTTTAGCCTTCCCACTCGGATTAACTTATTTTATAACTCTGACGATTGGTATTTCATTGGGTTTGGGGCTCCTCGTCATTTGGATTGGGCTTTTTATTTTAGCTCTCTTGTTTCCTCTGATCTGGCTCTTTATCAATTTCGAACGCGTTCAGACGATTCATTTGTTAGGGATTGATATCCAAACATCTCAGGCAAAGCAGACTGAAAAACCAGGTCTTTGGGAAAAATTCAAAGCGTACCTGCAGGATTCATCTACCTGGAAAGGATTATTTTTCGTTTTATTAAAATTCCCGATCGGCCTTTTCTCCATCACTATTTTGGTTACTGGGTTGGTTCTTCTATTTACTATGATTTTTTCCCCTTTAATCGTTCCCTGGACAAGCATCAATTTTGGTTTTTGGAGAGTTGACACATTCAGCGAAGCCATTGGACTTTGTATTCTGGGAATTATGCTCTTACCAGGACTATTTCACTTTTATTATTATGTGGGGCAGGCAATTGGAAAATTTTCTGCTTTATTGTTAAACTCAAAAGCATAAAGTAACAATTAACTCAAATGGTATTTTTTTATAAGGAGTAAGGTTCGATGGAACATAAAAGATCAAGTCTAGCCTGGGGATTCATATTTATCATTTTTGGAACACTCCTGCTGCTTAACCAAATCGTTCCGGGTTTGAAATTAATATTTGATTGGCCTTGGATTATTAT
This sequence comes from Anaerolineaceae bacterium, assembly GCA_034429975.1. Classification (GTDB taxonomy): domain Bacteria; phylum Chloroflexota; class Anaerolineae; order Anaerolineales; family Anaerolineaceae; genus UBA6170. The sequence goes on along the minus strand of DAOUFM010000129.1, from coordinate 53,981 downwards.
GGGTGTGGGAGTTGTTTTTCTTTTGTTGGCGATATTTACAAAGAATGGCGGATTGGCAGTACCCGGTTGTATTGTTGGCGGGGTTGGGGCAATCCTTTTCTACCAAAATCTAACCGGGAACTGGGAAACCTGGGCTTTTGCCTGGACATTAATTCCTGGTTTTGTGGGTGTTGGAATTGGGCTGGCAAGCATCATTTCACCTGATGAAACTCCGAATGGATTGACCACCAGCCTGACTATGGTAGCGATTAGCCTGATTTTATTCTTTGTTTTTGGAGGGGCAAAATTTTTGGGAATCGATTCATCGATTATCTGGCCGTTTGTCATCATTGGTTTCGGGCTGATTTTATTGATTAAAGCATTTCTAAGAAAATAATTTTTTACTAGAGTAGTTGAAAAGGAGCAGGTTCATTGCTCCTTTTCAATCCATTCGATAGCTGCGTCAATATCGGGGTCTACACCACATAAATAATCTTCTTCTGTCCAAATAACTGGAATAATTGGAGAATAACCAATACCCTCGACCAGGCTGCCATCCGGCCGATAAAAAGCTGCTGTTGAATATCTAGCCTGCCCTCCCGGGATTTCATAATTAATCGGATTACCCGTCGCCCCTCCGGTTGTTCTCCCAATGGAAATAGCTCTCCCTCCATCCACCAGCATACCTACCAACCATTCAGCGCTACTCATCACCGGATAATCTGTTAAAACCACCACTATTCCCTGATAAATCTCTCCCCGCGGCCTAACTGAATAATCGACACTTTTTCTCCAGGCAAATTTATATAACCGCTGCTTAAAAACATCTCTGCCATAAATAAAAGGCTCTCTCATAAATCGGCCTGCTATTTTTTCTGCAATTCTTGAATCTCCACCCCCATTTTGTCTTAAATCCAGAACAAGCCCCCTTGTGTTTTTTAGTTGGTCTAAGGCCTGGTCGAATTCAAGCACGATATCATCGTGTTTATTCCATAACCGATCCACTTTGATATATCCAATATCTTCTCGAATCAAATACCCCTCAACTCCCTGATTACCAAACTCAGATTGGGATGGTTTCCAATCCGTTGGGGTGACCATTTGCTTAATTTCAATATCCTTTTGGTTTCCGCTCCGGTCGATAACCGATACAAACAGGACCTTATCCGGGCTATCAGGTACAGATAATAATTGCCGATACGCTTTAATTTTTTTACCCCAGGGTGTAGCGGCATTCGTTAATGAATTATCAATTAATGCAATTTGCTCTTCAATGGATTTACCATCCACTGAAAGAATTATCATTCCGGATTTTAAACCAGCCATCTCAGCGGAATAACCAACCTGGTTAACAATCACCAGGTCACCGCGATTAATCACAGAAGCATAAACTGAAGGAATTAAATCAGGAATGGAGATATCAGTATGGGCATCTTCGAGTTCTCCCAGCATTCTGGCAGCAAGCATAGCAAATTCTTCATCGGTTTTAACCTCCCTGACAAGTGAGTTATATCGAAGGAAAACGCTGTCCCAATCAATATCCTTCTGCTCAAAATAAGGATAAACCTCGTCAATCGCCTGCCAAAGACGGTGAAACGAATCTTGATAGCTTGAAAAAATTTTTGGTTTGTTCTGATATTTGTATCGTTGAGTCATTAAAAGACCTGTTATCAAAACGACAATGAATAACTGGAGAATAATAACAACGGCTTTAATCTGATTTATTCTTCGAGGATTGCTACCAGTCTTTTTTAATATCCTGAACCAACCCCAACCATGTAAACCTGCAAAAATAAATCCAGAAATAATGATGGTGAATGGGTTGTTAACATTGAAAAAACCGAAAGATATTAACCAACCTAATGCAAAGCCAACCAATCCATTAAGTATTACCCAAATATATATGAAGATATTTCTGTACCTCACATGTAATCCTTTCCACCAGATTGTAAACAAGCCAGAGTTTAAATTCACGCCCCTAAAGACGGATTTAATTCCTGGTCATTTTTCCTAAATTTCAGAGTGATTGGATCGAAACAAGCGTTAAAGTAGTTGACTATGATACAATAACCAGAATTATTTTTAGAAGAATTAATTGAATATTATTTTTTAAAGCTGATAGTTAAATAACCAAGCATGACGTCATTAATCGAAGTCAATCGAGTTTCTTACTCACATCCTGTTCCAGGGGGAACACCCCGTCCTGCTCTTTGTGATATAAGTTTTTCTATTCAGGCCGGTGAACATATTGCAATCGTCGGTGCAAATGGCTCCGGAAAAACGACGCTTGCCAGACATTTGAATGCTCTGTTTCTTCCAGACAGTGGTTCAGTTCACATCATGGGATTGGATACGAAAGATCGTGCCAACCATTTAAAAATCCATCAGGAAGTTGGCATTGTTTTTCAATCTCCTCAAGACCAAATGATCGCTACTTCTGTGGAAGAGGATGTCGCTTTTGGCCCTGAAAATTTGGGATTACCAACTGTTGAAATTCAAAAACGGGTGAAAGAATCCCTATCCCAACTTGGCATGTGGGAATTACGGGAACGTGCTCCTCAAAATCTTTCAGCCGGTCAAATGCAACGCGTCGCTCTGGCGGGAGTTCTGGCTATGCAGCCTGCTTGCGTTATCTTTGATGAATCCACAGCCATGCTGGATCCTTTTGGTCGTGAAGATGTTTTACGTAATATCGAGCAACTCAAACGTTCCGGGATAACTGTGATTATGATCACCCATTTTATGGAAGAAGCCAGCCTGGCTGATCGAATTCTGGGTTTACATGAAGGCACACTACGTTTTGATGGAACCCCTGGCGAATTATTCACCAATGATCAATTGGTCAAATCAATGAATCTGGATAAACCCAGGGTTTTGTGGTTTGCCCAGCAACTTAAACCCTGGATTCCCACTCTACAGGCTCCATTAAACATCGAGCAATTCAAACAGCAAATTGAATCACGCACCTCACCCCAATATTTTCAGCCCTTAGGAGAAGCGCATTTTTTCCGAAACAATCAGGATAATCTTGTTCGAGCGGAACACGTCTCGTTCTCATATCTTGAAAATACTCCGCTCGCACATAAGGCTCTGGAGGATATTTCCTTCAACATCCGCAATGGTAGTGTTCACGGACTGATTGGGGCAACAGGTTCTGGAAAGTCGACCTTGTTACAGCACCTGAATGGTCTCTATATTCCTCAAACTGGAAAACTCCAGGTAGGTCCATTTACTGTCAATCATGACACCGACTTTCTCAAATTAAGGCGTTTCACCGGAATTGTTTTCCAAAATCCAAATTATCAACTTTTTGAACAATACGTCGGTGATGAAATTGCCTACGGTCTCAAAGTATTGGGGCTATCAGGTGGAGATTTACGAGAACGCGTCAAAGTGGCGATGACCCAGGTCGGGCTTGATTTTGAAACATTCAAAGATCGCTTAACGCTGGCTTTATCTGGCGGCGAAAAGAGGAAAGTCGCCTTGGCTTCCACCCTGGTGCTCAACCCATCTCTATTATTATTGGATGAACCCACCGCTGGTTTGGATCCGATTGCCCGACGTGAAATCCTGACTCAAATGGTGAGAATCCATCACGAGGGCAGAACCCTGGTCGTCTCTTCTCACCAACTAGAAGATTTAGCCTTATTAACCGATCATGTAACCTTATTATCAAACGGCAGAGTGGTAAGTACTCAGGATACAGAAAAGATCCTGTCTGATCACTCTTTGCTGCATCAATATCAAATGGTGGCGCCAGTTGCTGCTCAAATGGCAGCCTGCCTGCGTGAAAAAGGTTGGATGGTACCAGAAAATATTATTATTGGCCAACAATTGGTCGCTTCATTTCAATCTTTAGGAGCTCAGAATGGCTAGTTTTGAGTTCACCCAAAACCTGTCCTTTGGGCAGTACCTGCCGATGAACTCCTGGTTTCATCAGCGCGATCCCCGCGCTAAAATATTATCGCTCTTTTTCCTGATGATGGCGATTACCTTTGCTCGTAATCCTTTCATGGTAGCGATTGCGCTAGTATTGGTTTTGATCATCTTTGGAGTTTCCAAAATTCCTCTTAAAAATGCGTTACGAGGGATTCGTACACCTTTACCCTTTTTGATTTTTATCGCTATTTTTCAACTATTTCGTTTTCCACCCGGTCTGGAAAATCCAATTCTCCTAAAAGTCTGGTCCTTGACCATCACCTTTCAGGGTCTTTTGTCGGCAGGCACGATTATCTTAAGATTTGTCAGCCTAATCCTGGTCATCAGTCTGGCAAGTTTTACCATGTCCACCAGTGATCTAATTTATGGAATGCAATCTTTATTACGACCATTAAACTGGTTGAAAATCCCCAGCGAAGATTTAATTGTCGTCATTCAAATCACATTAAGATTTTTACCCATGCTGGGCCAGGCCACCGAACAAATCGCTAAAGCACAAGCAGCCCGTGGAGCAGCCTGGGGGGTAAAAAAACAAAAACTGAAAGACCGCATCAAATTGGTATTACCAGTGATCGTACCGATGTTTCTAACCAGTCTTCAAAAAGCAGAAACCATGGCGATGGCCATGGATTCTAGAGGTTATGGGAATCATCTCACCCGTGGTGCATATCGGCAATTAACATTTAAAAAACAGGACGGCTTCCTGATTGGCACCGCCCTGCTGGTTTCAATCTTGATATTATTTTTATAAATCTGCTCCCTGCCGCTTTCCAACTCGAATCCTGCGCCAGGCAGCTACCACCACTAAAACAATAAAAGCAGATACTCCTGCTTCCAAAAGTCCATTAGAAACGATAATGCCACCCAAAACTGCCCATGGTAAAAGTCCCATTAAACCAATGACCCCCAGGACCAGAATTGTGTTCGTCAAACTTCCGGCGATGCCAGCTACAATCAACCCAACCACAGGGATCTTCTCCAATAATTTCCACACATAATAGGCAACTGGTCCAATAAAAAGCCGTGGCAAGACAGCCAACACCGGATTTGTAAACCAGACATCAGAAGGGGATGTAGGTGCCACCGCAGCCTGGATCATGCTGAAAATACCAAAAATTAACCCAACCCCTGCGCCGACTATTGGCCCTTCTAAAATAGCCGCAATAATCACCGGCACATGCATAATGGTCAAAGAAATTCCACCAAACCAGGGAATAAACCCCCAATGGGTAACACCTAATAAAATAGAAATTGCACCCATTACACCTGTTACAACTAATTTACGAGTCCGAGCCTGTGCCATTATCACTCCTTAATAACAATTAATTCGATATAGTAAGATTTGATTTACAATGATCTTAACACTTTCTATTATAAATGGTTCTGATATGATTTCCAAATTATTTTTTATGGTTATTTAGTGATCATTGGAAAATTTTCTGTAATGTCCTGCAGGTCTTATATAATAAGTCTATTAGCAACAAGGATTCTTCTTTGTCGGATGAATTCATATACCAATATACTTTATTAACGAGGACCTATGTACCATCAACAGCGTTGGACAATCGAAAAAATTAAGTCCAGACTTAAGGTGATTACCCCATTCATTTATATTGAAAGGACTCCGCTTCCTCCCTTTCGATATCAGCAACTGGAATCTCCATCAATCAAACCAGATTTAAACCCAAATATTCAAGGTTGGGACGTCGTCCAGCCAGAATCCTATTGGGGAAAATGGCAGACCAATTTCCTTTTGGTTAGTTCATTTGCTGTCCCGGCTCATTGGAGCTCTGAACATCCCATTGCCCTCTATTTACCATTGGGAATCGCCGGTGATTTTAGCCACCCAGAGGCTTTGGCTTATATCGATAAGGAGCCTTACGCAGCTTGTGACCGGCATCATCAAGAAATCTATCTAAAAAAAGAATGGCTGGATCAAAAAACTCATTCTTTATTTTTGCATGGCTGGACAGGTTTAGGAGAGAGTGTTGCTGGAGACCCGGCTCAAAAATTATTCATGGGACAGCCAGCAATTGTAAAAATACAAACCGGTTTGCGTGAATTCTGTTCCCTAACCCGCGTAGCTCTTTCAACAGCCGAGAGCCTTTCTGAGGATAACCCTTCACGATCCGCTATATTGAATGTTCTCAATGAGGCCTTTATTGCATTGGACACCTCTTATCCATTAGATTCTTCTTTTTACCAATCAGTGCCCAAAGCTTTACAAATCTTAAGAGCAGGATTTCAGACTGCCGGTTCGCCCATGGATGTCTCCATCCACGCCAGTGGCCACGCACATATTGACGTCGCCTGGTTATGGACATTGGGTCAAACAAGGAGAAAAGCCGAGCGCACTTTTTTCAACGTGATTCGCAACATGGAAAGATTTCCAAAGTTTCATTTCTCCCAAAGTCAACCACAACTGTATGAATTCGCGGAGCAGGATCAACCGCAATTGTTTTCTGCGATTCAAAAACTGGTTGCAGAAAAACGCTGGGAACCGATGGGGGGCATGTGGGTCGAAGCTGATTGCAATGTATCAGGAGCTGAATCACTTGCGCGGCAATTCTTACTCGGTCGCACTTACTTTCGGGAAAAATTTGGAACAGAGGCAGAAACACCGGTCCTTTGGTTACCGGACGTTTTTGGTTATGCCTGGGCTTTACCTCAATTAATCAAACAAGCGGGTTTAAAATACTTTATGACCATCAAGATTGGCTGGAGTCAATATAATCGCCTGCCCTATGATACCTTCCTGTGGCAAGGAATCGATGGCACCCGTCTTCTCACCCATTTCAGCACTGTCAAAGAATTGGGCAGCGTTTATGCCAGTACTTATAACGCCATGGCTACTCCTCAGGAAGCTCTGGGCACCTGGAATAACTTTCAGCAAAAGGAATTGCATCAGGATTTATTGATGGCGTACGGCTTCGGAGATGGTGGTGGTGGGCCTACAGTGGAGATGTTGGAAAATCTGGAAATTATGGAAAATTTCCCGGCCCTCCCCCAAGTAAATAATTCAAGCGTAAAGCAATTTTTCGAGAACATTGAGCCTCTTCAAACCTCCAAAATGATGCCAGTTTGGAATGGAGAGTTATATTTAGAATATCACCGGGGCACCTATACTTCTCAGTCCAAAACGAAGCGCAATAATCGCAAAAGTGAATTCCTCATCCATGATGTTGAGTTCCTATGTACTTTCGCCAGTTTATTGGACGATTCTTATCAATATCCCAAAGAAGAGATTAATGCTGCCTGGAAGACAATCTGTCTGCACCAATTTCATGATATTTTACCGGGTTCAAGTATCGGGGCAGTCTATGCTGAAGCTGATGTCGCCTATCAGGCTTTAAAAGTTAAATTAATGAAGTTGAGAGATGCAGCGTTAGAAATTTTAAGCAAATCCGTCACAGGAGATCTTATTCTTGTCAACCCAACACCATTTTCTAGAAGTGATTTGGTTAATATAAATCACACTCAATCTTCAGGTTATTCAAGAGATGGCAAGGAGCTATTTACTCAACCAATTTCTAATGGAATTCTACTTTCACCCGGTGTTTTACCGCCATACAGTATCACCGCTATTCAAATATCCCGGGGAGAAACCGAAATCTCCTCAAATGATAAAAATTCGCCTTTCGTTCTTGAAAATGACTTAATTCAAGTTGTATTCAACAATTCCGGTGACTTGCAACGCATTTTTGACAAAGAAATGCAGCGTGAAATCATCCCGCCGAATTTATTTGCCAATCAATTCCAGCTCTTTGAAGACCGTCCCCTCACCTATGATGCCTGGGATATCGACATCTATTACGACGACAAACTAGAACTAGCCCAGCCGGCGACATCCATCGAATGGGTAGAACATGGCTCGCTCCGCCAGACGATTAAAATTAATCGCCAAATTGGTGGCAGCACCTATGCGCAATTAATCTCGATCACAAATGGCTCAAAACAAATTGATTTTGATACCACCATTAATTGGCAGGAACGATTCAGTCTCCTCAAAGTTGCCTTCCCGGTGGATATCCTCTCTCCAACTGCTACTTTTGAAATTCAATGGGGAAATGTACAGCGCAATACACATCGCAACACCAGTTGGGATTGGGCTCGTTTTGAAACCTGTGCTCATAAATGGGTGGATTTAAGTGAAAGAGATTATGGTGTAAGCTTGTTGAATGATTGTAAATATGGTCACGACATTCATAATAATGTCATTCGATTAACCCTTTTAAAGGGAGCAACTGTGCCAGACCCGGATGCTGATCTGGGGGTGCATGAATTCAAATATAGCCTACTACCTCATTCCGGACTATGGAATGAACGTACTCAATCCGCTGCTTATGCTTTGAACGATCCTATCATCGTTTTTGATCCAAAAGAGAAATTGAAAAACACTCCCCAAACTCAAAGTCTTTCCTTATTCTCGGTAAACGTTCCTAACATCATCATCGAAACCATCAAACTGGCTGAGGATGGGGATGGAATAATCGTCCGTTTATACGAAAGTCAGCGTCAAAGAGGGAGTGCGATTATTCAGAGTTTCTTCCCAATCCTCTCAGCCTGGGAAACTAACCTTTTAGAAGAAAATCAGAACTTGTGTACGGTGCAAAATGGAGAACTCCATCTTAACTACAAACCTTTTGAAATCAAAACAATCCGCATTAAAGTCGCAAGGTAGAGATTTATTTTGAGAAATCCATTAAAGTCAGGCGTCAAACTATAAAAAAGGAATCGATGAACAATTCAACCTCATTTAGAATCGGAAATTATCGCCCAATTTATTTGTGGGCTGGACCTGGAACAGTTCGCATGAATCAATTAAAGTTTATGGGTGTGAATGTAGACGTACCAGTTCATATGAGCGCTCATCAGGGTGAAGGAGTTAACCGGGTGGTCAACAATCTCTATCAAAATTGGATTCACCTTACTTATAACTGGGGGTTTCCCCCTGAAATTGAAAAAGAGGACTGGGATTCCTTCGAAATCGCAACTCAGGAATACCACCGGCGAAATGCAAAGGTTTTCGCTTATATTCAAACCTCTAACTGTGTTTACGACGGCAGCTTCAAGGACAAAAACTGGTATGCTCTGGATCCCAATGGAGAAAAAATCTATTACTACTCCGGGCGCTACCTGACCTGTTTTCAAAACCCGGAATGGACCGCTTATTTACATGAACGGATTAGTGACGCAATTAATCGCCAGTCAGACGGGATATTTTTTGATAACCTTTGGTATGGTCTGCAACCTAACTCTCTTTTCAACACCTGGTTGGGCGGAGCTGGTTGCTATTGCCCAACTTGTCAGGAAATCTATCATCGCGAGGTAGGCTTAACAATTCCACGCATGATTGATCTCAAACATCCTGATGTAATCAATTATTTGCAGTGGCGGTCACAAAAAATGACCGATGTATTTCAAGAGTTATCTTCCTTTGCACGCAATCTTAAACCCGGTATCTTCATCAGTGCTAATGATTATGATCCCGTTATGCGCCCGGTAAAATTAATCTTTGGGATTGACTTTTCAAAATTAGCTGAGATTCAAGACGTTACCATGATCGAAAATTTTGCTTTGCCAAAGTGGGAGCCAAAATTGAACAGCTTGGTGAATAACGCGCTTACATTACGGAACTCTCAGGCTTTTTTACCGGAAAAGAAACATTTGAGCGTGATTTCCTATGCGACCGGGATTGGGTTTGATCCGGTTTATCCAATCCGCCAGACGTTGACCGGGATGGCGGAGGCTGCCGCTTTAGGCTGCAGTATGGTCACCAAAGGCACCGAATATCATGATGGTGAAAAGATGACACTTTTGACAGCCCCAGAATATACCAGTCAGCAAAATGAAATCGGATTATTTCATCATTGGCTGGAGGATTATCAGGCAATTTATCAGCATCAAACCACCAGAATTGCTCCGGTCGAAATTCTTCATCCCGGGGATCTTTTATGGCAAAAATGGCACACGATTGCCCCCCTATTCTTTGCAGTACAACAAACTTTGCTTGCCAATGGTATCCCCTGGGTTGTCATCACGAATCCTGATCAAGGGCAACAAAATACTCCGATAATCGTTTTTGAAAAAACCGAACCCGAGATAAATTTACCAAAAAACAACCTCATTATCCGGGCTCATGAACTGTCAAACTGGATAGCACCAAAAGAATCCATTTTCAATCGCAACCTCTTTCTTAGAAGAATATTATCTTTTCTTGCGGATAAATTGATTCGCGGATATCACGGAAGTAAAAGTATGCGTACGCTCATGGACTGGTTTGGGATGTCAAAATTGGTAACGCATACGCCCTTTTTTAAACTACCAGATTTAGCTTTTCAAAATGATTTATTAAAAAGTCTTGAACCGTTTATCACTTTTCGTGTCTTCTCGAAATTTCCTGTGTTAATAGATGTGTGGGAAACCACAAACTCGGAAGTAAACATACATCTGGTAAATTACCATCCTCAAAAACAGAAGGTTCAATTGAAATTACCAAACCAATCAAAGATTAAAATCATCCAGCCCGATTTAGAACCACAGTTTTTTGAAACTCTGGATAAAAAAATAACGATTGACCTGGATATTTACTGTATCTGTATGATCCAAAATAATTAAGGAGAGAAATATGAATCGAACGATCCGCTGGTACCACTATATCACTTACAATATTTATTGGTTTGCCCTGACCGCCCGTTCTCAAGTATTAACTCCATTAATCATTCCATTATTAATCCAGCGTTTTGTTGGGGAAGCCGTCAAAGGTGAGTTGCTCGGGAATATACGGCTCTGGTCATTAATGGTTGCAGTCCTGGTGCAGGCATTAATGGGATTACTTAGTGATCAATCCACTTCCAAATTTGGACGCCGCAGACCATTCATCGTAGCCGGCACAATTGGCGAAGTTATCATCTATATTTTCATCGGGTTCACAGCAGGGATGGATGGCATGACCGGTTACTGGTTCCTATTTTTGCTATACACCCTTTCAATGATGACGGCCAATACCGCGCATGCCGCGACCCAGGGAATTATCCCCGATCTGGTTCCAGAAGAAAAAAGAGGCCGGTTCTCTGGATTTAAAGCTTTGTTTGAACTCCCGCTTCCTCTTATCTTCGTTTCTTTTGTTATTGGCAAAATGATCAGCTCCGGAAATCTGTGGGCGGCTATCATCACGCTCATGGTCGTGATGGTCGTCTGTATGTTGATTACACTGACTGTCAAAGAAGAGCCGCTTACACAAAAAACAACCAAAGTGGACTGGAACCCTATTCTTCGGCTGGTTCTGATGACGGTCGTCTTTACAGTAATAATCCTGGCTTGCGGATTTTTCGTCCGGCAAATTATGAATGCAGTCATTCGAAATGCCACCCCAAATGGGCACTGGATTGTGATGCTGGTCGGCCTGGTTGGCATGCTGGTCGCAATTGGGGTTGGAGTTTGGAGCAGTGTGTATCTCAGCATTGGCAAAGAGTTCCAGAAACAACATAACTTTACCTGGTGGGTAGTTAACCGGCTGGCATTTCTGGCTGGTTCTACTAATTTAGCTGGCTTCCTCGTGTTCTTTCTACAGGAGCGTTTTGTTGAGTTGCAAGGTGAAAAAGCTGCTGGTCCGGCAGCTTCCATTACGATGTTTATTGGTGTCTTTATTCTTTTATCAGCCTTGCCTAGTGGTTGGTTAACCGACCGCTTTGGCACAAAAAAGATCATCCTGGTCAGTGCCATTTTGACAACCATTGGCACCGGTTTGGTCTTGCTTTCTCCGGCAATCTCCTGGATGTATGCAGCCGGTTGCCTGGTGGGCGCCGGAATTGGTTTCTTCTATGCCTCTAACTGGGCCTTAGGCACCGAAATTGTTCCTCAAGATCAGGCGGGGCGCTATTTGGGGATTTCCAACCTGGCAGGTGCCGGTGCAGGCGCGGTAGGAGCTTATATTGGCGGACCAATTGCAGATCAAATAGGCTATACCAATTTGATGGTGATATATGTTGTCCTCTTCGTATTTTCAATTTTTGCTTTAGCAAAAATAAAAATTAGAAAATAAAATCATGGCAAGGAGAAAGATAATAATTGAAAATAAGTGTTTTATTGTTTTCATTGCTTTCTTTCTCTTCGCCATCTTAGTGATGGCTGGATGTTCTCCAGTTTTTACTCCAGCCATATCACCTCAAACTCAAATCACAAATACTATTTACGCACTCCCCTCCTCTACCGGTACATTAATTCCACCCACTAAAACTCCTTCTGCGACAGCAACAATAACATCTACTTTAACCATAACACCCTCTCCTACCCCGAATGAACCTGTAGGATGTTTGCAACCACCTGATGATTACAATTTGATTACGATTAACGGCATGTTGATCAACCAACGCACTTATAAAATGCTGGAACACGCTCAATCGCTTTATCAGGGAGAAATTGATCTAACTGGATATCACCTCACCCAGGGGAGCTATAGCAACGAGGTTTCAGCCAGCTTTGGAACGCATGCAGGCGGTGGAGCAGTAGATATATCCGTCATTCAGTATGGCACTTACAAGGTTTTATATGAGGATATCGAAAAACTGATTCCTGCTTTACGAATTGCCGGGTTTGCTGCCTGGCTACGTTATTTCGACGAGCTATATCCGGGTTCACCGATCCATATTCACGCCATTGCAATCGGTGATCGTGATCTTTCTCAACCTGCGCGCGACCAACTAACCGGAGAGTTTGGTTATTTTCGTGGCTTCAATGGGCTTCCACAACCAGTTGGAAAACCTCCCATTCCTGATGAATATGGCGCACCAATCATTTGTGAATGGATGCTTGCGATGGGTTATTCAGATTTACAGACATCATCCCCTTAAGGGACATCTTTCAAAAACAATAAAGGATCAACCACGCGATACCAGCCACTTACCCGCCAGCGACAATAATTTTCCATTTCTTCCTGACTTGCGCTGACATCATAATGGGCCATACTACCATTCAATTCTCTGGAATACCCATAACGCATTTCAACATGCAGATGTGGAGCCAACGCATTTCCGCTTTCGCCTACACTACCTAAAAACTCACCGGATTGAACCAACTGGTTCACCTCGACTGCAGTTGGCTCGTGTAAGTGAGCATACAGTATGTAAAGAGCAAGGTCTGGTTTATCGTTTGGCGCTTTATCCCAACCGGAAGGACAGGTTAAAGCCGGCGATATACCAAACGAATCCGGGAGTGGCATTTCAACCAGGGTTTCCACCCAACCTGGAGGAAGATCTCGAAAAAGTGTTTCAATCATCACCGAATTTCCATACGGAAAACGATTATTCATTACCATCACAACTTCACCTTCCAAAATGCTCTGGACTTTTTCACCTGCGAGCGCAATTTGGTAATCCGGGTCAACAATACTAAAATCTACGCCCTGATGCGGATCATCAGAGCCTGATTTTGGGGGATGGTAAGGATTAGAAATCATGTCCATTAACCGTGTCATTGAATATTCCTGCAAAGGCGAACTTACCTCAACAACTCGTTCAGTAGGCACGATCGTTTCATTCACAGTTGTTGATGGTTCAACAAATGGCGTACTGGTTAATTGCGGTTTGTTTTCAGTTACTCTACTGGTTATGGTGGGAGCTTTAACAGGTTGCTCAAATTGTGCGTTATTACTACAACCAGAAAACAAAAAACATGCAAATAAAAATAAAAATAAGAATATTCTCATTTTTATATTTTACCGACGAATGTGAATTAGTGTCGATTGAAGCCACCCTGGGATGAATTCAATTCTCCCAGGGTGATATTTTCTAATTACTTGTTTTTGTTTTTAAGCAGTTCTAATAAAGCTCTTGCTGAATTCTCTGGACCAGTAAACTCACTTCCAGACACACCTAATTGAGTGCGCATCTCCCCAACAAAAATTCCTTTTTCAAAAAAAGCATAAAAGAATTTCCTGGCAATTTCATCGTGTAAGTCTCGATATTCTGGGGGCCCAAATATATTGGCAAAATAGGAATGCGTTAATCCAATTGTTGTGGTTGTGCCCTTGCTCATCACAGCCCCGGAACGGAATTCTTCAAATGCCTGATCTGGATTTTTAAATTGCTCAATTGCAGGATGTTCAGAATCCACTGCATCATAATTGTTGGCATACAACACGAAATCAATGTCATAGCCCTGGATGAGGCTCTGAAATTTGGTAACGGGAAGCACAACCCGCGAGTTGACTTGATCCGGGTTCATGATAATGGAGCGATCAATTTGGCCGAAGGCGTAATCCTTCTGAAGGTCATCCAACCGCACAAAAGCACCTATTTCTGTGCCATAGCCTACAATACGACCATCCGGTAAAATATCGATCGAGCCCATATCATCTGCTATGATAACCAGATCCTCCACCTGATCTTCGATAATCCCCCGCAATGCTTCCAGTGTTTCGGATTTCCCAGCGCCTGAATCACCGATCAATAAGACACAGGCTGAGCCAGCGTTTCGTAATACCAGATGGAACATAGCCCCATGGAAAGGCATCCGTTGCATTTTCATCATTTTGACATTATGCAAGGTTAAAATCATTTTTTTCAGGTAGCCAAAATACGCATACTCTTTTCTGAATGGCACCGTTCCAATCAGGATATTATTATCATTATCCTCATAAAAAATTGTCTCAGAGACACCTGGTTCGTGATCACCTTCAACCGGAATTCCATAAAAATAGATTGCATCCGGCTTCCGTTTTAAATCCGCATCTTCAGCCAATTCAAATAAGTTAGCCAATGAAAAACCAAGTTCAAACCATTGAACAGTGAAATAAACCAGAATGACTAGTTCACCCACTTTTGCTGGATAACATAACCATTCTTTGGGATTAATATGTAACCCTTGAAGCGGGTTGTTTTCGACCCGCGCAAATTTTCCGCTGCGTTTATTTTGGGGGGTATTAAAAATAAAAGGCGGATAAATCAAAACCTGCCGGGTCATTAAGATATGATTTAAAAGGTCTGAATATTCAGAGGAAAATGGGAGCCGGTATGGCAAGGTAATAGCTGCGATATTGGTGCCTGCACTCACCTGGCGATACACTCTCGGATGATTTCCGGAAACATTTTCACGGATATCACGTTGTGCTGTGCGAACGACGTTCATTAACTTTTCAACTGTCTCGGTAAAAGAGCGGTATGGTCGTTTGTCCAGGCGATCATCCACCGAATCAATTACTACCAGCCGCTGTAATCGCCGCCAAAAGTTATAGAACTCTTCAATAAAATCATCCAGAAGATCTAAATCGGTAAAGAAAGTCTGATGTTCAGGAACTATTTTCTGTACCTGACTGACAGGTAATTTAGATAATAACTGTAAAGTAGTCTGCATGCATTTTAGTTCATGAGTTGTTATCTTATCTTCATTTACGAAAACTCGTAATAAGCGCGAATGCTGGCGCGAGAGATAGTTAACATACTTACCCAATAAATCCAGAAATAAATTGCTGGTAATTAATTCATCCACCGTATCACACAAACGATATCGGGTTCTAAGAATTAATTTGTCTTCATAAATTTGGTATGAACTATTTTCCATGATTACCTCTTGCCTTTAATGAGCTGAAATCTTTTTATCAAACATTCTTTTTAAAACCGTTTCTTTATTTTCCTGCTATCATTGTTTCTAACATTTCGGTGGTTAATGACTTTGGACGCTCAATCGGTTTCAATAACGCCCGCGACCAAACAATGTGAGCAGTGATTCCTAATATTCTACTCACACCAAACAAAACTGTATAGAAACCATACTCTTTTACACCAAAATGATATTGCAATGCACCATTAATTGCATCTACATTCGGCCAGGGATTACTAACTTTCCCATTCTCCATGAGAATCCCAGGCAGAGTGGCATAAACCATTTCTACTAATTTAACCAAATCACTATCCAGACGTTTATTCCTCGCAAACTCTAATTGCGCTGTAAACCGCGGATCGGTAGTCCTTAATACAGCATGGCCATAACCCGGGATAATTTTTCCTTCTGCTAAGGTAGCACGCATATATTTTTTGAGTTGTTTGGAGGTCGGTATGCCATTGAAGTACTCGCGGACATCTAACAACCACTTGATACATTCCTGGTTTGCCAGACCATGTAGAGGTCCTGCCAACCCATTCATCCCGGCCGAACAGGCTAAATAGACATCCGAAAGAGCCGTGCCTACCAGATGGGCCGTATGAGCTGAAACATTCCCACCTTCATGGTCGCTATGTAGAAAAAAGAACAAACGGCAGAGATCATAATAATTAGGATCTCCCTCACGATCAATCATAACCCCAAAATTGGCACTCCAATCATGGTCGGCTCTCGGGGGCAGATAAATGCCATCCTGATATTTTAAATTGTAAATAAAGGCTGCCAGACCAGGCAATTTGGCAGTAAGGTTGATTGAATCTTTTAAAAAGTAGCGCCAATGGTCATCCTTAACTACTCCAATTTCATACTCTTTAGAAAAGACAGACTCGCGTTGGAGTGCCATAATTCCCATAGAAAATAAAGTCATTGGATGTGTTTCTTGTGGCATTCTCCTTAATACGTTATACACATAGGTTGGAATCTGGCTTCTATCCTGCCATTCTTTTTCAATCATCATTGCTTCTTCCAGGGTCGGGATTTCATTCGTGAGAAGTAAATAATAAACCCCACCAGCCAATGGAAACTCCGCTCCTGGTAATTTGGGCAGCAATTCTAATAATTGCGGGATCGTGTATCCTCGGATACGAATCCCTTCCTGGGGATCCACATAGGAGATGTCACTGACTTGAATTTGCACTCCCCGAATTCCCCCATAAATCTGTGATACGGTAACATCACATACTTTGAAATTTCCATGTTCTTTTTTAAGGCGTTGGACTCTTTCTCTCCAAGCAGGCAATAGCTTTTCAATTTTTTCTTCTAATAATTCCATATTGGAGCTCCTTATTCAAGTCTTAAGCCGAAAAAAATCATAACTCCTAATCAGGGGAAAAGAGTTACGATCATCTCTTCGACCGTCATAGGTATGATTGTTGGATTTGTGTAAAAAAATTTCCAACATATCCTAAATCTTTTGAGATCTGTTCAGCGCCTTTTAAGACACTGGTTTTATAGAGTAGGATTTTATCATTAGTAAAGCGACCAGAAGGTCCAGACACAGTCAAAGCAGCATGAATATCCTCTTTAATGTCAAAGATCGGCGCTGCAATCCCGGCTGCATCCTCTACCCATTCGCCATTGCTAAATGCATAACCTTGTTGGCGGATACTCTTTAGTTCTACACGTAATTTTTCCGGATCAACAATGGTTTTATCTGTAAATGGGGTGAAAATTGTACGTTCAAAGATTTCCTCTTGTTTTTTTTCCGAAAGAAATGCCAGTAATAACTTACCAGCGGAACCGGCATACAAAGGTAAACGCCGACCAATTCGGGCAACGATCCGTACATTTTGAGCACTTTCCATCCGTTCAACACACAACCGTTCATCCCCATCCAGAATATATAAGCTGATTGTTTCTTTCGTTTCTGCCAATAATTGATGGATCACTGGTAAAGCCACATTACGAATGTCGAGATTGGAGGTATAGACCTCTGCCCAACGCAAACTTTTCGGTCCAACCGAATAAGCTTTGGTATATTGATTTTGTTGCAGCAATCCTTGATTTTTTAGAGCAATCATGATTCTTCCACAAACACTGGATGAAAAACCAGTTAATCTGGCAGCTTCTCGGACACCCAATTCGTCTTGATCGATGGTAAAACAATCCATGATTTGGATCATACGATCAATCGTTTGAATGTTTGCTTTGTCCATCTTTTTGTACCGGAGAATGGGACGGTGTCCCGAAAATGAATATAATGATTATAGAAATTTATTAATTAAAAGTCAAGGTCTTTCAAAAAATGATAGAATTTTTTAAGGAAGAAAAATGAATAAACCTCTAAATCAAATTCAAATTAACGGAAACCATTTATCCGTTTCCGATCAAATTACCGTTCCTATGATCCCTGGAGATGGGATTGGCCCGGAAGTTTCCGTCGCTATGCAATCAATCCTGCAAGCAGCGCTTAAACATGTTTATGGGGATTCAAAGAAAATTATTTGGAAGGAAGTTTTAGCCGGGGAAAAAGCGTATCAGCAAACTGGAGAATGGCTACCGGTTCAAACTTTAGAGGATTTTTCTACATACAAAATCGGAATCAAAGGTCCGCTGACCACCCCGGTTGGCGAAGGGATTCGCTCACTCAATGTAGCCTTGCGCAAAGATCTCGATTTGTTTGTTTGTTTGCGTCCAGTGCGTTACTTCCCGGGAGTTTCCGCCCCGGTGAAACAGCCTGAAAAAATTGACATCACCATCTTTAGAGAGAATACCGAGGATGTCTATTCAGGTGTTGAATTTGAAAGTAACAGTCAAGAAGCGCAAGCTTTTCTGGAGTGGTTAAAATTTCAAATTCCAAAAACTTACCAAAAAATCCGATTCCATGATGAGGTTGGAATCGGCGTAAAACCAATCTCTCAGGCAGGCAGTCACCGGCTCGTTCGGGCAGCCATCCAATACGCCATTAAAAATAAAAAACCTACAGTCACCCTGGTGCATAAAGGCAATATCATGAAATACACTGAGGGTGCATTTCGGAAATGGGGTTATGATCTGGCTGAAAATGAATTTGGCGAGACCACTTATACCACCCGGCAGTTTGAGGCTGCCAAAAAGGTCAAAGGAATTAATGAAGCGAACAGGGAAAAGGAAAAAGCAGTTCAGAATGGAAAGATTTGGATTAACGATATGATCGCTGACGCTACTTTTCAGAATCTTCTGCTTTACCCCCAAAGCTTCAGTGTCATCGCCACCACAAATTTGAATGGTGATTATTTATCAGACGCTTTGGCTGCCCAGGTGGGTGGAATTGGTATTGCACCAGGTGCTAATATTAATTATGAGAGCGGTGTTGCTATTTTTGAAGCGACCCACGGCACCGCTCCAGATATCGCCGGAAAAAATCTCGCTAACCCCTCCTCTCTTATTTTGTCATCGGTCATGATGCTGGAGTATCTTGGCTGGGATCAGGCAGCCGAAGTAATTACAAAAGCTTTGGAAAAAACGATCAAACAGGGACAATTAACGATAGATCTGGCTCAATTTGTCCCCACTGCAACCACACTGGGAACCAAAGAATTTGCCAAGGCAGTCATCAGTAATTTTTAGAAATACAGGAGTAGAGAATGAAAACAGGTTTATCTTCCTCACTTTCAACCCTCAAAATTGATGGAAATAGTTTCAAATTTTATGATCTTTCAAAGGTTGTTGAAGAAAAAGATTATTGGCAAAGACTGCCTTATTCCATTCGAATTCTGCTGGAAGGTGTTATTCGAAATTTTAACGGAACAACCATCACAGAAAATGACATTATAAATCTGGCATATTGGCAGCCGGAGCAAAAAAGCAGACCTCCGGTTCCATTTTTTCCCGGTCGGGTAATCTTACAGGATTTTACCGGTGTACCGGTATTAAACGATCTCGCTGCTATGCGGGCTGCTATCGAGCATTTAGGCGGTGATCCGCTCAAGGTAAACCCCCTGATTCCGGTTGATCTGGTAATCGACCATTCAGTTATGGTGGATTTTTCTGCCCGGAAAGATGCTTTAGAAAAAAACTCCAGCTTAGAGTTTCAACGAAATCATGAACGTTACCAATTTTTACACTGGAGCAGTTCATCTTTTAATAATGTGCGAATTGTACCGCCCGCAACCGGTATTGTTCATCAGGTAAACCTTGAATTCCTGGCTCAATCTGTACTTAAAAAAGATTTTAATGGGGATACTTTCGTTTTTCCAGACACATTGGTTGGTACAGATTCTCACACGACGATGATTAACGGGCTCGGCATCGTTGGTTGGGGAGTCGGTGGAATTGAAGCTGTAGCTGCCATGATGGGCCAGCCAATTGAAATTATCACCCCCGATGTCATTGGTATTCATCTTGTCGGTAATTTGCGGGAAGGTCTGACCCCAACCGATCTAACCCTATCGATCATTGAACTCCTCAGGCAAAAAGGCGTCGTTGATAAATTTGTCGAATTCTTTGGCGAAGGTTTGGACCAACTCAGCGTTGCGGATCGCGCAATGATCTCTAACATCACCCCCGAATCCGGCGCAACCGTTCTTTATTTTCCCTTTGACAATCAATCATTAAAATATTTGCAGTTAACCGGTAAAAGTCCTGAACAAATCAAACTAATCGAAACGTATTACCGCGCTCAACATCTGTTCAGAGACAAAATGCAACCCATTCCTACCTTTACCGAGGTGATTGAAGTACGGTTGGATCAAATTGAGCCCAGTATTGCCGGTCCAAAACGTCCTCAGGATCGGATCAGTCTCAATCATGTTCATGAAAATTTCACTCAGAGTCTGATAAAACCCCGGGACCAAAAGGGATTTGGTATTCCTCAGGATGAAGCCAATACGAAATACCCTTTAACTCTCAATAATCAGACTTATAACCTCAGCCATGGTTTTACAGCAATTGCAGCCATCACTTCCTGTACTAATACTTCCAACCCAACGGTGATGATTGCAGCAGGATTGGTGGCCAAAAAGGCAGTTGAGAATGGATTACAGGTTCCTGCCTATGTGAAAACCAGTTTTGCACCCGGATCCCGGGTGGTTACCGAATACCTTGAACAATCCGGGTTGATGGGTGACTTGGAAGCGCTTGGTTTCCATGTTGTCGGATATGGCTGTACCACCTGCATCGGAAATAGTGGCCCCCTGAAAGAAGAGGTGGCGAACCTGATCGAGCAAAAGAAATTAATTGCCAGCGCTGTTCTTTCAGGGAATCGAAATTTTGAAGGAAGGATTCACCCCTTTACCCAGGCAAACTATCTCGCTTCTCCTCCATTGGTGGTTGTTTTTGCTTTGGCTGGCACTACTAACATAAATCTATCTGAAGAACCTTTGGGACACAACCCAGAAGGTAAACCTGTTTACCTCAAAGATATCTGGCCGAATTCACACGAAGTTCAACAAATTCTAAACAGTGTGGTTAAACCAAAATTATTTATTGACAATTATAAGAATGTCTTTTCTGGAAATGAAACCTGGAATCACCTGCAAACGAACAACCAATTCGTCTATGCTTGGTCTCCGGATTCAACCTATCTACAGGAACCTCCCTATTTTGAGAATCTTAGTCACTCGAAGAAGTTGGTAGAAATTAAAAACGCTTACACTTTAGTTATGCTGGGAGACTCAGTGACCACCGACCATATCTCACCGGCAGGTGCCATCCCATTACACAGCCCGGCAGGTGAATATCTGGTGGATCATGGTATTTCTCCGCTTGATTTCAATTCATTCGGCTCCCGGCGGGGAAATGATCGGGTGATGACTCGCGGGACTTTTGGTAATATTCGTCTGAAAAACCTGTTGCTACCTGGCACTGAAGGCGGAATCACCCGCTACATACCCACCGGAGAGACCATGAGCATCTTCGCTGCTTCGCAAAAATATAAGGCGAATCACAATGACTTGATTGTTCTGGCCGGGAAAGAATATGGAACTGGTTCGTCACGAGATTGGGCAGCAAAAGGTCCCATGTTATTAGGTGTTAAAGCAGTTATTGCTGAATCTTTCGAAAGAATCCACCGTTCCAACCTGGTAGGAATGGGCGTTTTGCCCCTCGAATTCCTTCCTGGTGAAAATAGAATCAGTTTGGGCTTGGATGGTACCGAAAAATATTCTTTTACAGGTCTGGAAGAAATAATTCCTGGGAAAGAGGTGCAGATTTCAGCTCAAAAGAACGATGGAACAATCATTCACTTCACTGTAAAGTTGCGGATCGATACGGCTATTGAAGCCCGTTATTTTCAAGACGGCGGCATTATGAACACAATCTTATTTGAATTGCTGGAAGATTCTTAGATCAATTTTTTGTAACCATGCTAATTTAATGAGGATAATCTTACTCGAGAAATTGTTCAACCGCTACACCGGCTTTTTCAAGAAATTCAACCGCAATCGGATCCATACGGTAAGCGGTCGTGTAAATAAGTTTAGAGATTCTGGCATTAATCAGCATCTTCGTGCAATTTAAACAAGGGTAATGGGTTACATAACAGACCGCATCCCTGGTAGCCAGACCAAAAACTGCAGCCTGAATAATGGCATTCACTTCAGCATGAACAGTACGCACGCAATGCCCATCTACCATAAGGTGCCCGACATCATCACAATGCTCTAACCCGGCCGGAGAACCGTTATATCCGGTTGAAATAATGTGTTTATCTTTTACCAGAACAGCGCCAACCTTGGCCCGATCACAAGTTGAACGGATAGCAACATCCTCTGCAATTTTCATAAAATAAGAATCCCAGGATGGTCTTGTCATAATTTCTCCTCATGTAGCGGTAAGATATTTGCGATAATGAAGTAATTTTATTGATTTAGCTCAACAAATCAAATCAATTCCGGGATAAATCTTCTCCATTAACCAAATTTCCCGGAAATATAATCCTGGGTTCGAATATCTTTTGGTCGGGTGAAAATCTCGTCCGAACTGGAGAATTCGATTAATTTTCCCTGCAGAAAAAAAGCCACCTGATCCGCAATCCGCCCAGCCTGTTGGGTATTATGTGGAGCAATAACAATTGTGTAATCTTGTTTTAGTTCTTCCAGAGTGTTTTCAATTTTAGCGGTTGAAACCGGATCCAAAGCAGAAGTCGGTTCGTCCAAAAGAATAATTTCAGGTTGCAGTGCCAGGGTTCTGGCCAGACATAAGCGTTGTTGTTGCCCACCTGAGATTGAATAGGCGGAATCCTGCAAACGCTCTTTTACATCGTCCCACAAATCCGATAATCGCAATGTCTTTTCGACCACGTCATCCAAAACGCTTTTCCTTTTCTCACCCATCATTTCCAGCCCATAGGACACATTCTGGTAGATTGAAAGTGGTAAAGGTAAAGGTCTTGAAAAAACAATGCCAACTTTTCTGCGCAGTTCTATTACATCAATATCTTTTCTAAAAATATTAATACCATCAATTCTAATAACCCCTGAGATGCGCTGAACATCCACCAAATCATTCAGCCGATTAAACGCTCGTAATAGCGTTGATTTTCCTCCTCCTGATGGCCCAATCAGAGCAGTGATTTGGTTAGCAGGAATATTGAGATTAATATTGAATAAGGATTCAACCCCGTCGGAATACGTTAAGGAGAAATTTTCTATGACTATTTTGTCCATCTCACCATTGCCTTTTAGCGCGTGCTCTGGACCGAATAATTGTTACGATGATGTTCATTAACAAAACAAAAACCAATAAGACCAGGACGGTGCCATATTGAATTTGTATTGGCATACCAGGTACCTGGGTGGAAATCACAAAAAGGTGATAGGGCAAAGCCATGGTTGCATCCAATGGAGAATTCGGCAAGCGTGGTAGAAAGAAAGCAGCCCCGGTAAACAGGATCGGAGCAGTTTCCCCGGCAGCTCTCTCCAGCCCCAGAACGACGCCCGTCAAAATGCCAGGGATGGCTTGCGGTAACACCACTCTACGAATTGTCTGCCATTTGGTTGCTCCCAAAGAGATGCTGACCACCCGAAAGGATTGCGGCACAGCCCTGATTGCTTCTTCGGTGGTACTGATGATGACTGGCAATGTCATAATAGCCAGGGTAAGAGAAGCTGAGAGGATACTGGTTCCAAAATTGAGAAACACAACAAAAAGTCCTAATCCAAATAATCCATAAACCACCGACGGTATCCCAGCTAAATTAATAATTGCCAGCCGAATGGTTTGAGTCAATTTATTGTTGGGTGCATATTCAGACAAATAAATAGCTGCGGCAATTCCTAATGGAACTGAAAAAATGGCAGTACCAATCGTCAGGTAAAAGGTACCCACAATCGCCGGCCAGATTCCGCCAGATTTCATTCCATCGCGTGGCATTGAAAAAATGAAATCCCAGGAAATTGCCGGAGCGCCCAGATAGACAATGTAAATAACAACCGCGATAATCGGCAAAACAGTGGCGATCGCAAGAATTGTTAAAACAGTAAAACCAATTTTCTCAATTCTAAGTTGTTTTTTTAAATTGTCTTCTTTTAATTGTTGCATGATAACTCAAGATAACATCTTTTCAACGCGTTTAATTCTTTTTGATCCAATATTCGAGGCAATCAAATTGACCAGCAAAGTGAAGAGAAATAAAACCACAGCGATAAAAAATAGAATATGATAATGGGGACTGCCGGAAGCCACCTCCCCCATTTCTGATGCAATTGTGGCGGTCATGGTTCGAATGGGCATGAATAAGGCATTAAGAGAGCCAGGCAACAAAGGTGCGTTGCCTGTCACCATCATAACTGTCATGGTTTCACCAATTGTTCTCCCCACCCCTAACATCACTGCCATTAATATGCCAGATTTTGCAGCTGGGACTGTCACACCCCAGATAGTCTGCCAGCGGGTTAATCCCAAAGCCAATGCACCCAGCCGATAAGAGTTGGGAACATTATTCAGGGCATCCTCCGCAATTGAGACAATTGTGGGAATCGCAATTCCACCTAACAGGATCGAACCTGTCAGGGCAGTCAGCCCGGTAGGTAAATGCAATTTATCTCTTAAAAAAGGTGAAACAATCAGAATTCCTAAAAAACCCAGAACAACACTGGGCAACCCGGCTAATAATTCCACCAGAGGTTTCATGATTTCTTTAACCCATTTAGGCGCAATTTCAGCGATATAAACTGCCGTGAGAATTCCAAAAGGGACCGCCACCAAAGAGGCTCCTAATGTAACTACCAACGATCCCAAAATTAGAGGAAGGATTCCATAATAATTTTCAATCGGGTACCACCGGGTAGAAAATATTTCCTTGAGAGGAATTTCAAAAATTGTTGGAATACCTTCATAAAGAAGAAAAAATAAGATCATTAACACAAAAAGGATCGAAGAATAACCTGAAAACTGGATGGATCTGGTAACGAGTTGCTCGCCAATTTTTAACGTGTTTTTATTCATATTTGTGTTCTTCATTGAATTGGGATGAAGCCTAGCGACTTCACAATTTCCTGCCCATCTGGTGAGAGGAGCCAGTTCAAGTATTCCTGAACATGGGGTTTTGGGGTTCCGGTTGAATAGATGAACAAATTTCTGGAGATGGCATATTGATTTTGATTTACAGAATTCAGGGTTGGGTATACATATTCTTTCCCTTCTTTTTCCGCAATCGAAAGAACTTTAACTTCCGGTGTAATATAACCCAAACCATCATAACCAATTGCATTGGGGTTATCCTGCACCTCGGCGATGATTCCTTCTGATGAAGGTAACAGCAATGTGCTGGCAGAAAAGATGGTGTGATCATTTTTATTTCCCAACCGAACCACTTTTTCCAGAAAATAAACATGGGTACCAGAATTCGTTTCCCTTGATAATCGCACAATCGGGCGATTATCCCCGCCTAATTCACTCCAATTATTTATTTTCCCCGAATAAATATCTGAAACTTGTTTTAAAGTTAGCTGTTCAATGGGATTTTCCGGATTAACAATAATTGCAATTGCATCCCGGGCAACAATAGTTTCTACGGGCTGAACCCCATTTTTATTGGCTTCCTTTAATTCCTGGTCAGTAATCTCACGGGAAGCGTTTGCTAAATCGACGGTATTATTGATTAATGAGGAAATCCCTGTCCCGCTCCCACCTCCGGTAATCGATATTCGTATTTCCGGATGAATAGACTGATATTTTTCAGCCCAATATAAAGCCAGATTAACCATGGTGTCTGAACCTTTATTTTCAATATAAAGATTTTTATCAACCAGATCTTCCGTTTGCCTTCCATTTCTACCCGCATGGCAGGCGGTGAGCAAACAGATTAATAACAAGAACGTGGCTTTATTGATCAGAATTTTGCCCATGCAAGGAATTATAAATGAAACCTGAATTAATAAGAAAAGGAACTATCCCTTAAAATTCTTGGCAATTTCTCTCAATTTCTTGGCGTCGGTTACTCGAAATTCAGTGCGGGTAATATCGATGATCTCATCATGCGCGAAACGATGAAGAAAGCGACAAACCATTTCACGTGTAGAACCAATTCGGGCCGCCATTTCATCTAGAGTCAAACTTCTGGATACTGGCTTGTGATGTTGATCTTTAACAGTATCCATTAAAAGCTTCGCCAGGCGACCTGCTACCGGTTGAAAAGTCATTTCTTCCAAAATTTCACTGGCCCGCAGCATCTTTGAAATCATAGTCCTTGATAGCTCCCAGGCAGCGGCACCGTCTTGTTTTAAAATGGGCACGAGAACTTCGTCTGACCAAAGGAGTAAAAATAAATCTTCCGCAGCTTCCAGTGTTACAGTCATTTGCTGATGGTCAAAAAAGAATGCCAAACCCCAAAAAATATCTCCTGGATCAAAAGTGGTCACCACCAGATTCCGCCCTTCAGCGGAGCTCTTAATCGCGTGGACACTACCTTTCACGATCAGGAATAAATACGGCCAGATATCTCCATCCAGGACAATCAATTCACCTTTAACATATTGGCGGCTAATGGCTGTCTTCTCGAGCAGATCCAAATTCTTTGGAGAAATCTGTCTAAAAATCGGATTATTCTGAATGAGGTTTGTCATTAATTCCATTTGTCACTCCTCTTAATAATATACCAGAGTTGCTGAAAATCATGGATGGATTCTGTTGTTATTTGCTCAAAGTTAAAGTTTTCAAAAGTGAAATTTGGTACAAATAAAAAGAAATCAGAATCGGAAAAAAGGTGTTTTATGAAGCGCATATTTATTCTTTTTCTTTTTTTTATAATTGTTATATTTTTAAGCGCCTGCGAGGGTTCAGGTTCATTATGCGAACCAGGAGAAATCACCTATCGTGATCGTTCTGATCCATTTCCAGACGAAGTTTCTGTTTTTACGAACCCGCAAAAAATTGAAATTAAAGGAAAGATAAAAAACATGGACCAGGTTATATCCGGCCCGTTATGTAATAACCATCTTTCCGGAAATGTTTATATAGGCTGTGATATCGAAGTTTATGCCTGGGAAGATAAGCCAAAATTTCTGGATCAATGTAATTTTACTGTTGATCCCGGAACAATTATTTATGTTGCATCTCACAACAATACTGCTTTTTACAAAGGGTGCGATGCCTGTCACTGAACCCTCAATTTGTAAAACAGGTCGTTGTTGATTTGAAATCATTACACAAAATTATGGAGGAAAAATGAATAAAAACAATAAGTTCGGAGGAATTCTTGCTTTGGTCGCAGCCCTGATAGGGATAGTTGGGCATTTTATTTTGTTCTTTCAATGGTATGTTGCAGGTATGTCGGCTGAATCCGCTGAGCCAGGTTGTGAAATTCTCCTGAAATATATCCATCCCGGGTTGGCTGATTTAGGTTTCTTAGCCGCAGCTTTTTTCCTGGTTAGTTCCTATGGGTTTTTCACAAAAAAGAATTGGGCATATTTACTTTCGGTGATCGGGATCACTTTTGCCCTTTTAGGCAGCTTTTTTGTAAACATCCCCTTCATGGCAGCCGGTTTGCCCCCAATCTATTTCACAATGTTTTTCCCTTACATCATCATCTACTTTTTATTGTTATGGAAAGTAGCTGAACTTCCCTGGAGTAAAATCCTATTAGGCATGGGAACAGGCATCACCTATATATTTTGTTTTATGAATGGGGTTTCCAGCACCAGTCGAATTATCACCGTAGGCGACCCAATTTTCTATCTTGTTGTGAGTTTACATTGGTTCGCCATGGCTGGTTGGGCGATTGTCACGGTTGGAATTCTCACCAAACCAAAAAGCTGGCTTATTCCGGTTGGTTTATTAGCCGCGGCAATCGAGTTAATCGTTGGTATCCCTTTAGGCCTGGTCACAGCGATGGAATTAGGTAGATTTTCACTTTTCTCGCTGGCACCGATTGCCAGCCTGATTTTGTTAATCACTCTTGTTATTCCAAATTTATGGCAGAAATGGGTTGGTATTCAGGATTAAATTAACTTTCAGAAGAGTCATTAATATTCTGTTTTTCTTTATAGTTTTTTTACAGCCCATATTTCAGGTAAAAAATCAGAATCTACCAGGATGGGTTAATAAATAACATTAGAATGACTTTTGTTAATGACTTTTCAGTTAAGAATATGGTACTATGTGCAAAAATACACAAACAAAATTAAAGGTAAAAATTTTTGTTGATAGGAGTTTGTATGCAATTTTTTAAAAGTCGGTTTAATTATCTTTTCAAATCCACCAAGGGACTGATTCTGGTTGGAATCGCCTTAGCTGCCCTAATTTCAGCTTTTTTTGGCTCTTTATCCGGGCCAATGAATGATATGGGTGTCAAGGCGATCATTGTTAAAGCCTTCAATATTAATTTACTGGAAGCAGATCGAGAAGGTAGAATAATCGCGTTGTACCACGTCATTGCCATGATCGTCATTGCGATTGAAACATACATGATCACCGATTTGGTCCCCATGAAAGAGAACCTGCGGGTGCAGATTAACAGCACCATTACTTTTGGTTATCTCGCTGTAGTGATTGGTGGTCTCCCCTTTGCTTATTGGGGAAAGAATTGGATCATGCACGGTATCTACATTACCGGATTAATGCTGATATTCTATGCTGGTTGCATTCTGGTTTATGCCTTATGGCCCTGGCGAGAGGAAAATAAAGTTAAAAACAAGGAATATGCCCATACGAAAAGCGGCTATGATCTGGAACGGGTAGCATTTTTCTCCATGTCCGTCGTCACTTTGGCCTCAGCCCTTTTCGGTGCAATTCCGGGCGCCTTCTATGGCAATGGTTTCCTCACCTTTTTCGCTGAAAATGTCGTTCGTGAACCAATCAAAACAACCCTGCAAAAATCAATCATTGGGCACTTACACATCATGTTGGCATTAATTGCAATTGCCTGTACCTTGATTATTTGCCGCTATATGGATTTTAAAGGGATTCTTCATAAAATTGCTATGCCGCTCATTATTGTTGGATCGATCGTCTTATCGGTTGGTACCTGGTTGGTTGTTCCATTTGAAGGTGTTGCACATGCAGTAATTTACGGTGGCTCAACCATCGCCATGCTCGGTGCTCTGTTCCTGGTTATCTATTCTTGGCGTAAATTAATCAGGGAAGGGTTGGCTGAAAAAGGTATTAAAAAAGGCAATTTTTTCCAGGGTTTGGCTACTCTGCTCCGTGACCCGTTAAAATTCGGTGTAACCTGGCAAATGGTCTTCATGAATTTCACCGTTAGCGGTGTTGGAATCTTTGTGGCGGTCAAACTGGACGATATCTTCCGGAACTGGCCCTTCATGGACGAGAAACTAATTCTCACAGGTCACTGGCATATTCTGGCAACTTTAACAGCCACCATTCTTTTGCTGTACTATGCTGATTTCGCCGGATTAAAAGGAAAAGCCCGGCAATGGTTTGGCTGGGCTGTGATTATCTTCTCCGACCTGGCATTTGGAGCTGTTACGGTCTATGAAATGAAACGCCTCTTTGTGGACGAAGCCCATCAACAACCGGTTGTGAACACCACAACGCTGCTGGGAGATATTGGGTTGGTCACTGTTTTAGTCGCACTGGCCGCCATTATGGTCTGGCGATTAATCGATCTCTTTAAGAAAAAAGGCCGCTGGTCTGAAGAAGCTAATGAAAAATTACAGTCATACGTGGAGGAATTCTGATGAAAAAAATATTCTTTATTATCTTACTTTCAGCATTCCTGCTTTCAGCTTGTAAACCTGTAGATCTGAATACCCCTGCTCCAATCTATGATACCGGGATCGACCCAAATTCCTGGGCAAAAATTCCATCCGGAACATTCTTGTCCGGGCAATTTAAGCACCAGGTGAATATTGATTACAATTACGAAATGATGGTAACGGCAGTGACGGTCGATCAGTTTGCTCAGTACCTTAATGAAGCCCTGGCAGCCGGGACAATTAAGATCTCTGGCGATGAGATTGTGGGCTTCTATCCTGGAGACCCATTTAATAATGGCAGACATGAAGAAGAAATTCTTGCCGGTGATTACAATCATCTCCCACTAAACAACCCCATGACCCGCTTGAATTATGAAGGTGGAAAATTCTCAGCCCAGGAAATGTGGGCAAACCATCCTCAAACAATGGTTTCATGGTTTGGTGCTAAAGCTTATTGCGAGTATTACGATTGGCGGTTACCGACAGAATTAGAATGGGAAAAAGCTGCCCGCGGTGTGGACGGTCGCCCTTTCCCCTGGGGTGAGACAATTGAGAGAAATAATGCCAATCTGATCAACAGCCGGGATCCATTTGAAGATATGAGCTCCTTGGGTTCGCGCACAACCCCCGTAGGCTTCTATAATGGCAAGACTTACGATGGGTATGTTACCCTGAATTCCCCCAGTCCCTTTGGAATTTACGACATGGCAGGCAATGTTTGGGAATGGACCAATAACGTTTATGAGCAACAGCATTATCGCTATCTCAGAGGCGGTAGCAAGGATGTTTATGAAAATTATTTGCGAGTGTGGGTACGAAATAGTTCCATCCCAACATATAACAGCCCTGGGTTCGGATTTCGTTGTGTAAGGTAAAATTAAAACAAAAAGGAATTTAATTGAAAATCATCGCTCAGAAAATCTCGCTCTACTGGCAACTTATTAAAAGTCTGCAAACCGGTTTGCTTCTGGCAACCGGTTTGGCAGGATTTATGAGTTGCAAATGTCCCGTTCTTAATCTGCCTTTATTGCTTGGTGTGGCTGTCAGCTTGTTCTTAACCATCAGCGGCAGCACTGTCATCAACATGTGGTTTGATCGGGACATTGATGCAAAAATGAAAAGAACCTGTTACCGCCCCTTACCAATTGGTTTGGTCTCTCCAAAAGAAGCCTTAATTCTTGGGTTGGTACTATCAGCTGTTGGCACTTTGATCGGCATCATCATTAATCCATTATTCGGCCTGATTGTGTTTGCAGGAATTTTCTTCGATGTTGTCATCTACACTTTTTGGCTAAAAAGAAGAACCTGCTGGTCTATCGTTTGGGGAGGTTTAGCTGGTGGTATGCCCATTCTTGCTGGAAGAGCTCTGGGATTAGGCGCCATTGATTGGGTTGGAGTCCTGATGGCTTTTGGAATTTTATTCTGGATACCAACCCATATCATGACTTTTTCAATTAAATATTTCAATGACTATCAAAATGCTGGGATACCAACCTTTCCATCTACTTATGGTTATTCGATCACTCGAATAACGATCGCAATTTCCAGTATTCTGGCTGCCGTCTGTATGATTTTAGCCGGTGTTGGAATTGGAATGGCGTTTCGGTATATGGGTATCTTGGTCATTTTATCAATAGGGCTGACTTTTTTGGCAATTTTCAGTCTAATCAAACCCTCAGAAAAATTAAATTTCGGATTGTTTAAATACGCTTCTATTTACATGCTCAGTGCGATGATTCTCATGGTTCTTTTATAAAAAAATCAAGAAATAAAAATTTAAAAACACTTTCAAATAATTGGAAGTGTTTTTTATTTCCAAGTTGCAGCAAACATCAAAGAAGATTAGAATCTACAAATTACAATCATGTTGGAGAAAAATATGGCCGAAATTTTCACGAGCTCTAATTTTGTCAAAGAATCAATTGAAGATGACTTAAAATCCGGGCGCTTCAATACCGTTCACACCCGCTTTCCACCCGAACCAAACGGCTATTTACACATTGGGCATGCCAAAGCTATTTGCATTGATTTTGGAATGGCTGTAGCTTTTGGTGGAAAGACTAATTTACGCTATGACGATACCAACCCGGTAAAAGAAGATGTCGAGTTTGTCGACTCCATCAAAGAAGACATCCGATGGTTAGGCTTTGACTGGGAAGATCGCGAGTTTTATGCTTCCGATTATTTCGACCAACTTTATCAATGGGCTGAACAATTGATCCTCCAGGGTGATGCTTATGTGGATGACCTGAGTCCAGACGAAATTCGTGAATACCGCGGCACGCTTACAGAACCAGGCAAAAATAGCCCTTATCGGGATCGTGCTGTAGAAGAGAGCCTGGATCTTTTTCGTCGAATGAAAGCCGGTGAATTTCCGGATGGCACCCGGGTCTTACGAGCCAAAATCGATATGGCTTCCGGCAACATCAACATGCGCGACCCGGTGATGTACCGAATTTTACATGCCCATCATCATCGCACCGGTGATCAATGGTGTATTTATCCCATGTATGATTTTGCACATGGACAGTCAGACTCCATAGAGGGCATTACACACTCTCTTTGTGACCTGGCTTATGAAGCCCACCGCCCTCTCTATGATTGGTTCGTGGAGAAATTAGGCATTTTCCATCCCCGCCAGATTGAATTTTCACGTCTGAACATTTCCTATACGATTCTAAGTAAACGTTTCCTTAAAATGATGGTCGACAATAAATTGGTCAATGGTTGGGATGACCCCCGAATGCCAACCTTATGCGGGATGCGCCGCCGGGGTTACACTCCTGAAGCGGTCCTGGATTTTATTGATAAAGTTGGCGTTGCCAAAAACGAGAGTGTAGTAGATGTGTCTTTGCTTGAATACTGTGTTCGTGATCACCTCAACAAAACTGCTAATCGCGTTATGGCTGTGTTAAACCCATTAAAACTGGTTATCGACAATTATCCAGAAAATAAAGTCGAACAATTAGAAGCAATTAATAATCCCGAAGATGAAAATGCCGGAACCCGTAGTGTTCCATTCTCTAAAGTACTATTTATTGAACAGGATGATTTTATGGAGAATCCTCCTAAAAAGTATTTCCGCCTCTCACCAGGGAATGAAGTCCGTTTACGCTATGGATACTACATTAAATGCACCCATGTAATTAAAGATGAAAACGGCGAGATTACTGAAATACATTGTACTTACGACCCGGAAACCCGCGGAGGATATTCGCCGGATGGTCGCAAAGTAAAAGGTACCATTCATTGGGTATCCGCCCAACATGCATTGGATGCCGAAGTACGCTTATATGATCGCCTGTTCCTCAAGCCCGATCCGGATAACACCGAAGAAGGCAAAACATTCCTGGATAACCTCAACCCTGAATCCTTCTCTCTTCTCAGACACTGTAAAGTTGAATCCTCATTGATTAATTCACTCCCCGGAAGCCGCTATCAATTTGAAAGACAGGGATATTTCTGCACAGATCTGGATTCCTCAAAGGAGCATCTAATCTTCAACAGAACAGTTAGTCTAAAAGATAGCTGGGCGAAGATGGCACAAAACAGTTAATCCGCTAACTTTTTTTGAGGAATTTTCATTAGTTTCCTCAAAATCGAGAGTTTTTCGTTTGTTTGGTGTTCTATCATTTTGCGAATATTAATTATTGAATTCAAAGACCAATACTGTAAGTATCGTAATCATTTTTTGGAGGATCATGTCAAAAATATCAATTATCACAGATACCGATTCCAGTTTGCCGGTAGAAATTGCAGAAAAATACAACATCACCCAGGTGCCCATTACTGTCCACTTTGGAGAATCTACCTATATAACCGGGGTCGATATCAATGATGCCACTCTTTTTGAAATCATCGATCAAACCAAAAAGCTACCCACAACTTCTGCGCCATCTCCGGCTGCTTTTGAACAAGCCTTTCAGAAAGCATTTGACAATGGAAGTGATACGATCCTGTGTATTTGTGTTTCTAGTAAAGTGAGTGCAACCTATCAATCTGCAGTAACAGCAAGAGACATGTTCCCGGATAAAGATATCACCGTCTTTGATTCTCTTCAATTATCACTGGCTCAGGGCTTTCTGGTTTTACATGCCGCAAAAACAGCACTGGCTGGTATGACAAAGGATGAAATTCTGTCTGAACTGGAAAACATGAAAAATAATCTGCATGTGTATGCCGCACTCCCTACTTTAAAGTATCTGGCTATGAGTGGTCGGGTTGGGAAACTTGCCGCCGGGCTGGCTGATACTTTGGATATCAAACCCATTCTCTCCGTTCAGGATGGAAAGTTGGATCTGTTAGAAAAAATTCGAACGATGAAAAAGGCTCGAAATCGTTTAATTGAACTTATTCAAACTGCTGTAGCTGGAAAAAGGATTGAGCAGGTTGGGATCATTCACGTCAACAACCTGAACGGTGGAAAAGAACTTTACCAGGAATTATGCAAAACTCTTTCCTGCCCTTCTGACCCAATCTTTGCAGAATTCACCGCCGGTTTATCAGTCCATGCAGGAGCCGGTGTGATCGGATGCGTGATCCTGACGAAATAATAACTTAGTCAAATTAACAAATTAATCACGGCTGAGTAAATACATTTCACGTAAACCGATTAATGCTAAATTGGGCTGAATGATATCCACTACATCGCATTCTGGTCCAATTAAGGTCGCCATTCCCCCGGTTGCAACCACGACCGGATTTCCGTTTAGTTCTTTTTTCATGCGGTTGACGATCTCTTTCACCAGTCCAACAAAACCAAACACGATTCCAGAACGCATCGATTGAATCGTGTTTTTCCCTATTGCCACCCTTGGATGTGTCAATGCAACCCGCGGAAGAGCCGATGCAGCCCGAAATAAAGATTCCGAGCTGGAAACAACACCCGGCGCAATTGCAACTCCTTCTATATCTCCGCTTTCTGAGACAGCTACAAAGGAAGTGGCGGTTCCAAAGCCAACGATGATGACCGGTTTACCATATAGCTTACGGGCTGCCAGGGCATTCATGATTAAGTCATGACCTACCTCGGAGGGATAATCTGTATTAATCTTCATTCCAATATTCAATTCCGGGCTATAAATGGTTGGCGTCAATGAAAAATAATCTTCAGACATTTCGATAAATTCCTGCGTAAGGCTGGGTACCACTGAGGAAATGGCACAACCAGTAATATCTTCAACAGACAAACCTTTTGAAGAAAACAAATCTCTGATCAGAACTCCGTATTCGTCAGCCAGATTGGCAGGATCTGAAGATATCCTCCAGCGTTGAATCATTTCTTCCCCCTTGAATAAACCTAATTTCGTGTTGGTGTTTCCAATATCAATGCATAATAACATCATCATCTCCTGAACCTATCAAATTAAAATTTTTTCAGAATGTATTTTTTAGTATCGTCAAGTTACGTTTATCAATTTTTCTTCATCTCACCATTAATTAAATTGATTGACAAACGGAACAATAATAAACACTTCCTCCCAAAATTGCTTCGTAAATGATTTTAGTTCCACCCAGGTTTTCAATAATTTCTTTTTTGTTTTTAGCCTGGTGTTAAATAGAATGTCCTGTAGAACCCCATTTCCTATTCCAGGAGTTTTCTGATTGGTTGCTAAAAAGACCTTAAAAGACAAGTTTATTACTTCAGGGAGTTCGATCATTTCTTTAACTTAATCATTTTTAAAGGCGTCGTTAACAATTTCCTGTGCTTCCTGTTGAATCATATTTAAATGATCTTCTCCCAGAAAGCTTTCAGCATATATTTTGTAAATTTCTTCCGTCCCGGATGGACGTGCAGCAAACCAGCCATTTTCCGTGATGACTTTTAACCCACCAATGGGTGCCTGATTGTATGGAGCCTTGGTGATTTTCTGCTGAATTTTTTCTCCTGCCAATTTGTCTGCTTTGACATTATCCGGGTTTAAATTGGATAATATTTTTTTCTGAGATGCGTCTGCAGGAGCATCCATCCGTTGATACACGGGATTTCCATATTGCCGGGTCAGATCCTGATACATCTGGTAAGGGTCTCTTCCGGTGGTTGCCAAAATTTCGGCTGCCAGTAAATCCATAATTATTCCATCTTTATCGGTAGTCCAAACCTGACCATTAAACCGCAAAAAGGAGGCGCCGGCACTCTCTTCTCCACCGAAACCAAATGATCCATCTAGTAAACCATCCACAAACCATTTAAAACCAACCGGTACTTCTGCTAGTTGCATGTGTATAGCATCAACAACTCGGTCAATCATTGAACTGGAGACAATCGTTTTTCCTACCCAGGCATCCTGTCTCCATTGATCACGGTTTTGAAATAAGTACCAGATAGCTACAGCCAGGTAATGGTTAGGATTCATCAATCCGCCAGTTGGTGTTACGATCCCGTGCCGGTCAACATCCGGGTCATTCCCGAAAGCAATATCAAATTTATCCTTCAAACCAATCAAACCTGTCATTGCGTAAGGGGAAGAGCAGTCCATTCGAATTTTTCCATCATGATCCAGAGGCATGAAGGCAAAGCGCGGGTCGACATCCTGATTGACCACTTCTATATTTAATCCATAATAATCCGCGATCACATCCCAGTAATCAATTGCAGCACCACCTAGCGGATCAACCCCTATATTCAATCCTTTTTGGCGAACAATACCCAGATTTACAACGTTTTGTAAATCCTCAACATAGGGTGAAACAAAATTATAAGGTTTTACGTTATCCATATTCAGAGCTTTCTCAATTTTTATTCTGTTAACTCCCTGAAGTTTGTTCTGCAGAATCTCATTCGCTCTTTTTTGTACCAACCCGGTAATCTCAGGACTGGCGGGTCCTCCGGAAGGAGGGTTGTATTTAAAGCCGCCATCATTAGGTGGGTTGTGTGATGGGGTGATTACAATACCATCCGCAAGATGAGATGTGCGATTTTGATTTTGGCAAAGAATAGCATGCGATACCACCGGGGTAGGCGTATAGCCCATGCCGCCCTGATAGCGTACCTGCACATTGTTAGCAGCTAATACTTCAATGGCAGTTAACAAAGCTGGCTCAGAGAGTGCATGGGTATCCTTACCGATAAATAAAATTCCATCAATTCCAGCAGATTGCCGATATTCACAGATAGCCTGCGTGGTCGCTAAAATATGATCCTCATTGAATGTTTTCTCACTGGAAGAGCCTCGATGGCCAGAGGTGCCAAATGAAACCAGGTCGCCTGGATTGTCTGGGTTGGGCTCAAGTTGATAATAATCAGCGACCAGCCTCGGAATGTTGGTTAAAGAACTTTTAGGCGCTTTTTTACCAGCAAATGGATTGATTGACATAATACCTTCTTTCTATTTGTAAGCTCTTAAATATTGGGGCGGAATGGGTGATTTTACGCCAAGGGCTTTTGCTGCTTGCAGAGGCCAGGTTGGATTTCGTAATAATTCCCGCCCTAATAAAACAAAATCCGCTTTTCCTTCCGCAATAATCGAATTGGCATAAGTCGGATCAGAGATGAGACCAACAGTTGCTGTCATGGCTCCGGTAGCTTTTCTGACCTGTTCTGAGATGGATACCATATACCCCTGTTCAAGTTTCACCTTTACACCGGGAATATTTCCCCCGGAGGAACAATCTACAATATCAACCCCAGCTTTCATTATTTCTTTTGTTAATGAAATAGAATCTTCAACCGTCCAACCATTCTCAGTCCACTCTGTTCCGGATAGTCTGACCATCAAAGGGTATTTATCCGGCCATACCGTTCGAATTTTCTGAATAATCTCCAATAGAAAACGGATACGATTGTGAAAGTTGCCGCCATATTCATCATTTCGCATATTAGAGACCGGTGAATAAAAGGAATGTAATAGGTAACCATGACCAGCATGAATTTCAAGCAAATTAAAGCCTGCCTCAAGACAGCGCCTGGCGCCATTAACAAAATCCTGCTCAATATCAAGAATTTCTCGTTTGGTTAATTCATGGGGTACCTGATATTCGGAATTAAAGGAAACCGGGCTGGCTCCGACCGCTTGCCACCAATTCGATTCTTCAGAGGAGATAGGTTTACCGCCTTCCCAGGGACGATGGGTACAGGCTTTGCGGCCTGCGTGTGCCAGTTGAATCCCTGCGACAACTCCCTGAGATCGAATAAAACCGGCTGTTTTAGCCAGTGGTTCAATTTGTTCATCTGCCCAAATCCCGGCATCATTAGGGGTAATCCGTCCAAGGGGATTAACAGCAGTAGCTTCCGCAATGATTAACCCAACGCCGCCGATGGCTCTGGCGCCCAAATGAGCTAATTGCCAATCGTTCACGAAACCATGTTCATAACTATACATGCACATGGGTGACATGCCGATCCTGTTAGGAAAGGTAACACTTCGAATCGTTAATTCATCAAATAAATTAGACATATTTTTGCAACCTCAATGTATTTTTGTTAATTATAGATCAAAGCATTCACTTATTATTGTCAGAATAGTGCCTTTCAGTAGATTGCCGCTTTGTAGCTGAAATGGAACTAATTAAAGGATGTAATCGTCTATACTTTAATAAATTCTTGGAGAGGGAGAAGCCTCATGAATTCTTTTAATTTTCACAATAGTAAAAATTTAAAAAAACTAGCCTTGTCCATCCTGCTGATTTTCACTATGGGATGTGGATTACTTAACAATTTATTTCCAGGAAAAGCTAAAACACTGGATGAACCTGGCCAAAGAGGAGAAACTCCCACGACTAAAACGGAGAAAAAAACCATGAACTTGCTCCTAAACGATGATAATAACAATCAAGATTTTATTATTAACCTGAGTGAAGGTAAATCGGATTATAAACCTCCGGAAGAATTGCCCGTTATTGCCGGAGAGCCGTTAACTGCCGAGGAAATTGCAACAATTTTATCCAGGTTGCCCAATCTGCCTAAAGATGAAAGCATTCAAGAAGAATTTAAACTTCCCCCGGAGGTGCTGCCACCTCCCCGACCTGGCGATACGATCGATCAGCCCTTTCCGAATGACCCTGAAATTTCCTCACCCCCAGAAGTATTTTCAGGGCCTTTGGAAGTTGTCCGCTATTCACCGGAAGGAGCTGTACCGATCGCTCCTTTTATCAGTGTGACTTTTAATCAACCCATGGTACCCCTGGGAACACTAAATCAGCTTTCCCAGCAGAAAATTCCAGTTGAGGTTGTTCCATCTATCCAGGGTACCTGGCGCTGGATTGGAACCAAAACTCTGACTTTCGAATTTGATTCTGAGGTGATTGATCGCCTACCGATGGCTACCGAATATCGGGTAACAGTTCCAGCCGGGACAAAATCTGTTAGTGGAAATGAACTGGAAAAATCAGTCACGTGGTCGTTTAGCACACCAACTGCTACCATGAAATCCTATTATCCATCATATGGGCCACAGCCTATAGACCCGATCATGTTCGTTGGTTTTGATCAAAGAATTGATTCGCAAGCTGTTCTAAATACGATTAAATTATCTGCCAACGGCAAGAACTACTCATTGAAGTTAGCACCGGAAAATGAAATTGAAAAGAATGAAAGCATTCTGGCAATGACAAAGAATTTTCCAGCGGGACGCTGGCTGGCATTCAAAGCAACCGAGCTTCTGCCAAAAGATTCCACTATCACTGTTGAAGTCGGCCCGGGAACACCTTCGGCTGAAGGTACACTTCTCACCGAAGATTCCCAATCGTTTCAATTCCAAACATACCCTCAGTTGCGCATCGATGAATATGGTTGTTCGTGGTATGGAAATGATTGCCCTCCGCTTTCTCCTTTCTATATCCGGTTTACTAATCCCCTGGATAATGATCTTTTTGATGAAACACTCATAAAAATTTCACCAGAAATCCCAGGCGCAACAATCAACCTCATTGGAAACACGATCAACATAAGCGGTATGACGGAAGGTACAACCACTTATCAGATTACCCTGTCACCAAAAATCCAGGATATTTTTGGGCAAACACTGGAGCGTGAAGAAAGAATTAGTATCAAGACAGGCAAAGCTGATCCCAGGCTGATCGGTCCCCAAAAGGACTTCATCACCCTGGATCCTTACAGCCAAAAACCCGAGTTATCTCTTTACACAGTCAACTACCCAAAATTGGATGTCAGCATTTACAAAGTAAATCCCGACGATTGGCCCGCTTATCAAAAATACTTGCAGGAATATTATCGTTCCGATTCGAATGTGAAAATTCCAGGAAACCTGGTGTTAAAACAGACCATTAATTTTAAAACCAAAACAGATGTCTTGAGTGAGGTGAAGATTGATCTTGCCTCAGTCATGAAGTCGAACTTCGGTCACTTCATTGTGGTTGTAAAACCTCCGGTGGGTTTCTTTGAAAAAAATGATCCATGGCGTTGGGTTCAGGTATGGGTACAGATATCCCAGATCGGACTGGATGTTTTTGCGGATCATTCGGCGGTAACTGCCTGGGCAACAGACCTAAAAAGTGGAGGAGCTCTTCAAAATGTGAAAGTTCAACCTTTGGGGTCATCTCAAAGTTTTCTGACCAACGAGCAAGGTATCGTTGAATTTAATCTTTCGACTACCGGATTTTTAGCTCTTACAGCCACAAAAGGCGACGATACTGCCTTATTACCGGTCACATCAAGCTATTGGGATGAAACCGGATGGACATCGCGTCCAGTGAACGATTTTCTGCGCTGGTATGTAATTGATGATCGCAGCATGTATAAACCCGGAGAAGAAGTCTTTCTTAAAGGGTGGGTACGGAAAATTGGGGGCAAACAGAATGGTGATGTTAATTTACCAGGATCTGCTTTAGAATCGATTTACTATTCGGTTTCGGATTCACAAGGGAATGAAATTTTTAAACAAAATGCTAAGGTTAACCCCAACGGCGGTTTTGATTTTTCATTCTCTATTCCGGAACGGGTGAATCTTGGAACTGCTACTGTAAGCTTAACTGCTTCAGGAGCTCTTTCCGATGTTGATTCCACTGTTTTTTACCACAATTTCCAGATTCAGGAATTTCGCAGGCCGGAATTTGAAGTTAATGCCCGCAATGAGACCGTAGGTCCTTATTTTGTAGATAGCGATGTGGTGGTTGCTGCTGAAGCTGCTTATTATGCCGGCGGAGCCTTACCGAATGCAGATGTTACCTGGAATGTCACCGCAACACCAACCAACTACCAGCCGCCCAATTGGTCAGATTTCAATTTTGGAGTTTGGGAGCCCTGGTGGATCAGTCATTATATTTTCAATGATTGGTTTGGGGGATCAAATCAACCAGCGCAAACTTTTACAGGCAAGACCGATTCTTCCGGAAATCACTATCTTAAAATGAATTTTGAAGGGAACCAGAAAACCAGACCGCAAAGCATCATTGCAGAAGCTGTAGTGATGGATGTTAACCGGCAAGCCTGGGCGGGGTCAACATCCTTGATGGTTCACCCAGCCGATCTTTATGTTGGACTGCATAGCGATAAATATTTTGTTGAAAGGAACGAGAAACTTAAAATTGATCTCGTCGTAACAGATATCGACGGTAACTCTGTTCCGAACCAAATGGTTAATGTAACAGCAGGGCGTGTTGTCTGGAAGCTCCAAAAAGGTGAATGGGTGGAAACAATCCAAGATTCGCAAACATGTGAAATTAAATCCAAAAGTGAGCCGGTTCAATGTAGCTTTGAAACGCCTAATGGTGGCAAATATCGAATTAAAGCGACCGTTACGGATGAAAAAGGCAGAACAAATTACAGCCAGTTCGATCGCTGGGTCAGTGGTGGTGAAATTCCTCCTACCCGAGATTTAGAACAGGAACAGGTAACCCTTATTCCCGACAAAGAAGAATATCAACCTGGTGATACAGCGAGAATTTTGGTTCAATCTCCCTTTTATCCAGCAGAAGGATTGTTAACCATCAGTCGTAGTGGCATTCTTTATACAGAACCTTTCCAGATGGACGAATCAACCACTACTTTGGAAATTCCCATTAAAGAATCTCAGATACCCAATATCAACGTACAGGTTGATCTGAACGGTGCTTCAGCCAGAACAAATGATGAAGGAGAAAAATTAGATAATGTACCTTCAAGACCTGCGTATGCATCCGGTAACCTGGTATTACAAATACCACCTACTTCCCGCACGCTGGCGGTGGCCATCGAGCCGGATGCCAGCCAGTTAGCCCCCGGTGAACGCTCCAGTATTGTTGTCACCGTTAAAGATCAGAACGGTCTACCCATTCCGAATGCAGAGATTACGCTGATTGTGGTGGACGATGCCATTCTGGCTTTGACCAATTATTCCTTACTGGATCCCATTACGACTTTTTATTCTCAAAGGTCAGCGGATATTGCTGCTGCTTATTCCAGAGCAAATATTGTTCTTGTTGACCCAAGTACATTATTGAATTCATCGACGCAGGCGATGGCAACCCAAACGGTCAACAAGTCACTATCAGAGGATTTAGACATGGGGCGTGGTGGAGGAGAGATAGAAGCTGCTCCGATGGCAGCCGCGCCAATGGAATTTTCAGAAGCCCAGGAAGCGCCTTCTTCCACTCCAATTGCAGTGCGTACCGATTTCAATCCACTGGCTATTTTCTCTCCACAAGAAAAAACCAACGCAGATGGAAATGTGCGAGTCGCTTTCGAATTACCCGATAACCTGACCCGCTATCGCATTATGGCCATTGCTGCTGACCCGGGTGGAAAAATGTTTGGTTCCAGTGAAAGTAATTTGACAGCACGCTTGCCGCTGATGGTCAGGCCATCCATGTCCCGGTTCCTGAATTTTGGCGATCAATTTGAAATTCCGGTTGTGCTTCAGAATCAAACGGATGAAGATTTAACCACCGAGATCGTCATTGAGGGCAGCAATCTTGAACTGACTGAAAACCAGGGTTTGCGGGTTACAATCCCAGCCAATGATCGGATT
This sequence comes from Anaerolineaceae bacterium, assembly GCA_034429975.1. GTDB lineage: Bacteria > Chloroflexota > Anaerolineae > Anaerolineales > Anaerolineaceae > UBA6170. The sequence goes on along the minus strand of DAOUFM010000129.1, from coordinate 11,425 downwards.
GAAGTCCGTTTCCCTGGAAAAACTACCTTGGCGGGGCAGGCTTACTTGCAAGTGGCCGCTGTTTCAGGTGGAATGTCTGACGCAGTCCAGATCTCATTACCTGTTTACACTCCTGCCACCACAGAAGCTTTTGCCACTTATGGGGTTGTTGAGCAGGGCGCAATCGCCCAACCAGTTTTGTCCCCGGAAGGTATCTATCCTCAATTTGGTGGTTTGGAGATCACTACCTCATCCACGGCATTAAATAGCTTATCTGACGCGGTTCTCTATCTGGTATCCTATCCTTTCAACAGTAGCGAACAAATGGCTTCTAGAATTTTAGCCATCGCAGCACTGAAAGATGTATTAGCTGCCTTCAATGCAGAAGGCTTACCCAGCCCGGAGGAAATGGAAACTTCCATTCAGACCGATATCACAAGCTTATCCCAACTGCAAAATTGGGATGGTGGTTTCCCCTACTGGTCGAAAGGGAAGGAATCGATCCCATTCCATTCTGTCCATGCAGCTCATGCCCTGCAGAGAGCCAAAGAAATGGGGTTTGATGTTCCCGATCCAGTTTGGGACAATGTTCGCGGCTATCTGCAGAATATCGAAGATTATTATCCACACTGGTACAGCTTGAAAACCAAACAAACCATCAGTGCCTATGCCCTTTATGTTCGTATGCGTATTGGAGATTTGGACTCTTACAAGGCAGAGAGACTCATTGATGATTATGGCGTTTCGCAACTTCCCTTGGATGCCACCGCCTGGCTCTGGCAGGTACTGCTGCAGGATCCCCAATATCAATCCACTGTTCAGGAAATCAGACGGTACGTCGGTAATCAAGTCGTTGAAACTGCAGGAGCAGCCAATTTTGTCAGCGGGTATTCAGATGATGATTATGTTTTACTTTATTCAAATCGCCGGACGGATGCCCTATTACTGGATGCTCTGATTGCTGATAATCCGCAATCGGATTTAATTCCAAAAATTGTAACTGGACTGCAAGCGCATCGAACGAAAGGGCGCTGGAATAATACTCAGGAAAATATGTTTGTCTTACTAGCTTTGAACAGTTATTTCAAAACTTATGAAGCCCAAACACCCGATTTCGTTGCCCGACTCTGGCTCGGGGATACCTATGCAGGCGAGACTTCTTTTAGTGGCTATTCTACTGATCGCTATGAGACTTTTGTCCCCATGCAGACGCTGATAGATTTTACCGCCGAGAAGGAGAGCGAAAATATCATCCTCTCTAAAGAAGGCATCGGCAGATTGTATTATCGTTTGGGCCTTAAATATGCACCGACTGATTTACATCTCGACCCATTGGATATGGGATTTGTTGTCCAACGTGTTTATGAAGCGGTAGATGATCCCAATGATGTCTGGCTGGATTATGACGGTATCTGGCACATCAAAGCCGGAGCGCGGGTAAAGGTGAAACTAACCATGGTGGCTGATAATCGCCGGTATCATGTTGCCCTCATTGATCCGCTCCCAGCCGGGTTGGAGATCATCAATCCTAATCTGGAGGTCAGCGAAAGCATTCCGCAGGATCCCGAAGAGCAGACAGGTTCATTCTATTGGTGGTACTGGTGGTATCGCTGGTACGAACATCAAAATCTGCGCGATTCCAGAGTGGAAGTATTTACCAGTTTACTTTGGGATGGTGTCTATGAATACTCTTATGTAGTCCGGGCAACCATGCCAGGAACTTTCATTGTCCCCCCAACAAAAGCAGAAGAAATGTATTCTCCGGAGGTGTTTGGTCGCAGTCAAAGCGATACGGTTATTGTAGAGTGAAAAAATATTAAAAGAACCTGATCCTGAAAATAGATCAGGTTCTTTTTTCAATTATGAGTATCGTATCATCCCGGTTTCGTTATTTTCATAGCCAGGGAATTGATTCACAAAATTTTTGCCTGCCTGACTTTGCAGCCATTGAATCAGCAAATTAAAGGGTTCTTTTTGAGCGTTTTGCTCATAAAAAACCAAATCATATTTTTCTTTCGTCAGCAAAACAAAATCAAGCCCATAAGCCAGAGCGACAGTTTCCAGTCCAACTCCGACCCCAGCGCTTCCCTCAGCAATAACCCGTCCGATTTCAGAATGGGTTGCGTATTCGTTCTCATAACCGATCACTTCATCGGGAGATAGACCATTTTTCGCTAACATGGCATCAAGCCAGACCCTTGTACCTGAGCCGGCTTGCCGGTTAGCAAAACGAACTCGCTTTTTAATGATATCCGCAATCGAATTTATTTTAAAGGGATTCCCCGGTGGTAGAATTAATCCTAACCGGCGAGTGGCTAAAGTAATTAAAACCATTTTCTTATTTTTGAAAATTTGTTTCACAGCCTGTAAGTTATAGGTGTCTGTCTCCATATCCCATAAATGACAACCTGCAATATCCGATTGGTTAGCGGATAAAGCCTGCAAACCTCCCTGGCTGCCTGAGAAAAATAAACTTAACCCGTACCCAGGAAAATACTTAAAAAATTGTTGCGAAATAGAATTGATAATCGGATCGTGGCTGCCGATAAACTTAATCATCTTTAAGGTATTTTTTGTTAACTGACTTTCAAGAGATTTCCAATGATCCATCGCCAAATTCATGGAATTTTGAATCTCCTCCAAAGTATATCCTTTAGAAATTGATTTCAAAAGGAATTCTTCAGCCTGGTTAACCAGATTCACCATTCGCAAAACATTGTCGGTTTGCATTTCTACTGGGGTCAACACCCCACTAACATGAGTACCTTTTCCGGCTCGGCTTTCGAGCAAGCCCTGTTGGGATAACTCAGAATACGCCCGCTGAACAGTACCTTGAGTACAACCCCATTGTTTACTTAATTCTCTGACAGAGGGTAGTTTATCGCCTGGTTTTAATCGCCCGTCTACAATATCTCTTCGAATAGAATCTGCAATTTGATAATAAAGGTAAGTAGTATCCATCATTGTTGTCCCTCTCTCTATTCTACCTAAAATTTCAAAAAAGAAAGATTTTAGTTTAGCCTATTTCTTTAACTTCCACAGGTTCCATTTTTTTCTCAATAGAAGCTGAATTTAGTTGGGTGACCTTGCCATGTGGGGTAAATAAAACCACCACAAAACCCAATGCAGCAGCGATTAAAGCCAGATAAAACATGTTTGCCATTGCCTGACTTAAAGCATTTCTTAATGGCTCCGAGATAACTGCTTGCGTTACTGATTCCGGATTAATTAAATCGCGGAGAGAAATTGTATTGATATTAAAACCAGATTTCACCAGTAGTTTGGATAAGTTCGTACTCAGGAAAACCCCTAGGATGCTAACTCCTATGGTTCCCCCAATATTTCGACTGAATTGGATGGTAGATGTAGCAGTTCCCATCACGGATTTTGAAACCGCTGTTTGGATGATAGTCATAAATACCGGGATGGTGAATCCCATACCAAAGCCCATTAAAGACGTATAAAACATTACCGTAATGTAAGAAGTATGGAGACCAATGGTTGTCATTAGATAACTACCAATAACCAGAAAGACCATGCCGACAATTGCCAACAGCCGGAAATTTGTTTTAATAATTAATCTGCCGCCCAATGCACTTGAGATCGCCCAAACAATTGACATGGGAGTTAAAGCAATACCAGCGAGGGTGGCAGTCGTCCCAATCACAGCCTGGACAAACAAAGGAATGTAAGACAGACTGCCAAACATCGCCCAACCAGCAAAGATGCCATGTAAAAATGCGATCACAAAAAGTTTGTTTCTAAACAAGGTCAATGGGATGACCGGATCAACTGCTTTTTTCTCTACCAAAATAAGCGCAATGAATGCTGCCACGGCGAATAAAACAAACCAGATACTTCCTGAATTTTCAAGATCATTCAAGCCTAAAAGTAAAGCCAAAATTGAAAGGGTTAACAAGACGGTTCCAGGAATGTCTAATTTTACATTCTGATGTTTTTCTGGTTTTGGCTCAATCCACACAAACCAGACGATTAAAATAGCAAGGCTGCCAGGAATCAAATTAATCAAAAACACCCAATGCCAGGAGATTTGATCAACTAAAAACCCACCGATCAATGGCCCGATGATGGAAGAAATCCCCCATACACTGGAAATGACGCCCTGCATTTTCGCTCTTTTTTCCACATCATACAACTCACCGATGGAGGTTAAAGCCATTGGAATGATCCCACCAGCTCCTAATCCCTGAATAGCTCGAAAGATGATCAGCGTCTCCATAGAATTGGAAAGACCACACAGAATTGAGCCAACCAAAAATAAACCCATAGAAAAAGCATAAATTTTTTTTCTGCCAAACAGATCGGAAACTTTTCCATAAATTGGAACCGTTGTTGTAGACGCGAGCATATAAATAGCAAAAACCCAGCTATAAATAGATAATCCACCTAATTGAGCCACAATGGATGGCATGGCAGTCGCTACAACCGTACCTTCCATAGAGGCTAAAAAAAGGCTAAGGATGATTCCTGCAGTGACAACATTAATGCGTTTTTGAGACAAAATTAAGCTCCTGAAGTTTTAAGAAAACTAAATTATAAATCTTTTTTAAATTTTTTCGGCTTTCAATAAATTGAACAAAAACCAAAATAGAAACCCATCAAAAAGCAACATTAAGATGTCAAATAGTCCAATAGTGGGTTGTACACACACAAAGATATCCAACAATAAAACAAAAAACAAAATATTTATAAATTTTTTATGATCTTTATGAAAAAGAACGCCAACAAACAAAAAAGCGAATGCCAGTCCAAATTTTATAAAGGGAGTAACCCAATAATCACTACTTTGAGTTACTTTCAAATTATCAACAGAAAATAAATTACTGATACCAAAAATTACCCAGGCTGTTGCTTTAATTATTGTGAGAGGTTGGATTAAGTTACCAAAATTATTCTTTTTTGGGGACTTATTTGTCATTTTTATTTAGCCATGTGAAAAAAAGATTCAACATCATTGGCGAAACGTCCAAACTAGCGATGGATCTTGTATTCATCAGGAACCTGAACACTCCCATTCCAGACCACATCTCTAAACTCTTCCGGTGATGTATTCCCCTCGGTATTAATCAATAAAATTTGAGAATCCTTGTTCAAGTTCATCATCTCTCGTAACTCCTGCAACGGAGCATATTCCATGATATACATTAACGTTCCCAGCGTCACCGCCCCAGATTCACCGGAAACAATATCCGGATCATCTTTTAACGGAAATCCATAAACCCGCATCCCTTTTGCAGCAACATAATCAGGACTGGTCACGAAGAAATCCGTACAATCCCTGAGGATATTCCAGGCTACAGGATTCGGGTCTCCACAGGCTAATCCGGCCATTATGGTATCCAGATCTCCTAACACACTGTGCGGTTTCCCATCAGCCATTCTGGCGGATTCAAACAAACAGGCCGCTTTTGTCGGTTCTACCACCACTGTCATTGGGCGCTGTTTGCCAAACAAATTATGGTAAAAACCAAGAGTGGCTGCTGCTAAAGAACCCACCCCGGCTTGAACAAACACATGTGTTGGTTTAATTAATCCCTGACCAGCCAGTTGTTCCTGGGCTTCACAAAAAAGCGTGGTGTAACCCTGCATCACCCATTTAGGAACAGATTCATATCCCGGCAGCGAAGTATCAGAGACAACTTCCCAACCATTTTTTTGTGCATCAATAAACACCTGGCGGACGGCATCATCATAATTACCATCGACTACAACAACTTTTCCATTATTTCGTTCAATTGCTTTGATCCTACCTTGAGTCGTGTGTTTGTGAACATAAATGATCGATTTAAAACCCAATTGAGTGGCAGACCAGGCAATTCCGCGACCATGATTACCGTCGGTTGCTGTAGCAAAAATGAGGTCACCTATTTTCCGTTTGGTTTCTTCACTGGTTAATTCCTTAAAGGAAATTTCTTCATTTTCTCTTCCCAGTCTCTTTTTGATGATTTGAGCAAGCGCGTAGGTACCCCCTAAAACTTTAAATGAACCCTGGTTAAGACGGGCTGACTCATCTTTCACCCAAATATCACCTAACCCAAGACGATTTGCCAGATGCGACAACCTTCTTAAAGGACTCATGCGAAAGGCTGGGATTTGATGATGAAAATCGCCAATCAGTTTTACTTTGCCGGGAGGAAGTACTTCTGAAACGGATGTGATTTCTCCCTGGGGTTGAAAAGGACGATTGTCAAACCAATTTACGGGGTATTCTGCAGTCATAATTAACCTTTTTTGTACTAATAATATCGAAGTATTATAACCTTGAAAATTGAATATAAAAATCCCATTTGCTGAAAAATGGGTTTATGGTAAAGAACAATAATTAATCGGATTATCTCAAATTAAAGACTGCAAACGATTAAGAATTATTTCCTCTTCTTTATTTTTTAATCATTTTTCCAATATAAAGAACAATGATTGAGCCTAGAAATGCAACCAGCAAGGTTGAAAGATTTATCCCATTAACCGGATCAGGGACATGAAAAATGGATCCCGCTACCCATCCACCTACCAACGCTCCGATCACTCCGACCACGATATCACCAACCAGTCCAAAGCCTTTCCCCTTCATTACTTTTCCAGCCAGCCAGCCAGCAATTGCTCCAACAATAATCCAGCTAATAAAACCCATGTCGTCCTCCTATGAGATCAATTAAAAAAATGATACCTTATGATTAATAATCATTAACCTCTTTTCCTTTATTAGGTTACGGGAGATTTTAACAATAGTCCAATAATATAACCTACCAGAGCTGAAATCGTCCCGATTAATGCAATTTCCAGGCCGCTCCGTAAAGGTTTCCCAACAGTTGCCCGCGCTTTATAAACCCCGACAAGGAAAAGAACGGTGGCTGTTAAAAACACAGAACCAACCATGCCACCATAAATAGGAAGGATGACAAATGGTATCAAAGGAATGATAGAACCTACAATGGCTGAGATTCCAACAATAAGGGCTGATTTTAGAGCTGATTGGCGATCCACCGGAATTAATTTATGTTCTTCTGACATCATTACTGCTACCCAAACATCTTCATTTGCAGTGATCGTATCGACAATTTTGTCCAATAATTGCCCTGAAAAACCTTTTTCCTGATAGATAGAGCGGATTTCATCTCTTTCAAGGTTAGGCACATCCTGAATATGACGGTACTCCCTTTCCTTTTCGCTTTCGTAGAAATCAGCGTTTGCCAGAGTGGACGTATAGGCAACAGCACCCATCGAAATGGATTCAGCAAAAGCAGCAGCTAACCCGGCCACCAGGACGACCCTTACATCATGAGTGGCGGCTGCTACGCCCAGAATCACTCCCAGGACATTCACCAGTCCATCCTGCCCACCCAATATAATCTCCGAGAGATTCCATTCTTTTTTGTGTGGATCCTGAACCTGGTGATGGTATTCATCGTAATTAACCTTAAAACCATTTTTATAGTCTCTGATTGCCATTCTTCGCGTCCTTTCAAACCTTGCCCATTATCAATCCGATACATCTATATTACACAATAAAAGACATATCTATACATCCAAAGGGTATAGATCTTGAAATTCAAATGATTCCACTGTACACTAAATAAGGAACATTAATGTATTTATGGAACTTTTCAGGTCATTGTTTCATCTTAAGAATGCTATTGTTTTAGGTTGTATATTAAGGAGTTTGTTTATGAAAAAAATATTAATCCCGCTTGCATTAATTATGGTGTTGGTCACCGCATTTCTTCCCCAATCAGCTCAGGCTGTACAAGCATCTACGATACCTACTTTCAGTATCGTAAGTGTTGTGGAAGATTCAAGTGTCACCATCAAAACTTATAATTTCCCAAAAGATGTCGATTTCAAAGTCACCATGGGTAAATTCGGAACAATGGGAATTGGCGGAACAGAAGTTGCCACAACCAGTTCCGGTGAAGGCGGATCTTTGACGCTTACCTACGATATTCCAGCTGGCCTCAAAGGTTTGGATCGGGTAGCTATTCGCCTTCAGGCAACCTCAGGTGGTTATTATGCTTATAACTGGTTCTGGAATAATACCAGTGAAGTAAGTAGTGGTTCAACTCCAGGGACATCCCCAGGTTATTCGGGGATTCCTACTTTCAGCATCACAAGTGTTGTCAAAGACTCCAAAGTTTCAATTAAAACCAATAATTTCCCCAAGAATACAACCTTCAAAGTATTAATGGGCAAATATGGTACCAAGGGAATTGGGGGTACCGAAGTAGCCACAACCGATTCAGGCGATGGTGGTGTATTGACTTTGACCTATGATGTTCCGGAAGGGCAGAAAGGACTGGATCGAATTGCTATCCGATTGGAAGCAACCGGTGGCGGCTATTATGCCTTCAACTGGTTCTGGAATAACAATAGCGAAGTGGCTGAGACACCTGCAACCCCGGTTGTGCCTGGTTATAGTGGAATTCCCACATTCATAATCACTGCTGTGGTGAAAGATGATAGTGTTACTATTAAGACCAATAATCTTCCCAAAAATGTAGATTTTAAAGTATTGATGGGTAAATATGGCACCATGGGAATTGGCGGAACAGAAGTAGCCACCACAAATTCTGGAGATGGTGGAGCACAAACGTTAACCTATAACGTTCCAGCTGGATTAAAAGGTCTCGATCGGATTGCGATTCGATTGCAGGCCACTTCAGGCGGTTATTATGCCTATAACTGGTTCTGGAATAACACCTATCCCTAAACCTGTTTAATATATTTACATAACCAAATCACACAATCTTGAAAAGAACGTCAAGATTGTGTGATTTTTTAACTTTTTATCCTAAAACGGAAAATAATTAAGAAGAATCATCAATCTCGGATAAAATTAGATCATGTGCTTCACAAAAGATGCGAAAATTCTTCAAAATTTACCCTGGTTAGGATTTTTATTACTGATCGTCCTCTCGATTTCTTTTCTCTTACCAGTCTTACCCAATGATTTTTGGTGGTATATTAGGTTAGGTAGCGATATTCTAATTAACGGCGGTATTCCGACCACCGATACATATACCAGCACAGTTTTTGGCCAGTCAGTCTTCTACCCGATGTGGTTATCCGGGGTTGTTTTCTATCTATTGATGAAATTAGGCGGAATTTCAGCTGTTGTTCTGATTAGAGGTTTGATTATCTCTCTTTTTTACACACTCCTTTGGATCATTTGTATTAGAAAAGGTATACCCGGATGGCTGGCAACCTTACTTACTTTAATTTGTGCCCTGATTGGTGCCAATAATTGGGCAGTGCGCCCGCAAATATTTGTTTATCCGTTATTCGCCTGGACTTTGTATCTGCTTCCGAATCCATCAAAGGAGCAAACAAGCGAAGAAGCGGTAGAACCTGCCAAACAAAGATACTCTCAATATTTCCTCTTGTTACCCATCGCAATCTTGTGGGCCAATCTTCATGGTTCACTTATTCTCTTCTTTTTTCTCACAATCCCTTACTTTTTATTCCAGCAAAGAAATAGAAAATTCTTTTTTGTACTCGTTTTAGCTTTTTTGGTAACATTTATTAATCCACGTGGACCATTGTTGTGGAGTGACACATTTCAATTGCTCCAATCAGAAGGAAATCACTTCAGTCAGGAATGGAAATCTCCGGTCAATTCAGGCTGGCAAATGAATTTATTTTTTGTTTGGTTCCTGGCAATCATCCCTTTAATGGTCTTTTCCAAGAAAAAATTGCGTTTATATGAATGGATATGGTTTCTTGGTTTCAGTTGGATGGCAATTTCCGGAGTTCGTTATGTGATCTGGTTTCTGGCGATTTTGCTAATTGATACTTCTCATTTATTGCCAGGTTTGATGAATCTTAAAAGTGAAAAATTGGTTTTCCAATTTCCAAAGATGAATATCATTTTTCTGGCGATCATGGTTTTACTCCCGTTAAGTCTATTACCAGGTATTCGGGAAAAATGGTGGAGTGCAGCCCCGGAAGCGTTAGCGAACACCACCCCAGTGGAAGCAGCTGCATGGCTTAAAGAAAACGGTGATTTACCCGGTGAATTATTCAATGACTATCTGTTTGGAAGTTATCTCGAATACGCGTTGCCAGAGCGCCCTGTCTGGATCGATACCCGTTTTCATATTTTCTCAACCCAACAATGGGAAGATTACCTCTCCATTTCGAATGGCGAATTTGGCTGGGAGAAAAAAATAGCACCCTTTTCCATTGAGACTTTTATCCTCAATCCGACATCACAAAAAAATTTAGTAGCAGCTCTAGATAATTCTTTAGAGTATTGCAAAGTTTACCATGACCAAAAAGCTGTGATTTTCACAGTTTGCCGATAAGCATTTATTCAGCTTTCATTAATTGATTTGATAAAAATACACCAATCTGAAAAATCAACGTTGCCTATGAACAAAGAAAACTATGACATCATTATCGTCGGGGGAGGATTTTCTGGGGCCGCCCTGGCTTACCAATTTTCGAAAGCAAAATTAAAGACATTACTCTTGGAAAGTGGCGGCATGGGATCAGGCACCTCTGCTGCTTGTGCCGGTCGTGCCCAATTGTTTGACTGTGAAACCTCGGAATATCTCCACCAGGTTAAACAAGGCTACTCCAGATTACCTCAATTAGGTGAAGAGTTAGAGATCGATTTGGAATGGGAGCAGCCCGGCCATATCACTTTATATTTTTCTGCTGAATCCCTCTCTTCTGAAATAGAAAAAATAACCTGGTTTAAAAATGAAGGTTTGCATGCAGAATTATTGGATGTTGATTCTGTTCGAAAACTCGAACCAATGTTAAAGATGAACAATATTGTTGGAGCAATCCTGGCACAGGAAGGGCATGTCAATCCATTTAAATTTGGTTGGGGATATATTAATGCTGCTCAGAAATATGGAGCCCGAATAGTACACCATACTAAAGTAACCAATTTGTTGTTAGAAAAAAATAAAACAATTGGAGTAACCACTGGAAATCAACAATATTATGGAAAAGTCATTATTCTTGCTTTGGGAGCATGGACAAATTCTGTTCTAAAGACAATCGGGATGCAATTACCTATCTTTTTTACAAAAGCTGAAGCCATGATCAGCGAGCCTTTACCCAGGTTACTACAGCATCATGTCGGTACCAGCGGATTCTATGAATCCGTTCACGGGGGAGATAAATCCATTACGCTGGGGATTGGCCAACATAAAAATGGCTGTTTGTTAATTTCAAACGCCATTCAACCGGCTCAGGAAATCCAACATGAAAGCAGTGCCTGGGGTATGCCAGCATTAAATCAACAAATGAAGAAGTTTTTCCCGATGTTCGATCCGATTCGAATCATGCGTACCTGGTCAGCCCCGAGTCCTTTTTCAGCAGATTATCAACCAGTCGTTGGGTGGTACCCTCAAGTAGAAAATTTATACATCGCTGCTGCTTTTCATTTAGCCATCCCAACCATTCCTCTATTCTCTGA
>DAOUFM010000128.1:0-2109 GCA_034429975.1 Anaerolineaceae bacterium | reverse complement strand
TCGATCCCGCTCATCATCGGCATCTGGATATCCAGAACAGCTACATCGGGATTAGATTGTTTCAGCAGTTCGCAGGCTTCCTGTCCATTGGAGGCTTCTGCAACAACCTGTATATCATGGGCTTGCTCCAAAAATTGGCGTATACCTGCTCGAACGACAAAGTGATCATCGGCTAATAAAACATGGATTAATTGATTGTTGTTTATAAATTCCATAAATTTTATTATAGTCTTTTGGTGAAAAATATCCAGTATCTATGATCAGGTCTATTTTATAGACTCCCATGCAATCGTATATAAATAGCCTATTATGGAATTAATCTGATTTCTTGAGAGGATAGATCCCCACGAAGGCATTCCCGTACCCATTCCCCCACGAATAATTTTTCCTTCTAAAATAGCTGGGCTTGCGCCAAGTAACACATGAGGGTCTGAAAAATCAGGAGGGCGAACCAACCCAGCTCCCATTCTTGAGTGATCTATAACAGGCAATCCTCTCACCATGACCCCATCTCCCCTCCCAGACTCGCCATGGGCAGCAGATGCTAATGCCATGAAGAGTTTAACACCAAGACTCTGTGTTTTCGATGAATTTTGACGGTCCCAAATCCATCGCACGATATCCCATATATCCATATCACTGAGGTCTGATAATGAAGGCTCAGAGCGAAGTCTCAGCCACAGGTCTGCTGGACTTATCAATAAGTAAGTTTGCGTATCAATGGAATAATCTGGCAATCTATTTGAAAATCTTGCCCCTCTTGCTGCGGACGGAGAACTGCCAGGAATATTTTCTGCATAATGAGGTGCATCAATATCGATGTTGTACTGTAGGAATAGGGGGAGTGAATCACCCGGATTTGGATCACCTTCTCCAGTAACGATAATTTCTCCATGCATTCGCCAATGATTAGGGCCACACCAACGGGTACAAAAAAATGTATATTTTCCTGGATGTTCGAAAATCAAGGTGGTTTCTACGTATTCTCCAGGGAAGATACTTAACCAGGATTCCATATCAGACTTACCTAAAGCAAAACCATGCACCACATCATCACTGGTAAGGCGCAAATGAATCGGCTGCCCAACCTTTGCCTGGATGGTATCAACGCTCCAGCCGCCGTTCTCTGGCATACGCGCGTGCAGCTCGATTTTCGCTCCCTGATCCTTGGACAGCCACCAGCTACCCAGTGGAACAACTACCGCGGCCAGTACCAGGAGAATGACGATCCAACGGGCAAGTCCTTCTTTTTTCATCGAATTTAACCTACCAGCAGCCAGAGCATGGTCAGCGTAAATAAACCTGAAAAGGCTATCAACGGTGCGGCCTGGTGAATGGTTTCACTGATGCGGCGCGCGACCCGGCTGGACCAGAAAAGTCCAACCATCAGCATAGCTACCTGTAAAATCAGGCTGAAGGACGTGGCTTCTCCCACCCCGGCTGTCTTGGAATGACCAATCAAATTCCAGCCCCAACCCAGAGGATCTGAAACCACCGGGAGCACGTAGCCAAATTTGACGAAGGCAAACGAGATGGTAAAAGCAATCCAAGCCATCAGTCCAAGCGGGACGAGCACCTGGCTGTAATGGGCCAGGGATTTTCGCAAAGAAGCGCGCGCAGAACCAAGCCGGTTCGCAACCCACGTCGAAGCAGTGTAGAGGCCGGGCAAAACCCCAAGCGCTGTCACGAGGAAAACTCCTGCAAACAGGAACCAGTCCGGGCTGCCGATGCTGTAAGCAGCCAATTTCAACTGCCCCCAGGGCCCCAAGAAAACCGCAGAGTCGACCAGCGCGGAGGCTAACATGACCAGTCCGAGAAAGGCTTCATCCAGGCGATGTTTGGTCTTTGGACCCAGATCGCTGCCCCACGGGCGCAGGTTGACCGCGATATTATCCGACGGGCAAACGCGCAGGCATTCCATGCACAGACCGCAGTTGGCGCTGGATTTCAAAGCCAGCGGGTACTGCCCCCACGGGCAGGCAGTGTAACAGGTCTTTTCACTGTGCGCAGCACAGATATCCGCGTCCTTTACCCGCAGCTCTACCGGCCCGGCCTGCGCATACAACCCGGTAAACCCACCGATCGGGCACAGATAATTACAGAAGGAAC
>DAOUFM010000127.1:0-5137 GCA_034429975.1 Anaerolineaceae bacterium | reverse complement strand
AATATTAAGGATGACGGGAGTTACGGACTTAGCAATATCCCTGTTTTACCCTATATCACCAAGACTGTGGGACCGGAAATCCTGCGCGTTGCGATTCTTGGCATCGGGAATCATCGCATCCCCAGTTACGAATTGCCTTCCAACATTCCCGGGTTAACATTCCTGGATCCCATCGCTACAGCCGCCAGTTATGCTCCCCAGTTGAAAGCTAACAATGATGTTGTGATTGCCCTGACCCACATCGGTTTCACCACCGATCCAAATAGTATTGAGGTAGATGATAACGTAGATACCTTCCTGGCTCAAAGCGTGAACGACATCGATGTAATTATCGGTGGGCATAGCCATACCCGGCCGGATACCGGATTTGGGGATTACAAGTTCCTGCCAACCATTCTGGGATCTCCCGATTCAACCCCGGTTTTGGTAACCCAGGCCAATCGCTACAACACCTTTTTAGGTGAAGTAGTCGTTGGGCTTCTTCCTAAACAAGCAGCCCGAGGTGCCTACGAAGTCGTTTCTCAAGCCGGCCGTTACATCAGCGTGCCTATTGACATGGTTGAAGATCCCGCCATCAAAGCCATTGTGGATCCCTACGCTACTTTGCTGGCCAGCTACAACAACACTGAAATTGGAGAAACTGAGGTCCCCATTGATGCATTAAGTGCCTACACCCAGGAAACCAACGGAGCGAATTTACAGGCGGACGCTGCAGTCTGGAAATTAAAAGAGGAAGGCATTGATGTGGATTTCCATCTCTCCGGTGCCATGACCAATAGCAAAATTGCCAATACAGCCACAGAACTTAATCCGTACACGCTCAAGGTAGCTGATATGTTCGTCGCCATGCCATACGAGAATTCACTGGTGGTAATGGAGATGAATGGACCTCAACTCAAAGCAGTCCTGGAAAGAGCTTATCGCAACTACTACTATTACAAATATGTACCCGGATACGGCGGCTATTCCTACTACACCACCTGTATGTTGGATACTAATGCAGATAACAACATCACTTACTGGGATAAATATCCAGAACTGCCGGATGGTAACAATGTTCTGGCATTGACCATTGACGGTGTCAATATCGATTTCAATGATGCCAGCACCTACTACCGTGTTTCATCAGTAAACTATCTGGCTGCTGGAGCCTGTAATTTCAGTGATGGTGGGCATACCCTCTGGCCGTTGGAGCAGATCGTGGCTGACACCCAATATTACGTGCGTGATGCGGTGATCGAATACGTCACGGATCTCACCACCACAACAGGTGAACCCATTCACCCGCTCATTGAAGGCCGGTTGATCTTTAACACCAATATTTTCAAAACCTTTATGCCCGTGATTAATCGTTAGCCTGTAAACCAGACCCGATTTTCATTGACCGGATCTTGCCGGGCAACCAGAACAGTCACCTGCATAAACCAAAAAAAGAGCGGAGGTTTTCTCTCCGCTCTTTGCTCTTTTCTTACTGTAACAGCATCATCGCTCTGGATGCCAGGTCGAAGATCGTCCACGGCACCAGGCTGAGCAGCAGCACAGCCGCAGCCATAACCCCAATAACCAATGACACCCAAGGGTTGATTTTCAACTTTGGCTCACCTGGTTTCATGAACATATACACGGTGATTCGTAAATAGTAGAATACAGAAACCACCGAAGTCAGAATACCCAGAATAGCCAGCCCAACAAAACCAGCTTCAATCGCGGTGCGGAATAAGTAGAACTTTCCCCAGAAGCCCATCGTCAAAGGCACACCGGCAAATGAAAACATAAAGATCAGCATGGCAAAACCGACCCACGGATACTGCCTGCCCATGCCGGAAAGATCATCCAACATCAAGCCTTTGCCGTACTCCTGTTCCATCGCCACCAGCAGCGCCCACGCGCCAATACTGGTCAATCCATAAGCTGCCAGGTAGAAGAGCGCGGATGCCACAGCATTGCCTGCTACTTTTTCGTTTCCAAAGGCAACAAATGCCATCAAAATATAACCCGCATTGGCAATCGCTGAGTAAGCCAGCATACGCTTGATATTATTTTGAGCCACTGCCACCACATTGCCAACCAGCATGGTCAGAGCAGCAATCGCCCAGAAAATGGGGGTCAGGTTACCACTAAGACCGGGGAAAATCACCAGGAAAACACGCATCAAAGCTGCAAAACCGGCTGCTTTAACTGCAACAGACATGAAGGCAGTGATGGGAGTTGGTGCCCCCTGATAAACATCTGGCGTCCACATTTGGAATGGCACAGCAGCGACTTTAAACCCGAACCCGACAATCAGCATCGCTGAGCCAATCAGGAACAAAATTGTATTGGCGCTGCCAGCTCTCACAATTTCATTGATGCCAACAAAATCCAATCGTCCGGTAGCACTGAAAACCAACGCAGTTCCATAGAGCACAAACCCGGTGGCAAAGGCGCCTAAAAGGAAATATTTGAGGGAGGCTTCTTCACTCTCAATTCGGGAGCGGGCGAAGCCAGCCAGCACGTACAAAGGAATGGATAATAATTCCAGAGCCAGGAAAATGATCAAAAGATGGTAAGCCTGAGACATCAACATCATACCGGAAATGCTGAACATCATCAGTACATAAAACTCGCCATGGTTGATATTCATGCGTTGAATATAATCGTAAGCCAACGCCACCGCTGCCATACCGCTTACCAGGAAAATAACCTGTAAGAAACTGGCGAAGCCATCCAGAACCACCATCTGGTTGAAACCCTGGATCGTCTTGCCGCTAAAAGTCAAAACAAAACCAAGCGCAACTGCTAACCCTACCACAGTCAGGACGGCAGTAATCCCTTTGCGATTCTTGGGGATCCACAAATCAACCACCAAAAGCAGCAGCGCCCAGCCAACAACAATCATGATCGGGAGAATTGAGTAAATGTCATTCATACTGGTCATAGGGACTCCATTAATGCAGGACTACCGAGGCAGATTGAACAAGCTGAACCAGTTGTTCTACTGCCGGGTTGATCAGGTTGAAAAATGGCTGAGGGTAAATTCCAATCCACAAAATCATGACTAAAATCGGGATCATGGTAATCACCTCACGTGCGCTCAAATCTTTCAGACTCTTGTTTTCTTCTTTGGTTACAGCGCCCAAACAAAGTTTTTCAAACAGTTTCAAAAGATATACTGCCGCCAGGATAACGCCCAATGTAGCAATGCCACCAAACCAGGGGCTGCCCAAAACTTTGGAGCCGTAAGCTCCCAATAAAATCGTAAATTCACCTACGAACCCATTAAGTCCGGGTAAACCTACCGAAGAAAGAATCACGTAAAAGAACATTCCACCAAAAATTGGCATCACCTTCCAAAGCCCACCGAATTCACTCATTTCGCGCGTGTGCCGGCGTTCGTAGATCATGCCAATCATTAAGAAGAGCGCTCCGGTGCTCAAACCATGATTGACCATCTGTAAAATTCCACCCGAGAGGCCTTCAGGGTTTAAGGCAAACACTCCCAGCATCACAAATCCCAGATGGGCTACGGAAGAATATGCCACCAGTTTCTTGGCATCTTTTTGAGCAAAAGAAACAGCCGCCCCATATAAAATGCCGATAATTGCCAGAATGGCAATCACGGGCGCTGCCTGAACGCTAGCCTGCGGGAATAAAGGTAAATTAAAGCGGATGAACCCATAAACACCCATCTTCAGCAAAACTCCTGCCAGAATGACAGACCCGGCAGTGGGCGCTTCTACGTGGGCATCCGGCAACCAGGTGTGCAGCGGGAACACAGGGACTTTAATGGCAAACGAGAGCGCAAAAGCAACAAAAAGCAGCATTTGCACGCCGGCAAAAATTCCGCGGTTGGCAACCAGTTCTGGTTGGGCAAAGGTACCGGCTTGTAATCCCAGGTATAAAATTGCCAGCAACATTAGCACGGAACCAGCCATGGTAAACAGGAAGAATTTCACAGCCGCATAAACCCGGTTCTTGCCGCCCCAAATTCCAATCAGGAAATACATTGGGATGAGCGTAAACTCCCAGAAGATGTAAAATAACACCAGGTCGAGCGCAACAAATACACCCAACATCCCCATTTCCAGCAAAAGGAAAAAGATCATATAACCCTTTACCTGTTCCTCCACTGCTTTCCAGGTCGATAAGATCGCAAGGGGGGTCAGAAATGTTGTCAGCAGCACCATTAAGATGCTTAATCCATCCACACCCATCATAAATTGAATGGGTACTCCCGCTAATCGAAACCAGGGCAACTGAATTTGCAAGTTGTCTGCTTTATTTGGATTGAATAAAAACAGAACCCACAACGAAAGGCCAAATGTCACCAGCGATGTCAGCAGAGCCGTCCAGCGCATGGCATTTTTTTGTTGTGGTGCTAACAAAACCAGAACCAGCACCCCCACCAGCGGGAAAAAGGTCATCAGCACTAAGGGATTGATCCCAAATTCCATAACCTGTCCTCTATCATTCTTCAAAAATTGGATAAAAAATCATAACCATCTGGGTGTTACCAACCTTTAAATCCGGGATAATAAAAACGCCAGAATTAACACAATACCGACCAAAAAAGAAAGGGCATACGTGCGCGCAAATCCGGTTTGGAATTTCCGCAAAACGCCTGCCAATCCTGTTGTTAATTTTCCGATGCCATTTGCAATGCCATCGATGAAGCCCTGATCCACCGGATGCGCAAAGATATCTGCCAGCTTATAATAAGGGCCGATCACAATGGCCTGGTAGAGCTCATCCACCAGGAACTTCTGGTTCATCCAGCGGAAAAACGTGCCCAGCGATTTAGACAACGGGTCCTTTGCCTTTGCATCCGGAAAAGCCTGGCGACCGTAAACCAGATACGCCAGAACGATTCCAAGGATTGCCACGCCAAACGAACCGGCAGCAACCGGGATGATAAATTCAGCAGCATGCGAGATCTTCAGCGTGTTTTCTAACCAGTGTTCCAGGGTATGCACACCCGGGAAATTCAAACCACCGCCCAGCACCGAGAGAATCGCCAGAGCAACCAGCGGAATGGTCACCAACGGGCTGCTTTCTTTGGCATGCCTGGCAGCATCGCTGCGGGCTTCACCAAAGAAAACCATCAGAACCTGGCGCCCCATATAAAAAGCGGTCAGGAAGGCGGCAAACGCCAAAATTA
>DAOUFM010000126.1:0-3868 GCA_034429975.1 Anaerolineaceae bacterium | reverse complement strand
CCAATAAAACCATTATTGGCATTTGTGGTATTTTATTGACACAAAAAATCAATTCGTTCAATCCAAATTTATTAAGGAGGAGAATAGAATGAAACGAAATACCCTTATGTTGATCGTAGGTATGGTTATCATTGCCAGCATGGTGTTGGCAGCGTGCCAGCCTACCCCGGCTCCTACTGCGGAAGCACCCGCGCCCGCAGAGCCTGTCGTTGAACAGCCAACTCAAGCACCGGCTGCACCAGCTGAACCGGCTGCACCAACTGAAGAACCATTTGCACCTAAACTAAGCGAAGTTCAAAGAGTTCCTGGAAAAGGTGCTTATTTGGATCACATTGTCGTTTCAGTCGTTGATCAGGCTTCCGCTATTACCCAAATTCAGGCCGGTGCCATCGATATTTTTGGTGCTGGCTTATCATCCGATTCCCTTCCAGAAATAGAATCAGCAGGATTGGATTATGCGGAAAGCAATGGTTTGTATTATGAATTAACCTTCAACACCTATGGACCAACTTTTGATAAATCCACCGGTAAGGTTAATCCCTTCTACTTTGCCAAAGCTCGTGAAGCCTTAAACTGGTTAATTGACCGCAACTACATCAACCGCGAGGTTTACAATGGTGGCGGCTTAGCCAAATTCTGGGGCATCGTCACCAACATGCCGGATTACACCAGTGTTGCAGAAACAGTTCGCAAATTGGAAGCAGAATATGCTTATAACCCGGAAAAAGCCAAAGCTCAGATGGACGAAGTGATGCAGGGCGTTGAAGGCGTCACCATTGAAGATGGCAAATACATGTATGGGGGTGAACAGGTTTCATTGATTTTCATCATCCGCCCTGACTCTGATGGTACCCGAAAACCCATCGGTGAATATGTTGCCTCACAATTAGAAAGCATTGGCTTTGCAGTCGATCGTCAGTACAAGACCGCTTCCGAGGCTTCCCCCATCTGGGTGGGCGGTAACGTAGCCGATGGCCTCTGGAACATTTACACCGGCGCCTGGTCTGCTACCGTGATCTCTCGTAACGAGGGTGACAACTTCGAATTCTTCGATACGCCCCAATCTGCGTATGGCTTCTCCAGCACCTGGCAGTCATTTGATTCAGGTTTGGATACTGAATATGGGCAATTAGCGGATAAATTGTCTTACAACAAATTCGCTACCTGGGATGACCGAACCGAAGCCCTGGCTGAAATGCTCGGATTGGCTTTGAAAGAATCCTATCATATCTGGTTAATTGACGGCAAAAACTTCACTCCTTACAAAGATGGTTTGGATGTGACCTATGACCTGGCTGCCGGCGTGGATGGCTCCTGGATCTGGCCATACACTTTGCATTGGGATGGTAAAGAAGGTGGTCTAGTTCGATGGGGCGCTCCTGAACTGTTTGTTGACCCCTGGAACCCGATCGCTGGCTCTAACTGGGCATTCGATCAGGCTATCGGCCGCGCCACTTGGGGTAACGCCTACATGTATGACCCGCACACTGGTTTGGTCTGGCCACAGCGCTTTGATCGAGCAGAAATCACAGTCGAAGAAGGTTTACCGGTTAGCAAGAGCCTGGATTGGGTTGACCTGAAATTTGAAAAAGAAATTGATGTGCCGGGAGATGCAATCATTGACTGGGATGCTGCTAATCAAAAATTTATTTCAGCGGATGAAAAACTTGTTTTGGATGAAGAAGCCGCAAAAGCAGCAGTTACCTCAGCAGAAGAAGCTGTGTCTTTAGCTGAAACTGCGGTGACAGAGGCTCAGACTGCAGTAGATGAATTAGCAGCAGATGCAACAGACGAAGCCAAAGATGCAGCTAATACGGCATTAACTGAGGCGAAAACTGCATTAGAAGATGCAAACAAAGCATTACTTGAAGCACAAAAAACAGCTGAGGAAGCTGCAGCCAGAGAGTTTTATACTGCAAAAGTGAAGAGTGTCGTCTACTATCCGGCTGACCTGTTTGACACTGTAAAATGGCATGATGGCTCGAACTTGAGTCTGGCTGACTTTATCTATTCCTGGATCATTTCCTTGGACATTGGTAAAGAGGGTTCCGCCATCTATGATGAATCTCAAGCTCCGAACGCTGAAGCTGTTCTGGCTAACTTCAAAGGTTTCAAAATTCTCTCTGAGAATCCACTGACCATTGAAGCCTACAGCGATTCCTATCAGACTGACGCAGAGCTGAATATTACTACCATGTGGCCAGCCTTCAGTTATGGCGAAGCTCCATGGCATGTTTTAGCTGCCGCAGCTCGAGCTGATGAAGCTGGTGAATTAGCCTTCTCAGCGGATAAAGCCGATGCTACATCTACTGACACAAAAACTGTGGAATGGTTCAGTCAGGTTGGAGGCCCAAGTTTGGATATCTTATCTAATTGGTTGGATAAGAGCATTGAAGAATCCTATGTTCCATATGCTAATGCAATGTCAGCTTACCTTACTCCTGAAGAGGCCGTTGCTCGCTATCAAAATGCGAAAGCTTTCTTTGGAAAATACAGCCACTATAATATTGGAACGGGCCCATATATTTTGGATGAAGTTTACTTAACAGAAAAGGTAGCTGTTCTAACCTATTTCCCTGATTTTCCAGATGCAACCGATAAATGGTCTCGCTATGGCGATCCTAAAGTTGCTGAAGTTGAAGTAGATGGAGAGGACACTATAATTCTAGGTGGAGAATTCTCTTTCGATGTTAACGTTACGTTCAAAGGCTCACCATACCCGGCTGATGAGATCAAAGAAGTGAAGGGCTTACTCTATGATGCCACCGGACAAATCGTGAAAGTGATCGACGGCGTGATGGTAGAAGATGGTCATTACACCATTACAGTCCCGGCTGATGTAGCAGCAGCTATGGAAGCTGGCGCCAGCAAGCTTGAGGCCGTGGTAGTGTCCAATGTTGTGGCCATTCCTTCCTTCTCAGCATTTGAGTTTGTCACTGTCAAGTAAGCCGGTGCTTAATTCAGATATTCATTAATTGAGTAAATAAAGAAAGGGGCAAGGTGAAGACTCCTTGCCCCTTTTTATCCAATAATAGGAGGTGTGATCCTATGGGGACGGAAGTAGGCGTTATCGAAACCAAACCTGAAAAAAAGAAACTTGAGTTTTTGTCCACTTTTAACAGAGTATTGAAATATTCTGGTGTGAGATTGATCTCTCTCTTTATTACCGTTGTGATCGGTATCTATTTAACTATTATGATTGCGAATATGGGCGGATATGTGGACCAGATGATGAAGGCTGAGATTCAAGAGCGTGTTACCATGCAGATTAAGTCAAATCCAGCATTTAAAACCATGGATCCCGCCACGAGAAACCAACTGACACAGGAAAAAATTAAGACGGAAATTGACCGATTAAACCTCGATCAACCCCTCGTTTTAAGAAGTATGCGTTTCTTAAAAAATGCTTTAACCTTGAATTTAGGACGAGCGTTATTTCTTTCCAGTGACAGTGGTTCAAGAAACGTCAAGAATATTATTTTGGAACGAATTCCATATACCTTATTGTTGATGGGAACTGCGGAGTTAATCCTATTCTTCAGCACGCTGTTTTTAGCACTGGCCTTATCCAGAAAGTATGGCAGTTTTATTGATAAATTGGTGATTACTTTATCGCCTACATCCTCAGTGCCACCCTGGTTTTATGGCATTTTCTTAATATTATTTTTTGCAGCAGTATTAAAAGTTCTTCCGTTCGGAGGAGTCATTGACGCACCGGTACCTAGAGATTTTATTGGGCGTGCGTTAAGTGTTGGCAAGCACTTAATCTTGCCTGCCAGTTCATTGATCTTAGCTTCATTTTTCTTAAGCATTTACAACTGGCGTACTTTTTTCCTGATTTATTCCAGTGAAGATTACGTGGAAACAG
>DAOUFM010000125.1:0-3625 GCA_034429975.1 Anaerolineaceae bacterium | reverse complement strand
CCAATAAAACCATTATTGGCATTTGTGGTATTTTATTGACACAAAAAATCAATTCGTTCAATCCAAATTTATTAAGGAGGAGAATAGAATGAAACGAAATACCCTTATGTTGATCGTAGGTATGGTTGTCATTGCCAGTATGGTTTTGGCAGCATGTACACCTACCCCGGCTCCTGCTACGGAAGCACCCGCGCCCGCAGAGCCTGTCGTTGAACAACCAACTCAAGCACCTGCTGCACCAGCTGAACCGGCTGCACCAACTGAAGAGCCGACTCCAGAACCAGTCAGAACCACCCGCCATGGTGGCTGGTTGGATGAAATCGTAGTGTCTGTGGTCGACAGCTCATCCGCTGTTACCCAAATCCAGGCCGGCGCCATTGATATTTTTGCTGCTGGCTTATCATCCGATTCCCTTCCGGAAATTGAAGCGGCAGGATTGAATTATGCGGAAAGCAATGGTTTGTATTATGAATTAACCTTCAACACCTATGGACCAACTTTTGATAAATCCACTGGTAAGGTTAATCCCTTCTACTTTGCCAAAGCTCGCGAAGCCTTAAACTGGTTAATCGATCGCAACTACATCAACCGCGAGGTTTACAATGGTGGCGGTTTAGCCAAATTCTGGGGCATCGTCACCAACATGCCGGATTACACCAGTGTAGCGCCCACAGTCCGTAAATTGGAAGCAGAATATGCTTACAATCCGGAAAAAGCCAAAGCTCAGATGGACGAAGTAATGCAGGGTGTTGAAGGCGTCACCATTGAAGATGGCAAATACATGTACAAAGGCGAACAGGTTTCATTGATCTTCATCATCCGCCCTGACTCCGATGGTACCCGAAAACCCATCGGTGAATATGTTGCCTCACAATTAGAAAGCATTGGCTTTGCAGTCGATCGTCAGTACAAGACCGCTTCCGAAGCTTCCCCCATCTGGGTGGGCGGTAACGTAGCCGATGGCCTCTGGAATCTTTACACCGGCGCCTGGTCTGCAACCGTGATCTCCCGTAACGAGGGCGACAACTTTGAATTCTTCGATACCCCCCAATCAGCTTACGGCTTCTCCAGCACATGGCAGTCTTTTGCCTCGGGCATGGATACCGAGTATGGTCAATTGGCTGACAAACTGTCTTACAACAAATTCCCCAATCGGGAAGAACGTACCCAGGCTCTGGCTGAAATGCTTGAAATGGAATTGAAAGAATCCTTCCACATCTGGTTGATCGATGGAAAGAACTTCACACCGTACAAAGATGGTTTGGATGTGACCTATGACCTGGCTGCCGGCGTGGATGGCTCCTGGATCTGGCCTTATACGATCCGTTGGGATGACAAAGAAGGCGGACAATTGAAGTGGGGCGCTCCTGAACTGTTTGTTGATCCCTGGAACCCGATTGCTGGCTCTAACTGGGCATTCGATCAGGCCATTGGTCGTGCCACCTGGGGTAACGCTTACATGTACGATCCCCACACTGGCTTAGTCTGGCCACAGCGCTTTGATCGAGCAGAAATCACTGCCGAAGAAGGTCTGCCAATTGGTAAATCCCTGGATTGGGTTGACCTGAAATTCGAAAAAGAAATCGATGTACCAGCCGATGCAATCGTTGACTGGGATGCTGCCAATCAGGCATTTGTAACCGCTGCTGAAAAATTCCCTGATGGAACCACAGCAAAAGTTAAGAGTGTAGTCTACTATCCGGCTGACCTGTTTGACACTGTAAAATGGCATGATGGCTCAAATTTGAGTCTGGCTGACTTTATCTATTCCTGGATCATTTCCCTGGACATTGGTAAAGAGGGTTCCGCCATCTATGATGAATCTCAAGCCCCGAACGCTGAAGCTGTTCTGGCTAACTTCAAAGGTTTCAAAATTCTCTCCGAGAATCCACTGACCATTGAAGCCTACAGCGATTCCTATCAGACTGACGCAGAGCTGAATATTACCACCCTGTGGCCAACCTTCAATTATGGAGAAGCTCCATGGCACATTTTGGCTGCTGCTTCCCGTGCTGACGAAGCTGGTGAATTAGCCTTCTCGGCTGATAAAGCGGATGCAACCTCTACCGATACCCATACTGTAGAATGGTTCAGCCAGGTGGGTGGTCCCAGCCTGGAGATCCTCTCTAACTGGTTGGATACAAGTATTGAAGAATCTTATGTCCCATATGCCAATGCAATGGCTGCCTATCTGACCCCAGAAGAAGCTGTTGCGCGCTATGAGAATGCAAAAGCTTTCTTTGCGAAATACGGTCATTACAACATCGGTACCGGCCCCTACATCCTCAAAGATGCTTTCTTAACCGAGAAAGTTGCAACCCTGATCAACAACCCCGATTTCCCCGATCTGGCGGATAAATGGGCTCGCTATGGCGCTCCGAAAGTGGCTGCTGTGGAAGTTGAAGGTGAGGGTAGCGTGGTGTTAGGCGGTGAATTCTCCTTCGATGTTTACGTAACATTCAAGGGCGCAGCATACCCGGCTGATGAGATCAAAGAAGTTAAAGGCTTACTCTATGATGCCACCGGTCAGATCGTAAAAGTGATCGACGGCGTGTTGGTAGAAGATGGTCATTACACCATTACCGTGCCGGCTGATGTCGCGGCTTCCATGGAAGCTGGCGCCAGCAAGCTGGAAGCGGTGGTAGTGTCCAATGTTGTGGCCATTCCTTCCTTCTCAGCATTTGAGTTTGTCACTGTCAAGTAAGTCGGTGCTTAATTCAGATATTCATTAATTGAGTAAGAAAAGAAAGGGGCAAGGTGAAGACTCCTTGCCCCTTTTCATCCAATTATAGGAGGTGTGATCCTATGGGGACGGAAGTAGGCGTTATCGAAACCAAACCTGAAAAAAAGAAACTTGGGTTTTTGTCCACTTTTAACAGAGTTTTGAAATATTCTGGTGTGAGATTGATCTCTCTCTTTATTACCGTTGTGATCGGTATCTATTTAACTATTATGATCGCGAATATGGGCGGATATGTGGACCAGATGATGAAGGCTGAGATTCAAGAGCGTGTTACCATGCAGATTAAGTCAAATCCAGCTTTTAAAACCATGGATCCCGCCACGAGAAACCAACTGACACAGGAAAAAATTAAGACGGAAATTGACCGATTAAACCTGGATCAACCCCTCGTTTTAAGAAGTATGCGTTTCTTAAAAAATGCTTTAACCTTGAATTTAGGGCGAGCGTTATTTCTTTCCAGTGACAGTGGTTCAAGGAACGTTAAAACAATTATTTTGGAACGAATTCCATACACCTTATTGTTGATGGGAACCGCGGAGTTAATCCTATTCTTCAGCACGCTGTTCTTAGCTTTAGCCTTATCCAGAAAGTATGGTAGTTTTATTGATAAATTGGTGATAACTTTATCGCCTACATCCTCAGTACCACCCTGGTTTTATGGTATTTTCTTAATATTATTTTTTGCAGCAGTATTAAAAGTTCTTCCGTTTGGAGGAGTCATTGACGCACCGGTACCAGAAGATTTTCTGGGCAGAGCGTTAAGTGTTGGCAAGCACTTAATCTTGCCTGCCAGTTCATTGATCTTAGCTTCATTTTTCTTAAGCATTTACAACTGGCGTACTTTTTTCCTGATTTATTCCAGTGAAGATTACGTGGAAACAG
>DAOUFM010000124.1:0-24359 GCA_034429975.1 Anaerolineaceae bacterium | reverse complement strand
TGCTTTTCTCTTTCGGCATCAATCCACTGACTGATTTCGCCCATTTTTTTACTTCTTCGGCGTCAGCTTTGGTGGTGCGGGTCTTTCCTTCCAACACCAGCGCTTTCAGGTTTTTAGAGCCCATGACCGCCCCCAAGCCAGAGCGGGCTGCCATTCTGCCCCCATCATTGGAGATCCCTGCAAAGCGCACCAGGTTTTCTCCAGCCGGACCAATGGCTGCCACCCGTACCCGGCTGCCATGTCGCTGGATAAGCATTTTCTCGGTTTCAACCGCATCCTGCCCCCACAAATCCTCGGCTGATTGCAGAGAGACAACCCCCTGGCTGATGCGCGCATACACCGGCGCTTTGGCTCTGCCGGTGAAAAAGATTCCGTCAAACCCGCTCAATTTAATTGCCGGGGCGAAATTTCCGCCGCAATTGGCATCCCCCCAGCCAAACGTGAGCGGGGATTTGCCCACAACCAGAAAGCGCCCGCCAAACATGCTGCCGGTGCCATTCAACACACCCGCAACGAACCCCAGCAGATTGTCCGCGCTGAGCGGGCCAACCGCTGCCGGGATGCGGTCGTACAGAATCCTGACCGCCAACCCCAGTCCTGAAAGATAGTGGCTATAAAATGAGGCCGGCAATTCTTCAACAGTATTTTCCCCGGTTGAGAGATTGATAAAAAGAACTTTTCCCATCACGCCGTTAATCATCGCTGCACCTCTCTGTTAATTCTACCTTTTAATGATTGCAAGGTTTTTAAATTGACTTTCTTTTTTGAATTGTTATAATAATAACACGCCTTGAAATTTTGTAAACTTAAATAGGGAATAACGATGGAAGAAACCCCCAATACCCGTCACCAATTACTTGCCCGGATCGCCTGGATGTATTTTCAGGATGATCAGACTCAAACAGAAATTGCTGAAAAGTTAGGTCTTTCGCGCGTCACCATCAATCGGATGATCAAAGAAGCCCGCGAGATCGGTCTGGTGGAAATTAAGATCAAGACAGACTCAACCCCGCTTTACGAATTGTCCAGCCGTTTATGCCGCCAGTATGGTCTTTTGGATGTCATCTGCGTTCCTTCTGGCACACAAAGTGATGATCAACGGGCATTAATCGCCCAGGGCGCTGCAGCGCTGTTATCCAATCGCATTCGCGAAGGGATGACCGTAGGAATCGGGGTTGGTCGCACGCTCTCATTTTTACCCGATTACTTTTCGCCTGAAAATCCCACCCTCTGCCAGTTCATCAGTCTGACCGGCGGTTTGAATTTAAAAGAGCATGGCGTCCCGCATAGTTTTGACACCCTTACCCGTTTAGCAATAAACACCGGCGGAGAGGCTATGTATATCCCGGCTCCATCCTACCTGACCGACCCCTCCGCATATGATATTTTTATGAACCAGCCAGAGGTGATTAAGGCACTTGACCTGGCCAGATCCAGCCAGATGGCTTTTTTCAGTGTTGGCGCCAGTGACT
This sequence comes from Anaerolineaceae bacterium, assembly GCA_034429975.1. Taxonomy (GTDB): domain Bacteria; phylum Chloroflexota; class Anaerolineae; order Anaerolineales; family Anaerolineaceae; genus UBA6170. The sequence goes on along the minus strand of DAOUFM010000124.1, from coordinate 22,887 downwards.
ACACTTCCATTTTATTTCAAATGCGCTATCTCGATTCCCAGGATATGAAAGAACTGCACAGTAAAAATGCGGTCGGGGATGTACTGGGACGTTTTTATGATATCAACGGGGAGCAAATTCAATTATCGGTTAACAAGCGCATCATCGGGTTGGAAATCGATGAATTGAAGAAGATCCCCGTAAAAATTTTAGTAGCAGGCGGAACCAACAAGCTTCAGGCCATCAGCGTTGCTATGCATCACAAGCTGTGCGATATCCTGGTCACCGATGAAGACACTGCCATGCAATTGTTAAGCTTTCCAATCAATCCATCCTGAGAGCATGTAATAAGGAGTTTACTATGTCATCACGATTTTTATTAAGTTTAGATCTGGGGGGCAGCGGCGGAAAAGCCCTGGTTTATGACGTGCAGGAAAAGCATTTTACGCTAACAACCTGTGCCTGGCAGCTTCCACCAGCACCGGAAGGCGGTCCATACGCTTTTAATCTGGGCTGGTCAGAACGTTGGCAGGACCTGTGTCGCATCACGCGGGAAGCCATTCAGCAAGCCGGGGCAAGCCCCGCTGAAGTAGCCGGCATTTCTGTCAGCAGTATGCGTCACGGCATGGTGCTGATCAACACAGAAGGCACACCGATCTTTGCCGTCCCCAACAAGGATGCTCGCGCAATGTCGGAAGGAATGGAGTTGCAAGGCGAATACGGCGATGAAATCTACCGGATCAGCGGACACATCCCCAACCCGGTTTTAATGGCAGCGCGATTAATGTACCTCAAGAATAACCATCCGGATTTGCTGGCACAAACCGATAAAGTCTTGAGTATCAGCGATTGGATGGCGTATCAGCTCTGTCAGGTGGCTGTCAGTGAGCCTACTCAGGCCGGAGAAACCTGTTTGTTTGATCTGACCAAAAATGATTGGGCCTGGGAATTCATCCAGAAACTCGGGCTCTCTGCGTCCATCTTCCCCCGGGTTGTCGCTACGGGAGACAAAATTGGGCTGCTGAGCGAGAAAGCATCCGCAGAGCTGGGCCTGCCAGCCGGGATTCCGGTCGCCGCGGGTGGTGCCGACACACAATTAGGGCTGCTGGGACTGGGAATTGTCGGGCCAGGGGAGATCGGCATCATCGCTGGCAGCACAACCCCGGTGATGGTGACCACCGCTTCCCCCGCGCTAGACCCCGAAAAAAGAACCTGGGCCGGCAGACACGCTGTGCCGAACGTCTACGTGGTGGAAAGTAACGCCGGTGCTATGGGCACCGCCCTAGAATGGGTGTCCGGCTTATTTTATGAAGATTCACCTGCCCCGGTGGCAGCTCTGGCAGGCGACGCCCAACACAGCCTCCCGGGTGCTAACGGCGTAATATCTACCATCGGCTCGCAAATATTCAATGCCTCCGCCCTGGCGCTGCCAGTCGATGGGCTAACCTTCTCCACTATGACGGTCCCCAGTGGACCCAATGGGCGTTCTCACTTAGCCAGAGCGGTGCTCGAAGGGCTGGCGTTCGGGACGAAAGCCAATGCTGATCAATCCATCCAAGTTGCGAATACCAAATTGCAGCGCGTCCATGCTGGCGGAGGGCTGACTCGCAGCGCTTTATTCCGGCAAATTCTCAGCAATGTTTTCAGCTTACCCTTAAGCAGCGATGGCGGTCAGCAAACCTCGGCTTTTGGTGCTGTGATTTGTGCTGCCACAGGCGCCGGGTTGTACCCAACCCTGATCAGCGCCGCACAGGATTTAACCAAAGGATTGCTGGAAATTCAGCCCGATCAGGATGCGGATCAGTATCAGGAACTTTACAAAACGTGGCATAACCATCTGGATCAGCGTGCAGATGCTGATGCGGTCGCGATGGATAGCATTATGCAGGCGCTGCAATCCGCCATGGGCGCTGATGAAACCGCTCAGGCTGGCAGCTTCCGCCCCAGGATTTATGTCAGCGCCAATGCCGGGCAGGAAGCCATTCAAATGCTGGAGCAGTTAGGCGAGGTCAAATACGAATCCTATTCGGAATCCGGCACGCTGCTGGAAGGGGATGAAATGGTAGAGACCATCAAAGGTTATCAGGTTCTGGTCACCGAAGTGGATATGGTCAGCGCCGAAGTCCTGCAGAAGGCCAGTGATTTACGGGTGGTGGTAGCCTGTCGCGGCAACCCAGTCAATGTGGATATCCCCGCCTGTACCGCCGCCGGTGTACCGGTCATCAACACCCCCGGAAGAAACGCCGATGCGGTCGCTGATCTGGCAGTATCCTTCATGTTAATGCTGATACGCAAGTTGAACAAAGCCACCGAGTTTCTGCGCCAGCCCGGCGGAGAAGCCGGCGATATAGGTCGCATGGGGCAGGCTTATTTCACACTGAAAGGCAATGAACTGTGGCATAAGACGGTTGGCATCGTTGGCGGCGGGGCGATCGGTCGCAAGGTCGTCAGACGTTTGCTGCCCTTTGAAGCGACCTGCCTGGTCTATGATCCTTACCTGAGCGCTGAAGAAGCGGCTCTGTTTGGTGCCATCAAAGTGGGTCTGGATGAGTTGCTTGCCAAAAGTGATATTGTCAGTCTGCATGCCCCGGTGACGGATGACACGACCGGGTTAATTAACACTTCTGCCTTTGAACAGATGAAACCCGGTGCATACCTGGTGAACACCGCCCGCGCCGCTCTGATCGATCACGATGCCCTGCTGGAAGCCCTAAAGAAAGGCAAGCTGGGCGGCGTAGCGCTCGACGTTTTCCCGGTCGAACCACCCGGGTCGGACGATCCACTCCTGGCATTTGAGAATGTCATCGCCACCCCACATATCGGTGGGAACACCAGCGAGGTGGGTATTCATCAGGGTCAGATTATTGTGGACGAATTAAAGCTTTTGTTGAGGGGTGAAAAACCCAAATTCATTTTAAATCCTGAAACTTTTGCTGGTTTCCACTGGACTGGAGAACGAAAACTGGATCAATCCGCTCTGGCAGAACTTGCCAAAGGCCCTGGCCCGGGCATGACCGACCTGGATTTGAAAGCCCGGCAGGAACAGGCCTCTTCTTCCGGCAGTGAGGAAAAACCAAAAGGCGGTTTACTGGGCAGCCTGAAAAAATTGATTGGCGGAAAAGAAAAAGAAGCCCCCGCCGCAGCAGCGGTAGCATCGCCAGCCGCAATCGCTACCTCTGCCCCGGTGGCAGCACCTTCCAGCGGTCCAAATTACGACACTTTCAACCGTGTGATTGAGCGTTATCTGCAAATCTTGAATAATGACGCGGGTACGCAGGCGTTCGCCAAGGGAAAAAACGTGACCTTCCTTTACCAACTTAAAGACGCTGGTACTCAGTTCTACACCAGCTTCGTGGACGGCAAGGCAACCTGCGGGGTGGGCGAAGCGCCCGTGAAAGTCGATGTCACCATTAAGACGGATGCCAGCACCCTGGATGGGATGTTTACCGGACGGCTGGATGGCATGGCCGCCTTCAAGACTGGAAAGATTTCGGTTGGTGGCAATATGATGAAAGCCATGGTGATGCAGAAGCTGGACTTTGGCGGGCTGTACAAACAGGCCGTCTCGGAGATCGGTGACCCTGGCTTTGACGGAGCGGCTCCCGCAGCAGCGCCAGCATCCCAACCCGTGAGCGCGCCAGCACATCCAGCCGGAAGCAGCCCAGCCCCGGTAGCGGTTGCACCGGCTGTCATCCACAAAACCGGCGACATCCGCGATACGATTCTGGAGGTCAACAATGAGCTCTTTGCCAAAGGGATGATCACTTTCACAGGCGGAAATATCAGCGCGCGCTCCGATCATAACCCCAACGAGATCTGGATCACCCCCAGCGGCTTGAACAAAGCCAGTCTGCGGGCAGATATGATGGTGCTCATCGATCTGGAAGGCAACATCATCGGGGGCGCACCCTTAAATGCCTCCAGCGAACGCAAGGTGCATTGCGCCATTTATCAGAATCGCCCGGATGTCAAAGCAGTGGCGCATACGCACGCCATGTACTCCACCCTGATGGCATTGACCAAAACCCCTTGGCTGCCCATCTCAGCAGATGCCTGCTTCTTTGGCCAAATCCCGGTAGTGCCGTTCATCATGCCCGGTTCCAGTGAACTGGGTGATGAAGTCGGCAAGGCTGTGGGAGAAAAGGGTTTCGCTGCCATCATGAACAACCATGGGTTGGTGGTCGCCGGGTCAGATTTACGGCGGGCAGCCGATATGAGTGAAATGATTGAACTAGTCGCCCATAAATTAATCATCTGCCGCCAACTCGGCGTCAACCCGGAAACCATCCCGGACGAAATCGCCAGCATGCTGGCGGAAATGGGCTCCATGGTCGCCTGAAAAGGCAGCCAAAGATCTGCATTAACAAGGAAAATAAAAACCCTCAATCCCTCCCTTAAAAACCTTCATCCTTTTATTGATGAAGGTTTTTTTGTGTAAAATAAAGCTATGCAAGCTGACATCCAGTTTCGTATTTCGCCCCGCGAAGACTTATCTGATCAGGAATACAGAGAGCTGATTGAACTCTGCAACCTGGCTTATGATGAAGATATGCAGTCGGTCATCAACCAGTTTGAGAACCCGGTACATGTGCTGGGCGAACTGGATGATCGCCTGGTCTGCCATGCTTTGTGGATCACGCGCTACTTACAGCCAGCCGGCATGCCCATCCTGCGGACCGCTTATGTCGAAGCTGTCGCCACCCACCCAGACTATCGCAGAAGAGGATTTGCCGGCGCGATCATGCGCAAGATTTTGGAGCAGATTCAGGATTATGACATTGCCGGGCTGGCGCCTTTCAGCGTCGCTTATTATGCCCGACTTGGCTGGGAAGTCTGGCGTGGATCATTGTTCGAACGCAAAGATGGTGAATTGAGCCAATCTCCAGCCAGCGAACGGGTGATGATCTACCGTTTACCGCAAACACCCGCATTAATCCTGGACTCGCCCATATCGATCGAATGGCGCACCGGCGAAGTCTGGTAAAAGCAGCATACCAACCTCAATAAACAAGGTCATTCCTTGCCAGGTTGTCGTTAATGGAAAGACAGAAGCCACGAACAAATATTTCTGTCAAAGCGATTGAACAGTTCCATTAAAAACAGTTTAACCCCGCCAACAATTATCCGTACGACCCGAAAGTTCAATTTTAATAAACCCATTAGAATAAAAGCAGATGAGCCAAATGACCAGATGTTCAAAATCAAACCTCATCACCTGGAAACAAGGTACCCTTAATAAAAGTATTCATAAGGAGAAGAGCCTGGCCAATCCCCCTAAAAAAGTACTGTAACTAACTTTTAAGGAAATTTTGTGGAAAGAATTTCGTTTGGCGATGTTTACCAGGAGCTGGTCAGTTTCCAACTAAGTGATTTTTGAAGAGAAGCATTCAGGACTATCATTAACACCTCATTTTATCGGGAAGTCAAAGCCAAACTCAATTAAAGAAAACCAGGGATTCTTTCGGCTCCCTATTTGCCTGTAAAAGATCTCAACAAAAAATTCTATTCATTCGTGCCTATAGCACTAACGAATTTCGAATTACATGCTGAGGAGAATTGAAAATGCTTATTTCACGATCAGTGGGGCGTAAGTAAAGTAAGCATAATCTATTCGAAAGGAAAACAATTTCAAATTATTTCCAGGCGGGAGTATGGCCTCCACCCAGTAAACAGCGTTTTCCATATCAATTTTTGGGAAAAAGACGGAGGTTGATTTAAAGATTCTGACACCATCCTCTGCTCCGGTTGAATCATTTTCAGCCATGATGATATTAAAGACGCTATTTTCCATTCCTTTGGTCATCAATTTAACGCTCAAATTGTTGGTGCTATCATTATCATATGCCCAAATGGTAAACTTAGTAATCGTAGCTCCCTGGGGCAGATACACCGGGATTTCATAAGCATGTGTTACCGTATCCGGATTGTAAATACTCATCCCAAAATGTGCGTAGGGTGTTGTGCTATTATTTGGGTAAGGCATAAAGCCCAATGCGCTTGAAGAGTAGAAACCTGGGCCTCCTGGTTCATCCGACAATGATGCAGGTTCATCTTGAGTATCTGCGAGGCTATTGGCATAAGTATAGTCAATTCTAAAAGATGAAATCCCTGCTTGACATCCGGGTGGTAAATAAGCTTCTACATAATAACTGTATCGCATAAGATCTGTTTCCAATGGGTTCATGGGAATATCCGAAATTTTGGTAAATGCTGTACTAACCGGTTTACCATAGGAAGTAACAAACCCTATAAAAGTAGATATATTACTATCTAAATTACTCTGCAATACATAAAACCCGATATCATTTGATGGATCATTATCTATTACCCAGGCAGTTATTCCAGTAATATTCACATGATCAGGAAGGTAAATAGGTATATCATAATATTGATAAGCCGAATCAGGATTACATTTAACGCCATAATAAGTGGAATAGCCCACTGTATTATCAGGATGTGGTATTAAGGTGAAAGCATCTACAAAATAATAATGAGTTTCTGTTGCCTGGTCCAGAGAAGCATTGTCCTGGTTGGTTAACTGACCCACACTATTTGATAAATTTGTAAGTTTGCTTTTAATTTGGGCACCAACTTTTGATGCCGGTAAAAAGATCAAAAGGGAAAATAAAATTATAAGGTTCAAAAGAATTGAAATGAATCTGTTTTTGCGCATTTTTTCCTCCTAATAGGTATAGTCAATGCGGAAAGAAACAATCCCTGTTTTGCAGCCAGGGCTTATAAAAGCTGTCACATAGTAATATGAATTTTCGAGATTTATTACCCTATGTACAGACGCAATAGCAGACAAGATTACCGACCCAGGATTCCCGGTGGTATTTACATCTGTCAAAGGGGAGTAATAATTACCCACCTGATTACGCTCATAAAACTGAACCAATATATCCATATCTTGGTCGGGGTCATTATCAACCAGCCAGGCGGTAAATTTTAGATTTGCTGCACCTTGAGGAAGATAGATTGGCATCATGTATTGATGTAAATTTGTATCCGGGTTACACAGCATTGAATTCGAAAAGGAATAAGGAACCGAATCCTCCTTAGGCATAAATCCAAATGCGGTCGAAGAATAATAACCAATTCCACCCGAACTACCAGCCAATGGCATTGAAAGATCCTGTGTATTATCAGACATTCCCCGGGTGGCAGGGCTTCCTCCCCCATCCTGGGCTGTTATGACAGCAGCCGGAGTCAAAGTGAGTAACAAGGTTAAAACAAAAAAATTCAGAAGAGCTGAAAAGACACGTTTTTTTTTCATTTTTCCTCCATCCGATTAATTGAAACAAAACCTTTAAAAGGTTTTTAAAAAGAGCTTTTATCAATTCTCGTAAGAGTGCTAAGATGAAAATTCGATGGGCAATTGAACTGATTTTTAGATAAAAAAAATTGTACGCTTTTTAAAAGCCGAATTCAATAGAAAAAACAAAATATATAATCTTTTGTCTACTAAATTGATAAAGATTAGAGTAATAAAAAAGAGGCTAATATTCGTTAAATGGCATTTTAATTAACCTGCTTTAACTGCAATGCGAACCCTTAATTTATTCGCAAATTATCGTGGGATTTTAGATTTGCACGCTACGGTGACTTATTTCACGATCAGTGGGGCGTAAGTATCCCAGCCATAATCAATACGATAGGAAATGAATGGATATGTGCTGCTCCCTTCACAACCAATTTCCAAAATTCGCTTGACAAGTTTCTTGAAACCGTGTATAAAATGGTCACTATGCAATTTTTAACGAATGTTAAGCATGCTAAGCGTCATGAACCGAACTTCTCCCTGAAGGAGCGGCTTATTTTCGTTTAGCAGAAATGCAACCATTCTACAAACGGTTATCAAACAAAAGGCCTTCCTTCTCAGGAAGGCCTTTTTTATTCTCTTTTTCCTGAAAAGAGCAGGCACTCCTGAAAGGAAGCAATCACAGCAAAAGGAGCGAGATGGAGGTACAACTAAAAAGACAAAACTGAACACACCCAATACAGACAGATACACCCCTGTCCGGGCTCGCTCGCTTGCGGGTCAAAAAATTGACGCAGTGAAGACCCAAAAAACGCTGCCAAACCAAAAATTTTTTAGGAGAATTAGAAATGAGAAGAAACGTATTATTTGTAAACCTTGTATTGATCGCCACTTTATTCCTGGCCGCCTGTGCCAGCAGCCCGGCTGCCCCAGCCACTGAACAGCCGCAAGCCGCCGTGCCCAGCGGAGACCAGCCAGCTTCCGATGCACCCGCAGCAGCCGACCCTGCTGGTTGTTTAGGCAGTGCTGCAACTGCGCTGGTGGACCTTAATTGTCAGGAAGTGACCATTGCCGTAGAGAACGCTTATTTACCTTTCAACTATATTTCCATCGCCACCGGCCAACCCGGCGGATGGGACTATGATGCCTGGAACGAAATCTGCACACGCTTACACTGTATTCCGGTGTTTGTTGAGACCTCCTGGGATGCCATGATTCAAGCCGTTTCCGATGGTCAATATGACGCCGCCGGCGATGGGATCACCAACACAACTGATCGCGCCCAGGTAGTAGATTTCTCGATGGGCTATATCAATATCGAGCAACGTTTGCTGGTTCGTCAGGGTGAAAATCGCTTCGATTCAATCGAATCATTCGTCACTGACCCGAGCCTGGTAATGGGCACCCAATCCAACACCACCAATTATGAGACCGCCACCCAATATCTGTCGGAAGACCGCATCCGCGCTTTTGAGCAATTCCCCTTTGCGGTGCAAGCTTTGATGGCTGGTGATATCGATGCTGTAATTATCGATGAAGTTGCCGGGATGGGTTATTTGGGTGAGAACGCCGACAAACTGGAACTGATTGGCCCTTCCATCAGCAGCGATGAGCTCGGCTTCATCTTCCCACGCGGAAGCGCACTGGTAGCTCCGGTCAACCAGGCGATCCAATCCATGATGGCGGACGGCTTCCTGGCTGATTTAAATGTAAAATATTTTGGACCTGCTTTTGACATTACCTATGACGATATCGTCATCGAAGAGTAGCAAACCTATTTTGGGAAGGGGAATTGCTCCCCTTCCTGATCCTTTTTTATGGGATTTACTCCCGGATAAGCTGTAATTATGAATGACGGAGATGAGATGAACCAGATTACTTCGATTGAAATGAACCCAACGCCAGTTGGACTGGGGAAGTTAAGTATTAAAGAAAAATTAAGTCAGTTTCCCTGGTGGTTCGCCGCCCTGATTGTGATCATGGTAACGACCTTTATCACGATTACGATTAAACCATCCTATACCGAGGCCTTTAATATCATTAAAGTTGGTATTGTAACCACCATTCGGATTACCTTAATTTCATTCTTAATTGCCCTCGGACTTGGGTTAATTACCGGTCTCGGGCGTATTTCGAAAAATGTCTTTTTTCGAAATCTAGCCACTCTGTATGTGGAATTCATTCGTGGCGTTCCGATGCTGGTTTTGATCTTCTTCATCGCCCTGGTAGCTGTACCCGCTACGGTGACCGGGTTGAATTCACTGGGTCATTGGCTGCAATCGACCGGTTTAAGCATTTTAGCAACACCCTTCTTAGCCCTGGAAAACAAAGCTATTAATATGAGTGTGCGCGCTATTGTAGCCCTCTCCGTCACCTACGGGGCCTTTCTGGCAGAAATCTTCCGCGCTGGAATCCAATCGGTCAGTAAAGGTCAGATGGAAGCCGCCCGTTCACAGGGAATGAGCTCTTCACAGGCGATGTTCTACATCATCCTCCCGCAAGCCATCCGCAATGTGTTGCCTGCTTTGGGAAATGATTTCGTCGCCATGCTGAAAGATTCTTCTCTGGTCTCGGTTTTGGCAGTCCGGGATGTCACCCAGGTGGCACGTTTATATGCCGGTAGTTCCTTTCGCTTCAATGAAGCTTATATGACGCTGGCAATTCTTTATTTATCGATGACCATTGTTTTATCGTTGTTAGTGAAATATGTTGAGCGGAGAGTGAGACAGGATGAGCACTAAGCCCATTATTGAAGTAAAAAATGTTTACAAAGTGTTTGGCAAACTGGTCGCCTTGAATGGGGTCAGTTTGAATGTTTACCCGGGCAAGGTAGTTGTGATCATTGGTCCCAGCGGATCCGGCAAATCTACCCTGCTGCGCTGTATGAACCATATGGAAGTAGAAAGCCAGGGGGAAGTGTGGGTCGACGGGAAACATCTCAATGGCGATCAAAGGCGCCTGAATCAAATTCGCTCTGAGATCGGCATGGTCTTTCAATCCTTTAACCTTTATCCGCATTTAAGTGTGCTGGAAAATGTCATTTTGGCGCAACGCATTGTGCGAAAAATCGATAAACAAACTGCCCGAGAAATTGCCCTGCAGCAACTGGAAAAAGTTGGGATTGTCGACAAAGCCAATGCCTATCCCGGCCAGCTTTCCGGCGGTCAGCAACAGCGCGTGGCGATCGCCCGTGCCCTGGCGATGAAACCCAAAATTATGCTCTTCGATGAGCCCACCAGTGCATTGGATCCGGAGATGATCAAAGAGGTGCTGGATGTGATGTTGCTGCTGGCCAAAGAGGGAATTACCATGGTGGTAGTTACCCACGAAATGGGCTTTGCCCGCGCAGCCGCAGACGAGGTGGTTTTCATGGACCAGGGTCAGATTGTGGAACATGGCAAACCCAGCGATATGTTCGACCGCCCGGTGCACCCGCGCACCAAACAATTTTTATCTCAGATCTTAGCCCATTAAAACGATCCGCGCTTTTTAAGCGTGAATGAGAAAAGTTGTAGTCTTTCCCTGTTTGAGAACAGGCAGTTTTTAGATTAATTCACGTTTCCCGGGCACAAAGAACTCAATTGTTTCGATTTCATCGTGAGCGAAAGCTTCCGCTGGTTTAGTTAGCAGCCAGATGAGGATAAAAAGATCGCCGACTGCACCCGAGGTGTTGATCACCAGTGCAATCAACACAAAAAACAGCGACGTGAGCGGGAGCAGAGCCAGCAGCAAAATACCCAGCATGTCGATGAGAATTAATGGAGCAATGCCAATGACCAGATATTGGTTACGTGGAAAATACCAGCCCGGCATCGCGGCATAGGCATAGGCACCTTTAAACCCTATCACCGGCTTCTGTCCGCTAAAGAGCCAGAAGAAAAATGCGTGAATGAGTTCATGAACCAGTAATACCAGAAAGATAACCAGCAAGAGTAACCCCAGTGAAATAAAAAAAGATGTTATAGAGGTCATTTCAAAGGAAAACGAAAGTGCTGAGGTTCCGCGCATTTTAATGATCAGGACGCTAAAGAGCCAGAAAGAAAGAATTACTAAAACGAACCCTATCAGGTTCATCAATAAAAGTTGTTTCTTGCTTTTCAGGTCAAATTTACCAGAGGGGACATAATTCGGGGGCAGGGCAGGTTGAGCTTTCATTTTTCCTTTTATAATCAATAATAATTTTTTGATTCTAAACGATGAACTGTAGAAGAGCAATGTTATAATTTTTTCCATCTCGACGAATATGGAAGGTAGTTATGCCCCTGGAACCTGGACTCACGCATGAAATAACATTGATTGTTGCCTACGAGCACACCGCCGCCGCCATGACAGAAAAAACCGACTTTGGCCCTCTGGCGCCTGTCCTCAGCACCCCTTACCTGGTTAATTTGATGGAAACCACTGCCCATCGCGCTACCCTTCCATATCTGACAGAAGGTCAAAGCGGGGTCGGTTCGACGATTAACATCCGGCACCTGGCGCCTACGCCAATTGGCATGCAGGTGCGCATCCGCGCGGAGTTGCAGGAAGTGGATGGTGCCCGGTTATTGTTCAAAGTGGAAGCCTGGGATGAGGTAGAAAAGATCGCTGAGGGGGAACACGAACGTTATATCATCGCCTGGGAACGCTTTATGCAACGGGTTGAAAAGAAAATGAAAAAAGGTTAACTTTTTTTCTGCTGAGATGCAGAAAAACAACTAGTGTTATAATTCAAAAATTATCGACATTTTTGGTCAAATTTATACGAATTTTGTAAATGAGTAATCACTTCTTACCGAGAAATAGAAATTTCCTGGTGATCCATGGGCTGATCATTCTGTTGGTACTGGCTGCCTTGATCCCCGGTCAAAACCGTGCTGTTCAGGCTGATCCGCCGGATTTTCAGGTGTTTTTGCCGTTGGTAATGAAGTCCGACCCAGTCATCTGCCCCGATGGAGCGGATCAGTGGTTATGCCTGTTAAATTATTACCGTCAAATTGCCGGGTTGAACCCGGTCAGTCCAAATTCAAATTACACCAGTGATCTCAGTAAACATATCACTTATATGCTGCACAACCCTAACCAGGAAGATATGCACACCGAATACCAGGATAAACCTTATTATTCTGAAGCAGGGAAAACTGCAGCAAACCAAAGCAACATGATGAGATTGATTGGAGCAACCTATCTAACAACCAGGCAATCAATCGATATTTGGATGCAAACTCCCAATCATCGTTATCATATGTTACATCCTGATCTAAGCCAAAGCGGGTTCAAACTGGGATGCGACACAACAAATTGTTTTTCAGGGCTGAATGTTTTAGGCTCCTTACCCCGTTCTTATGAAATTCATTATAATAATTTTGTTTATCCGGTAAATGGTCAGCAGAAAATTCCGGCGATTAAATATCCAATTTCCTGGGGTTTTTACATGCCCTGGACAGGCATTGAAACGGATTTTGATGAAGTGAAATTTGTTTCCGGGAAAATTACAGGCCCAAATAACACCAATGTTCCATTTTCGGTTTCAGAGCCGGTCAGAAATGATGGAAAATGGACCTATCATAATCAGGTCGTATTAACCCCCAGTAATAATTTACTCCCGAACACAACTTACACGGTCGAATTAGAAGTTACATACCAAAACAAAACTTACTCCAAAACCTGGAGTTTTACCACCGGGCCTTCTCAGTAAACAGATCAAATTGTCAATGGCTATTGACTTATTAATATAACGCAATATAATAAATATAACTGTGATTTTTTCACAATTATAAGGATTATATTGCATGAAAACTAGAGTAAAAGTATGTTAATAGAATTTACGGTCGAAAACTATCGCTCATTCAAGGGTCCTGCAACGCTAAGTATGGTTGCAGCGAAGAAGCTCAAGAGTCGCATCAACCCTAAGCTTGATGAGAACAATGTATTTCAGGTTGATGAAAAGTTAAGTCTGCTCACCAGTGCAGCGATTTATGGGGCAAATGCAAGTGGGAAAAGCAATTTAATAGCAGCGCTTAACTTTATGTTGCGCTTTATCAGAACCTCTTCAAAGGAATCTCAAATTGATGAACCAATCCATGTTGTTCCTTTTCGTCTAGACATTGAAACAGAGGAAAAGCCATCACTATTTGAAATTGTCTTTCGGCATGATGGCATGTATTACCGTTACGGGTTTGAAGTAACGCAAAAGAGGGTTGAGAGGGAGTGGCTTTTCCAATCACTTCTTGGGAAGGAAGCTAGATTATATACTCGCGAGGGTGATAATTATATAATTTCAACTAAATTCAAGGGAGGGCAAAGTCTTAAATCACAAACCCGGCCAAATGTCTTGTTCTTATCAGTTGCAGCCCAATTTAATAACCAGATAGCTATTAAGTTGTTTGAGTGGTTTAGCTCCACCAAAGTTATCTCTGGGTTGGAGGATATTGGATACAGAGATTACACAATATCAAAGTTTATGAGTGATCCCGTATTTAAAGAAAATCTTATTAATCTGATTAAAGGATCTGATCTAGGAATAAACTCTGTCTCTCCTGAAGAATTAGATATTAATGATCCAAGGGTTATGCCTCAAGACATGCCTCAGGAGATAAAAGATTTCATATTTCAAGCCAGTAGAATGAATGGAAAAGAGAAAACTAAACTCCCTTTCTTTAGAACTCTCCACAATAAGAAGTGTGAAAATGGTCGCGTTGAGGATATTTTATTCGATATGAACGAAGAATCTGAAGGCACTCAGAAGATGTTTATTATTTCAGGGCCAATTATCAACGCGTTAAGTAAAGGAACAGTTCTAATAATCGATGAAATCGAAGCTCGGTTTCATACTCTGTTAACCAAAAAACTCATCAATTTATTCAATTCACCAGAAACCAACCCGAGCCACGCACAATTGGTGTTCGCCACGCATGATACCAATCTTCTGTCTAACAAATTAATGCGAAGAGATCAAATCTGGTTCATGGAAAAAGATGAGGATAGCGTAAGTCACCTTTATTCACTTGCGGAGTTAAAAATCCGCAATGATAGTTCCTTTGAGACCGATTATCTCATGGGACGTTATGGTGGAATACCAATTCTTGGAGAAATGAAGCAAACCATGATGAATTTTGCTCGAGATGATGAACAGAAAAGTGAATAGAAATCACCAAAAAGCGCGTCAAAGACCTTATATGAATAGAAACGTTGACAGCATGTCGTCACGCCAACGGTTCCTTATCGTTTGCGAAGGTGTAAAGACAGAACCTTTATATTTTAAAAATTTTCGAGTTCCAAGATTATGTGTTGAAGTAATTGGAGAAGGAAGGGTCACAACCAGTCTCGTTGAGGAGGCTTTGAGATTAAGCGCTGAAGCCAAAAAGAGAAAGGAACCATATGACCAAGTTTGGTGCATGTTCGATAAAGATGATAATTCAACAGACCAATTTGAGAGGGCAATTATTATTGCTAAAAATAATGGAATAAAAGTTGCTTATTCCAACCAGTCCTTTGAATTATGGTATGTTTTGCACTTCGATTACATGGATAATGCTATCAATCGAAGTCAATACATACAAATTCTGAACGAGCATTTTTCTCGTTTATTTAGCTGTGAGTATAAAAAAAATGATTCCGATACTTATAATAACCTGAAGCGATTCAGGGGTGAAGCAATTCAAAGTTCTGATAGGTTGTTAGCCGAACATGGGAATATTCAACCTGGAAAGGCTGACCCATCAACAACTGTCCACCTTCTTGTTCAAGAATTGTTAAAGCATGCAAAACCTTATAATCCTTGATTTGGAAAAATATAAAGAAGACCTCTTTCGAAGGTAAAACCTTCCGCCTCCGGTTCACTGGATTACTTTAAATATTCACAAAGTTGAAAGGGTATCATTTAGGTAAGTTTCTACCTGTCGTTCATAGAGATTCTACAAATATACTACCAGTTTAATTTTTAGCATGATTCCCGGTTCAATGGTTGGTCTCCAGACAACCCCTTCCCCTTTATATAGTTTGATCAGTTTTTTTTAAAACGATACCAATCGATTAGCTCTCGCAATTTCCGAAAAAAATGTTCTTTTGGAATGACTGTATCATAGAGGTAGTCTTCAAAAAATGATTGCTTACCTGTTTCTGCATAGCGTTCTGATTCTATTGTTCTCATCTCTAGACTGTTTTTCTTTTATTGAATCAAATAAAGCTTGTTTTGTCAATTTATGACGCGTTTTTGAACACTCTCTTTATACTGGATTATACGGCTGGTGATATAATCATTTAATTGAGCATCTGGGTGCCCCCCTCACCCCGGTGCTCAGTGCTTAAGATGGCAAATCAAACCAACTTATCTATCCCCATTAATACGATACAAGATTATGATTAGAATGTAAATGACTTAAGTTAAGGTCGGGTTGTCCAATTTAATAGGGTGATTTGATGAACCATTCTAAAAACCTGAAACACTATCCATATCTTTTCTACCATTATGTCCTGCAGCGGGATAAACCTCTGCTAGCTAGTTTCAAACTCACTTATCGCTGCAACCTGACCTGCCAGCAGTGTCCATTTTATTCCATGCGGGTGGAAGATTTGCGCTATGAACAGGTACTGAAAATTCTGGAACGTTTGTATCAACGTGGAAATCGTCTGCTGGTGCTCGAAGGCGGCGAACCGATGTTGTGGAAGGATGGATCATATAACATCCATGATATCGTTGCAGCCGCCCGCCGGCGCTTCTTCAGCGTAGGGATGACTACCAACGGCAGCCTGCCTTTGGATGTGGCGGTGGACACGCTGTGGGTTAGTATTGATGGTCTGGAAGAGACCCACAATCACCTGCGCGGGGCACCCATCTTTGCCCGTATGATGGATCACATAGCCGCCAGTTCTCACCCGCGTCTGTATGCACATATTACCATCAATGCGGTAAATGCCCACGAAATCCCAGAGCTAATTCGCTTTTTAAGTGCGCGCGTACGCGGTATCACCCTGCAATTCTATTATCCCTACAACCAGCAGGATGAATTGTTCCTCGATTTTGATCGTCGAGAGCGGTTGCTGGAAGAAATTATTACCTTAAAAAAGCAAGGATTACCCGTTTTGAATTCCTTCCCGGCTTTACAGGCGCTCAAACGCAACACCTGGCGCTGCGATGACCGCCTGATTGACAATGCCAACCCGGACGGGCAGATCAACCAGGGCTGCTATCTCAAAAATCGGGCGGATATCGATTGCCAGAAATGCGGCTTTTCCCCGCATACCGAGATCTCGCTGGCTTGTAAGTTAAATCCGCACAGCATTTTGGCGGGTCAAAAAATCTTCTTTTAAGCATGCGGATTGAAAACTGCTTTTGAGCTTTTCAAAGTGACTGCGGAACTCAAAAACCCTTTATAATTGAACCCATCCAATTCCCACAGGTGAACGCATGATTTATTTACTGGTTGTTTCCATTATCTGGGCTTTTTCTTTCGGACTGATTAAAAATCAACTGGCAGGGCTGGACGCCAACTTCATCGCAGCCGCACGCCTATTCGTCGCGCTGCTGGTCTTCCTGCCTTATTTACGCATCAAAGGTTTATCCAAAAAGCAGGTTGGGCAGCTCTTCCTGGTCGGCGCAGTGGAATACGGTATTATGTACATCGCCTACAACTACGCTTTCCAATACCTGAAAGCTTACGAAGTGGCGCTCTTTACCATCTTCACCCCCATTTATGTCACCCTGATCAACGATGCCATCCGTCGCAAAATGCACTGGGTCAGCCTGCTGGCAACCCTGCTGACCGTGGTGGGCACCGCCATCGTGCGCCGCGGCGGGGTGATTCAACCCAACATTCTGACGGGCTTCCTGGTGGTACAGATTTCGAATCTGGGGTTTGCCTTCGGGCAGGTGTATTATCGCGAGGTGATGAAGGCTGTGCCTGCTGGAAAATTCGATAATCTAAAGGTTTTTGGGCTGCTCTATCTGGGCGGCTGTGTGACTGCCGGACTGTCGGCTGCCATCTTCACTCCCTGGAGCGGTTTCACCATCACCCTGGAGCAGATCATAGTGCTCTTGTACCTGGGCGCTATCGCCTCGGGCCTAAGCTTCTTCCTGTGGAACGTGGGCGCACGCCAGGTAAACACCGGCACCCTGGCGATCTTCAATGATCTCAAGATCCCGCTGGCAGTGATTGTCTCGATCCTCTTCTTCGGCGAGCAAGCCAACTGGGTAAATCTACTGCTGGGCGGGGGCATCGCGGTTGGCGCTCTGTTCCTGAATGAGTGGTATCTGCGCCGCCAAAGAGATAGGGAAAAAGCCACGGTTCCTTAAGATTAGTCCCCGGGCAAATAAAAACCATCTTTCATCGTTTCACCATACATGCGGACATTTTCATTTCCCCAGGCATGGCATGGAAATGCATAATAACCACATTCGCCAAAGTTGCTTGCACAAAAAATTGTCTCTTTTCCCTCACTAATGGAACATGGCGCAGTAACTCTTTGGGCATAATCCTGCGGATATAAATAACGAATACCTAATTCTTGGGGAGTAAAGGATTTGCCAAACAAGAAAGTAATTATTAATAGGTTCCCCACACTAAACAAAAGCCCCTGTACCTGCTGGGAAATATGGAAAAATGAAAGGCATAAGTATATCCCGGTCGCCACGCAAAAAGTAAATAAAAATACAGTAAATCCATAACCAAAACGAAAATTTGGTGAAACAAAAATCCAGAATAAAAAACTAATAAAAAAACTGAAAATTGTTAACACGAAAGATGGTGTTATTCCTATTTTTTTATTAACCCGAGAAATAATGAAAAGTGAGAATAAGGCAAACGGCGAAAATAAAGAGAACAACACCATCATTTTTGATTGGCTGTAAGATTAAAAAACCAAAACTTGCTGCGTTCCAAAAAAGGTTTGCCCATAACCTCATCCGCTGGCGCTCGTTCATAAAAACCAAACGCCCTGATTTGAAAGGCATCCTCTTTCACCAGACCATCCGGAATGCGCCATTCAACAGGTAAACCGGTTTTCCCGACTGGATAAATAGCATACCCTGAAATAATTATATTTCTGGTCATCCAAGGAACTAAAATCAAAAAAAGCCAGGAAAAGCCAACGAAAAAGTTTTTACGGTGAATAGATTTTCGATATAAAAGGATTAAGCAAGCTGGCAGGATTAAAAAAGGCGCGATTGATATTTTTATTGAAAAAGCAAATGCAGTTAATCCAATAATTAGAAATAAATCAGGCATAAGATTTTCTTGTTTATTTAAACGCATACTGATATAGCTTACATACCACACAATGTAGGCCACTGGCATATCAGTTGAAGGGGCAGAAGCCTGAGTGGAAATCGTTATGAGTCCCAACGGAATAATAATCAAACCAATGATTTGGGGTAATCCGATATCTTTCTTTTTACTTTTCTCTGAAAATTCCAGAACGAATAATAAAGAGATTAAGAACAAAAGCAATCCATTAAGAACATGAAATGAGCGTCCACCTAGAAAAGAGAAACTAAAAAGGGCGTTTTGAACGAACCAGCCAGAATTATAGGCAAGGCGATTGAAAAAATTTCCTAATCCAACAATTACAGGATAGCTTTCTATCCAATGAATTGACTGTGCATGATAAATGTACGTATCAGAATTTTTTATATCTCCAGAGGTTAACCAAAGGGAAAATAATAGCAGAACTAAAACTGAACTTAACCCCAGAAGGCTCATTGAATTCGTAATTGATTTAATGAATTGTAAAAGTAATTTTGCATGATTATTAACTGCGAAAAGAATTAGAGCAGGTAATAAAACACATAAAAAAGCAACCAAGCTAATCGATACAAATAAACTCAAAATATTGGCAAAAATATAACAAAAAATAAACCCAAGAAAAAAGACATTAATGATGGTGGAGGGCTTATCTACAAGTTTTTTTTTATAATTATCTTTATCCAGGTGTTTAAAGATGGTCAACCCATAGGAAAAACAAATCAGAAAAACAATACACCAGATTAGGGTTGTTACGATCATTTATAAGTCACCAATATTTACCAGCTTATTGTAATTGTTAATTCTAATCTCTGTGTGAATTTTTCGATATAAAAAAAGCTAATCTCTCAGGTTTATTATCATTATGGCTGCATTTTTTTGGAAAATATTAAATATTAAAAATCAAACTTACTCCATTTTCTCTACCGGGTACATTTCAATATACCCGCGCCAGCCCTGGGGTTCAAGCTGCATTTTAGGTCCCAGCTCAGGCGCATATTGATAACCGTAAACCTCTGGATTAAAAGATTGGATGCGCTGCATACAGGCGCCGACGAATTTTTCGAAAAACTCGTCATCGTACGGTTCTCCCTGAAAAACAAGATATTTGCAGGGCGCCAGGTCAATCATGTCAAAACCTTCCGGAACGACGCCGCTGTAATCCGCGGGAACTTCAACTCCATGGGCATAGCTGCCTGTGCCTTCAGACCGCATATTCTCCGGCAGCCACAACCCCGCCGGCTCATAAATCGCTTCCTTGATCTCACAAAGCACATCCCAGGCGGTGGAACCATTGTGCTCACCACACCCAATTTCATCCACATAGCTAAAGTAATCCTCAGCGTTTTTACTCCATTTCAGGATCAATTTCCTGGCAGGGCGTTCGACGATTTGCGTAAAAATGACTGCTGTCTGGTTCATAATTAACTCCTCTGATTTTGAATTGAACCGGTCCAGATAATGGTATGGGATCAACCAACCCTGGGGTGTTGGTCGGGTGGCGAATTTTTTCGGTGAAATACCAAAGGCATTGGTAAACGCCCGCGTGAAGCCCGCGTGGCTGTCAAAAACAAAGTCCAATGCAATATCGATCACCTTTCGTTTTCCAAAGCGGAGAGCATGAGCGGAAGCTGTCAGCCTTTTCTCGCGGATAAATTCAAAGGGTGATAATCCCGTCGCTGCTTTAAATACCCTGGCCGCATGATACTGGGAATAACCGGCTGCATTGGCGACATCGCTGGCAGTAATCGGGTCTTGCAAATGCTCGCTGATAAAAGACATCATTCTCCTGACTGCTGCCGAATGCTCGTTTTCTGTTTCACTTGCCATTATCTAACCTTTATGAAAATTATAGAGTTTATTGACTAAAATTCTTGATGTAAAACGCTATTCTGGAAAAGCTGAAGCAAATTATCATGGCACGATATAATTTTTTAACTTTTCCGCGATAATCAGTACATGCTCAGGCGGAAATTCAATTCCAGATGTGAGGATACTGATCTCCTGCAGCCAGCGATCATAGTCTACGCTGATTAATTGAAATGCCAGAACCTGGAAATCATTCCCGGTTAACATCTGGTGCATTTCCTCAGCGTTGAAGTATTGGTAGCTCTCGTGGCGTTCCCGCTCCCAGAGTGGTTTGCCCAGAAAGATGATCTTCGTGACGTAGCGCGTGAAATCCCGCAGAGAGAGGGTAACGGTATCCGATTGATCTTGCTGGTAATGAATCTGGAAGGGCGCATATTCGCGGGCAAAGGTCTGGAATTTTTCCTGCGCTTCTTGTGTGAGGAAACGGATTTGGACGGGAGTACCCGCCGGAGCTTCGGCTTCCAACCCGTCGAAAAGGATCAGTCGTCCACCCGGTTTGAGCGCCTGTGCCATTGCTGCAAATGCGGTCTGCACCGCTGCCTTGCCTTTGGGGGCGTCAATCTCTCCCAACAGCGGGTCGTAAGCATCCGAGAAGACGTGATGCAGGGCATTGACCAGCAGCACCAGGTCAAATGTTCCTAATGATTGCAGCAAATCAGGGTCTGTAAAATCACCCTCCAGATAGCGAATAGCCGGGTAGTCACTTCGGGCTTGCGCTAAAGCAACCGCATCACGATCAATTCCGACGCTGTTGTTTTCCCCAGCCGGACTACCGTGTGCCTCCACCAACGCTCCGATGATCTGACCCACACCACAGCCAGCTTCTAGGATGCGCAAAGGTTGCGATGCCTGTCGCAGCCATTGCGACGCCTGCCGGATAACCGCCCCCTTGCCTTGCCCTTGCAGGTGCTGCAGCCGTGTCTCCCAGTAAAACTCCCAGAATGCATCGTCCATGGGTTAATTGTAATGAGTTTTGAGGATTCAGGATTCAGGATTCAGGATTCAGGATTCAGGATTCAGGGTTTAGGATTCAGGATTCAGGTCTCAGGGTTCAGGATTCAGGATTCAGGGTGTCGTCCTGAAATAGGTTTACTGGTATTAAAAGGATATGAGGATAAAAAAAGCCTGATCTTCCTTATATTCTTCTTGCCAACTAAACTTGATCTTCTGATAGAACAATGATTTGATCTTCGGGTGGAAATGTAATCGGATCAGATTTTCTGGGATTGATGTAGATCCCATATGAAGCATTGGCATCCTTGCTTTCAGCCTGGATGCGATAGCCAATGGCTGTCATATTTTGACGCCGGGCGGCTTCTACAACCATGCAGAAATTTATCTGCTTGCCAGTGCGCACAAACTTTCCTGCCGATTTGAGATACAACTCCGACCCATCAGAATTAAAAAGTTCGGAAAAAACCGGGGCAAGCTGTCGATTTTCAGCAATTTGGGTCATTATTAAACTAATCAAATGGTTACTGATGATGAAATCATCCGCCCTAACTGATTCTGCCAGATCGCGGTTACGCCCATCCATCATCTCGCTGATAAAGGTGTTTTGATCATTTTCACAACAGTAGATTCTTTATTAACAAATATGTAAATTCATGCTGACCTATTTCAGGATCACACGACACACTGAACCCTGAAACCTGAATCCTGAATCCTAAACCCTAAAATTGGCAAGAATCTTGCTAGGTATACAGTACATTAAAATTATTTTGGGAGAAGTAACCTGATGGAATCAACAGTCGATGTGCAAACGGTACCCAATAAAAAAATGATCGACCTGGTCAGTCTGATCACAGTGGCAGCCGAGAATGTGTACGCTCAGATCGGGCCAGGTTTTGAAATTCAGATTTACCAGCGCGCCATGGGGCTCGAGTTGGACGCTTTGAAAATTGCTTATTCGCGTGATCTCTGGGTCGATCTGGTGTATCGGCAGCAGCGCATCGGTCACAAGCGGGTGGACTTCCTCCTGGACGATTTGATGATCCTGGTACGTGCTCAGCCCAGCCTGGAAATTCAGGATGAGATTCATGCCAGCACCTACCTGCGCAATTCCGGCTGTAAAGCAGTGCTGCTGGTCAATTTCGGGGCGGACCAGTTCGAATTCCGGCATGTACAGCCCTCTAAATTTGCCAATTATTAGGGGAACCTTTTTTTTTCGGGATAAATGGGAAGCAGGGGGATTTATTCCCAATGGAAAAGCTGGCTGTTCTGTTTCAACCATTTCCGTTTGACGGCGTAATCTGGCAGCATGGACTCCACCAGCGCCCAGAATTGCGGGCTGTGGTTGTGCTGAACCGTGTGCGCCAGCTCATGTAAAATAACATAATCAATAATCTCAGGCGGCGCCATGATCAAACGCCAGGTAAAGCTGAGTGTTCCGCACGCACTGCAGGATCCCCAGCGGGTGCGAGCGCTGCTGATGCGAATTTTCTGGTAGCGCAGGTTATAACGCTGGGCGAAAAAGCCCACTCGCTGGCTGATGTAGATGCGTGCCTGCGCCCGGTACCACCCTTCGAACCACGCTTTTCCATGCGGCACAGCCTTCAA
>DAOUFM010000123.1:0-53274 GCA_034429975.1 Anaerolineaceae bacterium | reverse complement strand
CAATTTTCTGTTTTTCATTTTCTGTTTCGAGAAAAACCTCAGGAAGTATCATTCTTAAAGTTGAAGGACAATCGCCCACGATTTTATCAACATCCTGCCAATATTCTGGCTGAGAAGTGAATTGGTCACAAGCAATAACAGCCCATTTATGGTGATCAACTGCATTTACTGGTAATAAAATATTTGGTACTTGTACGCCCAAACTTTCGTTCATTTGAATTAATCCTGCCTTTCTCTAAAAAAGCTTTGTCGGAGTTAATTTTAACGCAAAAAAAGAATTGCAAAAAACTATTCTTAATTTGTAATTCAGTATTAAGTTTGATTAAATAGCTATAAAAAAACGTCCTTTCGGACGTTATTTTACATTCCTGCCATATAAGAAACCCCGATTACCCCTGGGCCTGTATGCGTTCCAATAACCGGGCTGACATCAGCAATGACTGCTTCAGCGATGTCACCCTTAGGAAAAGAATTTGTAACTTTTACTAAAAGGCTTTCGGCCTCTTCATAGGCATTCCCATGTTGAATCGCTATTCGAACAGGGGTTTGGTTGCCAACTTTTTCCTTTAACAGTTCAATAACTTTATCGACTGCTTTATTCATCGTTCGGACTTTTCCGGCGGCTTCAATTTTTCCATCTCGAACTTCAAGAATGGGTTTTAGATTGAGTAAAGTGCCTAAAAATGCCTGGGCGCCCCCAATTCTTCCACCACGATGTAAGAATTCTAAAGTTTTAACAGCAAATAAAATCCCCGTTTGTTCTCTACTTTTTTGGGCAATTTTCAAGCAATCCTGTAAAGTTGCACCATTGGCTGCCGCTCTGGCAACCGCTAAGACCTGAAATCCAAGAGCCATTCCGGAGGTTAGGGAATCAAAGATTTCAATATTTTCAGCCTCTACCATTGCTTTTGCTTGTGTTGCAGAATCGATTGTTCCAGACAATCTTGATGAAATATGAATAGAAAAAATATCAAAACCCTGGTTGAGTAAATCTTTATATATTTCTTTAAATGCTCCAGGGGTAGCTTGTGAAGTAGATGGCATAATTTCGGCGTTCTGTAATTTTTCATAAAATTGCACAGGTTGAATATCAACACCATCCCGGTATTGTTCTTCTCCCCAAATTAATTGCAGTGGGGCAATGCTTAGATCATATTGAGATTCCAGTTCTTTGGGAATATAGGCAGTACTATCCGTTACAACAGCTACTTTCGACATTTTCACTCCATATTATTTGATATTTTTGGTTAAGAAGTAACAATTATGTTGAAGGTAACACCCTCATTACAGCTAAGTTACGATATCGTAATTTTATTAAGAAATTTATATAATCTTAATAAATGGAAAACCTTTCAAAAAAAATTTCATGTTTTGAATTCGATGCGTGTTACAAATTGATTTTGATAATAAAAGAATCATCCTTTTAGTTTTTTGGTTTACCTGCTCGTTTACTTTAAGTCGAAAAAGAATGAAGCCTAACCTATGATAAAATTCCTTGACCAAAATTGGTGATCAAGCTAAAATTTTGCACGCTGGATTTGATATTTATTTAAAAAGGTATGTTTGAGAATTTAACTGGAAGATTAGACGGGATATTTAAAGAACTTCGTCGAAGAGGAAAACTATCCGAGGGGGATGTTGATGAGGTAATGCGTGAAGTACGTCTGGCTTTATTAGAAGCAGATGTGCATTTTAGCGTGGTTAAAAAATTTGTATCCCAGGTTCGAGAAAGAGCTGTTGGGTTTGAAGTTTCTAAAGCTCTTAATCCAGGTCAACAAGTAGTCAAAATTGTAAATGAAGAACTGATCAAATTGTTGGGTGAACCTTCAAAAATCAATTTGACTGGCGAAAAACCATATGTCATTATGTTTGTCGGTTTGCAAGGCTCGGGTAAAACGACTGCTTCGGCAAAATTAGCAAAGAAATTAAGATCTCAAGGAGAACGGGTATTATTGGTTGCTGCAGATCCTTATCGACCTGCGGCCATTAAGCAACTCCAAACCTTAGGGCAAAGAATAGATGTACCTGTTTTTTCTGAAGATGGTGTTAAACCCCCAGATGTAAGTTCCCACGCTTATGATTATGCCCGCAAAGGTGGATTTACGGTTGTAATCATTGACACCGCCGGACGATCACAATTGGATCAGGCGCTGATGGATGAATTATCAGCCATCCAGGCACGGGTAAAAACTGTGGAGATATTACTTGTTGTTGATTCGATGATAGGGCAAGAGGCTATTCATATCGCTGAAGGTTTTAGAGACGCTGTTTCGATTACCGGTTTGGTGCTAACAAAAATAGACGGAGACGCCAGAGGGGGCGCCGCCATTTCGATTCGAAGTGTTACGGGAGTTCCGATCAAATTCCTCAGTACCGGTGAAGGTATTGACGCGATGGAAATTTATGACCCATCACGATTGGCATCCCGGATTCTCGGCATGGGCGATGTGTTGGGGTTGATTGAAAAAGCTGAATTGGCTTTCGATCAAAAAGAAGCTCAAAAACAAGCACAAAAAATGATGAGCGGGGAATTTTCTTTGGATGATTTTCTGCAACAATTAAAGCAAATTAAGAAGATGGGCTCCATATCACAAATAATGGAAATGATGCCGGGAAATATGGGACAAATGGCTCGTTCAGTTAATCCTCGTGACGCCGAGAATCAGTTAAAACAAACTGAAGCAATAATTAGTTCAATGACTTCTCAAGAAAGAAGATTTCCAGATATACTTAATGCGTCTCGCCGGCGTCGAATTGCGTCGGGATCTGGTACAGAAGTACAGGATGTGAATCGATTAATTAAGCAATATCGAGATATTAAAAAATTAATGAGAACTTTTCAAAAATCCGGAGGGCGTGGGCTACCTCGTTTATTCGGTTAGTTTGATTTAGTCTGATTAAGAAACGCCTCCTTCAGCGTAACCTCTCACGATCAGATAAAGGTCAGATTACTAAAACAAAATGGTAAATTATAGGAGAAAAATCGATGGTTAGAATTCGATTACGAAGACAAGGACTAAAAGGTCAACCGACCTATCGTATTATTGCAGCCGAAAAAGAAAGCCCAAGAGACGGTAAATTTCTTGAGATCTTAGGCTACTATAACCCCAGAACAGTACCCCCGACCATTCAGATCAATGAGGAACGTGTTTTTGATTGGATTGGCAAAGGAGCACAGCCCAGTGATTCTGTAACTCAATTATTTACAACCGTTGGACTGTTGGAAAGATATGAACGACTTAAAAAAGGTGAATCTGAGGATGTGTTAAAGGCAGAAGCTGAGAAAGCTTACGTGAAACACGCATCCAATCAAAAAACAAATTCAGCATAATTTTTTCTTACAGAAAAACCTTGCTTATAGAAAGGAGAGAGCTATGCAAGAATTGATTGAATACATTGCTCGATCATTGGTGGATGACCCATCCCAGGTAGTTGTTAATTATGACAAAGCAGGAAATAAGGCAAGAATTGAACTGCGTGTCGCGAAGGAAGACATGGGCAGGGTTATAGGCAAAGGAGGCCGAGTGGCCAATGCGATGAGGATTTTACTTCGTGTAGCTGCAGCTCGTGAAGGAAAACAAGCATCTTTGGATGTGGTGGAACCCCGATGATTAATGGTAATCGGGGGGCGTTTGAACCTGAAATCTCTGGCACAGGCTCGCCCGTCAACGGCGAGCCTGTCTATTTGGTGATCGGCCGATTTGGAAAACCGCATGGTCTCGATGGGGGAATCCTGTTTTATGTAATTACCGACTTTCCCGAAAGAATAAAAAAAGGTAGAAAGATTTTCATTGGAGAAGATCATCAATTAGCGTATATCTTTTCAGTAAAAGATCATAATCGGGGATTAATTTTAAAATTAAAAGAATTCAAATCCGTGGACGAAATTGAGGAATTTTCAGGGGAATATGTTTTTGTAGAAGCAAGTGAACTGCCGAAACTGCCTGAAGGTGAATATTATCATCATCAGCTAATGGGTTTAACTGTAAAAGATACGAATGAAAACATCTTGGGTACAATCACAGAAATTATTCAAACTGGTGCCAATGATGTTTATGTTATCAAGGGGATTGATAAAAAAGAAATTCTTTACCCGGCATTAAAAACATTAATCAATCATATTGATTTGAAAAATAAAATCATGATCGTAAAACCCGTGGAGTATTACAACCAGGATTAAGTATGGATCCAAGAAATTACTGGGTAGGGTTTAGTTTAATTAAAGGCATCGGTGCAGTTAGATTAAAAGCACTGGCAGATTATTTTGGAGATTTGGAACAGGCCTGGAACGCGCCTCTATCCAACTTAAGGGATACTGGCTTATCCGAGAAAATCTGTGAACGTATTGTTCAGGTCAGAAAAGAACTGGAACTAGATCAATATATAAAAAGATTTCAATCGATTGGAATTCAATTCTTAATAAAAGAGGATCCACAATATCCTCGTTATCTAAAGGAAATCGAGCAACCTCCTCCGGTATTATTTCTCAAAGGCGATATTAACCTTGAAGATGAATGGTCTGTTGCAATTGTAGGGACAAGGAAGGTAACTCATTACGGGAAACAAGTTGCTGAAGAATTCTCAAAAGTTCTTGCAGATCACAAAATTACCGTGGTAAGCGGATTAGCTCGTGGAGTAGATGGAATAGCCCACAAGGGAGCTCTAGATGCTGGCGGTCGCACTATCGCGGTTTTAGGCAGCGGGGTGGATCGGATTTATCCAGCGGAACATAAAGCCCTGGCTGAACAAATTGGAAAATGTGGTGCGATTATCAGTGATTATCCTCCCGGTACTGCCCCTGAAGCGACGAATTTTCCACCTAGAAACCGGATCATTTCAGGTTTGTCTAGAGCCACGATTGTTATTGAAGCCAGTCAGACGAGCGGGGCATTAATTACTGCCGATTTTGCGGCTTCTCAGGGAAGAAATGTTTATGCTGTTCCAGGTAGTATTTATAATGTTCAAAGCAAAGGAACAAATAAATTAATTCAGCAAGGTGCCAAGCCATTGCTGGATATTCGCGAAGTGCTGCAAGATATTCAGGTTGAATTAATTCAGGAAAGAAAATCTTTTAGAAAAGATTATCCTATTGATCTTTTTGAAGAAAAGATATTACGGGTCTTATCGGATGAACCAATTCACGTGGATGAGATTACCAATTTATCTGAATTATCGATCACTGAGGTTTCATCTTACTTAACCATGATGGAATTAAAAGGCCTGGCAAAACAGGTTGGGGGAATGAAGTATGTGGTTGTTCGCGAAGAAAAAGGGAGCTATAACTGATGGAGAAACTTGATAGTTACTATGCTGTGATCATGGCTGGGGGAGGAGGGACACGTCTTTGGCCCTTATCCAGAAGAAAAACTCCAAAACAGATGGTAAAAATTATCGGAGATGAAACTCTTTTCCAGATATCTGTTAATCGTCTGCGCGGATTATTTCATTCGGAAAAGATTTTTGTTGTCACAATTGCCGATCAGGTCAAAATGCTTCAAAGCCAGGCGCCGGATATTCCGAATGAAAATTTTCTGATTGAACCATTCCCAAAAGGTACTGCCTCGGTAGTTGGTTATGCAGCGACTTATCTCCAAAAAAAAGACTCAGATGCTGTGTTAGCGATTTTGACGGCTGATCATTTTATTCAAAATGTAGAAGAATTCCACCAATTATTAATTGCTGGTTATTTGGCAGCGAAAGAAAATTTTCTGGTTACATTAGGTATTCAACCAACTCATGCAGCGACGGGCTATGGATATATTCATAAAGGTGAACCAGTAAAAAGTTTTAATGGAAAATGGGGATTTATTGTTAATAAATTTTTGGAAAAGCCGGATGAAGAAAAAGCAAAATTAATATTTTCCTCAGGTGGTTATGACTGGAATTCCGGAATGTTTATCTGGAATGTGGATGCCATTTTGAGAGAATTTGATCGACAAATGCCTGGCTTGAAAAAAAATCTGGATTTACTGAAAGATTCTTTGGAACATGGCAATTTTGAGGAAAAATTACCTGAAATCTGGGCGGATATTATTCCACAAACCATTGATTATGGCATCATGGAACACGCAGAAAATGTGATCGTTTTACCGGTTGCTGAATTGGGATGGTTTGATGTGGGCAGTTGGGATTCTTTATTTGATGTGATCGAACAAGATGATCATGGAAATATTAATTTAGCCCGCAAATTCTTAGGATTGGATACCAAAAACTCATTAGTGTATTCGAATGTAGAAGATCGATATATCGTTACTGTCGGTTTAGAAAATATTATCCTGGTTGAAAGTGGGAATGCAATTTTAGTTTGTGATAGGAAAAAATCACAAGATATTAAAAATGTTGTAAAATTTCTGACCGATAAAAAATTTGATGATTATTTTTAGGAGGACCTCCTTTGGAAGCATATTGCGTAAAATGCAGAACAAAACGTCAAATACAAAACCCGGAAGCTACATTTAACAAAATTGGAGCTCCTGTTACCAAAGGCACTTGTTCTGTTTGTGGAACAACTTTATACCGGACAGGAAAGACTGAAGCACACAACGCTTTACCCCAGCCAGTTAAAGAAAAAAAAGAACCAAAATTAAATGGTAAGCTTGTTATTGTGGAATCACCTGCTAAGGCTAAGACAGTTCAACGCTATCTGGGAAAAGATTTTACAGTCAAGGCCTCTGTTGGTCATGTACGAGACTTACTCAGATCTGAATTATCAGTTGATGTTGATCACGAATTTAAACCAAAATACCGGGTTCCAAATGAAAAAAGACCGGTTGTAAAAGAACTAAAGCAACTGGCAAAAACTGCTGAACAAATATACTTGGCTACCGACCCAGACCGGGAAGGCGAAGCAATTGCCTGGCACTTATTGGAAGCAGCAGAAATCGATGATTCACGCACAAATCGAGTTGTTTTTCATGAAATAACCAAGCCAGCAATCGACGAAGCATTTAAGCACCCCAGATCTGTTAATATGGATTTGGTTAACGCTCAACAAGCTCGCAGAATATTGGATCGATTAGTTGGTTACAATATCAGCCCATTATTATGGCAAAAAGTGCGAAGCCGCTTATCAGCTGGAAGGGTTCAATCGGTTGCATTAAGATTAATCGTTGAACGGGAAAAAGAAATAGATGATTTTATCCAGGAAGAATTCTGGACGATTGAAGCTGAATTAAAACCAGACAACTCCAAGAAAACATATATTGCAAAACTGGTAAAAATTAACGATGAGGATGCCGTTCTAAGCAACAAAGAAGAAGCGCATCGTTATCTGGGTGACCTTGAAGAAGCAAAATACTGGATCAAAAAAATAAAAAAGGGTGAACGAAAACGAAAAGCTCCAGCGCCTTTTATTACCAGTACCTTGCAACAGGAAGCATCAAGGAAGTTAGGTTTTACTGCTCGCCGTACGATGGCTCTAGCTCAACAGCTTTATGAGGGTTTGGAAATTGGAGAGGGTGGCTCAACCGGTTTAATTACCTATATGCGAACCGATTCAACCAATATTTCGGAAATTGCCCAGAAGGAAGCAAGAGATTACATTGGTAAGATTTTTGGAAAAGACTTTTTACCAGACGTATTACCACAACATAAAACCAGAGCTGTAAAAGCTCAGGAAGCTCATGAGGGAATTCGTCCCACTTCTGTTTTTCGTACGCCCGAAGAAGTTAAAAAGTATATCAAAGGAGATCAATATAAACTTTACCAACTCATTTGGAAGCGTTTTGTTGCTTCTCAGATGGAAGCGGCAGTTTACGACACAATTCAGGTTGAAATTCAAGCGGATGGAAAACAAAATACTTACGAATTACGAACATCCGGTTCCAATTTGAAATTTTCTGGTTTTTTGGTTGTTTATGAAGAAGCAAAAGATGAAGACAAACTGAATGGGAATGATACTGGCATTTTATTGCCATCCAATTTAGTTGAAGGTCAGAAACAAGAACTTATAAGACTAATTCCTGAACAACATTTTACAACTCCTCCACCTAGGTTTACAGAAGCTTCTTTAGTCCAGGTACTGGAAGAGTATGGGATTGGGAGACCTTCTACTTATGCCCCAATTCTTTCAACAATTCAAGAGCGCGGTTATGTTGTTCGAGAAAAGAAGAGATTAATTCCTACTGAAACTGGGATTGTAGTAAACGACTTGCTGGTAAATTATTTTAAAGAAGTGGTAGACCCTGGATTTACAGCTACAATGGAGACCTCCTTAGATCAGGTGGCTTCA
Source organism: Anaerolineaceae bacterium (assembly GCA_034429975.1). GTDB lineage: Bacteria > Chloroflexota > Anaerolineae > Anaerolineales > Anaerolineaceae > UBA6170. The sequence goes on along the minus strand of DAOUFM010000123.1, from coordinate 45,044 downwards.
GGAGATAAAGTCTGGCAAGCAGTTATTAATGATTTTTATAAAGATTTTTCAGTTCATTTAGAACGGGCTAAAGAAGAAATGCCTGAAACTAAAACGGAATTAGAAAAAATTGGGCGCAATTGCCCCGAATGTGGTCATGAATTAGTTATTCGGTTTGGAAGATTCGGAAAATTTATTAGCTGTAGTAACTTCCCCACCTGTCGTTATACAGAGCCTATTCTGGAAAAAATAGGCGTGAAATGCCCAGACTGTAAGGACGGGGAAATTGTTATTCGCCGAACAAGAAAAGGGCGGATTTTTTATGGGTGCTCCAATTATCCGGAATGCCAATTCACCTCCTGGAAACAACCTGTAGCAGAACCCTGCCCCAATTGCCAGGGAACTTTGGTCATTACCAACAAAAGAGAACTTCAGTGTTTGAAGTGTAACGAAATCTTTCTACAATCTGATGTGTTAAAAGGTGAAAAAGAAGAGTTGGCATAATCATTGCAACAATTAAATAAAGGCTTCGAATTGTTGCATAATTAGACGCTTTGTTCTAAAATCAAAAAAACGGTCTGAAACCTTAATAATGATTTACCAGGAGCAAAAAAATGGATAAGATCCGAGAATATTTAAAAAATCCACTCATAACAGCTGGGATTGGGTTTCTAATAGGCGTGATTGTTGGCTTACCAATCCTTGGTTGGGGATTAATGCCTGTTCAATGGACTGATGCAGATCCGTCCTATTTGCGAGCGGACCTGCAAGATGATTATTTTTGCATGGTTATTCATTCCTTCATGAGAAATGGCGATTCTGTTTTAGCAAAAAATCGCTTGGAGTCTCTGGGCAAAATAAGTGAGAAAAAATTGGCTAATTTAACCGCGGGAGACTGTGGGGTAACAGATACAGATATTAGTCAATTTAAAACTGCCATTGGTATGGCACAAATTACACTTCCTGAGGCTGAACAATCAAAACCTGAACAAACGCCTGCTAAGCCTGAAAAACCGACTAAAGAAGTTAAGGATACTGGTAAAAAGGAAGGAAAATCAGGGTTTAATCCGTTTATTTTGGTGGGTATTCTGTGCTTCATAACCTTAATTATCGGCGGTTCATTGGCTTATATTTTCTTTATTCGGAAAAGGGAAGGTGGTTTGTTCCCTGAAAGAACGAAACCCGCGGAACCTGCCGACCAGGATTATTATGAAGGGTCAACACCAGATTACATTAGCCAGGAGCAGGACGTACCTATCACACAATTTATGAGTACTTATGTTGCTGGAGATGAACTTTTTGATGATTCCTTCAGTATCGATTCTCCATCTGGCGAATTCCTGGGTGAATGCGGCATGGGTATATCGGAAACAATTGGAGTTGGGGATCCTAAGAAAATTACAGCATTTGAAGTGTGGCTATTTGACAAAAACGATATCCAAACAGTCACCAAGGTTTTAATGAGCCAGCATGCATTTGAGGATCCCGCATTGGCTAATCGATTAGCTTCGAAAGGTGAACCAGTTTTATTAGAACCAGGTGGGCGCGTCTTCTTAGAGACTGCAACCCTGGTAATGGAAGCTCGAGTAGTTGATATGAACTATGGTCAGGGTGCTTTGCCTGAAAATAGTTTCTTTGACCGTCTAACAGTTGAATTGGCAGTTTGGCCAAAATAAGATGTATTAAATAAATAAAAAACGGAGGATTTTCCCTCCGTTTTTTTTATTCCACCTTTTTTATTTTTAATTTAATTGTTCCACCAGGAGTTTCGATTGATACTTCATCACCAGGTTTATGATTTAATAACGATTTACCAATAGGGGACTCGTAAGAAATTTTTCCATTAGCCGGATCAGATTCTTTCGGTCCCACCAGAAAATAAGTTTCTTCAGGATAATTCGATTCCTGGACTGTTACAATAGACCCGATATCCACTTTGCCATTTTTGCGACTTTTTTCATCGATAATTTGAACGTTTTGAAGTAAATTCTCTAATTCGATGATTCTTCCTTCTAAAAACGCCTGTTCTTCTTTGGCCTGAATGTAATCTGCATTCTCAGATAAATCGCCCATTTGAATTGCTTCACGTAACCTTTTTGACAAATCGACCCGCGCATTGTTCTTTAAATGAGAGAGTTCATTTTGTAATTTCTCTAATCCTTCGGCTGTTAGATAGGTTATTTCTGCCATTCTTAAGATCCTTCATTCAACAATGTTTTTAAAAATCAATTGAAGTTGAATTCTATCATGGTAACAAAGTTGGATCAAACAACCTTTGGTATTCTTCAATAGCAAACCGGTCAGTCATTCCGGCAATATAATCGCAGATTACTCTTTCAGGAGAACCATTTTCCATTTTTTCTTGAATGTGAAATGGTAAAATATGAGGTTCTTTAACATAAGTTAGGAATAATTCTTGAAGTATTCGATCCGCTTTAAATGACATCCTTTGAACTCGATAATGGCGATAAAGATTCTTAAATAAAAAATCTTTTAATACACGATTTCTACGATGCATCTCTTCGCTAAAACTTACAATGTTATAAGGAAGCTTTTGCACTTCTTCCATTGTTCTAATTGAGTTTTTGGTTATGTTTGAATCGGTAGTCGTTAAGACATCGTCAATTTCCATACCTATCAATTGACGGATCAAGGTATGGCGGTGAATGTCATCCAATTCTCCACCATTCCATTTAATGTTTGCACAAAGGATCTCCCACAACTCAATCCCCGATAACATAAAAGGTGAAATCATTTTTGATCTGAGTCCATCATCCAGATCATGAGCTGTATAAGCCAATTCATCTGCTACGTTGGCAATTTGTGTCTCAATATTGCCTCTAAGCTCGGGATTAAAATCTCTTGCATCTGAAACATCATATTCGGACTCATGTTTAACAATTCCCTCTAATACCTCCCAGGAAAGGTTAAGACCGGGGAAATTTGGGTAACGATTCTCTAATTTGGTAACTACCCGATACGATTGCTTGTTGTGATCAAACCCTCCTGCATCGGTCATGAGACGATTTAGCGATGCTTCGCCTGAGTGCCCAAATGGTGGGTGTCCCAAATCATGCGCGAGGCAAATAGCTTCTACCAGATCTTCATTTACCCCCAAAGCTCTTGCAAAAGTTCTTCCAATCTGAGTAACTTCTAAAGTGTGGGTTAGCCTTGTGCGATAATGATCTCCCTCATAATTTATAAAGACCTGGGTTTTGTATTCAAGCCGGCGAAAAGCTGAGGTATGAATGATGCGGTCACGATCTCGTTGAAAACGGGTTCTATAGCCTGGTTCACTATCTGGATAGAATCTTCCTTTTGAATCTTTGCTTTTCATTCCATAGGTAGCCAGATGGTTTTCTTCATTTTTTTCTAGAATTTTTAAAGAATTAATGGTCATGACTTACTCCATTTCAATTACTGTGCCAGTTGACTGTCCAAGAATTTCTTGTTTTAAACCTTCGGGTGAGGTGCCGGAAAAAATATTTACCTTTAAATTTGGAAATTTAGTAACCAAATCCACCATTAGTTTCACTTTTGCAAACATGCCACCGGTAACATCCACATTTGAAGAGCCTCCGATTTTGTCTTGTAATTTGAGAAAGTTTTTCGGAGAAATTTTCTTTATAGGTTTTTTGTTTTCCGGAAAATCTTCCCAAATACACTTTTCAATCCCTGCCAAATAAATTTTTTCAGGTTGGTAAAAATCAGCTAAAAATAAAAAAATATCCTCTGTGGAAAGTATCGTTCCGCCTAAGTCTTCATCAAAAACGACATCGCCATGCACGACAGGTAAGATGTTGGTGGATAAAATTGTGTCAAAAGGAAATCTGAAATAATCTACCCCGATCCCTCCGGAGGCTTTTATTAAGGCAGAAGGGGGAAATGTTATAGAAGGAATTCCTAAATCATTGAGTGCCCGGGTAACAATGATATTAAGCGCCCGAACGGCATACCAAACCTGACTAAACCCAATCCAGTCCACATTATTCTTTATGCCATCGCGGGTTTGATATTTTGCAGCAATCGAGTGCCCAAAAGAACCGGATCCATGTCCCAGAATAATCTTTAACTCGGGCTTTATCTCTCGAATTTCTTTTATTTGTTTGACCAAAGATTTGATGATACCAATATTGGGAGTAAGCGGTTTATTTTTATTGGTAATTAAGGAGCCACCCCATTTGATCATTATAAGGTTTTCCATTTATGATCCTTTTATCAGCGTCACGAGAATTGTTTGCTTTGCTCCGCTTTTTAACAATAAATTAGATATAAAATTGGCGCGGTCAGGTTCAACCAAAGCAATAATATTTCCTCCCAAGCCACTTCCACAGAGTTTTGCACCATAGGCACGATTTGCCAGTGCAATATTAATCATTCTTTCCAATACAGGGTGGGAAACGCCAATTAATTGAAGGTATTCCTGGTTTGAGATCATTAATTTTCCGAGTTTTTCATGATCTCCCTTTTCAATTGCTAATTTGGCTTCTGTGGTAATAAGACCAATTTTTTTAAAAATATCATTGTATTTTTCAGGATCAGCTTTCCAACGTTCACGAACACCAGCGACTGCCGCTTTGGTATTTCCCTTAATGCCACTATCCGCAATAACGATTGAAAAATCATTTTTGGTGCGAATAAATTGTAAAGGTTTTTCTTTTTGAAAAAAGATGGGTTTATTAAAGGAAATTACAGTGTTATCAATTCCGGAAGGATTTCCATGAAAAATAATTTCTACTTGGTATGCTAAATTTGATATTTCAGACGGGGATGGATGATAGCCGACGAATTCCATTAATCCCTTAACCAAAGCAACTGATATAGCTGCGCTGGAGCCTAAACCGGAGGAGATCGGAATTGTTGATTCAATTTGAATCTTACAGGCAGGATACTGATCTATTTTCAGGAAGGATTTAACTCCCTCAACAGCAATTCTGAATGGATGGTTAGGTTCAAAATCAGAATAATATCGCTCGATATCAATTTGAGGAGCTGAGAATCTAATTTCCTCAGGTTTAAATCTTATCGCTGGAAATATCTTTACTTTTGCCTGTCTGGCATTAACCGGGATTGCGATTGCGGGAAACCCATAGACTACAGCATGTTCTCCAAAAAGAATTGTTTTTCCAGGTGCTGAAGAAATATGAGCTGGCATAATTAAAAAGAATAAAAAATGATAACGACAGTAATGGCAAACAATACAAAAGTGATTTGTAAGGGGCGATCTGAAAGAACTAACTCATCAGGAGCTCCACCTTCATTTTTCACCTGAATTAAATAGATATATCGGAATATACCGTAAATTGCAAATGGGATGGTAAGCATCATGATATGGTTTGGAGGTAAGTTGGGTGCAGAAAAAGTATACAAACTATATGACATGATTGTTGTTGCAGAAATGATGGTGATCAAGTGATCTAACAATGGGATTGAATATCCATCAAGTACTTTTCTTTGGTCATTATTATCTTGATGGTTGGTTGCAATTTCACCCCTTCTTTTTCCCAAACCGAAAAATAATGCAAACACGGTGGTAACAACATATAACCAGGGTGAAAATCTTTCAACCTGGATAATTGAAACACCAGCGGCAACCCGGAGAACGAAACCAGCAGCAATAATCATTACATCCAGTAACGGAATGTGTTTTAATTTTATAGAATATGCAATATTTATAACGAAATAGATAAGGAGAATGACTAAAAAACTTTTAGATAAGAAGAAGCCTGCAGTAAAAGAAACAAGCACAAGCATGATCGCGACCACGATGGCGGTTGGAATTGGTAAAGTTCCGGATGCGATTGGTCTGAATTTCTTTTTTGGATGTTTGCGATCAGCTTCTACATCCAGAATATCATTAATGATGTAAACACTTGACGAAACAAAGCAAAATAAGAAAAAACCAATGATTGTTCTTAATAATGGCTCTGTTGAAAATAATTGTCGATCAAAAACCAATGGAATTAGTACAAAAGCATTTTTTATCCATTGGCGAATGCGCATTTCCTTTATGATCGCTTTTAACATGTACATATATTATCATAATTGAAAAAAAATTTTCACCTGTGTAAATAATATTTATTAAATTTATTTTTTAAAGTCTATTGAGAATAAAGTAAAATCAATTCATGAAAAAAATACGTATAGATGTATTTTTATTTGAAAAAAACCTGGTTGAATCTCGCAGTCTCGCTCAAAAGCTCGTTATGGCTGGTGAAGTTCTGGTAAATGGTGAAAAAATCCTAAAACCATCCCAGCAAATTGATTTGAATTCTAAAGTTGAAATTATCACAGGACCAAAATTTGTTTCAAGAGGGGGAGAGAAATTAGAAGCCGCTTTACTTCATTTCAATCTTCAAAATTTGAATGAAAAAATCTGTGTTGATGTCGGTTCCTCAACCGGCGGTTTTACCGATTGTTTGCTGCAGCATGGGGCAAAAAAAGTATATGCCATCGATGTTGGTTTTGGAATATTGCATTGGAAGCTTAGAAACGATGTAAGAGTCGTTGTGATGGAACGAACCAATGCTAGAAATGTTACTTCATTTCCCGATCCTATTGATATCATCACAGTTGACGCTTCTTTCATTTCATTGAAGGTGCTTTTGCCAGTAATTAATAATTGGATGAATGATCACAGTGAAATTGTTGCATTAATAAAACCTCAATTTGAAGCAGGACGTAAAGATGCTGCCAAGGGTTCGGGAGTGATTCGCGACGCTATCATTCATCGGAAAATTTTATTGGATACGCTGGAATTTGCAAAAAATTCAGGTTTCAAAGTTAAAGGTCTCTTTGTCTCACCATTAAAAGGACCTAAAGGGAACATTGAATTCCTTGCTAATTTGTCTTTTTTCGACAAAAATCCAAATGATGAAAAAGATCTTTTGGAACTTATTGATGATGTTTTGTCCCAATTTAGCCAGGTAACAATCAAGAATTAAATCAATTTGCGGTATACTTCATTCGCTTATGGAAAATGACTTAATTCGCAACTTTTGTATTATTGCCCATGTTGATCATGGAAAATCTACCCTAGCTGATCGTATGCTCCAACTGACCGGTACGATCTCAGACAGAGAAATGCAAGAGCAAGTATTGGATAGTATGGATTTAGAGCGAGAAAAAGGTGTAACTATTAAAGCGTCTGCTGTGCGCATGAGTTACACAGCCAATGACCATAAAACATATGAATTTAACCTGATCGATACTCCTGGACATGTCGACTTTAATTATGAGGTTAGTAGAGCTTTATTAGCCTGTGAGGGCGCCTTACTGGTTGTTGATGCATCCCAGGGGATTGAAGCCCAAACTCTGGCGAATTTATATTTGGCATTGGATTCTGATCTAACAATTATTCCAGTGGTTAACAAAATAGATTTACCCTCTGCCAGACCTGATGATGTGGTTCAGGAGATTACGAATTTATTGGGAATTGATGAAGCGGATGTAATAAAAATTTCAGCAAAATCTGGTGAAAACGTCGATCTGGTATTGGAGAAAATTGTTAAAGAAATCCCACCGCCAAAAGGTGATGCGAATGCCCCGATGCGCGCATTAATTTTTGATTCGCACTATGATTCCTACAAAGGAGTAGTTGCATACGTTCGCCTGATGGAAGGAAAAATGATGGGCACAGATATTATCCGGATCATGTCTAACGGGCTTGACTTACGACCAGTTGAGATCGGAGTATTTGCACCGGACATGAAAACAGTGTCCAGTTTAGTAGATGGAGAAGTGGGATATATCGCAACCGGTTTAAAAACAGTTTCTGAATGTCGGGTAGGGGATACGATTACCCTGGCAAGAAACCCTGCTTCCGAACCACTTCCAGGTTATCGACATCCGAAACCAATGGTTTTTGCAGGAATTTATCCGGTGGATGGAGAGGATTATCCTGACTTACGTGATTCAATCGAAAAATTACAGTTAAATGATGCTGCCTTGGAATTTGTTCCGGAAACCTCTCAAGCTTTAAATTTTGGTTTCCGCTGTGGGTTTTTAGGACTTTTTCATATGGAAATCATTCAGGAGCGGTTAGAGAGAGAATATAATTTAGATATTGTTGTAACAGCTCCATCGGTTGAATATCAGGTAATTACAAAAGAAGAGAAAAAAATATTTATTGATTCTCCGGCAATGTTACCGGAGGAAGGCGAAATAAATGAGATTCTCGAACCATGGATGAATTTACAGGTAATCACACCAACTGAATTCTATGGCACTGTAATGGAAATGGTTCGAAAACGACGAGGAATTTTTAAAGATCAGGAATATCCGGCTTCAAATCGGGTTCAATTGAATTTTGAAATCCCTTTATCAGAATTGATTATTAATTTCTTTGATGATTTGAAGTCTAGAACACGGGGATATGCCTCCATGGATTACTCCTTTGCAGAATATCGCCCTGAGAACCTGGTGAAATTAGAGGTACTGGTAGGTGGTGATCAGGTGGATGCACTGGCGGCTATTGTTCATAAAGAAGATGCTTACCATAAAGGTCAGGCACTGGTTACGAAATTAAAAGAATTAATTCCCCGGCAATTATTTGATGTTGCAATTCAAGCTTCAGCTGGGGGAAGGATTATTTCCCGTGCAAATGTTAAAGCATTGCGAAAAGACGTCCTGGCTAAATGTTACGGTGGCGATATCACCCGAAAAAAGAAATTATTGGAGAAACAAAAACGCGGCAAACGGCGAATGAAAATGGTCGGGAATGTTGAAATCCCTCAAGATGCATTCATGGCTGTGTTGCGTTTGGAGGGTGATTGAATTCTGAAAAACCTAAGACCACAATAAATCAGAAATTAATTTTCCGGTGGGTTCCAGGGTTCCTGCTTAGTTTCATTGCGTTGATTGCATTGGTTAAATTTGTTCCAATTGACCAGGCTTTCATTTTATTACGTAGGGTTTCTATCTATTATTATTTACTTGCAGCTTTATTTATATTATTGTTTTTACTGGTTAGAGCTATCGGCTGGAGAGCTTTGTTAGGATTTCGTCCAACTTATAAAGATACTTTTTTAAATTTAAGTTTAGGATATTTTATTAACAATATTTTTCCATTTCGATTAGGTGAAATTAGCCGAGCGCTCTTTATGGGAGCTACGATTAAAGTAAATCCAGGGTTGGTTTTATCTTCAATTTTTCTGGAGCGGGTATTTGATTTATTTATTTTAGCTTTCTTTTTATTATTGATGTTACCCCATGTCATTGGAGTTGCTTGGATGAAGACTATTGCCTGGACAATTCTAGGAATAATGATTATTGGATTTATTTTTATTTTTTTTATCACTCAGAATTCAGTTTTTGTTGAAAAAGCACTGACAAAAATTGGAAAAAGATCCAGGTTGACGAAAAAAATCATTATTCCATTTATTCTTTCCATCATGGATGGCTTTAAATCTATAAAAGAACCTAAACAACTTGTCATTGGTTTTGTTGGAATAATTGGTTCGTGGTTGGTTAGTTTTTTTCAATTTTCTTTGTTTTTATACATGATGACCGGGACTTCTGAGTGGTGGTGGGGTGCTTTTGCTAATACGGCCCTTGCCCTGGGAATTGCGCTCCCTTCTGCGCCGGCAGGGTTGGGGTTGTATGAATCGTCCATCGTTGCAGGATTAAAAATATTCAATATTGATGAATCAATCGCCCTGGCTTTTGCTTTGATTATGCATGTATCCCAATTTGTTCTTGTAGGTATTTTAGGGATGTTCACGTTATATAAAGATGGGAATTCTCTGAAAAGCTTATATTCGCAATTATTAAACTTAAAAAATACAATCAAAACAAACCCAATAAGCGGAGAAGGTAATGGCTAAAAAGTATTTAATTACCGGCGGCGCTGGTTTTATTGGCTCTAATTATGCTGCCAGACTTATAGAACGAGGGGAACAGGTTACGATTTATGATAACTTATCGCGCCCTGGCTCTCTCGTCAACCTGAAATGGTTGGATCAAAAGAGATCAAATTCCTACAAATTGATTAATGCAGATATCCGTGATTTTTCAACTTTACAGAGTTCCATGGCCAATATAGATGTGATTGTTCATCTGGCAGCTCAAGTAGCTGTAACTACCTCTGTAATTAATCCTAAAGAAGATTTTGAAATCAACGCAACCGGCACTTTTAATGTTTTGGAAGCAGCCAGAAGTTGTGAAAATAAACCAATAGTTATTTATGCATCCACGAACAAGGTTTATGGTGGAATGGATGAAGTTGAAATCCTTGAAAATGAGAGAAACTATCGCTACAAGGATTTCCCAAATGGAATTTCGGAGAACTTTCCTCTGGATTTTCATTCTCCTTATGGTTGTTCTAAAGGGAGTGGTGACCAATATGTAAGAGATTATTATCGAATATATGGTCTCCCCACGGTTGTCATGCGCCAAAGTTGCATTTATGGCCCGAGACAATTTGGGATTGAGGATCAGGGTTGGGTTGCCTGGTTTATTATCGCATTGTTAACTGGAAAACAAATTTCAATTTATGGGGATGGAAAACAGGTTCGGGATTTACTTTATATCGATGATCTGCTGGATGCGTATGATCTTAGTATTGACAAGATTGGTGACACAGCCGGCGAAATATTTAATGTTGGCGGGGGAAGCAATAATATGCTGTCAGTCTGGTGGGAATTTGCGCCAATTTTAGAAAAGTTGTTAGGAAAAAAAATCACTGTAAAATGGGGTGATTGGCGACCAGGAGATCAAAAGATCTATGTTTCCGACATTACTAAGATTAACCAAAGGATAGATTGGCAGCCAAAATTTTCTGTTGAAGAAGGCATTGAAAAATTATTTAATTGGGTTCAAAACAATTTGGAACTATTTAAATAGCGGATCATTTTCATGAAGATATTAATTGTTCTGACTTATTATCGTCCTCATATCAGTGGATTAACCATTTATGCAGAAAGACTTGCAGAAGCTTTTGTTGCTCGTGGACATCAAGCTACCATTCTAACTTCGCAATTTGATCGAAATTTGCCAAAAAATGAAACGATAAATGGAGTTGATATTGTTCGTGTCCCAGTACTTTTTCGAATTAGCAAAGGTGTTATCATGCCAGCATTTGGATATATGGCTACGAAACTGGTATTAGAACATGACGTAATTCAATTGCATCTTCCCCAATTTGATGCGGCTGGTGTGGCTTTAAGGGGTAGATTGTTCAGAAAACCAACGATTATTACTTACCATTGTGATTTGAAAATGCCGAAAGGTTTTTTACCGCAGATTGCCAACCAATCAGTCCTATTTATGAATGAGCTGGCAGCTTTTTTTGCTCATAAAATCGTTACCTATACCAGAGATTATGCTGAAAATTCATCGTACCTACGACGCTATCTAAAAAAATTGAGTGTCATTTTGCCGCCAGTTATTTTGCCACAACCTAACGCAGAAATGATCGAAAAATTCCAAATCAAAAATAACCCAAAAAACTCTAAACCGGTGATTGGTATGGCTGCGAGGTTCGCAACCGAGAAAGGGGTAGAAGTCTTATTGAATGCTTTACCCGATGTCTTAAACGAGTTTCCGAATGCACAGGTTCAATTTGCCGGACCATTTGATAATATCATTGGAGAAGAGCAATATTTTAAAAGATTAGAACCTAAGATTGAAGCTTTTATCAATTCGGGAAATTGGCGCTTTGTTGGGGTTCTTAATCCTGAGGAAATGGCAGCCTTTTACCCTAATCTGGATGTTCTTGTTTTACCAAGTTTAAATTCTACTGAGGCATTTGGATTGGTTCAAATTGAGGCAATGGTCAATGGAGTACCCTGTGTTGCTTCCAATCTTCCAGGCGTTCGCCAACCTGTGAAAATGCATGCAATGGGAGAAATAATTGAAATTGGAAATTCTAAGGCTCTTGCAACAGCATTGATAAAAATATTAAAAAATCCACAAAAATACATTAATGACCCACAAAAAATTCTAAACCAATATCAGCCGGATCTGGTTGCTGAAGAATATGAAAAAATCTTTGCTCAAATTTCCAAGGAATTATCTAAATAATGAAAAACAACCTGGGTAATAACAAGAAAGAAAAAGACTTTCTTTGGCTGCAAATCAAAGAGATGCCATATTTTCGCGGTTTATTACGGGCTGTTGAGGCGAAAATGTATCAGGATATCGAATTACCTGGCCCCATCCTTGATCTTGGGTGTGGTGATGGTCATTTTGCGTCGACAACCTTTGATAAACCAATTGATGTTGGAATCGACCCCTGGAAAGGACCAGTCAGATTAGCTAAAAAACAAAAAAGCTACAAGCTGGTCATTAATGGGATGGGGAATCATTTACCTTTCTCAGAAAATTATTTTAATAGTGTAATCAGTAATTCGGTTTTAGAGCACATTGAAGATATTGACTCGGTTATAAATGAAGTTGCTCGGGTATTGAAACCTGGTGGTAAGTTCGTTTTTTGCGTTCCCAATCATCAATTTTTGTCTAACCTTTCCATTTCAAATTTCTTTGACCATATTGGATTAAAGAAAGCTGGCAATATCTATCGCAGATTTTTCAATAAGGTTTCAAGACATTATCATTGCGATTCTCCAATTGAGTGGGAGAAACGATTAGAAAAATATGGTTTTTTTGTTATCAATTGGTGGAATTATTTTTCTCCGCAGGCTTTCCATACCCTCGAATGGGGTCATTATTTTGGTCTTCCATCCTTAATTTCGCACTTTTTGGTTAGAAAATGGATCCTGGTTCCTCGACAATGGAATTTATTTCTGACTGAAAGAATTACCAGAAAATATTATTTAGAGAACTTTCATCAAGAAGAAGGTGCTTATACTTTCTATATAACCCATAAAAATTAAGGGATGATCATCCCATTTTGTTTCAATATGAACTCACTAATTTCTATGCGATATAATTGGGAAAGGTCTTTTTCTTATTTTTTTTATGGATGAACCAAGTTTATTAGACTATGTTAAAGCTAAGCTTATGCCCTGGAAATATTCCATTTCCGAGGAATACTTACAATTCTCAAAAGAATCTGTTGAATATGATCTGTTGGATAAAAAGGATGAGATACAACAAGACGAAGAAATTCATGGACTTTTTCTTATAAAGCTTTCTCAATTAAAAATATTTTTTGCTTTGGTTTTTGCTGTTTTTGGACAATCTTTTCTTGAACCTCCTTCAAGGAAAGTGCTTTTTGCCCTAATTTTTTTTGGTATTAGTACAGCACTCATGATATGGGGTGCACTATCAAAGGATAAGTCATTTGAATATCAATATCATTCAAATTCGGAATTAGTAGATCTTAATCTATCATCCACACGCATGTTTTTTCTGGGGGCAAGCCTTTTCTTTTTGATCATAGCATTTTTTGCTTTTAGTAAAAATCAATCAAACGAGATTTTGTTTAATTCTCTCAACCTGAGTTTCTGGTTTTTATCAATAATATTCTTTTTATTGGCGTTATTGGACTACGAACCTTTCAAAGAAAAGTTTCACAAAATTAAATCATTTTTCGTCAACAAACAAACTCTGATCAAGATAACACCTTGGGTTCTCTTAATTTTTGTTTCGGTATTATTTGTTTTTTATTTTCGATTTTATCGGCTGAATGAAGTGCTGGGCGAAATGTTCAGTGATCAGGCTGAAAAATTGTTAGATGTTTATGATGTCTTAAATGGAAAATTCCCGGTATTTTTTATAAGAAATACCGGGAGAGAATTCTTTCAATTATATTGGACTGCACTCATTGCGATTATCTTTAATACAGGGATATCATTTATAAGTTTAAAAATTGGAACTGCCCTGGCGGGTTTTTTCACATTGCCCTATATTTATTTATTAGGTAAGGAATTACGAAATAAATGGGTCGGGCTCTTCGCTTTTTTGTTTGCCGGTATTGCTTACTGGCCGAATGTAATTTCTAGAGTAGGGTTGAGATTTCCTTTATACCCATTATTTGTTGCTCCTACGCTATTTTATCTTCTACGTGGCATCCGACAGAAACGAAGAAATGATTTTATTTATTCAGGAATTGCTCTTGGATTAGGATTACACGGTTACAGTCCAGCCAGGTTTTTACCGTTTGTCGTTCTTATCGCGATGATTATTTATTTACTCCATAAAAGTTCAAAAGGGATTAGAAATCAAATGATTAATTTATTTATCCCTTTGGTCATCGGAAGCTTTATTATTTTTCTGCCATTATTCAAATACACTTTGGTAAATCCGGAGGCTGTAAGTTATCGAATGATGACCAGATTAACCTCTGGTGAACGCGAAATAAAAGACCAACCGTTAAAAATTTTCTTTGACAATCTCTGGAAAGCTGAAACCATGTTCTTCTACTCGAATGGTGGAACCTGGGTTCATTCGATCCCTTATCGCCCCGCTTTGGACATGTTCAGCGCTGGGCTCTACCTGGTGGGGAGTTTGATTGTAATTATTCAGTATTTAAAATATCGAAATTGGGAAGATCTTTTCCTGATTATTGCCGTACCGCTTTTAATGATGCCTTCAATTTTATCCATCGCTTTCCCAGACGAAAATCCAAGTTTGAATAGAACTGGAGGTGCTATCATCCCTGTTTTCATTCTGGCTGCTATTGGCTTTGAACGGGTGCTCGCAAGCATGTGGAAAATTTCTTCACAGAAACGCTATAAGTTTGTTGTCATTACATTTGGAGGAATTTTCTTTTTACTTTCATCGATAACAAATTTTGATCTGGTGTTTAACCAATTTGATAAACAATTTATGGCTGGCGCTTGGAACACCAGTCAGATCGGAGCAGTGATTGAAGGGTTCGCCAAGTCAATTGGGGATGCAGATCATGCTTATGTTGTACCATCCCCGCATTGGGTTGACACACGGTTGGTAGGGATCAATGCAGGTAACCCGACGAAAGACTATGCTTTGTGGCCCGATCAGTTTGATCAATTGCTCAAAGATGACCAAGAAAAGCTGGTGATCTTAAAACCTGAGAACAAGGAAGCTTTGGATTTATTGAAAAAAATGTTCCCAAATGGAATTTTATACAACTATGATTCAGGATTTGTGGGAAAGGACTTTTATATTTTTCACATTCCGCCGGAAATTCGTCAGTAGACAGAAAAGTTTCATTGAAAATTTTTATGGAAAAAGAGAAAACCAAAACGCATTTGATTCCCTCCAGAATAATAGTAGCTTTGCTATTGATCATTATTATTAGCATTAGCTTGTTTTTTAGGATTCGAGGACTCTTTTGGGGAGAATATCAATACCTGCACCCGGATGAACGTTTTTTGGTTTGGGTAACTTCGAACCTTCAATCCGTAGATAAAATATCAGATTACTTTAATACACATTCATCTTCTTTAAATCCGCATAATCGAGGACATGGTTTTTTTGTCTATGGTGATTTTCCTATAATCCTTACCCGTTATATAGCGGAATTATTTTTCAAATTTATTGGATGGATGGAAATAACCCAAATTGGAAGAATTTTATCTGCGCTTTTCGATCTTGGAAGTGTTGTCCTAATATTTTTTGTTGGTAAAAAAATTTTTGGGAAATGGGTTGGATTGTTGGCATCTGCTTTCGCAGGAATGGCTGTCTTACAGATACAACAATCTCATTTTTATACAGTTGATACGTTCGCAACTTTTTTTACGACACTGGCTGTTTTGATCGCTTTGAATATTTCTACATATCGATTTAAAGGAAAAGAAACCATCATCTCTGGTTTAGAAGAAGACGAAAGAGTTAACCCTGGAAAAATAACCATACGAGTTCCAAATTATCAAACGATTATTCATTCCATCCTTTTTGGAGTTATTGTAGGTTTAGCAGCTGCTTCAAAAATAAATACGGCTTCGATTTCATTATTGCTTCCGATTGCTTTTTTTACTCTGTGGGAAAGTTATCCTACAAACGATCCAATCCAAAAAAGCGAGTTGATTTTAAGAGATCTATTTTTAGGTGGTGTTTTCGCAATTTTATCTTTCAGGATCTTTCAACCTTACGCTTTTGAAGGTCCTGGTTTTTCGGGGATTCAGTTTAACCCTCAATGGATAAATAATATCCGAGACCTAAGCGTTCAATCGGGAGGAAATGTGGATTTTCCTCCGGCATTACAATGGGCACGTAGGAATTTTTTCTTTTCTGCAAAAAACCTTTCATTATGGGGATTAGGGTTACCGTTTAGCATTACTGCCTGGTTGGGAATAATTACAATGGGTTGGCAGATACTCAGAGGCGAGTGGAAAAAATATTTACTTATCTGGGTCTGGACTGTTGGTTATTTCCTCTGGCAGTCTTCTTTGGGTAATTCCGTTATGAGATATCAAATGCCGGTTTATCCAATGTTTGCCTTAATGGCTGCCTGGTTTATTCATTTTTTGTTTACGTATAAACCAGCTCATAATTATTGGAGAAAACCACTTAAGGGTCTTGGCGCTGTTGTCTCAATTATTGCGTTGGGTGGAACTATTATTTGGGCATTGATGTTTAGTTCAATTTATGAGCGGCCGATTACCAGGATTGAAGCCTCCAGGTGGATTTATGAAAATGTACCTGGGCCGATTAATTTATTGATTTCACAAAATAATACAGTTCATCAAGAAATAATCTCGTTTCCTTATAATTATTTTGTTACATCCGACAACCCATATTTTGCTAATTTCACGGTGAAAAATGGGGGGGCGTTGCGGGAAATCAGATTAGGAAAAATTATTCAGCAAGATGCTTTTGATGCCCAAAAAAGCAAAATTCAGATATCGATCGTAGATTTAATGAATCCTACAATAATAATGGGATATTCAATGATATCCATCCCTCAGGATTTCTCGAATATATCAGATTTATCAAACCTCCCAATAATGTTTTCTCCCCCTATTAATTTTGAGGAAAATCACACTTATCAAATCCGGATAGAAAATAATGGTTCAGGTGTTATCTCCTTAGCAGGTAGCGCCACAGCAAATGAATCTTCATGGGATGACGGACTCCCAATACGAGTAGATGGATATGATGCTTATGGTGGCATCTATCAAAAAGACCTTAACTTTGAAATGTATTGGCCAGATGATGCTAATAAACTCGATCGGTTTATTACGACACTCAATCAGAGTGACTATATATTTATTTCTTCCAATCGGCAATGGGGAACCACAACCAGGGTGCCTGAACGCTATCCTTTAACCACCCGTTATTATCAGGAATTACTGGGTTGTCCAAACATAGAAGAATTATATTATTGTTATAGTATAGCCAAACCTGGAACATATCGGGGAAATTTAGGTTTTGAACTCATAAAGGTTTTTGAATCATACCCTAGGATTGGTAATTTTGAAATAAATGATCAATTTGCCGATGAAGCTTTTACAGTTTATGATCATCCGAAAGTACTAATATTTAAAAAATCAAACAATTATGATCCAATGAAGGTCTCTCAAATTTTTGAAGAAGTTGATCTAACAAAGGTTCAATACTTTACCCCAAAAGAATTTCCAGATTATCCTGCAAATTTAATGATGTCAGAAAGCCAGGCTGAAATTCAACAATCAGGCGGTACCTGGTCTGAACTTTTCAACACCTCATCATTCATTAATCAAAATCAAGTTGTTACAGTGATTGTATGGTATTTAGCAATACTTGGTCTTGGCATTTTGTTTTACCCTCTTGTAAGATTGGGATTTAATGGTCTGATTGATAAAGGCTATGCCTTTAGCAAGTTGTTTGCTTTATTAATCATTTCTTTTTTTGTTTGGATAGGCGGCTCCAACGGCATTCTTGTTACCCGACAATTTATCTGGATAGTTTTTGGCGTAATATTTTGTGTTAGTTTGGTCGTCGGATTTTTTACACGAAAAGAAATTATTTCTGAGATTAAACAATACCGCTCTCTATTTTTATGGATTGAAATTGTTAGTTTAGTTTTGTTTGTTTGTTTTCTCCTCATTCGCCTGGGAAATCCGGATTTATGGCACCCGAGCAAAGGTGGAGAGAAACCAATGGATTTCTCATACTTAAATGCGGTCATTAAAAGTTCTACATTCCCTCCTTACGATCCCTGGTTTGAGGGGGGATATATTAATTATTATTATTATGGATTTGTGATTGCAGGAATATTTGTTAAGTGGATTGGGATACAACCTTCGATAGCTTATAACCTGGTGCTACCTTCCTGGTTTAGCTTTTTAGGTATTGGCGCATTTAGTTTAATCTGGAACCTGATTTGCAAATATCAGGAAAACCAAAAAGATTCAATTAGTAACAAACTAACAATTAAAGACATCATGCAATCAACTGCCGGGAAAGCTGGAATTGCAGGTATTTTCTTAACATTAATTTTAGGAAATCTGGGAACAATAAGGATGATTTGGCAGGGATTGCAGAAAATTGGATCACCTACCGGTAATATTGAGGTGGCAAATTTCTTCGAACGCTGGCTCTGGACTTTTAAAGGCATTGCTGGATTTCTGACCGGGCACCATTTTTCTTTCTATCCAGGAGATTGGTATTGGGTGCCAAGCCGTGTTTTGCCCCAGGAACCGATCACCGAGTTTCCATTCTTTACGTTTATTTATGCTGATTTGCATGCACACTTGATCGCAATGCCTATCACTGTAATGGCGATTGCATGGGCGCTATCTGTTCTTTTCAGTAAATGGAAATTTACCCCAGACATTCCCGGTTGGCTTTCGAAATTATTTTTGTTAATAATTGGCGCCATAATTGTTGGTTCTTTAAGGCCTACCAATACCTGGGATTTTCCGACCTATCTTCTTTTCGGCGTTATCGTAATTATTTACACAATTTTACGTTATGGGAAAGGTTTCAAAACAGCTTATCATCTAAACGGATTTTGGGCTCGTTTGCTTGAAGCAGGGGTTATTGTTATAATTTTTATTTTTGGTACTGTAATTTTCTTTAGACCTTTTACTCAATGGTATGGTCAAGCCTATTCCCAAATTGAACTTTGGAAGGGTAGTCACTCACCCTTCTGGTCATATTTTACGCACTGGGGGTTATTCCTAATCATCCTTTTTTCCTGGTTTATTACTGAAACCATCCAGTGGATGGCGATGACACCACTCTCATCCGCCAAAAAGTTGTTCAAGTATCATTATTTAGTCTGGTTTGTTTTTTTGGGAATCCTTTCCTTGGTACTATTCTTAATGTTCCAGGGTATTAATATTTCCTGGATTGTTGTACCTATGATTTTTTGGGCTGGACTATTGCTGCTCAGAAAAGATCAATCCGATGCTAAGAGATTTGTTTTATTCCTGACTGGTACTGCCCTGGTGCTTACTTTAATGGTTGAATTAATTGTCCTAAAAGGTGATATTGGCAGGATGAACACTGTATTTAAGTTTTATTTACAGGCCTGGATATTATTTGCGATAGCCAGCGGAGCGGCCATCTTCTGGATTATTCCAGAAATTAATTTGCGTTGGCCAAATTCATTAAATTATGCGTGGCAGTCCATATTGATTGTTATTGTTGCGTGTACTGCAATGTATCCTCTGACGGCAGCTATTGAAAAAATTGATGATCGCATCAATAAGCGCACACCTTTTACGCTGGATGGTATGAAATATATGGAGACATCGACATATTTTGATGAAGGCACCAATTTAGATCTCAAATATGATTATGATTCAATTCGCTGGATGCAGGAAAATATTATTGGATCACCGGTAATTGTTGAGGCAAATACAGTTGAATATCATTGGGGTAGCCGTTATTCTATCTATACAGGCTTACCTGGGGTCGTTGGGTGGAACTGGCATCAAAGACAGCAAAGGGCAGTTGTACCTTCTACATGGATTACAGATCGGGTAGATGACGTCAACAATTTTTATTTAACCGTTAATTTATCAAGTACCGAGGAATTTCTAAATAAATATGATGTTTCTTACATTGTGGTTGGACAATTGGAGTATGCCAAATATCCTGGCTCTGGGATTGGTAAATTTGCACAATTGGATGGTAAACTGTGGAATGAAGTTTATTCAAATGGGAAAACAAGTATTTATCAAGTGTTTCATTAATGGCAAAAGAAACCTACGTTTATCACATCATAAGTGAAGAAGATTGGAATAAATCAAGTCTTTTAGGTTTTTATTCTCCAACCTCTCTGAAAGAAGAAGGGTTTATTCACTTTTCCTATGCAAAACAAATACCTGGTGTGGTACAGCGCTTCTATCAAAATATTGAAAGATTATTGATTTTAAAAATAGATACCCGTAAATTAAATGCAAAACTATTTGATGATTATGTTGAAGGAGTCGATATGTTTCCTCATTTGTATGGCGAATTGAATCTGGATGCTGTCGCTGGTAGTTATTCACTAAAAATGAATGAAGATAATCAAGTTTTTTGGATTGAAGAATAAGGTCGCGATCAATAATGGAAAAAGATATAAGTATTCCAATTTTAAAAAAGAATTTCACCAACGAAACATTAATCTTTTCTCTTGTTTTTTTATTAGGGGCTTTTTTTCGATTTGTTCACTTAGGCAAATTGCCACTTTCCGATTACGAAGCTTCAATTGCTTTAGCAGCCTACAATCCATTTTCTGAAAACACGGTCCATTTTTTTTCTGATCAGGTTTTACTTGTAAATTTACTAAGGAGTTTTTTTTATCTTTTCGGACCATCAGCGTTACTGGCAAGGGCGTTGCCAGCATTTTTTGGATCGTTGTTGATATTTTTACCAATACTAATTAAAAAGCAAATAAAGCCAGCACTGGCCATGATCCTTTCACTCTGGATTGCAATTGATCCAACTTTGGTTTCAATATCCAGGCAGGTTGATAGCACATTATTGTTTATTTTGTCAATTTTCTTAACATTGTATTTCTTTTTTAAAAAATCTTTTGCCAAGAGTGCTATTTTTTTGGTAATTAGTTTACTGTGTGGAAGGATTTTTTATTGGTTCTTATTCCCGGCAATGTTAAGTTTTCTGTATATTTATTATTTCGGAAATATTAAATATCATTCTCTTTATCGGAACATTAAACAGTTATTTCTCTCAGCAGATTGGAAGCGATTTGGGATTTCCGCTGGGATTAGTTATTTAGCTCTTTCCACCTTTGGGCTAATTTTCCCCACAAATTTGGCTGGTATTGGGCTAGGTTTTCAAAATTATTTATCTGGTTGGACAGGATTATCAATTGTCAGAACATTTGATTTATTGCGTGCCTTGTTGTTGTATGAATTACCGGTTGTAATTTTTGGGATCATTGGAATTTTTTTCTTATTTAAGAAAAATCGCTCACTAGGCCTATTATTGTTCGTTTTTATTTGTCTTAATATTCTTCAGCTAACCCTAATGGCTGATAAATTCATAATACTTAATTCGTTTATTGTTATTCCTTTAATCATATCTGCGAGCTATTTTATACTTGGGTTTGTTAAAATCCCCAGAGGCAGCTATCTGAAAATATTATTGGTTACCTTTATTTCTTTATCAGTTTTTATTTTTATAAATCTAACTTTTTTCCGGATTTTTTCAAACCCAAATCAAAACAATGAAGAAAACTCATTAAAAATAGTTTTCATCATTGCCGGGTTTATTTTAATCCTTGCCGCAGGATTATTGGCAGGATGGGCAATTCACTGGAAAATTGCTGGTAAAAGTTTTTTAAATTTAGCGATAATTTATTTCTTTATAATAACAATTTCAGCAACGGTAAATGCAGCAGGATTAAGAGATCCATATCAAAATGATATTCTATCTATTGATCCATTCCCAGTTAATGCTGACTTATTGATAAAAACATTGATGGATTATTCAGGATGGAATTTTAAGGAAAAAACTGTTATGAATATTTTTGTTATTGGTGAACAACCACCTTCGTTGTTCTGGGCGCTTAAAGATTTCAAAAATGTTCATCAACGAACCACCCTGCCAAAAGATGAAAAAATTGATGCAGTGATTACATCCAACCATTTCACATTAGAGCAAACCAATGCGTATAGTGGTCAAGAAATTCTGTGGGAAACAAAAACAGCCTGGTCATTGATGAATAATTATGAATATGTTTATTGGTTCCTGACCAGACGAGCTCCGCAAGATACCTTAGCTCAAAAAGCATTTATCGTCTGGATCAATAGCAGTTTGTTTCCCGGAATGGAAAATTAATGAATAATAAAGGAATTTTTTATGACAAAAAAAACTCTCACAATTGCCCTGGATGGACCTGCAGCTTCTGGAAAATCGACTTTAGGTGAACGTCTAGCAAAATCATTAAATTTTCTTTATCTGGATACCGGTGTCATGTATCGGGCAGTCACCCTAGCAATGATAAAAAAGGCGGTTGATGTAAGTAACGAAGATGCAGTAAACAGAATAGCTGAAGAGATGGATTTGGATATAAGACCTGCATCGATTGAAGATGGTCGCAGTAATGATGTGCTTCTGGATGGTGTAGATGTTACCTGGGAAATTAGACAGCCGGATGTTGAGGCCTATGTTTCTCAGGTATCAGCTTACAAAGGAGTGCGTGTTGCCATGACAGAAAAACAAAGAGAAATTGGGCGGCGGGGTAGAATCGTTATGGTGGGCAGAGATATTGGAACTGTTGTTCTGCCTGACGCTGAATTAAAGTTGTATTTAGACGCTTCAGTTGAAGAACGTGCTAAAAGAAGATACCGTGAATTGATTCTAAGAGGTAAACAAATTACCTATGATTTTGTTTTGGAGGATTTAAAACGAAGAGACCAAATCGATTCTTCCAGGTCGATAGCACCTTTAAAACCGGCAGAAGATGCCTTCATGATTGATTCTGACAATATGAATGCGGATGAAGTCTATGAATACATTGTAAAATTAATGAAAGAAAAAGGGTATTTGAAAAAATAAATAGAAAATCGAAATTCTATGTTTATAAACATGGTTTTTTTATTGAAAGGATTTAATGATGTGTGATACTTTTGTTTTATTACCTGAATTTACCAAAGATCATAAATTTTATTTTGGAAAAAATTCAGATCGCGATCCAAATGAATCTCACGAAGTTGTGATTGTCCCGGCAAAAGAATATCTACCGGGAGAATCAGTAAAATGCACTTATGTTTCAATTCCTCAGATAAATAAAACAAACAGAATGATTTTATCCAAACCAGTTTGGATTTGGGGGGCAGAAATGGGGGTGAATGAATATGGAGTGGTTATTGGAAATGAAGCAGTATTTTCAAAGATTGCTCCAGGGAAAGAACCTGGCTTGATTGGGATGGACTATTTGCGTTTAGGATTGGAACGTGGTAACTCCGCAAGAGAAGCCCTGGATATTATAACGGCATTATTGGAAGAGTATGGACAATCAGGTAATTGTGGTTATATGCACCCATTTTATTATCACAATAGTTTTATGATCGCTGATTTTAATGAAGCCTGGAAGTTGGAGACGGTCGGAAAACATTGGATAGCAAAAAAAATTGAAGGTTTTGGATCAATTTCTAACGGTTATTCAATTGAAGATGAATGGGATTTAATCTCGCCCGATTTAATATCAATGGCTATAAAGAAAGGTTGGGCAAAAAGCGAAAAAACTTTTAATTTTCGCGAAAGTTATTCAGATTTTTTGATTACCAGTTTTAGTGATTCAAAACAAAGAAGATCTTGTTCTATTCGAAAAATTAATCAAACTGGTCCTGATACGAAGTTAAAAGATGTGTTTCAGACTTTGCGCAGTCATCGCGTAGAAGAAAATTTTCGTCCCGATCCGGGTATCACGGGTTCTGACTTGTGTATGCATGCTGGATTTGGACCAGTGCGCATCAGTCAAACTACGGGTTCAATGGTAGTCGAACGCGACATAGAAAGAATGATAGTTTGGGTCACTGGCTCTTCAGCCCCTTGCCTCAGTTTATTTAAACCTATGGTTATCGAACAGGAATTTAATTATTTTGGTTCAAAACCAGGTTTAGATTATGACCAAAATTCGTACTGGTGGGCGCAGGAAAGAATACATCGTACGATTATAAAGGATTATCAAAAATTAAGTGGTGAATATCAAGACGACCTTGACAGGCTTGAGAATTTATTCATATTAAAAATGAAAGAATTTAATGATGAAATTGAAACGATCGCTGATTGTTTTGATGAAGCAATCAAATTTCAGAAAATTTGGATCGAGAAACTAGATAACCTATCGATTAAAGATCGGACGAAATTATTATATAAAATAGCTTGGAGAAAAAATAACCGCTTAGCAAAAATGCCGTAAAAAACGAGGGATGCTATAATTTTTTAAAGTATTAACCACTTATGTCTTTTTATTACGAAATTCTTTTTCCTTCGAGGCCATATATTAATCCCCCTAAAGATATTTTGGGGTTTATTGCTTGGTTTGTTACTTTATTTTTGCTAATTCTTCTTTTAAAAAAATTATGGCAACCATTACCGAAAAGCTCAACACTTAACTGGTTGGTTTACTATATTTTAGCTTTTTTAGCGCCTGTTTCGGTGATATTAGGGGGTATACAGGTTGGTAACCTTTTATTTGATAACAACGCCACCACATCAAGCATTGTTTATATTTTTGTTATGATCCCGTCGTTATTAGCTGCTGGGTTTTTTGGATTATTGCCTGCCGCTATTGTTGGATTTCTCACAGGTATCTGCATGGCAATTTGGGGAACCCATAATATATTTTCGGTGATCGAGATCGCTTCTATATCAATCCTGTTTTCTATTTTTAATAGACAAAAATATAGAACAAAATTTTTTGAGTTATTGAGAATACCTTTTTTCGCTGCATTGTTGTCTGGGTTAATCATTCTCCCTATCTTGATTCTGAATCAAATGCTTAACTCAAGTGGATCATTTGCAGTTCGATTGGACTACGGTTTATCTCAAACGTTTGGGCTTTCAATTATTAGAATTGTGGAGTTGCTGATTGGGGGGATAATTTGTTCTGTTATTTATATTATTAAAAATAAAAATTGGTATTCGCCAAAATTCTTTACACCAACTCCTTTTGAAAAGAAAATTGAATCAAGATTTCTGATCACTACCTTTCCGGTTATATTATTTATTGTTTTGTTTCTTTTATTTGTTGACTGGAAAGTGGCTGGAAATGCAGCCCGTGACCTTGTAGAAGCAAGATTAAAAAGCACTGCTGAGGTAACCTCGGAGAGTATTCCTTATTTATTTGAAGCTGGACAAAATTTACTTCAAAGCATGGCTGATAATCAATTATTGCTGCCTGGTAATAATGTTTGGTCTGAATTATCAAAGAAAATGCAGGTTATTCCCTTTTACTCTCAGTTATATTTATTTGATCAAAATGGGAGAGCGATTGATGGTTTCCCGATCAGGGATATTGAACAAATGCAACTATCCAAAGAAGAAATGATTGGAATTGATCTGGCCTTGACTGGATTACGTTCTCAAATTTATACTTCTCCGCCAAAATTGTCAGATAACACAGTCATTTTGACCTTCATTACAGCGATCCTGGATAGTGAGGAGAAACCCATTGGGGTTCTTCTAGGCCGAACGGATTTTATTACCAACCCTTATATTCAGCCGGCTATTTCTACATTAAATGCTTTTTCTAAGTCTCAAGGAGAAAGTGTCATTCTGGATGATCAGAAAAGAATTATTTATCACTCAAGTATGGACCCTCAATATTTATGGTCGGTATACCCTTATAATATTCCAAAATCCCAAAATTTATTTGAAAACAATTCAATAGAAGGAAAGAAACAATTACTTTGGCAACAGCAAATTAAGGGGCGTTCGTGGACTGTTTTAGTAGGGCTGCCTTTGAACCAGGTTCAAGAATTAGCATTTGTGATAGCCGCCCCTTTATTAGGAGTATTAGTTTTAGTTATCCTATTAGTGATTATTGCTTTACGGATGAGTCTTCGACCTATCACGAAATCAATAGAATTGTTGACTGATCAGGCAGCTTTAATTACCAGAGGGGAATTGGATGAGCCGGTTAAATTAAACAGCGTTGATGAATTAGGACAACTGGCGTATTCTTTTGATCAAATGCGGATTCGGCTAAGAGATCGTCTAGATGAATTAAAACGGCTATTAATTTCCAGCCAAAGTGTTTCAAAACATCTGGATGTAACTTCTGCTTTGCTTCCAATATTACAAGCATCAATGAATAATGAAACTTCCAGTGCCCGGGCTGTTTTAATACGTCAGGTGACAGCCGACCAGGTGACGTTACCTTACATTTATTTTGGTGTGGGTCAGGAAGATGAAGCAACTCAGGCGTTGGACAAGCAATTGTTTGAAATGATGAGGTTTCAAGAAGTATTACCGGTTCCAAATCTGGCTCGATTTAAACGTTTCAGCATTCCTGGTAATCGAATTCCTGGAAGCATCATTGCCATTGCCTTGCATCATGAAAACCAATATTTTGGAGTAATATGGCTGGCTTATAAAACCCCCAGAACATTTAAAGAAGAAGAAATTCAGTATTTTAAAACACTATCCAGTCAAGCAGCTATGGCTGCTGCGAATGCTCAACTATATGCCACCTCTGAATTAGGAAGACAACGTTTTGAAGCTGTTCTTAATTCAACGCCCGATCCGGTAATGGTTTTTGATGATTCAAACCAATTGCTCCTGATTAATCCAGCTGCGAAACAATTGGCAGGAATATTTAAGGAAACGAAACTCGGACTAAATTTGGATGATGTTATTGAACATGAAGATTTACTTGAATTGCTTAAAAAGGACACCATTAATCGCGATACATCCAGAGAGATTCATTTATCCAATAGAAGAATATTTTTCACAACCGTATCACCGGTAATTCGCAATGAACAATTAGTTGGAAAGGTTTGTTTACTGAGGGATATCACTCATTTTAAAGAGGTTGATACATTTAAATCAGACATTGTTTCTCTTGTTAGCCATGATTTACGCTCTCCGTTAACTTTGATGCGAGGATATGCTTCTATGCTGCAAATGGTAGGTGAAATCAATGAGCAACAACGATCTTATATTGCCAAAATTATTTCTGGCGTTGATAGTATGTCAAAACTAGTAAATAATTTATTAGATTTAAGTCGAATTGAAGCAGGGATTGGATTGAAAATCGAAAGTATAAATCCTGCAAAACTAGCTGAGCAAGTTGTTTTGGAATTACAGCCACAGGCAAATCAGAAAAATATCGATTTGTTGTTGGAATATAGTGGCAACAAGGAAGTCAATATTGACGCTGACTATGCCTTGATCCAGGAAGCACTTTATAACATTGTGGAAAATGCACTTAAATACAATTCAATAGGCGGGATGGTTAAAGTAAACGTCAATACTCAGGATGGTCATACGCTATTTGAAATAACAGACAATGGAATTGGAATTGCACCAATTGATTTACCTCACCTTTTTGAAAAATTCTATCGCAGTGGCAGGCGAGAAGCTTATAACCAGCGAGGAACTGGATTAGGACTTGCGATTGTAAAGTCAATTATTGAAAAACACAATGGGAAAGTATGGGCGGAGAGCAAATTAGGACGTGGGAGTAGTTTTTTTATACAATTGCCAAACAAACATTAATGATTAGATTGATTTTTGAAAAATTGATAAATTTCTAAAATTTGTGGTATAATGTTCGTTTGCATGTATATGGTTTTTTATTGTTGATTTAAAGATAAGAGGAGAAAATAGTAATGCCGCTTATCTTTGTTTCTTTTTTGCACATTTAAAAGGAGGCTTTTTCGTGGAAACCAAGAGTCTTGTCGCATTAAGGATTAGTTTAGCATCACCAGAGACAATCCGAAGTTGGTCATATGGTGAGGTACTAAAACCTGAAACAATTAATTATCGTCGATTACGTCCTGAAAAAGACGGCTTGTTCTGTGAAGCCATTTTTGGGCCTACGCGTGATTATCAGTGTTATTGTGGGAAATATAAGAATCCCCGATATAAAGGGATAGTTTGTGATAAATGTGGAGTTGAAGTAACCCGGTCTGCAGTTCGAAGAGAAAGAATGGGACATATTGAACTGGCAGCCCCCGTTGCCCATATTTGGTATACCCGAAGAATTCCATCTTATCTTGGATTACTGCTCGATATATCCAGACGTAATCTGGACCGGGTTTTGTATTTTGCTCAATATATCGTAACTTATGTCGATGAAGATTCCCGTCAAAAAGCCTTGAAACGCCTGGAAGATGAAATTAGTTTTTCTGAACGTGAACAAGCAGCCCAAATCAATGCTAGAATTTTGGAAGTTAAGCAAGCTCGCGATCGGAAGATCGATGAACTTCGTAAACAACAAAAAGAAATTACAGAGCGGCGGGAAGAACAAATAGCAAATCAATTATCTCCTGTGATGCGTGATGGACAGGCATTGGAGCGTGAGCTGCAGGAAAAATTAGGTTCTGTTGCCAGAACGGATATTGTCTTCAGCAAAATTAACAATCTGGTGATTGTTAAAAGTGGCGAAACAATTTCGAATAGCCATATTGGCAATGTCCAACAAGCTGTCAAAGAACACCTGGAAGAGTTAGAGAATCAAACACGCGATCAAATCAGCCGAGAGATTGAAGTAATAAAATTGGAAATTGAACAGGTTAAAGCACAGGCTGATCTTGAAATGGAATCTTTGCGGAATAACCTTGAAGATCAATCAGTTGTCTCCCAAAACCAGAATTCTCGCTTACGTGATGAACTTCAGGACTTGAAGCCTTTCACTTTCTTAAGTGAAACCCGCTACCGGGAATTAAAACAACGCTGGGGTCAAGTGTTCAGAGCCGATATGGGAGCAGAAGCTTATTATGATATTCTGAAGAGACTTGATCTGGACAAATTAGCTGAAGAGCTTTGGGTTGAAGTTCGAACTTCAAAAAGTAAACAAAAAAGGAAAAAGGCTACCACAAGATTGAAAGTCATTGAAGCATTTCGAAGATCAAAAAATAAAGCTGAATGGATGATTATGACTGTTTTACCAGTTATTCCTCCTGATCTTCGTCCAATGGTTCAATTAGACGGTGGTCGTTTTGCCACTTCGGATTTAAACGATCTTTACAGACGTGTCATTAATCGTAATAACAGATTGAAAAGACTATTAGAACTAGGCGCCCCGGATGTGATTGTTCGAAATGAAAAACGGATGCTCCAAGAAGCGGTCGATTCATTAATTGATAATTCACAAAGAGGGAAAGCTTTATCTCGGCGCGGACGACGGGAGTTGAAGTCCTTAAGTGACATGTTAAAAGGAAAGAAGGGTCGTTTCCGTAGAAACTTGTTAGGAAAACGCGTCGATTATTCTGGTCGTTCAGTTATTGTAGTGGGTCCCACGTTGAAACTTTATCAATGTGGGTTGCCCAAAAATATGGCTTTGGAGTTATATCGACCATTTGTTATATCCAGACTTGTGCATCACGGTTATGCCGCTAATGTAAAAGGTGCCCGAAGGTTTATTGAACGGAATCGTCCGGAAGTGTGGGAAGTACTTGAAGAAGTAATTCGAGAACGACCTGTGCTATTAAATCGAGCTCCTACTTTGCACCGACTTGGAATTCAAGCTTTCGAACCAATACTGATTGAGGGTAGCGCGATTCAGTTACATCCTTTGGTAACCACCGCTTTTAATGCCGACTTTGACGGTGACCAAATGGCGGTGCATGTGCCTTTATCCGATAAAGCAGTCTGGGAAGCCAGGAATTTAATGCTTTCAACAAAGAACCTGCTGAAACCAGCGGATGGAGAACCGATTGTCAGCCCTGCAAAAGATATGGTCCTGGGAGTTTATTACTTAACCACGAAAAATAACCTGAAACATAAAGGTGATGGACGTGTATTTGCTAATATGGATGAGGCGGAAATCGCGTACACGTTGGATCAAGTTGAAGTCCATAGTGAAGTTAAATTGCAGACACAGACCTGGTATGATCAGCATGGAAATCGGTTAGAAGAATCTCGAAAGACTATTATTGATACGACGATTGGAAGAATATTATTTAATCGGATTTTGCCTGAAAAAATTCAGTTCATTAATCGCGAATTAGAAAAAGGTGGTATAAAAGAACTGATTGCTGAAGTATACGAAATCTATGGGGAAGAAGTTACAACGAGAACCGCTGATAATATCAAAGACATTGGTTTCGAATTTGCAATGCGTTCCGGTTCAACACTGGCGGTAGCTGATATTTCGATGCCTGTTCAAAAAACTGAAATTATCGCTAACGCTCAATTGGAAGTTGAAGGCGTTCAACGATCATTCCGGCGAGGTTTGTTGACTGAACAAGAACGTAATGAACGTGAAATTGAAATTTGGCAAAAAACTACGAAAGATGTCGCCACGGCGGTAAAAGAAAACATGGATCCCTATGGAAATCTTTCAACCATGGCGAATTCTGGAGCAACCAAAGGCGGCTTTGGCCCAATCTCTCAATTGGCTGGAATGCGTGGGCTTATGGCAGATCCTGCTGGACGTATTATCCGTTTGCCCATCCAATCTAATTTCCGCGAAGGTCTAACCGCCTTAGAGTATTTCATTTCCACTCATGGCGCACGAAAAGGTCTGGCAGATACAGCCTTACGTACAGCGGATGCTGGTTATTTAACTCGCCGTTTGGTTGATATTGCTCAGGATTTAATCATTAACGAACACGATTGTGGCACTGACTCGGGAATATATATTAAAAAATCCGATAATGTTGGTGAGCAAACTTTTGGAACTCGCTTGTATGGGCGCGTTGTGGCAAAACGGATTGTTGATGATGTTACCGGGGAGGTGATTGTTGAACATAACGAAATCCTTGACCACGACAAAATCCGCAAAATTGAAAAAAATGGCATTAATGAAGTAAAAGTTCGTTCTCCAATGACCTGTGAATTAATTCATGGAATTTGCGCAACCTGTTACGGAATGGACCTTGGAAAGGGAAAGATCGTTCAACTTGGTTCGGCTGTTGGAACTGTTGCGGCTCAATCAATTGGTGAACCTGGTACACAGTTAACCCTAAGAACATTCCACACTGGTGGTGTTGCTGCTGGTGGTGACATTACTACAGGTCTTCCCCGTGTTGAAGAGCTTTTTGAAGCTCGGAGAGCACCGAAAGGTGAGGCAGTCATTAGCCAGATTTCTGGCGTGGCTCAAATTTTACAAAGCGAACGGTATATTGAACAAAGAATAGTTCGTGTTGAGCATAGTGAAATGTTAAGCGATACTTATGACATTCCGTCAGAGTGGACTATTCGGGTAGGGGATGAAGATTCTGTTTCGCTGGGAGATACTCTTGCCACCTTGGGAGAATCAGAAGTTACCGCTCAACATGCAGGTAGAATCCGAGTAGAAGGCAATAAAGTAATTGTCAGCTATGAACAAAAGGATATGGAAGAATACGAAATTCCTACTACCTCAAGAATTGTTATTAAGGACGGTGAGCGTGTGGAGGCTGGACAGCCTTTAACTGAAGGCTCACTCAATCCGCATACAGTTTTGAAAATCAAAGGTCGTGATGCCTGCATGATGTACTTGTTAGTCGAAATACAAAAAGTTTACCGTGCCCAGGGGCAGAATATCAATGACAAACACTTTGAAGTCATTATTCGAAAAATGTTGGGTCGAGTTCAGGTAATTCGTGCTGGTGATTCACCTTATTTGCCAATGGATCTGGTTGATCGGTTAGAGATTCAACAAATTAACGAGAAATTACTAGCTGATGGTAAAGTTCCCGCTAAATATTCGGAAATCCTTCTGGGTGTTACGAAGGCTTCACTCAGTACTGATTCATTCTTGTCCGCTGCTTCTTTCCAACATACGATTAAAGTTCTATCGCATGCTGCAATTGCCGGAGAAGAAGATCCATTATTTGGCTTGAAAGAAAATGTTATCATCGGAAAGCTTATTCCAGCAGGCTCCGGATTTATTCATGGAAAATTTAATGAATTTCAGGGACCTCAACTAAAAGCAGACTTGGATGCTGAAGAAATACCTTTAGCTTCTGTAGATGAATAAAATAAATCCCCGCTTTCGCGGGGATTTTTTATTCATTATTATGATTTTGTGGCAAAGAAAGAGTAATGATATGCAATTTTATTATTGATCAAACCAAAAGTATCGCGCCCATTACTGACCTTAGCTTTTTCAGAATTACATATCCAATTTATGCTTCTTGAATTGCCTGCTCCTGATTTGCCAGTAATTGTGAATTTCCCGTTAGGCAACAATTGTTTTAAGAAATAGTTATACCATTCATGAATTTCCGTTAAGCCTTGAATGGAGCGGGTTGAAGTAATATGAACTGAATTGGGAGCATACAACTTGACAACTTCATCTGGATTTCCAGAATTTAAAGCTTCTACCCACAAATCAGAAAAATCTTTATCCTGGAGGGAAGGAACTTTATTCCAATCAAATTCTTCAATTACTTTCCATAATTGTGGATAAGCTGGGCGACATTCATCCCAGCTAAAGAAGTTAACAGCGTCTAATTTTAACTCTTTACAAGTCTCCAGGAATTTGCGTGTATCTTCAATGGTTGGAAGCCATGAACCAGCACGGTAGGTTGGACCAGTTGGAATGATTGGTCGAAAAGGAGTAAGAGATTGAAATTCTTTAACAGTTCGGGTGAGATTTGCTTCTGGGTTGTGAGATTGCTCCCAATAAACTTGTGGCATATTGTAATCACAATAATCCAAAAAAGCTTTCCAAGGCAATTGTGGATGAAAAGAAGGAAATCGAAACGAACTTAATGCCATGGGAGTATTCGGTAAATCTTTTCGTAATAACTTCATAAAGGCTGTGGCGGCATTCTTTTTTCCAGCTTCTTTGTATTCAATTTCTGCGTCAATAACATAACCAGATAGATTAAATTCTTTCATTCTACTAATCGCTATCTTTGCCTCACTGTTTGGATAATCTCCATATACATAATGCCATCCCCATACTTCTATCCCAACATTGCGGAGGGCATCAACAACCGGTCCAACATAATCTTCATTGTTCTGGCGATTGACATTGTATGGAAAAGCTCCATCAGCAATTTTTAAGATGACATGGGTTAATTCAGCATCCCTGGCGATTTTAGCAATTGCTTTGGGATCACCTTTTTCACAATTAATGATTTTCCAAATAAAAAATCCTTTGCCTTTCAGGTTCATGATGTCACCTTACTTTCTCATTTTTCAATTTGACCCTCCAAGCCTAATTGAGGGGCGATATTTCGCATAGCGACAATGACGTTGGAAACATGGTCCCAAAGCTCAATTCCAAATTCCTGAGCTGACCTTTCAATTTCATCACGGTTTGCTCCAGCAGCAAAAGCCTTATCTTTCCATTTTTTCTTTATAGATTTCACTTCAAGATCATACAAAGAACGGGAAGGCCGCACTAAAGCAACTGCTGTAATTAACCCGGTAACTTCATCGCATGCATATAATGCTTTTTCCATTAACGAAATTCTGGCGGTATTTGTGTGATCTGCATGGCTCAGGATTGCTCGAATCCAATGCTCAGGAACGCCTTTTTCTCTTAAAATAGGTGCTCCTAACTGCGGATGACCTTCTAAAGTAGGGTGTATTTCCCAATCAAAATCATGTAACAAACCGACACAGCCCCATTCATCTTCACTTTGATTAAACATATTTGCGTAATAACGCATCGCAGCTTCAACAGAAAGCATATGATGGATTAAATTTTCATTTTTTACATATTCCTGCACGATTTTGATTGCTTCAAAACGATCCATTATTAACCTCACAAAAAAAACTAAAAAATAGGGATTTCTTCACCCAAAACAGGTAAAGGATGTTCGAACCAGACATCCCAGACTGCGGCTGTGGTGGCAAAAATCTCTCGAAAATTCCAATAAAGAAGTGCCTTACGGGGGTACTCTCTTAAATCAGAAAAAATTCCTTCCGTATTTATTCCTAACTGATCACATAGGAAAAGAGCACGTGGTAAATGGAACTTTTGGGTAATTAATAATGCCTGATCCACTTTAAATATTTTCTTGGCACGGTAACAGGTATCATACGTGCGGCGCCCAGCGTAGTCGAGAACAATATCTTCCTGAGGAACACCTAATTCGAGAGCATATTGTTCCATTCCTCTTGGCTCATTGTATTCAACAAAGCGGTTATCTCCGCTGAACAGTAGTTTTTTAACTTTTCCTTTTTGATACAAATCAACTGCAGTTTTTACACGATCTTTTAAAACCGGAGTTGGGGTCCCATCTCTGTAAAGTCCAGCCCCGAAAACGATAGCAACTTGATAATTCGAATTAATCTCGTCTGAAGAGATTGATTTATTTGAATAAACAATTTTAAAAATAACCCAAATAATAAACGGAATCATAGCAGATAATAATGCTACCCAAAAAATAATTTTGATAAAACTTCTTAAAAATTTCATGAAAATCAGTAACCTAAATGCTGATAAGGATTAATATTTGCAGAATTCACAAAATCTCGTAAAGAATCATAATAGTCGTCCTCTATTGAAATAAATCCCTGAACATCATATTGAAGAGCGTCTGAAATAATTGATTTACCATTTTCTTCAGCTATTAAGGATAAAAAGGCGCTCTTAATATCATTTTGAATATCCAGAGGAACCGCATTGGCTGTTGCAAAGCCTAAACTAGGGATAATTGCATCAGATTGCCAAATAATCACAATCCGCTCAAGAGCATCTGGCAAATCATTCATGACAAGTGATGAGGTTCTGGGGTCACCCGTAAGCGCATATGTCGCTCCAAAATCGCAAATTCCTTTGATATACAATGCGCGGATTACAGAAGTTGGGTTTTGTAAATAAGCTGGAGCCGAAAAAGAGATGCCGTTTTTTGCGAGAATTCCATAAGGGATAATTGTGCCGGAAAGAGAAGAGGGCTCTGTCCAGCAAGGTTGTTTCCCTTCGAATTGGCGAAGAGCAAAATCAGCCGTGGTTGTAGAGACGTTAGAATTCGAATCAAAATAAGTGGTAAATCCCGAGTCGCGATTAGCTAAAAATTGTGTACCGTATTTAAATAAACCAAAGTGATTTGACATTAATAGTGGTTCCACCAGATCTCTTTCAGAAGCAGCCAGATATGTAAGTGGCTGAATAAAAATAAAATGGATTTTACTCTCTCGCAAGGCAGTAAAGGCTAAATAAGGGTCTTCATAAACATCAAACTTTATTAAATAACCGGTTTTTTCATGAAGATACTGAACCAAAGGTGCGGATAATAATTCATAATTGCTTGATTCTTCTTTCTGAACGTATCCAATCACAATTGGATTTTCATCTACACCAATTTGAGCTGAGGGTAAAATGGGCGTGGTCGTTGCGATTGGAGTTGGAATATCGGTAGGTATACTTAAAGTTGATTGTATGTTACCAGTACTATTACAGGATGAATTAAAGAGAATAAAAAAAATGAATAGATAGGAATTAATAAAACCCTTGATTCCCAATGATTTTTTAAATTGAATAGTATTGATTAGCTTCATTTTTTAAAATTATAATGCATAGAGATTAACGTATGAGAACAAGTGCAATTTCCGTGCCTAGACCCTAAAATTGCTGGATACAAACTGGATTTTAATCTTTAAAAAAATAAATTTTTTGTTTTTGTATCATTTAGATAAAATTAGTGTAATTTAATTGTTAAATTAGTTGACAAATCAAAAGAGAATGATAAAATTCGCTCTGTAGATTTGAGGGTTTAGTCTGTTGATTAGTAATATACGGAATTTCCAAAATTCACATGTAAAATTACTTAACAAACATTTGATTTTGGATTTAATTCGATTTACATCTGGGGGACTTTCCAGGGCTGATCTCTCACGGGAATTAGGGTTAACCAGGGCTGCAGTTACAGTAATCATTAATGATTTATTGAATGACGGTTATGTTCGGGAAGCAGAAACGAAATATTCTGGCGGGAGACGCCCTGCAATTTTGGAAGTCTCCCCTGATAAGGGTTATGTGATTGGAGTGGATTTAGGGGCAACCCATTTACAGGTTTGCCTGGCTGATTTTTCCGCTGCAATAATTCACGAATTAGAGATTGACATAAATATAGAGGATGGTCCAGAAAGCTGCCTGAACAAGGTAGATCGATTAATCAATCAGGCTTTATTAGAAAAAAACCTTACCATGGACAAAGTCAACGCAATTGGGTTAGGTGTCCCTGGCCCGGTCGTGATTGATGAGGGTTGGGTTATTAAGCCTCCAATTATGCCTGGTTGGGGTGAATTTCCAATTCGAGAATATCTAACTAAAAAATGGAATGTTCCAGTTGTTGTTAACAATGACGCAGATTTGGGAGCTTTAGGTGAGTGGGCGTATGGGGCTGGAAGAGGGGAAAAGAATTTAGCCTTCATAAAAGTTGGTACAGGAATTGGAGCAGGATTAATTTTTGAAAATAATATATATTACGGATCCACAGGTTCAGCTGGTGAAATAGGACATTTTACAATTGAAGAAAAAGGTCCCAAATGTACTTGTGGTAATTTTGGATGTTTAGAAGCCTTTGTTGGAGGTGTGGCAATTGCTCATAAAGCTCAAGAGGCAGTAAGAAAAGGGAGACGCTCTTTGTTAGCTGGGCAGAGTGATTTGTGTGAAATATCCGTCAAAGATGTAGTCAAAGCTGCAAAAAGAGGAGATCTACTATCCCAACAAATCCTTTCTGAAGCTGGTACTTTTCTGGGGATTGCAATAGCTAGTTTGGTTAATTTATTCAATCCAGGGATTGTGATTATCGGTGGAGGATTGTCCGCCAGTGGAGATTTGCTGTTAGATGCGATTCGGGACGAAGTTGCTAATCGAAGTTTTTTGGCAAAGGCAGGTTTAGTTAAAATTTCAACCTCAATATTAGAAAATAGATCGGTTATTTTGGGAGCGGTCACACAGGCATTAACTGTTGCATTGCACGAACCGTTTATGTATAACTAAATATAGTGATTAATAGGAGGTGAACAGTAAAGAAATATAAAAACGATTCAATCAGAAAAAAAATAATTAAGATATTCGGAGGAAAAAATGTCTAAGAAGTTATTTACCTTGATCAGTCTTTTACTGGTCGCAATGTTTGTTTTATCAGCATGTAAACCTGCTTCGGCACCGGTTGCCCCTGCGGCTCCTGCTGAGCCAGCTGCTCCTGCTGCACCTGCAGAACCTGCGGCACCAGCTGCTCCTGCTGAGCCAGCTGCACCGGCTGAACCAAGCAGTGAAGTTACCACGATCAAATTGTGGAATCAATGGGATGGCGCTTATTTGGAAGCGATTGAACAGGCTTTCAGGGATTAAGAAGCGGCTCATCCAAATGTTAAAATTGATTTATCCAAACCAGAAGATGTTAAGAATGCATTAACCGTAGCTATCCCTGCTGGCGAGGGTCCTGATATCATTGGCTGGGCTAATGATGCAATTGGGGAACAGGCTCTAAATGGAAATATTGTTGCACTCAATGATTTTGGAGTTGATAAAGGGTTCTTGGAATCAAATTACGAACCGGCCGCTGTTGCTGGTGTTCAATGGTCGGATTTGATTTGGGGTCTACCCGAGTCTCAGGAAGGTATTGCCTTGGTCTATAATAAGACTTTGGTCACAGATGAGTATTTGCCAAAAGATCCTTTCAATTTTGAAGATCTTTATGAAAAAGCTAAGAAATTCAAGGAAGATACCGGTAATGTTCTTGTTTGTAATCAGGGTTTTGGTGGATCAGATGCCTACCATGTGTCTCCAATTTACTTTGGTTTTGGTGTACCTGCTTACGTTGATGAAGATGGGAAAGCCTACATGAATACCCCAGAAGCAATTGCTGCCGCTGAATGGTTAAAGAAATTCTCAACCGTTTCATTTGCAGAAAATAGTTACGATATCTGCAACGCTGCTTTGGCTGAAGGAAAAACAGGGATGTGGTGGACTGGTCCTTGGGCAGTTGCTGGTGTCGAAGCCTCAGGAGTTGATTATGGGATTCTACCGATGGGCAGCCCATTTGTTGGAATTAAAGTTCTGATGATGAGTAAGAATGCAGTTGATCGCGGTAATGCTGAAATCGCATTGGATATTATGAAATACTTTACCAGTGCTGAAGTTCAGAAAAAAATCGCATTGGTCAACAAGACAATTCCGGCTGCCACTGGAGCTTTAAAAGATCCTGAAGTAGCAACCTTAGGTGCAGTGGTAGGATTTGGTGCAGCCTTGAATTTAGGTGTTCCAATGTCCCCATCACCATACTCCTCGGCACAATGGGGTCCGGTTGGTGACGCCTCAGCTGCAATTTGGACAGGCGCTCAGGAACCTGTTGCAGCAATGGAAGCCGCTCAAGCAGCTATTGAAGAAGCCGTTGCAGGCATGCAGTAATCTACAAACGAAATGAGGAGAAGGGTAACCTTCTCCTCATTTTTAATTATTGAGCTGAAAGGAGTAAG
Organism: Anaerolineaceae bacterium; assembly: GCA_034429975.1. Lineage (GTDB taxonomy): Bacteria > Chloroflexota > Anaerolineae > Anaerolineales > Anaerolineaceae > UBA6170. The sequence continues at coordinate 6,755 of DAOUFM010000123.1, read as the reverse complement.
AGATGAGCGCCTGGATGGGCCGCCGAAAATGGTTCACGGTAACATTGTTTCTCCTGCCTACAATTTTAGCAATATTAGTTTTTAACGTTTATCCAATCCTGCTTAATACCTACGTTTCCTTTACAAATAGAAATAAATTTAGACCTAACCCGGATTGTGAGATTACTCTCACAGGTTTACTTGACCCGCTCTGTTGGCCAGCTTTTCGGGCAAATGCCCCGAAAGGTCTGGGAAAGCCATATCAGTTACAAGATCCTATTCTTGGAAACTATGACAAATTGATGGGGAAATTGTTTCAGCCGGATGCTTTGAAAAGCCTCTTATGGATCATGATTGCCTTTGTTCCACTTCTGGGAGTGAGGTTTTTGAATAAAAGACAAGAGAAATCGGGTGAAGAAAAATTCTCTCCAGGGATGCTATGGTTAATAGGGATTCTTTTAACTGTTGCTTTGTTCTTCATTCTTAATATTCCTGGTTCAGTCAATAAATTAATGCAAACCGGTGATTTTTTGGCTGTAGTCATCCGGACAGTAATATTTGTTGCTCTACGAGTACCGTTAACCTTTGTTTTAGGTTTAATCCTGGCTATCATATTAAATATCGAAGATTTAAAGGGTAAAACCTTTTTTAGGGTTGTTCTGTTTATTCCTTGGGGTGCCTCATCAGTGGCAATACTTCTAGCCCTGGTCTGGCAATTTTTATTTCGCCAACAGGGAACAATTAATCAAATCATCAGCCAATTTGGTGGAACCGGTCCAATTTGGTTAAATAACCCAATTCTGGCATTTGGAGTAGTTGTCCTTGCAGATATTTGGTTTTCTTACCCATTCTTTATGGTTTCAATTTTAGGAGCGTTACAATCAGTTCCATCCGAACTTTATGAAGCAGCTGAAGTTGATGGAGCTGGATGGTGGACACAATTGTTAAGAATCACCTTGCCATTAATTCGACCTGCTGTTGTCCCAGCTGCAGTTTTAACGTCCATTACTGCATTTCAAATGTTCGGAACAGCCTTTGCAATCACGGGAGGAGGACCTCAGAGAGGTGCTGGTATTCCAGGAGCTACAGAGTTTGTAATGGTATATGCCTACAAGCAAATATTTCAACAACAAAATTATGGAACGGCGACTGCTTTTGCTGTTCTGATTTTTATCATGTTGTTCATTGCAACACTCTATAGTTTACGTGTAACGAAAATGACGAAAGGAGCATTCGAATGAAAAGGAGAACAAAACCCTGGGTTCGTATACTACAATATGTCATTCTAATATTTGCTGCCATTTTTGCTTTCTACCCGGTTTGGTTTGCAATCTTGGCATCGGGTAGATTGGGTGATCGTCTCTATACGCTCAATCTTCTAGGAATGTTTATTCCTACTCAATGGACTTTTGAGAATTATCGGGTGATGTTATTTGAGAGGCCATTCTTAACCTGGTTAACAAACAGTTTGAAAGTTGCTTCTATTACAACGATTGCCAGCCTCATTGTGTGTACTTCTGCAGCTTTTGCTCTTTCAAGGTTTCGATTTAAAGGCAGAGAATTTTTCTTGGTTTTTTTATTAGCCATTTCAACATTTCCAGGATTACTTTCTCTGGTTGCAATTGCTCAATTATTAACTGCCTTAGGCTTATATGGAAAACACTTAGGTCTGATTTTAGCTTATACAAGCGGAACACTTGTCTTTTGTACATGGAACCTGAAAGGATATTTTGATACGATACCAATCGAAATGGAAGAATCAGCCATGCTGGATGGTTGTGGGCCGCTACAGGCCTTTATCCTCATTGCATTACCTTTAGCTCGTCCTGCTTTGGCAGTGACAGCAATCTTAGGGTTTATGGCTGGCTGGGGAGATTTTGTGTTTGCATCCGTTTTAGTGCCGGCCCCTGATAGCCTGAAATTGGCAGTTCCAGCTTTGTATTCATTGGCAAACTCAATGAGTGTTCCCTGGGGTTATTTTGCAGCCGGGGCTGTTATTGTCATTATTCCAACTATTATCGTTTACTTATCAATGAATAGATACTTTGAAGGTGGTTTGACATTAGGTGGAGTTAAAGGATAATGATCAAAAACCAGCTTTTGAATGATCAATTCAATGAAGAAATTATCAGGCCCGGAAGAATGATCCGGGTCTGATTAAGAAAAAAACATATTAATTGCCAAATAGAAAAATCTTGAAATTTTTCATTAATATCTTTTTTTATAATATTCTGACGTTTTTGCATTATCTTTATTTTTAATACGATTTATCCATGGAAGAACGTATTCTTAATTTGCCAAAAATTCCGACATGGTGGAATCGAAGAGTAACAATTGTAGTAATTGTCATTCTTAGTATTCTATTACATGCCTGGAGTGTTTGGCAATTACCTGTAGATTATGATGAGCCAGTTTACTTAAAGGCAGCATCGGATTATGCATACTTTTTAAGAGAGGGAAACATCTATGGATTGATTAATTATCAGGGGAATGTCGAGCATCCGGCCCTGGGAAAATTGATTTATTCCATCCCTTTTTTAATATTGCCACAGAAACCAGACAATTTGGCTTATTTGTTTTATGTACGCTCCATTTCCGCTTTTTTTGGTGTCCTCGCTGTCCTACTCCTTTCCATCATTAACCCCCTGGCTGGATTTCTCTTTAGTCTGCATTCCATGACTTTAAAATATACCTCAGAAGCCTATTTAGAGGCATTCCCTCTATTTGCCATGCTGTTATGTGTGTATTTGTTATTAGAAAGTAAAAAAAAGCCAGCAAACTGGAAAATATTGATTTCATCGATTTCTTTTGGTCTCATGGCAGCCGGTAAATATTCTTATTTTTTTATTGTTATCGTTATTGCATATATTTGGTTTAAAATTCTTAAAAAGAAAATTTCTGAGTTTATTATTTATTTATTAATGGCAATTATCATGTTTTTTGCTTTAAATCCAGTTCTTTGGATTAATCCATTAAACCAAATCATCACAAGTCTAAATTTTCATACCCAATATTCACAATCGGCTTTTGTTCAATCTTTTAACTATCCCTGGTATCAACCTCTGGTTTATATATCAAATAGTGTTCAATGGCATCCACAGGTCTTTTTCTTTTTTACTACAGATGAACTGGTCTTTTATATAACAATATTTGGTTTGTGGTTTGAAGTAAAAGAAAAGAGCTGGACATTTGTTTGGCTGCTTACAGGCTTGGTTTTTCTTTTTGTTTGGCCAACAAAATGGCCGCAATATACTTTATTGGTTAGCCCTGTATTCTGCATTATTGCTGGAAATAGCCTGGTTCGATTATGGAATTGGATTAAACCAAGAGATGATTACTGGAATTACTTGGATGCCATGCTTCCCAAACCGCCAAAAATCGTCTGGTGGCTTATTGGGGGTATCATCCTTGTTTTGTTTTTTGGAAAAGTAGGATTTGAGTATCGAATGGCTTTAGGCAGAAAGGGTTGGACCAATTTTAATACAAACAATTCCCCACTATTCAATAATATTGTAAACCAAATCATGCGTACTGAACCAAATGAATTAATTCTAGCGACGAACAGTGGTTTTTTAATTTGGCATGGAGATGAGAATTTACCCTGGAGAGACGAAGCTCTTCATTTCGATACTAGAAACTCGCCATTACCATCTAATCGAGTTACGGCTTTGAATTTTGATAAAAAAAATAAAATTTATTGGATTGGAACTGACCATGGAATGGTAAGGTATGATGGAATCTTATGGTATTTAGATGATCTCTCCAATATTCCGTGCCAGATTTGTCAGGTGAATGTTATTAAATTTGATAACGAAAGAAATGTCTGGGCTGGAACAAATGAAGGTTTATTTTTTTATGATCAAAAAAACTGGAAAAGAATAAGTAATCCGGATGATAAGGGTGACCTCTCAATGGTCTCCACCATTTTATTTCAAAATGACGAGCGGTTTAAGCGTCTTTGGGTTGGGACTTTTTCAGGCGTTTCCATGTATGATTTTGATAGCGATGTTTGGATCAATGAAATTTGGGATGGCCGTTTTCTAGGATGGGGAGGGATAACGGATTTAATCGAGCTTGAAGATCATCGTATCGTTGCAACCACTTCTGGAGGTGGAATTGGATTATTTGATGGTAGTTGGCAATTTCTTAAGAATACAAATTCTCCTTTCAAGAGTAATATTGTTAATACCGCTATTCAAGGGCAGGATGGCTCCGTTTGGTTTGGTTTTGCTTTTTCTACAGAACCTGGAGGTTATTTAATGAAGTTGGATATTAATAACAAATGGCAAAAATATTCAAAGAATAATTCTGGCTATTTAGAAAGCGAACCTTTAGATTTTTATCTAGATGATAATGGTAAATTGTGGATTGCAACCAATGGTAACGGAATTCAGACATTTTTAAAGTGAAAATATCAGGAGTGATGACATGAAAAAAATTTTTATCATTACGAATATTTTTTTATTGTTGAGTTTAATATTGAGTGCCTGTAAACCAGAAATTTCTGAGGTTAATACTCCCTCTCCAACACAATCTCTTCTATCTGAAAGCACGGAAGAAGTACCTACCAGGGCACCTCAAGAAGATATTCTTTATTTAAATTTGACCTGGCATCAGCATCAACCGCTTTATTATAAAAACGAGGAAGGAGTATATACCCGACCCTGGGTCAGAGTGCATGCAACTAAAGATTATTATGATATGGCTGCTATCCTGGAACAATATCCACAAGTCAAATTGACGATCAACATTACACCAGTCTTGATAAAGCAATTGGAAGACTATTCAAAGAACGGAGCGATAGACCTATATTGGCAATATGCTCTGATTCCTGCTGATGAATTAACAATCGCTCAAAAAGAGTTTATTCTAAATCGTTTTTTTGATGCAAATTATGACAAGATTATTGCCAGATTTCCAAGGTACCAGGAACTTCTTGACAAACGTGGTGGTTCATCCAAGGAGGATATCCAGACTGCAATAGAAAAATTTTCAGTGGAAGATTTTCGAGATTTACAGGTTTGGTTTAACCTGGCCTGGTTTGATCCGGATTTTCTGGCATCAGAACCATTACAATCTCTGGTAGAAAAACAAAGGAATTTTTCTGAAGACGATAAGCAAATTGTATTTTCGGAGGCATTAATAATTATGGATGAAGTAATTCCCATCCACAAAAAATTGCAAGACAACGGTCAAATCGAAGTAATAACCACCCCTTATGCGCATCCAATTCTTCCACTTTTGATTGATTCCTCAATTGCTGCAATTGGAAATCCCTCCACTGATTTGCCCACTAAATTTAGTTACCCAACCGATGCTCTTACTCACTTACAAAAAAGTGTCGAGATATACCAGGAGGAATATGATCGAACGCCGCGAGGATTGTGGCCGGGGGAAGGAGCTGTTGCCCAATTAATGGTTCCTTTTGTCATTAAAGCAGGCTACCAATGGATGGCGACAGGCGAACCAGTGCTGGCGAAATCACTTGGAATTGGTAGTTTTACCAGAGATGCTAAGGAAACTGTAAAAGAAGCGGATGCCTTATATCGTCCTTATTATGTAAAAAACCAGGAAGGAGAAAAATTAGCCGTTTTCTTTCGGGATGGAAATCTTTCCGATAAAATTGGATTTACGTACTCAGGTATCAGTGGGGAAGGAGCTGCCAAGGATTTGATGTTGAGATTGGATAATATTCGACAACAGTTGAAGTCAGAAGGTGCACAAGGGCCACATATTGTTTCAATTATTGTTGACGGTGAAAATGCATGGGAGCATTATGACAATGATGCAAAAGCGTTCTTTCATGCTCTTTATAAATCTCTATCTGAAAGTAAAACGATAAAAACAATAACTCCATCAGAATATCTTTCCTTATTTCCAGAACAGAGAGAAATTGAGGATTTATTTCCAGGGGCATGGTTTAGCCCTAATTATGATACGTGGATTGGAGAACCAGAAGAGAATTTAGCTTGGGAATATTTAAGACAAACCAGAGAGATTTTAGCAAAATATAACGTTAGTAAAGTTAGAAAAACGACCAAAGAGGCTCTTGATCTGGCAGAAGATTACATGTATCTGGCGGAAGGTTCGGATTGGTTTTGGTGGTATGGTTCCGATCAGGATTCCGGTCAGGATGAATATTTTGATGAAGGATACCGAGCCCTATTAAGAAACGTTTTTCAAACCCTGGGTGAACCAGTGCCAACCTTCGTGGAAGTACCCATCATTCAGGCCAAATCTGTTTCTTCGGATGAACCAGCCCAAGGGTTAAGTACACCCATCATCGATGGCATAATCGAGCCAGGAGAGTGGGATAAAGCTGGTTTATTCAATGGACAACCAGATTCAGTTTTTGAAAACGTTAAATACACCCAGGATGAAAAGAATATTTACTTTTTAATTCCAGCAAATCTATTCACTGATACCACAAATATTCAGCTTTATCTAAAATCTCCCAGAGGTGCGTTTATAGGCTACCCCTTTATTAAAGACGAATATCAATATTTATTAGGTATTCCTGCAACGCATATGTTTCAGTGGAATAATGAAGGATTCGAATATTTTTCAGCCTCTGACCGCGGCTGGGATTTGCAGTCCAATGTTCACCAATTGGCAATGAAGGATGAAGTTTTAGAAATGTCCATACCTTTGGCTGTTTTTGGCGAAATTGAAACCGGGGATAGCATCCTGTTTATTTTGTTTGACAATAATACCCACATCAGGCTTCCAGAAAATGGTCCTGGACAGGTGGTTGTCCCGGATTTAGGGCTATCAAC
>DAOUFM010000122.1:0-2302 GCA_034429975.1 Anaerolineaceae bacterium | reverse complement strand
CGTGCCATTTTCTCTCCACCGCCAGTTTAGCCGTTTCGGTAGTCAGGAAATCCTTTGCATCATCTCCACTTGAAACTAACTCGCCAAAAACATCTTGCTGGATTTCCGCTGGCGGCGAGACACTGAGTAGTTGATAGCGAAGGGCAAAATATGCCTGAATGACATCTTTTATTTCTTTTTGTTGCGCCGCTAGTGTCTCGTTGGGGGTAATCGTTGGCGATGGTGGTAAGCCTGTTTCTAAAACGGGGTGTATTGTCGTTGTCAATGTTGGCAATAGAGTTAAAGTCGTAGTAGGCGCAGATGTAGACGCAAGTGTAGGTGTAAAAATATCTGCTGGAGACGGGGATGGGGTGAAAGGATGCTGCAATACTGGCGTGCAAGAAGATAAGATAGTTGCAAGAATTACGATTGTCACGGTTTGTAACTTCATATTCCCTACTTTCTCTGCTCGGAAGAGACGCGCCTAACTATTAATTATACGGACTAGCCATATACTGCAATTATGCCGTATAGCCACCTGAAAGAAATATGCTATACTGCAATTATGCCTAAAAATAATCTTATAATATTATACACTCAGCTCTGCAAGATCAAACATCTATGACTGATCTGTGTGATTCACAGAGATCGTTTCAATTCTCGGTACATTTCCTCGGACTTAAAATCCTGCTCCTGAATATGCTCTTTCATAGGATCATATTTTTCGATCACTTCATCCCAAAATGGGGTCTTTGAACTGAGCTCAAAGAATTTATCGATGGGTGGTTTTCCTATCGATCCATGGACTCTATCCCAGTTATAGTAATGCTGCCATTCTTGTAATCGATCCTCCAAATCGGGTTGTTTGATGTTGACTGTCGAATAAAACTCTTCCAGGTCCGTTTTTTGAGCCCGTTCCACTTTTCCATTCAGGTGCGGTGAGCGCGGTCGTATCGGCCGAAACTTAATACCCCAATCCATCAATGTCTCTTGTACTTGATAGGCAAAGAACTCTCTCCCACGATCCGTTTGGATCCTTTGAATGGGAAAAGGCATCTCTTCTATCAGCTTTTCGAGGAATTGAAGTGTGTTCTTGGCGCTTATCCGCGAAAAAACGGCCACCACTTTATAGCGAGTACAGTCATCCACGGCAGTATATTGATAGATACCTGGACCAATCTTGCAGGTATCCATCTGAACCCGTTCTCCTGGCAATTCACATTGGTATCTTTTCACTTCTTTATGCCGACGGATTTTCTTTAGCGGTTTTAGTCGGAGTTTTTGCAGAACCTTTTGTATGGTAGATAGCGAGAGAGAATAGTTGTGCTGCCGCTCCAACTCACTCTGGATACGACGCGCTCCCAATTTTCGCTCCTGACGTAGCTCGAGGATCCATTTTTCATGCTGCTCTAGAACCTTTTTCGAAGGAGTATGCTTTGGGCGTTTGGATTTGCTTTTCAGCCCTTCCTCACCCGACTCTTGATACCGCCTCCACCATTTTCGGAGCGTTGGCCTGGATACTCCACACTTACGACAGACCAGGCCGGCATCCTTCGTCTGTTCGTAGAGCTTTACCCAGACAAGTCGTTTCTGCGCTTCTTTTTCCATTCTGGCATTTTACCGGAACATGGATTTGTATTCAAAAAATGGCCAGCCGCCATCGTAGTAGTGGCTGTGGAAAAGTGGACAAGAGCGAAGCGGTGTCCACTTTTCCACAGCCGGACGTATAATGTTAAAGAGAACTCATTGAAACAATGTTAGTGAATCATACAACTGATATGTCCCCTCCAAAACCTAAAAAACTTCTCGATCAGCTCCGAGACACGATCCGCTTGAAGCATTATTCCTACAGCACAGAGAAAACCTATGTTCACTGGGCTAGGCGCTATATTCTCTATCACAACAAACGCCATCCGGCTGAAATGGGTGTCGCTGAGATCGAGGCCTTCCTCACCCATCTGGCGAAAGACGAGCATGTTTCTGCCTCTACTCAAAACCAGGCGCTCAATGCCTTGCTATTTCTATACCGAAATGTCCTGCAAATAGATATTCCTGTTCCACTCCACGCACTGCGCGCCAAACGCTCAGAACATCTGCCGACGGTCTTATCGAAAGATGAAGTAGCAAGGGTGTTAGCTGGAATGCATGGACTGCATCAATTGATGGGGAAGTTGCTCTACGGATGCGGGTTACGGTTGATGGAATGCTTCCACTTGCGGGTGAAAGATATCGATTTTGAGCAATCTCAGATCATCGTCCGGGAAGGAAAGGGCGAAAAAGACCGTGCGACCATGCTGCCTGCCAGCCTTATTCAGCCACTTAA
>DAOUFM010000121.1:0-2068 GCA_034429975.1 Anaerolineaceae bacterium | reverse complement strand
TACTTTTCACCTTTGAATTTGATCCAAATATCCATGATCGGAGCATACGAATGGATAATGGGTGGTGCATTTATCCAGGGCGCGGTTTAGATATTTATCAAAAGCCTGATTCGAAGTACGAGTTGAGTGAAATCGATCAGGCCAAACGAAAATGTCGGGAGACAGATATTATCTTCCAACAAGCAAAGGGGTGAGTACATGGCAACATGGGTCGAAGATATTGTTCAGGCTTTGAAAAACCTTGGCGGCCAAGCCCATAGGAAACAGATTTTAGAAGAAGTAAAACGGATTAGGAAAGAGCCTTTACCCAAAAGAATGGAAGAGGTAATTCAAAGGACAATTCAAGATCATTCCTCTGATTCAACCGGATTCCGCGGAAATGATTTGTTCCGAAAGGTCGGAAATGGTGTTTGGGCGCTTAGGGGCCAAGGTGACGTAGAAACTTTGAGCCAGGCACCTCAATCTTTTTCATCGAACATAGTAAAAAACGAAGTAACAACTACTTGGGTTGAAGATATTGTTAGAGCTATTACGAATCTGGGTGGTCAGGCAACCCTTACTCAGATCTACGACGAAGTAAAGCGGATTCGGCAAGGACCGCTGCCGAAGATGTGGCAACACATCATTCAAGACACAATTTATCAACACTCTTCTGATACTCAAAAATTCCAGGGAAATAATTTATTTCAGAGAATGGGAAATGGTATTTGGGCTTTGTATGACCAAAGCAATATTTCTCAGCCAACACGTTTTGCAAAAAAATCAACCACGCCCACATTAAAGAGTTATCAACCATCTGAGTCGTTAGATGAAATTGCTAATATTCTGGGAACGATCAAACAATACCGAGATTATCAACATCCTTATTCACCATCTTGGAAAGAATATGTGAATGAATTTTTCCATGTCCTGGGTTTTTCTACGGTTGAAAAAAACCAAAGGATCATGACCCTAAATCTCATGGGAGCAAACCACACTCCAAAAGCAATCGTTTGTTACGTAAAGCCAGGTGAAAATTTTGATGAAATTACCCCAGGTTTAGAATGGGAATCCTATCTATTTTATGCTGCCAAATTTCATCAAGTTGATTGGGGCATATTAACAGATGGTCTCCAGCTTAAGGTTATCCAATTTGAAGATCAAGACAAAAAAGAGCTATCCTATTGGCCAGATCTTGATGGAATTGTTTGTAAAGAAAAGCTTGATACATTCTGCACGGTTTATAAGCTGTTTTCCTTTATCAAAGGATATGACGGCAAGCCATCTGTACAAGGACATCAAAAAAAGTCACAGCAAGTTCAAAAGGATGGAGATTTAGCGGAGCGGCATGTTCTCCGTCTAAAATTCTGGGGTGAACTGCTTGAAAAAGCTAAGACAAAGACTAAACTTCATGCCAAAGTTTCCCCAGGAATTGAAAATTGGGTCAGCACCGGCGCTGGGAAACGCGGACTTGGATTTAATTACGTTGTGCGCATGGATGACGCCCAGGTCGAGCTCTATATTGATCGGGGCGATGTTGATTGGAACAAAAAGGTTTTTAACGCTTTCCTGCAGCATAAAGTGGAAATTGAAGAACTTTTCGGTGGCCCCTTAGATTGGCAATTATTGCCAGAGAAGCGTGCAAGCCGCATTCGGTTTGTGATTTCAAGCTATGGTTTGGAAGATCAAGACCATTGGGGTGAATTACAAGATCAATTGATTGAATCAATGATTAAGCTTGAAAAGGCTTTTCGTAATCAAATAAAAATGGTAGCGTGAGATGCTTACCAATGTCTGAAAAATTAAAATTGGTCGCAGGCACACGATATGCTTGCGACCAATTTTTGTTTTTATATCCCAAATCCCATCTGTCCCTCCGGAACCACCTCCTTTCTCCTTGTCCGTCTGACCACCACCGTCTTCTGGCTCACCCAATCATCCCAAGTCATCACTTTCGGACCAGGAATGATTACTGCACTCGGGGTCGTCAGGCTGCCCATCGGATTGTGGCTGACCTGTAGGTCGTCTGCAAACAAGGTCTGTAGGTCAGAGAGCTTCGCGCCCTCCAGCACATCACGAGCAAGCTGAG
>DAOUFM010000120.1:0-59767 GCA_034429975.1 Anaerolineaceae bacterium | reverse complement strand
AGAAAGGAGGCTTTATTGAAGGCTAAATCTTGACCTTGAGTTGTTTATTTTGGTAAATATCCATCCGATCTTGGTGGTAAACATGACCCGACTTTTGGTGGTAAACTCCCTCCGGCTATTGACAGGGTGTCTCGCTAACTTTCCCCATTTTCTCTTAATAACTTAACAGCTTAACAGCTTAACAACTTACCAGCTTATCAGCTTAATAACTTTACTGCCTAACAACTCCCACTCTCCCTCATAGTATAATGATCCATATCTTAAAACTCGGAGTTGACCGATGAAAATAACCAAACCTTTACTAATAATCCTCCTTACCGCTCTCCTCCTCACTGCCTGTGCGAATGCAGGTCCCGGGCCGGAAAAGACGGTCGAAGCTTACCTGAATGCCATCGTCAGCGCAGATGAAAATAAAATCACGACCCTTTCCTGTGCAGATTGGGAAGATTCTGCTCTGCTGGAGCTGGATTCTTTTCAGGGTGTCGAGGTTTCGCTGGTGGATCTGCAATGCAAGCAATCCGGCACCGATGGGGACACGGCCCTGGTGAATTGCAGCGGCCACTTCCTCACCAGCTATAACGGCGAAGAGACCGAGGTGAAGCTGGATGCCCGTCATTTCGAATTAGTGCAGCAAAACGGGGAATGGCTGGTATGCGGTTACCGCTAGACCTCTGGCGAAAAATCTGGACTCGTGAAAACCGGTGGGCATTGGCGCTCTTTTTCATTGTCGTGCTGCTCATTGTGCTAACGGCTGACAGCGCCCCGCTCTGGATCTATCAAGGCTTTTAAATGACTCTGCCGGATATTTTGCTGCTGGCGCTGGTCGCGTTAATCTACCGCGTTCTGGTTTCTACCCGCTTGGGAGCTACCTGGCGTGGCTGGCTTTTGTTGGTCTTGTCGGTACTGGCGGTCTTTTGGCTGCAGCCTGCTATGTCCATTCGTTGGCTGGATTTCTGGCTGCCAGTGCTGACACTGAGCATCACCGTGTTTTCGTGGTTGCTGACCGCCGAAAAAGAGCAGGTGCGCGAGCGCCAGACGCTGCTCACGGCCGGGGTTATGCTGGCACTGGTCGTTTTGATTGCTCTCACCCGTTACATCAGCCCAGAAGGACTGCTGACCGCCAACCGCCCACCCCAAATCCCACAGGTGCTGCTGGGCTTGCTGCTGCTGGCTGCATTTGGTTGGCTCCTCAGCCGGCCTGATAAAACCAGAGTTGCCTGGCAGGCTGCTGGCATTCTTTTCTTACTGCTGGTTTTCATTCTGCTAAAGTTGCCTGCGTTGACCTTATGGCTCAGCAGCCTGGCGCGCGGCTGGGTGGGGCAGTCGACCGCCAATGCCAGCCCGCTGGATATTCGCTGGTTGGGTTATTCCTATATCGCTTTCCGACTGATTCACACGCTGCGTGACCGTCAATTCGGACGCTTGCCGGCGGTCAGTCTGCTGGCCTATGTTAACTATGTCATCTTTTTCCCCGCCCTCAGCGCCGGCCCGATTGACCGTGTGCAACGTTTTACCAAGGATCTGCAGCAACCCCTCAACCGGGATCCGCAACTCTTCATTACGGCTTTCAACCGCATCCTGGTCGGTTTGTTCAAGAAGTATGCCCTGGCGGACACGCTGGCGCTGGTGGCGCTGAACAATCAAAACGCCAGCCAACTGCAGGCCAATGGCTGGGTCTGGATACTGGTGTACGCCTACACCTTTCAAATCTACTTTGACTTTGCCGGCTACACCGACATCGCTATTGGGTTGGGGCAGCTCCTGGGCGTCCAGTTGCCTGAGAACTTCAATCGTCCCTATCTCAAACCCAACCTGACCCAGTTTTGGAACAATTGGCACATGACCCTGACGCAGTGGTTCCGCGCCTACTTTTTCAACCCCATCACCCGCTGGCTGCGCACCCGTTATCGCGATCTTTCGCCAGCCTGGATGATCCTGATCACACAGCTCTCCACGATGGTCTTGATTGGGCTCTGGCACGGCATCACCTGGAACTTTATACTGTGGGGCGTTTGGCATGGGCTGGGAATGTTCGCTCAGAACCGCTATTCCGACTGGGTGCGACCGTATCTTTCCAGGTTGGAGCAACATCCGCGCTGGCAACGGGGGTTGAACGTATTTAATATTGTCCTCACTTTCCATTTTGTGGCGTTGGGATGGGTCTGGTTTGCGCTGCCACAGGTATCGTCCTCTCTCAACGTTTTTGCGCATCTCATCGGGTTGGGAGGATAAGAAGCGCACATGGATAACCGCTTTATTCGCAATGTTATTCTCAAAGCGCTGGCGCTCTTTATGATCCTCAACCTGCTGCTTGTATTTCTGCCTGCACCGGTTGACAGGGACCAGCCTTCCTTATATAACCATCTATTCCCGGGTCGGGAACGCTTCCCGTTTGGTGAAGTTCCGCAAAAAGCCTATAACTTCAGTCTTTACGATCTGGATGCGATGTTCTCGGCGCACGAAGTCTCTGCCCACCCCGAGGAAACTGAGGCATTGCGCGTCTTCCTGCTGGGGGATTCCTCGGTCTGGGGTACGCTGTTAAAACCCGGGGAGACTCTGACTGGGCAATTAAATGCCGCCGGATTAACCTGCAACGACCAGCCGGTAAAATTTTATAACCTAGGTTACCCGACCATCTCGGTGACCAAGGACTTAATGGTGCTGCAGCGTGCTCTGCGCTACCAACCTGACCTGATCGTGTGGCTCACCACCCTGGAAGCCTTCCCGCTCGATAAGCAACTTGCGTCTCCGCTGGCTCTCAACAACCCGGCGCGCATCCAACCGCTGATCGAGCGCTATAACCTCCCCTTACAGATCACGCCTGCAGCCAACGTTTTTATTTCCAAAAGCCTGTGGGGTCAACGTCGCACTTACGCTGATTGGATTCGGCTGCAATTGTACGGCTTCCTCTGGGCTGCCACCGGGGTGGATCAGTTTTACGACACCTATGAACCAGCAGCCTGGGACCTGAAGGCGGATGAAGATTATTATGATTTCAAACCGCCCCATATGCCGGATGACCAGTTACTATGGCAGGCACTGCCTGCAGCGCAGAATCTCGCTGGTAATACCCCCTTACTGCTGGTCAACGAACCAATCATGATCAGCCAAGGGCAAAACAGCGATATCCGCTATAACTTCTTCTATCCACGTTGGGCTTATGACCAGTACCGTCAGGAGCTCTCTCAGCGCACCTCTCAAGCCGGCATTCCCTATCTCGACGCCTGGGATTGGATCGATCCGCATGAGTTCACCAATTCCGCCATCCACCTTACCCCCAAAGGCGAGGCAGAGTTTGTCAAACGGTTAGCGGAAGAGATTTTTAACTCAAATTGTCAGAGGTAATTTTCTTTTTTCTTCCTGCTATTAACATCGGTCTGAACAAAAGGCTCCCGACCCCCAGAACGAATTCAACGATGACAAAAAGAAACCTGTGTACAGTTGAATAAATTAAGATGTCATTTGAAAGAAATAAGCTTGAAAAGATCCAGACAAGAGCAGCCTCTCGTATACCTATTCCTCCAGGGGCGAAGACAACTACAAAGCCAATTGCCCAACTAATTGAAAACCCAAAAATCACATCTGGTAAGAGATTGACTGTGGTGTTTGGAATGATCAACAAATAACTAATTCCAAAGAAAATCCAAATTAATGTCTGAACGAAAATTAATTGGATCAGAAATCCTGGATTTATTGCTGGTAATTTTTTTTGTAAAAATGCTTCGTAAACCAATAAAGCAAGCACCCAAATAGATAAAAGAATGAAACTATAAAAAATAACATAGGATAATCCAGTGGGAAATCCAATTTTATCAAGCAAGATTTTCCCAAGTTTGGAATAAAGACCAAACAAAGACCCTACAGCCAATGCGCCACTAAGCAACCAGATATTTTCGTGAATTAAGACTTTAGTCGATTTCTTTAAGGATATATTCTCACTTTGGTAGGCATTATATCTACCTACAAAATGCCAGACTCCTCCTGGTATATATTTTCCTAATTGTGTTGTAGCTACAATAAAGAAAATTTGGCCATATGGCAGGAAAATATCCTCTCTTTTCAAAGAAATTTTTGCAATTATAAATTGGCATGATTTACCCAGAATTAGTAAAAGTGAAGAAAAAACCAAATGTGATATAGGCACGAGTGAAAAAAAATGCGTCATATTATCCCAGTTGGTAATAAGATAATAAGAACCGGCCAGGACAACGGCAATGATCCAGATCCATTTAAGAATCTGTAGTATTTTCTTAGAGACCAATTAAAATCCTTTTTTGAAAAGAGTGTTGGATATTAGTAAAAATTTTAACCTGAATTTGCGGGTTATTTATTACTCTTTTTATCGAGATTTTCCATGTTAAAAATTTTAGTGGCATAATTTAAATTAATGCTATTTATTATCGTACTTAGATTTTTTTAATTCAAATAAAATCTTTTCCTGATTTAATTTTACCCGGTTAATCATATCTGCCATTATAGCGATCAGTATAACAAGGAGCCCAAAAATTATAAAACCTAAGCCGATAAAACCAGCAGCTTTGTATGGTGTAAATTGACCGACAAAAAAATAATGTATAAAAAGGAATATTTCAAATAGTAAACCGATTAGAAAAAGCGACCCACCAATCGTGCCAAAAAATTGGATTGGGCGATAATCAATCAGTACCCGTAAAATAATTTTGCTGGATTGGAGTGAGTAAATAAAAAGATTTGATGCTACTCTGGATCTACGATCTTTTTCATAAAGAATAGAAACCGGAATTTCGATGACTCTTAAACCCTTAAACAAAATAGAAAGAATCGTTTCATGAGTATATGTAAAATTACCGAAAAGATTCAAACGGAGGAGAGTCTCACGATTATAAGCACGAAAACCACAAGATACATCCAGAAAAAATTGATTGCTGATGATTCCAATTAATTTTGCAATCAGATAATTACCAAAATATTTTATCAAAGGCATATTAGCAGGTTTGCCATTTGAAAATCGATTACCAATCACCATATCTGATTTATTTTGTAAAATTGGTGCAATCAATGTTGGGATTTCACTTGCCTGAAATTGTCTATCAGCATCAATCCCAACTAAAATATCAGCTTTTTCTTCCAATGCATATTGAACTGCAGATTGAAAGGCAGCTCCAACACCCCGATTACGATTATGTGAAATTACTTTTACACCATAATCCCTACAAATTTGAGCGGTTTGATCGGTGCTGCCATCATCGACAACCAGAATTTCAATAATATCAATATTCTCAATTTGACGAGGAAGATCATCCATTACCTTGACTATGTTTGTTTCTTCATCTTTTGCAGGTAAATAGATTATTAGCTTCATCTTTTCTCCTTAGAAGAATTTTGTTGGAAAGATTAATTAAACCTTATATAAACCGGTAAAAAATGGAATACCAAAAATAAATTCTATTCAGAAAAATAATAGTATGCCAAGAATTCATCTAATTATAGCAAATGTGTATGGAATCCAACTTTCAGTTTTAAATACCTCTTCTAATTCTTTTTGGGTAATTAAAAATTGAATAAATTCCTGAAGTTCACCAGATAGATGGCTAGGGTATAAAATATAAAAAGTTTCCCCCTCTTCTATATTGAATTTTAGAGTTTGTAGATCATCAAATTTTATAGCCTTTTGTGTGTTTTCAAAACCCGGTAGGAAATCGACCGGATAATTAGTTAAAATCTTTCCTTCAATTTTGCTCTTCGAGAAATAATCATATAATTTCTCGTTCAATTCAGGGCTAAATATTAATTTTTGTTTCTGTATTTCAGTTTTAAAGAGTAAGTCGTCCTTGAAAACAAAATTCAATGCGATGACAATAATAGTTAAAATCAGAAAAATAGAGTAGACAGGGAATTTTTGAAAAGGTATTCTTAAGATTATTCGAAGTAACCAAAAGATAAATCCGAATAACCCTAAACAAAATAAGATCCCGATGAATGGATACATCATAGTTAAGTTACGGGGGTCATAACTGGCATAAGAAGCCCACAAAGCAATGTATGGAAGAGTTACAAAAATGGCAACTATTCTCCAAAATTTATTGATAAAAAATAAAAATGGTATCAAGAAAAGGATGATGTAAAGATAATTTCCTAAACTTTTCAAACCTGGAACCAGGTTGGAGAACATTGATTGGTTGTTGTGAACTTGATTGGTGTGTTCAAGTGCGCCCAATAAGTGGGTGTTTTCGATCCCTGTTATAATCTGAATCCCTTTGAAAAAGTACCAGGGAATGATAATTATTCCAATTAATCCACCCAATAAAAGGATATTTTTTTTGTTATTTCGGAAAATCTCAAAAATATCTTTTTTATATATGAAAACTAACAAAATAAAAAGAATCATAAAGAATGCAAAAAAACCTGGTTGTTTGGTCACAATTGAACCAGACCCAAAAATTAATGATAGGAAAATATATTGATTACGGGAAGTTTCAGTTTCAGCATTATAAGCAAGAAATAATAAGATAAATGCTAACAAAACGAAAAATGTAAGTGAAAAATCAACATAACCGGCTGAAATAAATTCACCGGAAAATTTTTTCATAAATAATCGAACAAGTTCTATGGCTAAAAAGAAAGCGGGGTTTTTTGTTTCTAATCCTAATCCCAATATTAACAGTAAGATCAACAATGGAAAAATAGGCATAATAGCTTTTGAGAAAAATTGAATTTGAGAATTACCAATGAAATTGTATATTAATGCCCAATTAGTTGGAATTAATTGGGGATAGTCTTCAGTTTTTAATGGAAATTGATTGGAAGCCCAACTGACAGCCCAACGATTCCAGGAAACGACTGCATCCCAGGTATTGAATACTTCTCCCACATTACTTCGAAAGAACCTTGAAATCCATTCGATAGCGATCAATCCAATAATAAAACTAACCAATGTAAGTACGCTTTTTATAACCAGAAAAAAACCGGATTCGTCTTCTCTTATTTTTGGAAAAAGAGCTTTGATCGATTGAATAATTTGATTCCATAAATCGATGACCGCTGGTCCAATTTGGGTGTGAAGCAATTCATTACGGTATAAGTAAACGATTGTGATTATCTCCACTGCAAAAAGGAGTAATACCACCCAATGAAGAAAAACATGAAGTGCAGTTAGAAAAAATACAATTACATAATTAGAAATCAGACTTAAGGCAATGATACTGGATAGGGCAAAGAAAAAATTATCAGGTAGTTTGACAAATTTTCTGATCAAAATACCCGGAAAGAATAACACTTGTAATATCCCGAAAATCCCTAATGCAAACATATTTTTCTCCACTTTATAATATCTAAATTATAGTTTATGAATTTTATTTAAACATTGATCTTTACAATGAAAAGATATCCAAATGATTGTTTTTGAAATTGTTCAAAAGATGACTAATTCTTTTTTAGCGAGTAGGAGCTGTTATAATTTATTCCAGCCTGACAGTTGCCGGTAATGATTTTTATGAGCCGAAATGAAAAAAAGAACCAGTTTTTATTTATATTTTCTATCCTTTCCATCAGTATGCTGGTATTTACTGCCTGCCAGCCTGACCCGAAAGGCCAATTGGGAGAACAACTAGGGTTAACTTCCCAGCCAGAGATACCTACTCCCCTGGTTGAGGAGATCACAACCTCCAATGAAGCCCCTACGGCTACCGAAGAAATTAATTTCTCTCCAGATAAGGATGACCCATCTGTCCAATTGGTAGCGCAATCCACACTGCCCGCACAGCCGACTGTGCACCCCACCCGGGGTGCCGATGATTGGCAGAATCTGCCGGTCGTGCCGGTGGAGCTCAGCGAGCGGGCGCGCGAGATTTATCAGCAGGGGCTGGCAATGGGCAATGACCCCACCCACTTCTCCAAATTAGGCGATTGTCAAAACATCACCACTTATTTCCTGGCGATGTACGACCATCCGGGCTTGTACACCCTGGGGGAACAGTATGCTCCGCTGCAGGATACGATCGATTATTACGCCGGCTCCTGGTCCCGCGAGAGTAAATCAGTCAAGGGTGGCTTTAATGTCGCCTCGGTGTTCAACCCACTGTTCAGTGACCGTGAGGTGTGCGAGAAAAACGAAACCCCGTTGGATTGCGAACTACGCCTAAATAAACCTTCTATCGTCCTGATCAGCATGGAAGAATGGTGGAACGGGGATGTGGGCAAGTATGAAACTTATCTGCGCAAGATTGTCGATACGGTGATCGCTCACGGTGCGCTCCCGATTCTGGCAACCAAGGCCGATAACCTGGAAGGCAAACATGCTATCAACCGGGCCATCGTCAACCTGGCGGAGGAATACGAATTACCGTTGTGGAACTTCTGGGCAGCGGTACAACCCATCACCGCGCATGGTCTGCAAAAAGACGGTTTTCATCTCACGATGGGCATCAATGATTTCACCAGCTCCATCCAACTCAAACGCGGCTGGGTTCAGCGCAACCTGACCGCCCTGCAGGTGCTGGATGCCGTTCGCCGGGAACTGGGGCAGCCTTGAAATCAACCGGCTGGGGGATTTTTTGTATTCTATTCGTTCTGCTGGGGGGGTGTTCTCCGGTAAAGACTGGGAACAATTCCGATTCTCTTGGAACCAATTTGTTGATAACCCCAGCAGTGGCAACCTCTACGGATATCGAAATGCTGGAACTCTCCAGCACGCCCTCCCTGACGCCGACTCCCTTTTTGCCAAACACACCCATCCCACCCACACCATCCACCCCAACCCTGACTTTTACGCCCACCCTTGATCCTGAGCATGTTTTCAGCGGGCCAGGTCCCATTCTGGCGCCGATTCTGATGTACCACCATGTGCAGCCGGCTGGTCGTGGGTCGGAGTATATCCTCTCGGTGGATCAATTCAGACGACAGGTGCAATGGCTTAAGGAGCAGGGTTACCAGACGGTTAATATCTCTGAACTGGTTGAAGCGATCCGGTTTGGTAAGGTACTACCGCGCAAACCGATTGTGCTGACCTTTGATGACGGCTATATGGATGTTTATCAGAATGCATTTCCCATTCTGCAGGCTGCTGGATACACCGGCACTATGTATCTGATCGAGAAAACGATTAATAGCGGTCCGTACATTAACGATGCGGTGATTGCTGAATTGTCCGCTGCTGGCTGGGAGTTTGGCGATCATTCTGCCACCCATGCCTTTTTACAGAACAACAAGAATATCCAGGATGAAGTCTGCGGCTCACGCGCAAGATTAATTGAGCGATACGGTCTGCCGTTTGAGAGTTTTGCATACCCGTACGCGGTTAAAGATGAAGGTTCTATCCAGGCGGTTAAAGACTGTGGTTACACCTCAGGCGCAGGGAATGGCAGTTTCACCATTCAAGTGGAAGAACGTAACTTCTTCCTCAGCCGCCGTGAGGTGAAAAGTTACTTTGACATGCAGCGCTTTATCACCCTGGTGACAGATATCCGATAGAATTCAACATTCCAGGAAATTTCGACCCGTTTTTTATAGAACGCCTGATTTCTGATAAAATGGGGAGATCAACAACTCAGGAGGAAAAATGACACAGGAAATCATCTCAAATCTGACTCCAAAAATCGCAAAAAGTATCTTAAAACAGCCCAATCGCAGCATTCAACCGGATGAAGCCCTCATCTCCAGTGGACTGATCGACTCGTTCAGCCTGGTCGATCTGGCTTTGCTGGTCGAAGATGAGTATGGTATCTTAATTGATGACACCGAATTGAATGCCGATAGTTTCGATACTCTCGAAGAACTGGCTGCTTTAATACAGTCCAAACAATAGAGGTTGCATTGCCAACTTTTTCCGAAGTTCTTCGCTCAGCTTATCAATCCTGCCCGGAACGGGTAGCCATCACAATTCAACAGGCTGGCTTGCCAGACCTGCCGATCACTTACAAAGATCTGCTGGAAGGGTCTGTAGCGTATGCCAATACCTACCAACAACAGGGGATTCAGCCGGGCGAGGTCGTCATCCTGATTTTACAGCACGGCCCCGATCTGGTTTATGCCTTCTGGGGTGCTGTTCTGAAGGGTGCCATCCCATCCATCATGCCGTACCTTACCGAGAAATTGCTGCCGGAACGCTACCGCCATGATCTGCAGGCGTTGATCTCGGTCACCCAACCAGTCGCTGTGGTGACCTATCCGGAGTTCAATGCCGAGGTTCAGTCCGCACTGGTCGAGGGGGACTCGGTGCGAACGGTGATTCTAAGTGATTCTGTTGGCGCACCAGCAGTCCTGGACTTCGATCAGTTGGGCGGCTTACAGCGCGACCCGGCAGATATTGTCCTGTTGCAGCATTCTTCTGGTACCACCGGCTTGCAGAAAGGCGTGGCACTGTCTCATCAGGCGGTCTTCAACCAGCTCGAAAACCTGGCGGTTGCCCTGCGCTTATCCCCACAGGATGTGGTTGTCTCCTGGCTACCGCTTTATCATGACATGGGTTTGATCGCCGGCTTTCTGATGCCTGTTTTGATCGGCATTCATTTGGTGCTGTTATCCCCGTTTGACTGGGTCAAAGCTCCGCAGCGCTTATTTCAAGCTATCTCAACCTACAAAGGGACATTGGTGTGGCTGCCAAACTTTGCTTACTATTTCTGTGCTCAAAAAATCCGTGACCGCCACATGCAGGGCGTCGACTTATCCAGTTGGCGAGCAGTCATCAACTGCTCCGAACCGGTGCGGGATGATGGTCATCAACTCTTTTTGGAGAAATTCAAGCCGTATGGATTTTCAGAACGTGCACTGGCGGTAAGTTATGCCATGGCGGAGAATGTTTTTGGCGTCACCCAGACACCGATCGGCCGGCCAATTTTCAAAGAAGATATCGATCGTGAAATCTTGCAAACACAAAAATACGCCATCCCGGCTTTGGGAGCAGCAGCATCCGTACGCATGGTTTCGTGTGGCCCAGCCATCCCGAATGTGGAGGTGAAAATCGTCAATCAGAATGGCGACGTGTTGCGAGATCGCCGCGTGGGGGAGGTGGCTGTGCGCTCCAATTGCATGTTGACAGAATACTACCATCGCCCAGATGCTACCGCGGAAACCCTGCTGGAGGATGGTTTCTTCCTGACCGGCGATTACGGTTACAAAGTGGGCGAGGAGCTGTTTATCACCGGGCGAAAAAAAGACCTGATCATCGTCGCCGGTAAGAATATTTACCCGCTGGATATTGAACAACTGGCCATGGAAGTAGAGGGCGTACACCCCGGGCGGGTGAGCGCCTTCGGTGTTTTCGACGATGAAAAAGGCACCGAAAATGTTGTTCTGGTTGCCGAGGTAGAAACCGAAGAAGAAACTGAACGGCAACGTATCATGGATGAAATCCGGGCGGTGGTGACGCGCGGCTCCGCGATTGCTTTACGGGAAGTCTATCTCGTGAATCCGGGTTGGATGGTGAAGACCTCGAGTGGAAAAAACTCCCGTTATGCCAACCGTGAACGTTATTTAAAGGAAAATCCCGGTTAACCTTTTCGATTTTTTATTTGATAATTGGCTGTTAATGGCTACAATAATAGGAGAGAACCAAAAAGAAGGATTAATCCTTGGCTACAACGCAAAGAAAAAAACAATCGGAAGCCCGCAATGACTATTACGCTGAAACCTATTTTCAGGAATTACAATTCATTGATCAGCGCAAACGTCAGTGGCGCAAATCCAGTGATCAAGACGCCTTGCAGGTGATTGTTTTTTGGATTTTGATTCCGATTTTCATGGCGTCTATCTCCACCACGGCTATCATCATTTTGTCCATGTTGTTTGAATAACCGGGCGATTATTTGTGTTTGAAAATTAACATCCCCCGGCTGCCATAAATATCGGTGGGCTGGCTGGTCAGCAATTCGTATTGGGATTGGAAGCGGGGATCCTGAAAGAGTCCCAGGCGCCCATAAACCTCCAGCAGGATCACGAAGTCCGGCTGCTGGTCGATAATGAGATCGGGCGAGACGGCATAATTGGTCACATAATACTTCGAATCCAGGGGATAATAGGGTACAGCTTCGGGAGAATTGAGCCCGACCGTGTCGAGGATGCGCGCGTCGGTGAAATATCCGAGAACACCTACATCCCCGGCGGCGATGGTGGCCTGCGGTGTGAGATACGGCAGCACCTTCTGCGCTGCCTGGTGATACAGCAATTCAAGTTCATACCAGGCCATCCCGGGCGCCGGGTTTTTCAGTCCATGATCAGGGTGCAGCGTCCAGTTGCTGAGTAAACTGGAAAATGGCAGCAGGATGATTAGCCCAATCAATAAAGTAGTTTGCACCCCGCGTGGGATTTTCAGGCGTGGTTTGGAAACGAGGGCTGAAAAGATAACCTGAACCCCCACCAAAATGCCGAAAATCAAAAATGGCGTTGGTGGTGTGAGATACCAGCGGAAAATGAGCGGGTTGGCAAGCGCAAACACCAGCAGATACAACCAGGGGTAGAGCATCACAGCCAGGCTGCGGGAATTAATCTTAAAAATTGAACGTCCGCCGACGAAATACAAGAAGGGGTACAGCAGCAGTCCCGATCCTACTGCCAGTTCCGGCCCGAACCAGCGGTCTGCCATAAAAGGCGTAGTGTAATGCTGAATCAATCGGATCAGACCCTCTTCCGGCGATAAGCGATAAGCACCCAGTTTCGCCTGCACCGAATGTGGAATTGGGGAGCCGAATTGCCAGGTGGCGAAGGCATACCACAGCAGCGGAAGTGCCAGTAATACCAGGAGGTTCTGCCAGCGCAGTTTTTCCTGTTTGCGCAGGATACGAATTAAGTGATCGACTGCGATCAATCCGACCAACAGAATGGTATCCGGGCGGGTGAGCAGCGCCAGGCTGGCACAAAATGCCGCCAGCGTGATCTTGTGGTCGGTGTAGAAGTAGGACATAGCCACCAGCAGGAAAACGACCAGGCTGGTTTCCAATCCACCAATGGCAAAGGTGACCGAGAAAGGGGCAATACTCCACGCCAGGGCAGCACCGAGACCGGCCAACTCGTAATTCAGTTTTTTTCCAAGCTGGTAGAGGAGAACGCAGGTCAGGCTATCAAAAATGGCGTTGATCAGCAATGCAATTTCCGGAAAAGGTGCCTCTGTACCGCCGCTAACAGCACCTAGTAGCACCATCAACCCGGTGTAGAGCGGCGTTGTCGTCCCCAGCACGGCTTCGCCCGGGTTATAGACAAAGCCTTCTCCGGCTAAAATGTTGCGCGCATAGCGAAACGTGATAAATGAATCATCAATTGTGCGCGCCCCCGGAATCAGGCGGGCAATGAAAGCCAGTAAAAAAAGAATGAGGGGAATCAGCCGGGTAAGTCTTTTCATCGATTGGGTTAATTATAGATGAGAATGAAAAGAAGGAGCAATGGCTTGTCCTTGCCACTACTCGAAATCTAATATTTTTCATCCTGTAAATCCTGACATTAGATTTTCAATTGGATAATTGTTTTAAATCCATTAAAATTCATTCACCTGATCAAGGTTGTCAGTTATGAATCCGGATAGCGATATAGGAGGCTGCATGAATAAACGAGAATTGGTTTTAAGCCTGTTAGACGAAGATAAAAGTCTGCCATTCACACCCGCTGCGTTTTTTCTGCACTTCGATCCGCAATATCAACATGGATGGCCGGCCATCGAGAAGCATTTGGAGTATTTCCGCTATACGGATATGGATTTCGTCAAGATCCAGTACGAGACGGTATTTCCCTTGCGGGAGGAGATCCGCAAACCGGAAGATTGGTTGAATATGCCACAATATGGCCTCGATTTTTATAAGGACCAGGTGGAAATCGCGCGTGGGTTGGTACAGGCGGCCGGGAAGGAGGCGCTGGTAATCCAGACACTGTATTCACCCTTTATGTGCGCCGGCCATAGTGTGGGAGACGATGTTCTGGTCAGGCATTTGCAGGAAAATCCCGAGCCGGTGAAAAAAGGAATCGAGATCATTACCGCGAGCTTGCGTACTTTTGTGCGAGCCTGCATTGCTGCCGGGGTGGACGGGTTTTATCATTCCACCCAGGGTGGAGAGACCAGCCGTTTTGAAGGGAGTCCCATTTTTGAGGAGTGCATCAAACCTTTCGACCTCTCTTTAATGAACGAAATTAAAGAAAAATGTGAATTTAATATCCTGCATGTATGTGATTATGTAGATGGATACACGGATCTTTCCCCGTTTTTGGATTACCCGGGTGACGTGGTTAATTGCAGCCTGAAACTGGGGGACCGCCAGATCAGCGGGCAGCAAGTCTCGGATTGGTTCAGCCGGCCTTTCATGGGTGGCGTCGAGCGTTTGGGAGTCATCGCCAGCGGTTCAACTTCGGAGGTAGAGCGTATGGTCGCGAGGGTGTTAGAACAAGCGCCTGCACGTTTTATATTGGGGGCAGATTGTACCATCCCGTCTACGGTGGACTGGAAAAATTTAAAAATCGCCATTTCATTGGCACATCAAAAAACAACATAGGAGAGTATAAACATGAACCCGTTTTACAATCGTGAGCAAAGAAGACTACGGGCGTTATGGCGCATAATTATTCAAGGCATCCTTTATTTTATCGGGACTGCCTTGGTTGGGTTTGTGGCTGGGGTTATCGGCGCCCTGGTATTGACAGCCAGTGGCAAAATCACACTGGAGCAAATGAGTGACCCACAGGTAATCGTAGCGCTGGTAACCCAGCCGGGTGGGTGGTTGTTTACTTTCACTGCTTTTGGCAGGGTTGTTATCATGCTTCTGGCTTTTTTATTGGCTGGTTGGTTGCTGGATAAACGTAAATTCGTCGATTTTGGATTTCATTTTTCTCGGCAGTGGTGGCTGGACCTGATTTTTGGATTGGGTTTAGGCGCTGCCTTGATGATTATGATTTTTGTGATCGAGTGGGCATTTGGATGGGTTTCGATCAAGGCTCTTTTTTACAGCCCTGATAATTCTTTCGTAAGTGGTTGGTTGGCAGCACTGGTTGCATTTATTGCAGTTGGAATTTATGAAGAGATGCTTAGTCGCGGCTACCATCTTCGCAACCTGGCGGAGGGTCTGAACTGGGGGAAATTAGGCACTCGCGGGGGGTTGTGGCTGGCATACCTGTTATCTTCTCTTGTATTTGGCTTCATGCACTTTGGGAATCCCAATACCTCCTGGGTATCTACACTAAATCTGGTCGTGGCTGGCCTTTTTCTGGGGTTGGGTTTTGTGTTAACCGGTGAACTGGCTCTTTCAATCGGTCTGCATATCACCTGGAACTTCTTTCAAGGCAATATTTTTGGGTTCCCGGTTAGTGGTACTTATGCAGGAACCAGTCTTGTAACCATCCAGCAAAAAGGTCCGGATCTGCTGACCGGCGGTGCTTTTGGTCCGGAAGCAGGCTTAATTGGCATCTTCGCTATTTTAGTGGGAGCAGGTTTGATCCTATTATATGTCCATGCTACCAGACGCTCACTGCAAGTGCATACCCGCTTGGCAGAATATCAGCCACTCGTGAAAAAAATAGAAAATAACCTGCCGGAAACAATCGCAAGCATCCCGGAAAACCAGATTCAGACACCCTGAAGATGAGCTTTTAAAAGATGGATAAATATCATCAAAAAGATGATTTCTTTTATTTGATTAAATTACGGAGATGGTTACAATCAACAATATAAGCAACCATATCAGTTTACTTAATTCCAATGTAAACAGAAAATTCTTTTACAAATAAAAAATATTTATTAATTCTCAGGAGGATTTACGTATGAGTTCACCGTTCTCGTCAGTTACTGATAGTATCATAACGATAGAGAGACACATTCTGGAACAGCAGCGCTACCATCCCGAAGCAACCGGCGTTTTGACGAATCTGATGTATGATATTGCTCTGGCCGGGAAAATGATTGCCAGTCAAATGGCGAAAGCCGGCTTGGCTCAAATCCTCGGTAAAACCGGAGATATTAACGTCCAGGGTGAACAGGTCATGAAGCTGGATAAACTGGCAGATGAGACCATGTATATGCTGAATGATCACACCGGGCGCTTAGCGGTGATGGCCTCCGAAGAACACAAAGATATTATTTCCATACCGGAAAGATTCCCAACTGGGAAATATGTGCTGATGTTTGACCCGTTGGATGGCTCTTCTAACATTGATTTTAATGTCGGCGTGGGAACCATTTTTGCCATTTATTCCCGGGTGAGCGAATCAGGCCCTGGAACACTGGAGGATTGCCTGCAAAGTGGCCGGCATCTCGTGGCAGCGGGCTACATTGTTTATGGCGCCAGTACCATGTTTGTTTACACGACCGGAGAAGGGGTGCATGGGTTCACACTTGACCCTTCAATTGGTGAATTCTTACTGTCCCATGAAAATATTCGCATTCCCAACATCCCCACTTATTACAGCGTTAATCAAGGTTACTTTAATCGATGGACACCCGGTGTTCAGCGATTCACCCAGCACCTACAGGCGCTCACCAGCGAAACCCGTTCGATCTCGATGCGCTACGTTGGCTCTTTGGTGGTTGATTTTCACCGCACATTATTATCTGGCGGTATCTTCTACTACCCTGCGGATGTTTCCAAACCTGAAGGCAAATTGCGTCTGACCTATGAAGCCAATCCGCTGGCGTATATTATTGAACAGGCAGGTGGGGCAGCTTCAACCGGAAAGGAAAATATTCTCGATATCAAACCTCAAAGTTTGCATCAACGTACACCCTTGTATATCGGAAATACCAACCTGGTACGAGAAGCTGAGGAATATATTCGCAAGTATGGATAGCTCGACAAGTGGACATTTGATCTTCTCATTCTGCTAAATTCTTCTATAATAGAATTAACTTGCAGCCTTTCAAAATTGTAGAAAGGAGGTTTGCGATGCGCTTCCCACCTTATTTGTTTGGGTTTCCGATGACCAATGAATTATGGTATATCCTGGTTTTTATTGGTGCGTTGGTAGCTTTATGGATATTAACTAAAATTTTCAAAACACTGGCGAAAGACTTTGCTGGCGGTCTTCTCATTTTTGCTCTTATAATCATCTTTCTTGTTTTAATGCTCAACTTCGTCAGTAATAGTCCGAAAATCGAAAGTGGTTTTGGAAGCTGGTTTTCTAATCTCATTCATTGAATTTACCGGGGTTCTATAACCCCGCTGTAACATATCATTCTGAAGGAAAGCCTATGAAAATTGCGGTAATTGGTGGCGGGTCAACCTATTCACCCGAGTTGGTGAACGGATTTATCCAGCGTATGAATACGTTGCCGGTGAAGGAAGTCTGGCTGATGGATATTGACGCTCAGCGCCTTTCTATTGTGGGGGAGTTTGTGCAACGTCTGGTGCGCAAGAACCATTCACCTTTCAAAGTTGTATTGAGCCCAGACAGCCGTGCTGCCATCTCCGGAGCTGATTTTGTTATCACCCAGTTGCGGGTTGGACACATGGCTGCCCGGCGTGAGGATGAATACTTGGGAAAACGTCACCACCTGGTGGGGCAGGAAACCACCGGGATCGGTGGGATGTCCAAGGCTCTGCGCACCATTCCCGTGATTTTGGATTTATGCAAGCAGATCAAAGAAGAGTCCCCCCAGGCTTTGCTGTTGAACTTCACCAATCCATCCGGTTTGATCATGGAAGCCATCCAGAATTATGCCTCTAAAATCAATGCGGTTGGTGTCTGTAATTCTGCCTTCACCACCAAAATGAGATTTTTACAGGAGCTATCAAAATCTCGGAAGAAAAAATTTCAGGCAGAGGATGGCGAATTATTGACCTTGGGATTGAACCACCTGACCTGGCATTTCGGGTTTAAGTTGCGGGGGGAGGACGTCTGGGATGAAGTATTCAGCGCTTATGTAGCCTCATTGCGGGCGATGGATGAGCCACCTTTCCATCCGGATTTTATTGAAAAACAGCGGGTGATCCCTAATGATTATCTGGAATATTACTTCCAGGAAGCCCGTAAGCTAAAACTCCAGGAAAGCTGGCCGCCTTCCCGCGCGGAAACGGTAATGCAGATTGAAAAAGAACTGCTGGAACAATTTGCCGATCCACAACTGGATCATGTTCCGGATGAGTTGATGCAACGGGGGGGAGCCTATTATTCCAGTGTGGCCACTGGTATCATGGATTCATACTGGAACGATCGGGGAGATACCCATATTGCCAATGTATCCCATGCCGGACAGGTAACCGGCTGGGAAAAGGAATGGGTGTTGGAAATGCCCTGCCAGGTGGATCGTGCCGGGGTTCATCCGTTGCCAACCCAACCACTACCGCTGTACAACTATGCCTATATTGAACAGGTCAAGCATTATGAATTGCTGACCGTAGAAGCAGCCGTGCATGGCGATCGCGAAGCAGCCTTTCGGGCTCTGGTGGCGCACCCATTAGGGCCGTCCGAGCAGGACGCAGCGGTTGTCCTGGAGGACATGCTGAAGACTCATCAGGCATATTTGCCGCGCTTCTTCCTTTAATACCATGCTTTTTCTGGGGATTGACGTTGGAGGGAGTAAAACCCATGCCTTACTGGCGGATGAAAGCGGGCAGGTGCTGGGGTTTGGTTATGGGCCGGGCGGGAACCCTGAAATGGCAGGCTATTCTGGGCTGACCGCTGCTATGCAAATCGCGATGCAGCAGGCGCTGGCAGGGGCTGGGGTTGAAGCTGAGCAGGTGACTGCTGCCGGCTTCGGAATAGCCGGGTATGATTGGCCACACCAAACTATGGAAACGATGGCTGCCGTCATGGCGCTGGGATTGCAAGCCAGACTGGTGATTGAAAACGATGCGACCTTGCCGATTATGGCTGGAACTTCGTGCGGCTGGGGGATTGCTGCTTGTGTAGGCACCGGCAATAATGTGCGCGGAGTGGATGCCCATGGAAGGATCGGGCGCATTACTGGCAACTCGGCGTCTTTTGGGGAGTTTGGCGGAGCCGGAGAAATCATGCAGGTGACGCTGCAACGGTTAGCCTGGATGTGGACCGGCAGAATCCCACAGACAGCTTTGGCGAAAATTATTTACGAGGGTTGTGGCGGTTCCGATTTAGATGACTTTATCGAAGGATTGGTGCAGGGGAAATACCAAATTGAAGCGCGTCAGGCACCGCTGGTGGTCAATGCGGCGCTGGCAGGCGATGAAGTCGCGCGGGAAATATTGCGTTGGAATGCGCAGGAACTGGCGGAATCGGTGGTGGCAGTGGCTGGGCAGTTAAACCTTCTGAAACAACCCTTTGAGGTGGTGATGTCCGGTACACTCTTTGAAATGGAAATTTATCAGGCCGCGTTTCGGGATCAGGTGCTGCAAAAAATATCCCAGCCTACCTTTCTCTCGTATACTTCCCCTCCTGTTATCGGGGCTGTCCTGCTGGCTCTACAGGCTGAAGGAATTCCGCTGCAAATTGCCAGAAAAAGGCTGCTTGCTTATCCGTACACAGAAATTGCATCTCAAAGGTAAGGATCAAAAAATTCGGTATTGACTCGCGCGAAAGAAACCCGTACAATCTGCATAGTTCATTTTGTTCCAAATAGAACAAATACATAGAAATAATCCGTCATGGCAGGTAGAGGCGAGGGACAGAGTCGATCATTCAGGGTCGATTTTGTCTTTTTTTAAGAATCTTCACCTTCAAATAAAGGATAAAAACAAATCCCGGCGGTTCCAGGCCCGGAGTGAACGCCCAGGGTGGGGGGTAATTCGACGAAAATTTCTTCGGCGACATTAATATGTTCCTGAACAATTGCTTTTATCTTTCTGACTTCATCCAAAGCGGCAGCATGTACATAAGCAATCTTCACGCGGCTTTTTTCCCCAGCCGTTTTTAAGACCATTTCAGCCATCATTTTGTAAGCATTATTGCGTGTGAAAGCTTTGCCGAGTGGCTCGATGACCCCGTCCTTAATTCCAATTAATGGCTTAATATTTAACAAGGAACCCAACATTTCTGTGGCTCGACCGATACGACCACCCATAGCCAGATATTTCAGTGTATCAGCAGTCTGAATCATCTGAACACGTGGCAGAATAGAATGGATCTTCTGAAGGATCTGACCAATTGTCTTGCCTTGCAGTGCAGCCCGGGCGGCTTCAATGGCAATCCAGCCATGACACATTGAGACATTTAAGGTGTCCACAATTTCAATTTGCAGATAGGATAGGCGTTCCAGAATAGCAGCACGCCCAATGGAGGCAGCCTGAAATGCGCCGCTCACTTTGGAACTCATGTGAATACTGATAATCTTGCCAATCCCTTCCTGAGTTGCAATTCGTTCATACATTTGTTCATAGTCTCCGGGTCCCGGGTTGGCGGTTTTGGGTAATTCAGAGGCAGTGCTCAACCAGCGGTAGAATTCACTACGTTTGGCAGTAACCAGATCACGCAGCACTTCATTTCCGCGATGAATATAATAAGGTACCCAATAAATACCCAACGCGCTCAGCATTTCATCCGGAATGGTGGCGGTACTATCGGTGACAATGGCAACCTGGTTCATCATTTCTCCTCATAGATAAAAACCCTTGAATCAGAATAAGGTGCTTAATCATAATTTCACTTTACACGTTGATTATTGTTTCTGGCAGTGAACCAGGTCATACTTTAGTCATAGAAGTCAGAACATTAATTATTCTATTGAGATCTCAATCATCGAAGATATAATAAAAATATCCCAACCTGCAGTTTTTGAGGAGTCCTTTAATTTGAAATTATTTATCCGTAAAACGATTTATATTCAAATGATCCTTTTGTTAACTTTGATGCTTTCTTTGCAAGACTCTTTACATTTTCCTGTTTCTGCACAGGCAGATGTTCCGGAGACTTCGGCAACAGTCTCACCTAAAAGAGGGTCTGAACTGCTATCACGCTTCGAAGAACAAAAATGGGTACGGGTGATCGTGCAGCTGGATGTACCGCTGCAGGGTCAAAAATCTACCTGGACGACCTCTGCGATTCACGAAGCCCAGAATGTCCTCCAGCAGGAAATCCAGGGGAAAGCAATTCGGGTCATCCGGGCGTACGATATTATCCCTTTCATAGCGGTGGAAGTAGACCAGCAGGGGTTAGAAATGTTATTAAGTTCTCCTCAGGTACTGGGAGTGGAAGAGGATGTTTTAATGTTCCCCACGCTAGCACAAAGCGTCCCGTTAATCAACGCGGATGATGCCTGGGCGGCAGGATATTCGGGAGCTGGTCAGGTGGTGGCAGTTCTGGACACAGGTGTGGATAAGAATCATCCGGCACTTTCGGGAAAGGTAATTTCTGAAGCTTGCTATTCAACCACCAACCCAAATAGTTCACCACCTACTACCAGTATGTGCCCCGGTGGGGTTTCATCTACCACCGCACCAAATTCTGCCTTGCCTTACATCTATAATTGCCCGGACGGACAATGCAACCATGGCACCCACGTAGCTGGAATTGTGACGGGCAATAATGAGATTATCAAAGGTGTAGCTAAAGATGCGAATTTAATCGCCATACAGGTTTTTTCTAAAGTTGGAACCTCTAGCATAGGAAGCTGGTCGACCGATCAACTGGCTGGCCTTCAACGGGTTTACCAACTCCGGAATGATTACAACATTGCTGCGATTAATCTAAGCCTGGGTAGCTCAAATACCTATTCATCGAATTGTGATAGCCTGAAACCTTCTTACAAAAGCATGGTGGATCAATTACGTTCGGTCGGTATTGCAACGATTGTTGCATCCGGCAACGGCGGGCAGGCGAATTCCATCTCGAGCCCGGCTTGTATCAGCTCGGTGATTAGCGTAGGTGCAACTGATAAAGCGGATTCCATAGCAGGCTTTTCCAATAGTGCCTCTTTTTTGGATTTGTTGGCGCCAGGAGTCAGTATTTATTCTTCTTTGCCAAATAATAACTATGCCTATTACAACGGCACTTCCATGGCTGCTCCGCATGTTGCTGGCGCCTGGGCAGTGATTCGTTCAGCCGGAACAAATTCTTCGGTTAGTGATATCCTGACCGCCTTCAAAAATACGGGTGTTCCGGTTTATGATGGCCGGAATGGCTTCACCAAACCGCGCATTGATGTTTTAGCAGCTTTACAGGTGCTTCTGACTACCCAAATTGGCGCCCCGGCTAATCTAACGGCCAGCGACGGAACCGATCTGGATCAGGTGATTCTTTCGTGGGATCCAGCAGCCAATGCAACATTCTATCAAATCTTCAGAAGTTCTACTTCGAATATTGCGGATGCTGTTTTGCTGAAAGATAACCAGGCTTCCAGCCCATACCTGGATACCGCTGCAGTGCCGGGCACCATTTACACCTATTGGGTGAAGGGTTGCGCCAGCCTGGCTTGTTCAACCTCTCTTTCAGTTGATACAGGCTGGCGGGGTACCATCGGGCTGGCTGCTCCGACGGGCGTTCAGGCCAGTGATGGCCTTTTTAACAATCGGATTCAGGTTTCCTGGAATGCAGTCGGTGGTGCAACCTATTACCAGGTGTATCGCAGTGAAAATAATAACCCGGCAGGCGCAAAGTTAATGATTTCACCTATCGTGGAATTGTCTTTTGATGATACATCCGCTGTTACCGCGGTTCAATATTATTATTGGTTAAAAGCCTGCAACGAAAGTGAATGTTCTAATTTTTCCATGGCTGATCCAGGCTATCTGCAGGAGATTTATTATATCTATTTTCCATTCATCGGGAAAGCTGTGCTGACGGAGTCCACTCAGATTTTTAATGGTGATTTCGAAAACGGATCGGATGGTACCTGGTCAGAATACTCCCTAAATGGATGGGAATTGATTGTGGATTCAAACTATATTGACCTCAATCCCCACAGCGGCTCCTGGTTAGCCTGGTTAGGAGGCGATGATGATGAAGTTGCCCAGATCTCCCAGGATATTTCTATCATGTCAGGAAGCTCATATTTACATTTTTGGTATTGGATCGCATCCGAAGATGTTTGCGGCTATGATACCTTTCACGTGAAAGTAAATGGAAATGATAAATTTCAGGTTTCTCTTTGTTCCAATAATAATACCTTTGGATGGATTGAAGGTGTCCTGGATCTATCTGACTCCGCTGGAGATACGGTAACAATTCAATTTGAAGTAAATACCGATATATCCCTCAACTCAAACCTATTTTTGGATGATGTCATTTTCACGAACGTCGCAACTGTCAGCCAGGTTGGGAAAGAATATCAAAGCGCAGGATTTGGGAGGAAGAGATAGGGGAAAGGCGAACCCCCGCGATGCGAGGGCATCCCCCGCGATGCGAGGGCAGGGGGGAAACAGTTGACAGTTTACAGTCAACGGTTGACATTTGAAGGTGAATAGCCCTAATCCTGTAAATCCCAGTTCAGATTTTTCAGGCAGGGATGAAGCATTGGAGAATTGACATGGTTGTGCCACACGATCTTTCGTTCTCCAATGCTTCATCCCTGCCGCACGAATGGCAACCAGTCCAACCCGGTTTATTTGCTTTAAGTTTTAAGCGTACAGCTAATTGCAACCAAAACTACCCCGCCTTGCAGGCACCCCTCCAGAGGAGGGGAATTCACGCTCCCCCTCTCCAACGCGTTGGAGAGGGGGCCGGGGGGTGAGGTGGTTTTGCTAGCTCATGGCTGATGGCTCATGGCTGATAGCGAAATGAGAATTCATCACAAATGACGGATAATTTATGCTCCCCCTCTCCATCCTGTAAATCCCAGTTCAGATATTTCGGGTAGGGATGAAGCATTGGAGAATTGGCATGGTTGTGCCACACGATCTTTCGTACTCCAATGCTTCATCCCTACCGCACGAATGGCAATCCTCCCGAAATTACACCCCGCCCCAACCATCTGTGATTTATTTCCCAAATAACTTGACTTTTATTTCATGAATCAATAGACTAAAAGTATCATCGTACCCATATTAGTATACATTGGAGGAAGGAATGTTGAAAAAAATCCTTGTAATCCTATTATTTGGAATATTTGTTCTCACGGCTTGTAAACCGGTTGCTGCGCCGGTGGTTGAAGCTCCGGTGGTAGAGGCGCCCCCGGCTGAAATACCAACCGCTGTTTCATCAGAGTCTTCGGTTGTACCTCCGGCGGCGGTGGAGGAAGAATCGCTGGAGCCTATTCTCGAGGTGATCGGTCCAGAACAGACCGTTTCCTTAAGTCTGGCGGATATTAAAGCGCTGCCAGCCAGTGAGGGCAAAGCCGGAATCAAGAGCAGCACCGGGAAAATTACGCTGCCCAATACTTTTACGGGTGTGTCCCTGTTGGATCTGGCGAATCTGGTGGGCGGTTTGAATGAAACCATGGGGATTAATATCGTAGCGGAAGATGGTTATTCGATCTCTTATTCCTATGACCAGATCATGAATGGTAATTATATTGCCTATAACAAGGTCAGCGGAGATGAACTGAAAGAACATGACCCCTTAACCGCCATTCTCGCCTACAAGGTTAATGGCGAGCCGCTGAATACCACCGAAGATGGGAATTTACGCCTGGTTATTATCAGCGAGAAGGACAACCAGGTAACGGACGGCCACTGGTCGGTGAAGTGGGTTGCCAAGGTAGAAGTGCGTCCGATGATCGCCGATTGGGTTCTGGATGTGAATGGCGCTATTGACACCCAAATTGACCGGGCTTCTTTTGAATCCTGCGTCAGTTGTCACGAAGCCACCTGGACGGACGATAAGGGTCAGGTGTGGAAAGGGATTGAACTCTGGCGGTTAATGGGCTATGCGGATGATGGTGTCAAACATGAAGGCTGGTCTTACGATGTTAAGCTTGCGAAAGCCGGCTATGATGTGCATGTGATCGCAGCGGATGGCTTCGAGACAGTTTTATGGTCAGATGATGCGGATCGCAACCATGAGTGGGTGGTTGCCATGCTTGTAGATGACCAACCCATGGAGGAGAAAAATTTCCCCTTGAAATTGGTGGGCAGCGGTCTGGATAAAAAACAAATGGTAGGCGCCATTTCATTGATACAACTGGACATTCCAGCGTTGGGCGAGGTTGCGGAAGTAGATGAGGTAGAAGAAGACGAAACAGCAACCGCTTCAACAATTGACCCGGCATTGTTTGACTTTTCGATTACGGGTAAAGTTGATCAAGAGGTTGGTTACTCCGAAGCTGATATTCGTAATAAGTTGGCAGTAGTTATCATTACCGCCGAACACCCTAAAAGCGGATCTGCTGAATTTGAAGGAATCCTCCTTTCGCAATTTTTCTCGATAGCTGGCATTAAAACAGATGCTACAAGTTTGTTGGTCACCGCCGATGATGGCTACAGCGTCGAAATACCGCTGGCAGACGTTCTGGCTCAACCGGATTGTATGCTGGCTTTTACGAATACACCCGGGAAATTCAAATTGGTTATGCCCGGGTTGCCCAGCTCAGCCTGGGTGAAAAATGTGGTCAATATTGACGTGCAATAAATCACATCTGAAATTAAAATTGCTAAAAATGAAGTGGATTTCTCCTTCTATTTTGATAATGGTTGGCATGCTGATTGCGGCATGCCAACCGGCTCTTCCAAAAGTTGAAACTCAAGTAACACCTGCTGCCCAAACCGCAACTGTGATAACCATGCCAACTCAAAAAACACCGCTGGTTGTATTTGCTGCTGGCAGTCTGATTATCCCTTTCGCCGAGATTGAAACTGCTTTTGAAGCGAAGTACCCGGAAATTGATGTATTAGCGGAATTTCACGGTAGCATTCAGGTGATGCGGCACGTGACTGAGCTGCATGAAGATATCGATGTGATTGCGACAGCCGATACCACTCTGATCCCGATGCTGATGTATGCCGTCACCAATCCGGAAAGCGGCAACCCATACGCCGACTGGTATATCCGTTTTGCTGGAAATCATTTGACGCTGGCTTATACGCCGCAAAGCCTTTACGCCGGGGAGATCAATTCTGAAAACTGGCCGGAAATCCTCAGCCGAGCGGATGTGCGCTTTGGTTTGCCGGATCCACGCTTTGATGCCGCCGGATACCGCGCTATGATGGCTTTCGCTTTATATGAGGACGAAATTAGGCGCTATGACCTCTTTAAAACCATGTTTCGGGATCAATTCAGCTATCCGGTCACTATTTACCGTGAAGATGAGGAAACGACCATTCACATTCCGGAAATTCTGGAAACCAAAAGAGATGCGCATATCCTGATTCGCGGCGCCAGTGTCTTCCTGATCGCTTTGATGGAAAGCGGAGATTTGGACTATTCTTTCGAATATGAGTCGGTGGTGAAACAGCACGGACTGGAAATGGTGGCGTTATCCCCGGCGGTTAATTTGGGAGAAGAATCCTTACGGGATGCCTACAAGAATGTGCAGGTTAAGCTGGATTTCAAACGGTTTTCTACCGTGGAACCACATTTCTTTGGTGAACCTATTGAATACGGGATCACCATTCCGGATAGTTCTCCGCATCCCGAGGTAGCACAACTATTCATTGAATTCCTGCTCAGCCCAGAAGGGCGCGCAATTATGCAGAAGAATTTTCACCCAATGTCTGAGAATTACCTGGCAGATGGGTATGAAAACATGCCAGTTTCCTTACAAACCTTATGCCTACCAATGGAATGAATAATTTACAACATAGTTCACTAACCAAAGCGTTTATTGTTGGAGGGGTGGTATTAATGGTGTTTTTATTAACACCACTGCTCAACACCTTGCTTAGCATTCAACCATCAGAATTCTTTGAATTATTTCTCGATCAGCAGGTACTCACCTCTATCCGTCTGACCTTTGGATGTGCCCTGGTAGCCGTGTTGATCGGCTTTCTGACGGCGGTTCCGATGGGCTATTTATTGGCACGCTACACCTTCCCTGGACGTGATCTGCTGCAGGCTTTGATTAATCTGCCGGTGATCATCCCACATACTGCTGCCGGAGTGGCGCTGCTGCTGGTATTTGGGCGCAACGGCATCTTTGGGAAATTATTTGCTCAAATCGGCATCATCTTCATTGACCAACCCGCCGGGATTGTGGTGGCCATGCTGTTCGTCAGCATGCCTTTCCTGGTGAACGCCAGTCGCGAAGCTTTTGCTGGGGTAGATTATGAGATGGAGCAGGCTTCC
Organism: Anaerolineaceae bacterium; assembly: GCA_034429975.1. GTDB lineage: Bacteria > Chloroflexota > Anaerolineae > Anaerolineales > Anaerolineaceae > UBA6170. The sequence goes on along the minus strand of DAOUFM010000120.1, from coordinate 32,758 downwards.
TGGGTGGACGGTGCCAACCATTGGCAGATGTTCCGTTTCATCACCCTGCCGCAATGCTGGCGCGGGATCACCAGTGGGGCGCTGATGATGTGGGCGCGGGGTGTCAGCGAGTTTGGCGCTGTTGTGATTCTGGCATATCATCCCAAGATTATGCCGGTGCTGGTTTTCGAGCGATTTCAGGGGTTTGGGCTCTCAGCAGCTTTGCCAGTAACAGTCTTTTTGATAATGGTCAGCTTGCTAATTTTTATTTGTGTCTCAGTTTTTCTTTTTCCAAGCAGGAAATAATTAAAACTTATGTATAATAACTGTATATTAATCATTGATAAAATGAACATTATGTATTATCATAACAGAAAATAAAAATGATTTTGGAGGTTAATGATGAAACTCAGTGCTAGAAATGTTCTTAAAGGAAAGGTAGTCAGTGTAGAAAAGGGTGCCGTAAACAGTGAAGTATTATTGGAGCTCCCCGGAGGTACCCAGGTAGTATCCATTATCACCAACAGTTCGGTGGAAGCTCTTGGCCTGAAGGCTGGAAAAGAAGCTTATGCAGTCATCAAGGCATCCAACGTTATGGTCGCCGTAGATTAAGTAGACAGAAATTTTTATTACAAAAAACCGAACAAGATGCTGTTCGGTTTTTTCATTTTAATAAAATGAGGATAAATCACATGGATGAATGACTCAATTTGGAAAACTTGTAATTTTTGGGTAGGGAGGAAGTATTGGAAATGAGTGTTTGAGGTGGAAAATAATGCCAAAAATCCAATGCTTCCTTCCTGCCGCATAATTCCCGCTATTTGCATAAAAGCGCCATCTCCATGTTTTTATTTTGAACTTAAAGTGTTGAGCTTTGAGCTAGCAAAACCACCTCACCCCCCGGCCCCCTCTCCAACGCGTTGGAGAGGGGGAGTATGATTTATTTGTCATTTGTGAGGTCATCCTAAGTCTGGTTTTTTGCCTTGAACTTTAAGCTTTGAGCTTTGAGCTAGCGAACGTTAGAGAGGGGGAGCCTATTTTTCAGATTTGATTGACGATTCGGCGAATTTCTCTTAAAACCGAATCCGATTCATTAAGCACCTGATCATTACTAAAGCGAATGACTTTATATCCAATTTCAGATAACCAATCTTGCCTGGATAGATCTTCTTCTTTTTGATATTGATGTATCTCCCCGCCCAATTCAATTATTAATTGAAATTGTGGGCAATAAAAATCAACAATAAACAGGGGAATGGGGTGTTGTCTGCGGAATTATTAATCCGAAAACTAATGACCACGAAGATATTGCCAAAAGATCTTTTCTGCCGGAGCGCTGTTTTTCCGAAGTTCGCGCGCTAATGTTTTCATTGATTATGTTATGTGTGAATAATTATTAAGGAATTTTAGAAAGGTGGCAAGAAAAAAGAAGATTTATCTCACCCCCCAAAATTATCAAATAACCTTGGGGGTGAGGTGGTTTTTACTAGCTGATGGCTGATAGCTCATGGCTGATGGCGGAACATGAATAATCCCAATAGTGGAAAGTTGAGATGACCTCACAAATAATGGCTGGGGGGTGAGGTGGTTTGTCTAGCTCAAAGCTGAAAGGTCAAAGCTCAAAGCGAAAAAAAAGTTTTTGGGTGGCAACCCTTTAGTGGGCATAGTTCACTCTTATTTCAAACTTAATCGTCCTAAGATAACCCGGAATTGAATGAGGAATTTATTGAGCGTGCTTTCAATAATATTTTTAGATACAGGCAAGGAGGATGCATTGGAGAGCCTGAATTTTCATGTCCCCGGGAATTTGATCTCCAATGCTTCCTCCCTATGTCAAAAATTTCCATCATACACAAGCCATACTCCCCCTCTCCAACACGTTGGAGAGGGGGCTGGGGGGTGAGGTGTTTTCGTTAGCTCATGGCTGATGGCTCATGGCTGATGGCGAAATGAGAATTCATCACAAATGACGGATGAATCATACTCCCCCTCTCCAAGCCATTGGAGAGGGGGCTGGGGGGTGAGGTGGTTTCCCAATCTCATGGCTGATGGCGGAACGTTCCATCACCACCGCATAAAAAAAAGCTCCCGTAAGAATCAACTTCCTCCGGGAGCATTTAGTGAAAAAAGAAAACCCTTACGGCCGGTTGATGCCGAAATTTACGTCGGCGGGCATGCCGGGTTTAAGTTTGAGGCTGGTATTCGGTATCTCAATTTTGACCGCGTACACCGTCGCTTTGCGGCCTTCGACGGTCTGTACATTGCGCGGCGTGAATTCCGCTTCATCGGCGATATGGATCACTTCGCCGTGGAAGGTTTCACCCGGATAGGAATCAACGCTGATAGTCACCCGTTGACCTACAGGAATACGCCCGTACACGTCTTCTGGAATATATACGGTCAGGTTAACTACGTCCAGCTTGGCGAGGTTGATCACCGGGCTGCCAGCGCCTACCAGTTCACCAACTTCAGAATTGATGTTTAACACAGTACCTTGAACAGGGGAGGAGATCACGCTCTTGTTGAGTTGGATTTGTAGCAGGTTGAGGGCTGCCTGCGCCTGGGTTTTGCCAGCGTTCGCCAGGTTGACCTGGTTTTCTGCACTTTCCATGGCGGCTTTGGCAATCTTAACCTGCAGAGAGTTATCCAGCGTCATCAGGCTATCAAGATAATTCAGGGCATTCTCCAAACGGGCTGCTGCCACCGATACTTTAGCGCGTGCTTCCAGCACCTCGGCTGCCGCTACACTGGTGATCATCCGGTCATAATCGCGTTGGGCGGTTTCCAGGTCGGCCAGGGCGGCGTCGTAATCTTTTTGCGCCATTTCTTCAAGTACCTTGTTATCCTGGGCACGTTGTGCCTGAGCCAGTGTTTGCGTGGCAACCAGGAAGCGAGCGCGGGCTTCGGTCAGGGATTTCTCCATGGCCATAAAATCATCATTGGAAGATTTATTCTGCACGCTTTCCAGATTAGCTTTTTCGATATCCAGGTTTTTCTGGGCTTTATCCACTTCTGCTTGAGCGCCGCGGGCGGATTCATCACGCTGGTAGTACCAGTTGGGTTGGTTGAACTCATCCGGTACGGATTGGGACCATACAGGCGGCTGGTTTTGCATGGATTGCAGGTATAACAGGCGGGCGCCCTGGCGAGCCTGGTCATATTGTACCCGGGCTGCTTCCAATTGCGATTGGGCGGCTTGAATTCCTGCTTCGGCCTGATCCACGGCGGCTTTCGCCTGATCGTATTGGGCTTTCAGAATCTCATCGTCCAGCCGGAATAACTCCTGACCGACGCTGACATGATCGCCTTCTTTGACGTTCACAGCCAGCAAAGTACCGCTCACTTGCGGGGCGACGTTCACCCGGTCTGCAGAGATGGTGCCTGAGGCAGTGATTTGCGTTTCGCTGTTTTTAGGCTGCAAAACGTCGCAGCCAGCCAGGGGCACAGCCAGTAAGGTCAGGATAATGGTTAGGATAAAGATTTTTGATTTCATAAGTCTCCTTCTTCAATCTGTTAATGCATGCTACTTATAATCGTTTTCTGAAAGTGGCAACAGACGCCACAAAATAGATGATACTGAGGATAATTAACGAGCGAATAGAACCCCACATAAAAGCGATTGAGGTGCCTTTGACCATAATCCCGCGAATGATCACCAGGAAGTGCGTAATGGGCAGAATTTCGCTGAACCAGTAGGTGATCCACGGCATACCCTGGCGTGAGAACATCAGTCCGGAAAGAATAATCGCCGGGATGAGCACAATCCCAACCGCCAGATACATGGCTTGCATCTGTGTACGGGAAATGTTGGATATCAGCACGCCCATACCCAGTGACCCCAAGGTAAAGATAGAACTTAAAAGCACCAGCATCCAGAAGCTACCCTGAATGACAATTCCAAACAGATAGACAGCCACCAACAAAGTCATGATGGTGTTCAGGACACCAACAATCAGGTAGGGGATGATCTTGCCCAGTACCAACTCCCACGAGCGGATCGGGGTTACCACCAGTTGCTCCATGGTGCCCTGCTCCCGTTCGCGCACAATCGCCAGGGCGGTCAATAAAAGTGCCTGTACCTGTAGAACCATTGCGGTTAAGCCGGGAATCATATAGATTTTGTTTTTGCCATCCGGGTTATACAAGGTTTTGGTATAAGTTTGGACTGGCAGTTGCAATCCGGAGATTCCCAATACAGCAGCATTTCGCTCCAGTTGTTTAGTCAAAATTTTTTGCGTAGCCACCTGAGCGATGGTCTCCAGTTTCAGGTTGGCGGTTTGAGCTTCAGCCGGGTCAGAACCGTTGACGTAGAACTGGACAAAAGCAGTTTTTCCGGCTGCCAAGTTGCTGCCAAAATCGGCAGGGATATATATCCCGGCGCTGACCAGTTCGCGATCAAGCAAATTCAGGATTTCTTTTTCAGATAACACATCGTAGTCGTACGAAAATTCTTCACTGGCGGTGAAATAATCCAGATAGCGGCGGCTCTCATCCGATTTAGAGAGGTCAGCCACAGCCAGACGGATGTTCTTACTTTCGCCTGAGACACCATAGCCCAGCAGAATCAGTAAAAAGGTTGGCAAGATAATGATGATCGCCAGGGTGCGATAGTCGCGCATGATGTGATAGTATTCTTTGCGTACGATTGTCCATAATCGTTCCATCTTATCCTCCCAATGAAACCTGGTTGTTTTCTTTTAAGCGACTGTCAACCATGTTGATAAACACATCTTCGAGAGAAGGTTGGATGGTTTCCAGATCGACAATTTGTATTCCGGCTGCCTTTAAGGCCTGGGTTAACCCCGGAAGGGTATCTTCTGACTTCAAAGTGACATGCACTCGCACCCCATGGACGGCAGCATCCAGCACGCCGGGAATTTTTTCGGCGATTTCTTCAGCCCGTAGTGGTTGATCGCAGGAAATTTGCACCAGAACCCCGGGCATGTCGTCTTTTAATCGGTCCGGGCTGGCCAGAGCGATCATCTGAGATTGGTACATCATCCCGATCGTGTTGCAGTATTCCGCTTCATCCATATAGTGGGTGGTTGCCAGAATGGAGGTGCCTTCGCTGGCCATTTCGTAGATCAGATCCCAGAATTCGCGCCGGGAAAGCGGGTCAACCCCGGCAGTGGCTTCATCCAGGAATAGCATCGGCGGTTTATGAGCGATGGCGCAGGCCAAAGCCAGGCGTTGCCGCCAGGCGCCGGACAGGCTGCTGGTTAACTCATTTTCGACGCCGCGCAATCCGCTCTGATCGATGAGATCCTGAATGCGTTTACGGCGGTCATTCGCGGGCACACCGTAAATGGAAGCGTAAAAATTTAGATTTTCAGTAGCTGTCAGGTCATCATATAGAGAAAACTTTTGCGACATATAGCCGATATTTTTTTTGATGTCTTCGGCCTCTTTGCGAATATCAAACCCCAGCACACTTGCGTTGCCAGCGCTGGGAGGAATGATCCCACACAGCATCCGAATGGTAGTGGTCTTCCCGGCCCCATTTGGTCCTAATAATCCAAAGATTTCACCCTTGGGTACATAAAAATTGACCTGATCAACGGCAATAAACGAACCAAAGCGGCGCGTCAGGTCAAATGTTTCGATTGCATTTGAGTATGCATTCATCCCTGCATACGCCTTTCTTCCACCAGGTGGATAAAGACGTCCTCCATACTGCGTTTGCTGTGGCGTAGAACTTTGATCTCCGCGCCTTGGGCATCCAGCTCCTGCTTAAGTTGATGCAAAGCAAACTGCGGATCCTTGACAGACAATCTTAGTCGATCTCCGATGGTACGCCACTGCAGGACATAAGGCGCGGCTGCCACAATATTGCGCATTACTTTGCGCGGTTTGGCTTTAACTTCGACAATCTCAAAAGGAAGGTTATTCTGCAGGTCTTCCGGTGCGCCGGTGGTCAACAATTTGCCATTGTAGAGAATCCCAACCTGATGGCAGCGTTCGGCTTCATCCATATAGGGTGTGCTGACCACAATGGTCACGCCTTCCTGGACTACCTGCGCCAGAATCAACCACAATTCCCGCCGGCTAACCGGGTCTACTCCAGTGGAAGGTTCGTCCAGAAGCAAGACTTCCGGTTCGTGCATCAGGGCACAGGCCAATGCCAGTTTTTTCTTCATACCACCTGAGAGGTTAGCTGCCTTGCGCTCGGTGAAGGCTTTTAAGCGGGTGAAAGCCAGCATCTTTTCGATGCGTTCTTTGCGATAATTGCCGGTTACACCGTTGATGTCGGCAAAGAAAATCAGATTTTCCATCACGGAAAGATCGGGATACAGGCTGAAATTCTGGGGCATATAACCGATTAAACGGCGGGCTTCCCGTTTTTCCTTTTGGGAATCGAAACCACCTACGCGGGCAATCCCATGTGTCGCCGGCATGACCGACGCCAGAATTCGCAGCGTGGTTGTTTTTCCTGCTCCATCTGGGCCTAATAACCCAAACATTTGCCCGGCTGGCACTGTGAAGCTCAAGTTATCCACCGCATGTACACCATTGTTGCCACGATGAAATGACTTACTGATCTCGTGCGCTTCTATTTGAAATTGTTGGTAGCTTGCAGTGCGCATTCCCCCGGGTTCTTTCTGTTCTAATGATTGAAATTTTGTAAAAATTGTCAATTTCGCTCCTGTGATATAGCTTTTACGATTAATTCATTTATAGACCTATCCAAGTATTCAGAAAAGATGTACGCAACCACAAGACGCTATGACGAGGATCATTGCCTGGTATGAGTGCTGTCATACATTTCCCATTGAATGGTCATGTTCTTATTGGGATTTTGAAAATTTATGTTAATATCTTAAGTATGAAGATCAATGCACCCACCGAACCCGGACTGATTCGGATTTTCCGATTCTTTGTGATTGCAGAAACGGTTGCATTCTCTTTGGTGCCGTTGGGTGAATGGATTATTAACCGACAGGTGTCCGAGTTTTATCGTGATCCTTTCTATTATATATTTTTAGAATCACTGTTCCTTTCGATTTATCTCTCTATCCCCTGGCTGCAACGAAAATTACGTTCCCTTTATCTGCTGATCGCTTTGATTCTGGCTGCCCTTATTCCACCCATTATTGTTAATATCGACTTGACCCGTAGATTATTTAGCGGTGAGGGGATTGAAATTTATCGTCTCTGGTCGTTACTGCCTTTATTGATGATCGCTTTGGTTCCGGCAGCCTGGCAGTATGATTTTCAGAAAGTTTTTTTGGTGAATACCGCTCTGGGGGTGTTCGATGGTTTTTACCTGATCTATCTGGCAGGCGGGATTGGGACGGAGATTCTCATGCCGTTATATGCCACCTTTATTCGCACGATCACCTTAAACCTGGTGGCTTTTATGATCACAGAATTGATGATGGTTCAACGGGAACAACGCAAAGGTCTGATGCGTGCGAACCTGCAATTAAGCCAGCAAGCTCTGGTGCAGGATCAACTGGCAGTCAGCCGTGAACGAAACCGGCTGGCTCGTGAGTTGCATGACACCCTGGCACATACGCTCAGCGGCTTGTCTGTTCAGTTGGAAGCTATTCATACCGTCCTACCGCCTGATCAGCCGGAAATTAATGAGATGGTGGAGGAGGCACTCTTCACCGCCCATAATGGCTTGGAAGAGACGCGCAGAGCCTTAAAGGCTTTACGAGCTGAACCACTGGAAGATCTCGGTTTACAACTTGCCATCCAAAACTTGGTGGCCAATATTAAAGCACGCACCCAACTGGATATTCAGCTTAACATTCGCGATTCTTTTTCACTTTCAGCCGAAGAAGAACAGATGGTTTATCGTATCATCCAGGAATCCATGGAGAATATTATTCATCATGCAAAAGCCAACCAGGTTCGGCTCGATTTAGTGAGTGAAAATAATGGAATTATTTTAAAAATTCACGATGATGGCACTGGTTTTGATCTGGCTGATCTGGAAAACAAAATTGATGGTTTTGGAATTAAAGGCATGCTGGAACGGGCTGAAATGATGAATGCTGAATTCTCGATTAATAGCCAACCCGGTGAAGGCACGCTGATCCAGTTGAAGTTGAAAGGAAAAAGATGATTCGGGTAATTGTTTGTGACGATCAGGAAATTGTCTGTCAGGGGTTAAGTACCATTCTGAATAATGACCCGGGAATTAAAGTAGTGGCGACCGCCAATAACGGCCAGGAAGTGTTTGATCAGGTCGTACAGCACCAACCGGATCTGGTTTTAATGGATTTGAAAATGCCGGAAGTAAACGGCATTCAGGCTACCCAGAAGATTCGCAGCACCTATCCGCAGGTGAAGGTGCTGGTGCTAACCACCTATGATGATGACGAATGGCTGTTTGATGCTCTTCGTGCCGGTGCATCCGGGTATTTGCTAAAAGACACACCATCGGCTGGATTAATTCAGGCCATCAAAGGTACGGTAGAAGGCGAAACTTATCTTGACCCGAACGTAGCGGGAAAAGTTCTCAGTAGCGCTGTTCAAAAAAATCAGACATCCTCCCTGGAACACCATATTTTGCTGAGTGACCGTGAAACCGAAGTGCTGCAATTGATGGCCAGAGGGCTGACCAATGCGGATATTGCCCGTGAATTGTATCTTTCTGAGGGCACCGTTAGAAACTACACCAGCGCCATTTTTGCCAAATTGGGAGTCAATGATCGTACCCAGGCGGTTATCGCAGCTTTACGCTATGGGCTGGTCAATATTCATGATGGTTAAAGATTTACAGACGATCTGATCTCTATATAAAGCTTGTACGATTCATTCTGTACCAGAATGAAAAAATCTATAATAATTTTTAAAAAGGAGGGTCATATAAACCTCTTTTTATTAATTTATTATGGAATTTACGGTTGAAACTTTATCTCATCACCTGGTTCTGACGGCAGCGCTGCCAGATGATGATATGAATGTGTTGGAGAATCTTATTAAATGGCATCCTGCCCTGAAGGGGATTGGGGTCTTGCCGGCGTCGATTGAAATTGCCCGCTTGTTGGTAGAAAAACAGAAAACCCTAAAATTGATTGGTCTGGTTGGGTACCCGACCGGTGGGGTGAGCCTGAAAACAAAGGTCAATGAGATCCGCGATATGAATATTGCTGGCGCTGACGCTTATCATGTAGTGGTGAATAGCTGGAATATTCTCTCAGGGAACTGGGGAGATGTCCAATGGGAGCTTTTGACCATTCACAATACTGCTGGAAGACGCCCAGTAAGTTTGATTATGGAAGCAGCTTATCTCAGCGATCATCAAATTATGCGTCTGGTGAATCTTTGTGTGGAAGTGGGCATTCAAAGTATCGCAACTTCGACTGGTTGGCTGCCTAAAAACCCCGATCTGGAACAATTCCTGCGGATTAAAGAAATGGTTTATGGGAGAATTCCCATTATGGTGACCGGAGTATTTAACCTCGAACAGGCAGAAGAAGTTTTTGAAGCGGGGGCGGATACCATCGTCATTCCGTATCAGGCGGCTGAAACAATATTTTCACAATTCGATTATTGATAACGCTGAGATTATGATCAGCGCTAGATCAGATTGACAACATAATATATTGGAAAATCCGACCCTTAGATGGTTAGACAAACCATCTAAGAATCGACTAAAATTGGGTTGATCATCATTTAAATCCGGAGTAGAAAAACATGGCGAAACATCACTTGATACCGGAATGGCAGAACCCTGAAATATTTGAAATTAATCGTTTACCTGCTCGGGCTACCTCTCTTTCGTACCCGGATTTATATACCATCAAAACCGGGCAGGCATCTTTCCGGCAAATCCTCCTGGATGGCGAATGGGATTTTCACTGGGTATCACGCCCGGCAGAGCGCCCGGAAGGGTTTGAAAACCCTGACTTTAACGCCAGTAGTTGGGCTAAAATTAAAGTTCCGGCGCAATGGGAATTAAATGGATACGGTGTGCCCATCTATGCCCCTTTCCATATGCCCCCCAGCCTGCGGAAGCGCGATTTGCCCAATATTGACCCGGACGATAACCCGGTAGGATCATATCGTCATCATTTTATCCTACCGCCTGAATGGCAACAACACGAGATTTATTTGCGCTTCGATGGGGTCTGTTCAGCTTACTACCTGTGGATAAATGGTTCTTTTGTTGGCTATGCACAGGATAGCATGCTGCCTTCTGAGTTTTATATTAGCCCTTATTTAAAGGAAGGGGAAAACTTGCTGGCGGTACAGGTTTACCGCTTCAGCGATGGCAGTTACCTGGAAAATCAGGATATGTGGTTTCTCTCGGGTATTTTTCGATCTGTGCGTTTGTTGGCATTTCCGCCTGTAGGTATTCAGGATGTGCGTCTTGAATCTAGATTTTTTAACGGTTTTAATCAGGCTGATGCGCTACTGGAAGCGGATATCTTTTTCCATCCTCAGGATACGTCCTTATCAGGAGAGTTTCAGCTCACGGCTATTTTGGAATACCAAAATACAGAGGTAGCACGCACCGGTCAACGCTTTCAAATTGAATCCGGGCAGAAAATCACGCTCACTACAAGCTTGTCGGTCAATCATCCGCAGCTATGGTCAGCGGAAACGCCTTATCTCTATGATGTTTACCTATCCCTCAGCGATTCAAACAGCAAACCGCTGGACGCCCGCCATTTCCGCCACGGCTTTCGGCAGGTGGAGATTCGTGAGCGGCGCCTGTGGGTCAATGGACGTCCGATTCTGATCAAAGGGGTCAACCGTCATGATTTTGACCCCCTTTCCGGGCATACCATGACCTCCGCAAGGCTGCTGGAAGATGTGTGCCTGATGAAACAGAACAACATTAATGCCGTGCGAACGGCTCATTATCCGGATGATGAACGCTTTTATGATCTTTGTGACGAATTCGGATTGTACGTCATGGACGAAGCGAATATCGAGAACCACGGGCTACGGGATGAGATGCGCGGGGATATGCGTTGGCTGCCGGCTATGCAAGCTCGGGTGGCACGCATGATCGCCCGGGATCGTAACCATCCCAGCATCATTTTCTGGTCATTGGGGAATGAATCCAGGTCAGATGATCGCTTCCGCCAGCTTACTGATCTTGTGCACCAAATGGATGCTTCCCGCCCGGTACACTATGAACAGGATCACAAAGGTGAGTATGCTGATGTTTTCTCGATGATGTATCCTTCTCCTGCCAATCTGGAAACGATTATTGCTGGTAAAGAGGTCTGGTATCGGGAAGGGGTGCTCACCTGGAAAAGCATTCACGGAAAAAATGCTATGGGCAAACCGATAATTCTGTGTGAGTATGCGCATGCGATGGGCAATTCTTTAGGGAATTTTGAAGAATATATACAGATTTTTGAACGTTATCCATTCTGTATCGGTGGGTTCATCTGGGATTTTGCGGATCAGAGTATTCTGACAAAAACGGAAGATGGGCGAGACTTCTGGGCTTATGGTGGTGATTTAGGCGACCCTTATCGGTTCATGGTGTTTGGCTGTAATGGCATTTTTGCTGCCAATCGCCAACCACATCCTGCAGTGAGTGCCGTGAAAAAAGGCTATCAGAATATCAAGGTCAAACCGATTGATTTGCAAACGGGGAAATTTGAAATTCAAAACAAATATGATTTTCTCAATCTTTCCGCCTTTAATGCCCGCTGGGTTCTGGAAGTGGAGGGAGAAATTGTTGAGCATGGCGACCTGCCAGGCATGGATCTTGAACCTGGTAAAACAACCGAAGTTGAAATCCCTTATCAGCCGCCCAATGGCACCTCCTGGAAAGAGGTGTTTCTTAATCTGTTATTCACCTTACGAGAAAATAATGCCTGGGCCGATACTGGTTTTGAAATCGCCTGGGAGCAATTTAAGCTGTCACCATCTGGTAATGCTGCCGTCGCCCCTGCCATTCGTGCGGGAAAACCTGTGGTCATTGTGGCGGATGACAATACAACCAAAATAGAAGGGGCTGACTTTTCATACGAGTTTGATGCTAATACAGGATTCCTAACCCAATTTACTAATAAAGGACAGGGCTTATTCCAATCTGCTTTAAAGCCGAACCTGTGGCGGGTCTGGATCGACAATGATATTTCTTCCATGATCCTTTATCCTTGGGCGCGGCCAATCCTCGGCCGACATTTCTGGCGGGTTGCCAATCAGAAGTTGCGTAAGCAAGAATTTTCATTGCGCTCGATTGATGAACAAACTGTTGAATTGGTGTCTGCCTGGAAAACACCTGGAGGAAAAACCCCATTTTCTACAACCTATACCATTACAGGAGATGGTTCCATGCGGGTGGATGCGACTTTTACCCCGGGTAAAGAGCTTGAACGCATGGGTTTGCAGGTGTCGCTCCCGGGACATTTGGATCAGGTTGAATACTTTGGCCTGGGGCCGGATGAAACTATGCCAGACCGCTTAGGTGGCGCTCGCGTAGGTAAATTCAGGGCACAGGTCGATCAGCTTTTTCATCATTATGTTCGCCCGCAGGAAAACGGTAATCGCAGTCAGGTGCGCTGGCTGCAAATAACCAGTGGAAATGGGAGTGGGTTAAGAGTCCAATCAACCGGAGAATCTTTTTTCAGTTTCAGCATCTGGCCTTATACTCAGACTCAAATCGCGGAGGCGACTCACATTCATCAATTAGTGCAGCAGGATTTTATGTCACTAAACATTGACCTGACCCAAAAAGGAGTGGGTGGAGATGTGCCAGCCGGAGGGCAGCCCCACACTCAATACCGCCTGCTTCCAGGAAAGCCTTTGGCTCTTTCGTTTATTCTTTCTCCGCTCAATCAATAAACCTGTTGGTCGATAAATTGTAACGAAATCGTAACGAAAAATACACTTGAATTAAATCAAAGATGTCTGTACAATTCCCATAATTATTGGAAAGCTTTTCCCAAAAACGACAATGGAATTGAGGGATTAATCCATTCCAATTAATCTGTAATGATCTTCGCCACTATTATTGAGGATTTAGATGAATTCCAATCAAGAGATGGTCAATTTAACAGAGTTGGTGATTAAGAGTAAAAATGTTAAATTAACCGTTCATTCCAATGGATTGATCTTTTCCGTGTTTGCTTATGATCAGGCAGCCCAGGAATATTACCCGGCAAACTGGCTTGCAGATGGTACTTTAAAAGAATGTGCCAGCCTGGATTTAGTAAAAAAGTTATTTGATATGATCCAGGTGGTTGGGATTAACAGAATTCCTTTAAAACACAACTTTGATTTGCACGCTCGCCAAACACTTATTCCATTGATGATTGATGTGATTCCCATTCAAGGTGAAATCTATGGTGTTTCTCTGATGATCAAACCGGAGGAATCTTTCCTAAAAAGAGGAAACTTCTCCGATAATATCATCGACCAGCTTCTTGACTACGGTAACCTCAATGAGGGGATTCGAATTATTTTGGATGAGATGTTAAAGTCCAACATCTGGGTGGGTGGGGGTATTCTAATTTACATGAATACGGAAGGGGAGATCTCAAACCACTATTGTTCAGGAATCGCTTTTGAAGAATTGAAAGAAATTCATGCTCGACTAATGAATAGCCCTTATTGGGTCAACCTCAAAAGTGGTCATTTAGTTTTTATCAATAAAGAAAAATTCTCAGATCAAAATGGTTGGGACCATAACCATCTAAATGAATATTCAATACTATTACTACCGGTAATTTCAAACAATGAATTGATGGGCAATATCATTTTATTTACTCAGGCGGACGAAGCGTCTGCAACCAGTAATTCTCAAATAGTTGAATTTTTTTCCTGGATCAACCGTATCTTGGCTCGATATTTGTTAAACGAAGTCACCAGAATGAAGGCAAATACCTTTTCTCAAATCATTAACCAGATGCAGGATGCTAGTTTTGCGATTACAAAACAAGGTAATTTTTTATTTGCCAACCCAGCGTTTCAATCCATTCTTAAATATTCCGCAGATGAGTTTTTAAAACTTCAGATAGAAGATATCGCTCCAGATTTTTTTAAACAGTTACAAATACCTGAGAATCTCGATCTTAGAGGAAAAGAAAAACAGCTTCAAATAACTTACTTTGCAAAAGGCGAAGGTCAAATCCATTTAAAAACAAAGATTACGGTTTATCCGGAGGGAATAATCTCCGGAATCATTGAAAAAAATCCTCTCGATGAAATTCAACCAGAATTTAACAAAGAAGAAATAATACAGGTGGCTGAAAATATCACACAACCGGCCTTGCTGATCGATGAATCAACCCAACAAATAATTTATGCCAATCCGTATGCCCATTTGTATTATGATTATCCGGATGGAGCATTAGTTGATCAAAAATTTATAGAATTATTCAGCATGGAAGAGCGCCAAACGGTTATAGGAGCTATTCTAGAGAACGGATTCAGGGAGGCGATCAACCTGCGTACCTGGCAGCAAAAAACCAAAAATTTAGTCAATCTCCAGACACGTTACCTGGTAAAGTCTGTTCGTATTCGGGACAGGAAGGTTTTTTTCTTGCTGGTTCAGCCGAACAAACCCCAATCCGTACCGTCTATGATTAAAGAGGGAACAGATTTCTATAATTTATTAAATCAGGATTTATTAATCGTCCGGATGACCCCGGATGGGTTTGTTACCCATGTAAATCAGCGGTTTTGCGATGTATTAGGGAAACCAATGGGAAAGTTGATTGGCAAATCGTTCGAGGAAAATCTATTCGTCGAAGATTACGGAAGTATTTTTCACCATTTTTCACTGCTTACCTCCCAGAATCCAATTCGGAAAAATACAAACCGCTTGCTGGATGGACAGGGAAAAACGGTCTGGGTGGAATGGACAGACCGCGGGGTGTTTGCTGATGATGAACTGACAGAAATTTTTAGTATTGGCAAAGACGTCACTGCAGAAATCCAACAGGATATGATGAATAAATCAGCAGAGCAGCGATATCAGGCTTTGGTAGAAACTTTGCCTCTGCTGACCTATGTTTTGCATGCAACTACATTTTTCCCGATTTATTTGAGCCCCCAAATAAAAGAAATCACTGGTTACGAAGTAGATGATTTTTACAAGGAACCTGATTTTTGGCGCAGTATTATTTTTTCGGAAGATTTACAAAAATATTACCAGCATTTACAGAGAAGAATAGAAGCAGGTGTTCAGGAAGCCATTGAATTCCGACTGATTCATAGAGATGGGCATCTTGTTTGGGTAGAAGAGATAGGTTTGGTGACTACCTTACAGGATGGCACCAGGGTTTTTCAGGGTAATGTCAGAGACATCACAGAAGAACATAAGAACAAGGTAAAACTGAATTACTTCACCAATTTAGAACACATAATTAATGAAGCTTCTCTTGAGTTGATGGAAGCTACTCCGTCTAGTTATCCGGCTACACTTACACACCTATTAAGGAAAATTGGGGAATTTATGCAGGTAGACCGGGCTTATATTTTTGATTTTGATTTTGTTCACCAAACAATGTCCAACACAATTGAGTGGTGTGCGCCTGGAATCTCCCCTCAGATGGATAATCTACAATCGATTCCTCTTTCTTCTTTACCCTGGTGGATGGAACAAATGCACACAGATCAGGTGATTACTCTAAATAATATCGATGATTTACCTTCCACAGCCGTTAACGAAAGAGTTTATTTGCCTGAACAACAAATCCAATCTTTGTTGGCGGTACCCATGGTCGTTAGCCATCAGGTGAAAGGTTTCATTGGGTTTGACATGGTCAGTCGAGAGACACACTGGGAAACAGAATCCATTAATCTATTACGTTTTCTGAGTTCAATGATCCTTAATACTAGCGAAAGACTGGCGCGATAACCCATAATTTATTCTGGAAATTTTTATCCGAATCGGTTACAGTTAATCTGGTTATGGAAAGAGGTACATGAACAGAACGGTTGCAATTAATGACTTTAATACGGCTCATCGCAAAGCTTCTCTTAAATCAGCCCTGGCTCAATTAACAGGTGAGCAGATCGATTTATTATCCTATGACGAGGTTTTAAAGCATTTACGGCTTAAGGGGCGGGTAGAAAGAGGCCGTCAGGAGATCCCGCTGGATAAGATCATTGGCTCGGTTGGGCGTTACACGGATTTTACCCGAGACTTTCTGCCAAAGAAGGCTTCGGATAGCCAACGGTGGGTCTCGGTGAGAATGGCAACCGAATCACTTAAGGGAGTTCCACCGATTGAAGTCTATAAGGTAGGGGAATATTATTTTGTCCTGGACGGGAATCATCGCGTCTCGGTTGCCCGACATAATGGCCAGACTCATATTGAGGCCTATGTGACCGAAGTAGTCACACGGGTACCTCTGACCGGTGAGGTGGATCTGGACAATCTGATTATCAAAGAAGAATACGCCAAATTCTTGGAAAGAACCCATCTGGATAAATACATTCCTGACCTGGAACTGGAAGTAACCGAACCGGGTGGTTACGCCCGGCTGCTCGATCATATTGATGTAAATCGCTATTATATGGGGGAGCGGGAGAAAAAAGAAATTCCCTATTTCGATGCAGCAGTTGATTGGTATAAGAATTTTTACCTGCCAACCGTGGAAGTGATCACTGAAAAAGGTTTATTGCGTGAGTTCCCTGGCCGAACAAAAACTGACCTGTATCTGTGGATGTTGGAACATCGCGGGGAATTGGAAGAAGAATTAGGCTGGCAGGTGGACACTACCAAAGCTGCCGAATCATTGACACAGCGCTTTTCCAACAGCACCAAATCGATTTTCCAGCGGTTGCGTTACTGGCTGGTAGATTTACTGCTGCCGGATAACTGGGAGTCTGGACCGAGAACCGGTACCTGGCGTAAAGCACATCAGATGCAAATTGAAAGAAATCAGGTTTTATTTCCCAATCTACTGCTGGCTATTCAAGATGATCTTGACTCGCGTGAAGCCTTTGAGCAGGCGCTCTGGATTGCTCAGCGCGAAGGGGCACGCATCTCTGCCATCCATCTGGTGGACAATGATGAAGAGCTGGAAAGCGACAAGGTGAAACGGCTGCGCGAAATCTTCTATTGGCGGCTGGGAGAGACCGGGGTGCGGGGCAGCCTGGCGATTGAGGTTGGCGAACCGGGAAAACGGATTCTGGAGCGCTCTTTTTATACTGATATGGTGATTGTCAAGATGCGTTATGCGCCTGGGGTTCAAGCGCTGCAGAAATTACGATCGGGTTTTCGCACTCTGGTACGCCTGTCACCACAGCCTTTGTTAGTTGTACCCGGAAATATGCGGGCGGTTAAGCGCCTGCTACTTGCCTATGATGGCAGCCCGAAAAGTAAAGAAGCCATGTATATTGCTGCCTATCTGGCAATCCATTGGAAAATTGAGCTCTATATTTTGACCACCTATCGTGATGAAGAGAACAATAAAGAAGCGATGAAGAAATGCATTATCGAAGCACGTTCTTACATGCGTTTTGGGGGGGTGTTTTATTCAGCTCACTTACGAAAAGGTTTTTCAGGTAAGAATATATTGCGTTTTGTTAAAGAAAAAGAAATCGATATGGTTATTATGGGTAGTTATGGATCGTCTCCGCTTCAGGAAGTGATGTCTGGTAGTACCATCGATTATGTGTTGGATGATATTCATATCCCGGTATTAATCTGCAAATAAGACAATGATTATATAATTAGAAATTATTTAAATTATAAGCACGATTAAACTTGACAGTAACTAATTTTTAACAATAATTTCTAATTATATTAAACATGAGCGCTATACTTAACAAAAATGCTTAATTTTTCATTAATTTACGTCAATATTTGCTTTTTCGCCAGTTTACTCTCACTGGTGTTATTTGGTTTTATCTGGCAAAAAAGGCAGGTAGTTGGCAGTAAATACTTATTGATGGCAATTCTGGCAGTGGCAGTTTATAACCTGAGTTACGCCTTTGAGTATTCAGCTACAACCGAACATTTAAAGGTATTCTGGGCAAAAGGTGAGTATACCGGCCTTTATAATTTGGTACCGCTGCTCCTTCTTTTTGTCGTTGAATATTTTGGGGTTGTTAAAAAAATTAAGATCAAATATGTATTATTACTTTGGCTGATTCCAATTGTGATTCTGGCTCTCGCCTGGACGAATGAGTTGCATGGTTTGATCTGGATTAACTTTAGTTCGATCGACCCAGTCACAAATTTAATGATATTTGGACATGGTCCGGTTTATATGATCGGATTACTGTACCTGTATGGTTGCATGGGTGTCATTCTATTCTTATTAATCAAGCAGTGGTCCTCTCAACGCCAACCGTCTTTTCGGCACCAAATTGAAATTTTTATTCTTGCTATCGTTTTACCTTTTGGTGGGAATATCATTTACAATACCCCATTAAATCCTATCCCAGGGATGGATTGGTCACCGATTGCAAGCCTCTTCTCCCTGGTGCTACTCTCTTTTGCAATCAGTGCATTTCGATTTCTGGATTTGATTCCGGTAGCGCATGATGTGGTTTTCAGTCTGATTCAGGATGGAATTGTTGTGGCGGATTCTCAAGGACGAATCGTGGACTGGAACCCAACACTGGTAAATCTTTTACCGTATCTTCCTTTAAAAACTGGAATGCCCGCCAAGCAACTATTTCAATATTTGGGACAGGATCAAATTTCAATTGAGACGATCCACGAACCATTAAACGTAGAAATCGAGATGAATGAGCCGGAACTGATCATTCTGGATGCATATGTTACTCCTTTATTGCGCAATAACAAGCAGGATGGCTGGCTATTAATTTTTGATAACGAGACTGAAAGACGACTTGCTAACCGGGCTCTGGAAAAAACAAACAGAACATTAATTCAGAAATTGGATGAGATTGAGAAATTAAAAAGCCAGTTAGAAGATCAGGCAATCCGTGATCCTTTAACAGCCCTTTTCAATCGACGTTTTTTTGATGAATACTTTAGCAATGAATTGGTACGCAGTAAAAGAGACAATGAACCCATTAGTTTATTTATGATTGATATCGATCATTTTAAATCTGTGAATGATCGCTTTGGCCATGACGTAGGTGACCAGGTCCTGCAGCTATTAGCAGATATTCTCAAAACCATGTTCCGTAAGTCGGATGTATCGTGTCGTTTAGGCGGCGAAGAATTTTTAGTCTTGTTACCGGGCTTGATGGTTGACCAGGCATTTACTCGCGCAGAAGACTTGCGCAATCGCTTTGAACAGGCTACCCGCGAGGCAGAATTTTTATATTCAACGGTGACCATCTCGATTGGTATCAGCAATTATCCACAGGACGCTGACAACACACACGATATGTTTCGCCTGGCAGATCAAGCATTATACCGGGCAAAGGAATTAGGCCGAAATCAGGTGTGTTGTCTGGAGAGCGATATGTAAAAGAAATTTTACGGGGAAATCATCTCATTAAGAAGAATAGAAAAATAATTATAAGAATAATTAACAAATTTGAAAAATATTTGTTTTTACAATTAAATGATTGTATTATTGTTTAGTCAACTGATTTAAGGTTTAAAAGAATTTAACAAAATTCTTAGGCAAAGAAGATGAAAAAGAAAATACCAGGGTTAGATATACAAATTGCGCTCATTTATTGGGTGATCGGTATGGTTTGGATTTATGCGTCCGACCGGTTTTTCTCAATTTTTACAAACGATTCAGTTGTGTTGACGAAGATACAGCATTATAAAGGCTGGCTTTTCGTGACTGTCTCAGCCATCATTATTGACGTATTAATTCGTCGTTATGGGAAAATTCTTCAATCTTCTCAAAGGCAGCTTATTGAAAATGAAGAGCGATTAAGACTGGCGTTAAGAACTACCCGCCAGGGTGTTGTGGATATTGATTTACAAACAAACGAGATCATCTTTAATGATTTCTATTTGGAAATCCTGGGTTATCAATCTATACCTGAAAAGAATCTGGAGTTTTTAAAAAATTCAATTGAACCACAAGATTTAGAAAAAACATATGAGGAAGTTCGGAAAGTAATCAGGAGAAGAGATTCTGAATTAAATCTTGAATTTCGCCAGAGATCAGATTCCGGAGAATGGTTATGGATTTCATTTGTAGGGCAATTTATTGAATGGTCAAAAGACGGAAAACCGCTGAGAATTTTGGGAATGGTTTCAGACATATCAAAAGAGAAGGAAAAGGAAAGAAAAAAGGTCTTATTTGATCGGATCTTTGAAGAATCCTTAAACGAAATTTATTTGTTTGATGCTGTTACTTATAAATTCAAATTGGTCAATAAAGCTGCCATTTACAATTTAGGATATTCTCTGGGTGAATTGTTGGATATGACCCCACTGAATTTGAAACCGGAAATGACCCTACAGGAATTTACTAATTTAATCTCTCCGCTTTTCGAAGGTGAAGTTATCCAGATAAACCTCGAAACCGTTCATCAAAGAAAAAACGGATCACGCTATGATGTAGAGGTTCATCTTCAATTACTTAATGTGGAAGGTGAGAATTTAATCTCTGCAATCGTTTTAGACATTTCAGAAAGAAAAGCAGCGGAAAAACGCCTGAGAGAAGAGCGCCAAAGACTGGCTGGGATTATTGCTGGAACAAATGTTGGCACCTGGGAATCAAATTATGAAACCAGAGAATCAATTGTGAATGAACGCTGGGCCGAAATAATTGGTTATACTGTTGCTGAGCTTGAACCATTTACAGTTGATAACTGGAAAGAACGAATTAATCCAGATGATTTGCCGCGAGTACAGGAACACCTGGCAAAGCACTATTCTGGGGAAGCCTTTTTTTATGAGGTTGAATATCGAATTAAACATAAAGATGGACATTGGGTTTGGGTTCAGGATCGCGGCCGGACAAGTGAGTGGGCAAAAGATGGGAGCCCACTTAAAATGCAAGGCACTTATCAGGACATTTCTCAACGTAAAAAAAATGAAGCAAAATATTTGGAACAATTGGAGGAATTACAACGCTGGTATCAGATTACCCTTGGAAGAGAAGAACGAATTATTGAATTAAAAAAAGAAGTAAATGAGTTACTTGAATTCGATGGAAATTTACCTCGCTATGAGTTTGAAATGAAGTAATTTATGAGCTCTGAACCAACTTATTTGAAACTTCTGCAAAATATTGCTTTTTTATTATCATTAATTTTGCTTTTTAATTTATCAAGGGTAAAGGTTGGCGGCCACCTAAAAACTGCAAAACAAGTATTAATAGGAGTATTAATTGGGGGGATAGGTTTATTAATTATGTTAAGCCCCTGGGAAGTTATCCCGGGTATTATCTTTGACACGCGCTCAGTACTCTTATGTATTTCCGGTTTATTCTTTGGATTAATCCCTACCATCATTGCGATGGGAATGACTCTGGCTATTCGGGTTTTTCAAGGGGGTGGGGGGGCCCTGGCAGGCTCGCTGGTTATTCTGGTAACAGGGGCGATCGGTATTCTTTGGCGCTATTTAAGGAAGAAACCTTTGGAAGAAACGAATTGGTGGGGTTTTTACACTTTTGGTTTCATTGTACATTTAGTTGTGTTAGCCTTAATGTTTACGCTGCCCAAAGCAAGTATTCAGCCCATACTGGCTTCGGTTTCTTTTCCAATCATGGCTATTTATCCATTTGGTACCATGCTTTTAGGGTTGGTACTGAGAAACCGATTAAATCGTGATGCTATTCAGGAAGAATTACTAAAAGTAAATCATGAATTCATATCATTGATCGAAGAAGCCCCAGTAGGGATTGTGATTTATGAAAACAATGGAAGTATTTATTTTGTTAATCGGACGTTTTCTGAAGTCACTGGTTATACGCTAAGCGATATTCCGGATATCAATGCATGGTGGCCGGTAGTGTACCCGGATGAGGAATATCGAAATGACATGATTACTAAGTGGGGGAATGCGGTTCTTGAAACGAAAACAGGAAATTTGATGGCAATGCCTTTAAAAACCAGAATTAAGAAAAAAGATGGCAGCTTTTGTGTGCTTGAAGTTGGATATGTAGCCAGTGGTCAAAGAAATATCGTTACGTTTATTGATATTACCAAACGCCTTGAAACTGAAGCAAAATTACAGGAAAGTGAAGAAAGATTTCGCAATCTTTTGGATTCGGCGCCGGTAGGCATTGCAGTTGTTTCGGATAGAAAAATTGATTATGCAAACCCGGCGGCCATAAGACTGGTTGGCGGCACCCAACTTGACCAAGTCATCGGAAAGCCAATTTCCGACTTTGTCGACCCAACGCTGTTAGAGCTAACTAATCAAGAAGTAGATCGATTCATTTCTGGTGAGGAATCTGCCAGCCATTTTGAGAATATCTATCGTAAACTGGATGGTTCCAAAATTTTTGTCGAGACAATTCGAACACGCATCATTTATCAAGGTAAGCCGTCCATACAGGTAATATTTTCGGATATAACCGAACGCAAAGCCCTGGAAGAAAAAAGGAAACAGGATCAGGAAACTTTAGAAAGATTGCTGGAAGATGCTGAACATTCTCGAAAAGCTCTTTTGAGCCTGATTGAAGATCATCGCGCCGCCGAAGAAGAGATCCGAATATTGAATAAAGAGCTGGAGAAAAGGGTTCAACAACGGACAGCCCAATTGGAAGCCTCGAACAAGGAGTTGGAGGCATTTGCCTATTCAGTATCTCATGATTTACGCGCACCACTCAGGGCAATTCAGGGCTTCTCCCAAATTCTTGAGGATGGCTATTCGAATAAGATCGATCGCGAAGGGATGCGCTTATTGGATGTCATTCAAAAAAACGCTCAAAAAATGGATAAGTTAATCGTTGATCTGTTAGCATTATCCCGGGTCAGACGAGGGGATTTGAAATTTTCGAAGATCATTATGAAACCCATGGTGATCTCCATTTTTCAGGAATTGGAACCGAATGCCGATAAAGAGAAAATTGAGTTTATTGTCCATGAGTTGCCACCGATTTTTGCTGATCCAACGCTGATACACCAGGTATGGACAAATTTAATCTCGAATTCTATTAAATATTCTGCTCCAAAAGAGCATAGAAAAATAGAAATAAGTGGTTTTGTTGAAAATGAGTCTGTTATTTTTTCAATAAAAGATAATGGAGTGGGTTTTGAACCTCAAAATGCGGAAAAAATTTTTGGTCTTTTTCAAAGATCTCACAATGATCGGGATTTTGAGGGGTCCGGTATTGGGCTGGCGATAGTTGAGCGTATTATCGAACGCCATCATGGGAAAGTATGGTCCAATGGAAAACCTGGAGAAGGGGCAGAATTTTTCTTTTCCATTCCTCAAAAGAAAGAACCTCAATGGGGGGGTTAAACCTGTTTGGGTTTAAGGAGTAGAAATTGATGAAAAAGCTGAAAATATTATTTGTGGAAGATTTACAAACAGATTATGAACTTGCGCAATGGCACTTGCGGAAAGATAATCTTGTTTTCGACGCCACCTGTGTGGACACCCAACCCGAGTTTGAAAATGCTTTACAGGCATTTCGGCCAGATTTAATAATATCTGATTATTCCATGCCTGAATTTAATGGTTTACAGGCACTCCAAATTAAGTTGAAAAAAGATCCTGAAATACCATTTATCGTGCTGACAGGCTCAATTAATGAGGAAACAGCTGTGGAATGTATGCGCTCTGGGGCGGATGATTATGTCCTCAAAGAGAAAATGCACCGTTTACCGTTTTCAGTGAGAGAAACGCTGAAAAGAGATGCTGAACGTAAGCAAAAAATCCAAGCGGAACAGCGATTAATTGACAGCGAAGCCAGGTTTAGGGAATTCTTTGAATCAGCCAACGTCGGAATGGCGATTGTTTACAAAAATTTTACCCATATTGTTAACCAGGCGTTTGCAGACATGCTGGGTTATTCCCGGGAAGCATTAGAGAAACTACACTGGCAAGAGTTTACGCACCCCGAAGATATGGGACAAACCAATCACCTGGTAGCAAAACTCGATCGCGGTGAGATTAACAGCTTTCGGCATGATAAACGTTATATTCACAAAAATGGAACCCCAGTCTGGGTGGATGTTAGCGTAAAACCTCACAAGGATGAAAATGGAAATCTGGAATATTTTATTTCAACAATTGTTGATGTTTCTGAACGCAAAGAAGCTGAAATATCGTTAAGGGAAAGTGAAAAACGTTACCAGAGTTTATTTGAAGATTCTCCTGTATCGATTTGGGAAGAAGACTTTTCAGAAGTTAAGAAACGTCTGGATGATTTGAAAACAGCCGGAGTGCAGGATTTCAGAGATTATTTTACAAACAATCGCTCAGCTTTACTCGAATTTACCAAACTAATTAAAATTTTGGATATGAACCAGGAAACAGTCAGAATATTTGCTGCAAAAAATAAATTGCAATTATCTCAGGAATTAACAGCCATTTTTACCGAAGAATCTTTAGATCAAACGATAAACGAATTTGTTTCTATTGCGGAAGGGAAAAAGAATTTTGAGATTGAATTTACAAATCAAACGCTGGATGGGCAGATAAAGTATTTCGCTGCAAAATGGGCTGTCTTGCCTGGATTTGAAAAAGATCTCTCCAGGGTGATTGTTTCCATGCTGG
Source organism: Anaerolineaceae bacterium (assembly GCA_034429975.1). GTDB lineage: Bacteria > Chloroflexota > Anaerolineae > Anaerolineales > Anaerolineaceae > UBA6170. Next base: position 8,283 of record DAOUFM010000120.1, on the reverse strand, counting down.
ATATCACTGAAAGGAAGCAGGCAGAAGAACGCCAGCAACAGCGCCTGGTTGAAATGGAGGCGATGGATACCATCACTTCAGCTTTACGAACCGCCCAGAATATTAAAGAAGCTTTGCCTGTTCTGTTAGAACAAATTTTATCTGTGATGAAATTTAATATGGGGTCAATCTGGCTATACAATGAGAACAGCGGCAAACTGGAATTAGCAACCTCCTCTGGTTGGGTAAACGAAACGGACAACCAGTATCTGGAAACAGGCCTGAAATTAATTCAATCCACTTTTGAAAATAAAAAAGCTTATGTTTCGAATGAGTTTTGTAAAGACACCGAGATATTTCCAGGTATTGTGAACAAGCTTCCACCTGGCTGGGGTGGGGTAATTTTGCCAATTTTTGTTTTAGAAGAAGTTCTTGGAATAATCTTTGTTGGACAGAGGACGCCCGGATCTATTCAAGATGATGAAGTCAGGTTTTTGGAAGCAATTTCCAGAATTACCGGTATCACTTTGCAGCGGATGATTCTCTTCGAGGACACGTTAAGGCACTTAAAACAACTCCAGACTCAGCGGGTGATTGATCAGACCATCGCCAGTATATTTGATCTGAATATCACCCTGGATATCATCACGACCCAACTTTGCCAACAGGTTCCCGCGGATGCAGCCGGAATTTTACTTTATTCACCCCAGGAAATAAAATTGAAATTTGCGGCTGGAAATGGTTTTTGGAGCTCGATTTATCAGCACAAACAACTCCGGCTGGGGGAAGGAATTGCAGGGAAGGTAGCTATAGAAAGAACCCCATCTTTTTTCCCGGATTTACAGAAATCGAACCCAGTGTTTAGTGATCCAGATTTCGCGCTTACTGAAAAATTTGTCTCTTATTATGCCTTCCCACTCATCGCGAAAGGACAACTCAAAGGGGTGATGGAAGTATTTTTCCGATCTTATCGTTCGGCTGAAAAAGAATGGGTGGATTTTATGGAGTCACTGGCTTTACAAACTGCCATTGCCATTGAAAACCTGCAGATGTTTGAAGAACTGCAATATTCCAACTTGGAATTGACCCAGGCGTATGATGCCACGATTGCTGGATGGTCACGGGCGATGGATTTGCGGGATAAAGAGACTGAAGACCACACTCGCCGGGTGACGGAGATGACCATCAACATGGCCCGGGCGATGGGAATAAATGAACACGAAATTGTTCACATGAAACGCGGCGCCCTTCTGCACGATATTGGAAAAATGGGGGTGCCGGATCATATCCTGCTTAAACCAGGTTCTCTTTCTCCCGATGAATGGGTGATCATGAAACAACACCCGGTGTTTGCCTATGAGATGATATCTCCAATTGAATATTTAAAACCAGCCCTGGATATTCCCTATTGCCATCATGAAAGATGGGATGGCAGCGGGTACCCGCGCGGCTTGAAAAGGGAACAGATTCCGCTGTCAGCCCGCATCTTTGCGGTCATCGATGTTTGGGATGCGCTCAGCTCCGACCGCCCCTATCGCAAAGCCTGGACGACCGATAGAATTTTGGATTATATCAGTGAAAAATCGGGAACTGATTTTGATCCAAAAGTGGTTAAAAAGTTCCTGGAACTTGTCTCCCAATAATATTCCCAAAAAGAGATTGCAATTTTAGGTTGCTTAATGAATAATGGGTTAGAGCTTATCTTATAACCCGGTCAGGAAATAATCATGGAAAATTCAGGCTTTAATCTCGAGACAGTTTATCTGGATGATGAAAACGACGCGGTGGTGCTGATTGATCAGACGCTGCTGCCCAACGAGGTCAAATATTTGCGACTCAAATCTCAACCGGAGATCTGGGAAGCGATACGCGAGCTGCGCGTGCGAGGGGCACCTGCGATTGGGATCACCGCCGCTTATGGCGCTTACCTGGGCGTCAAGAACTCCAGCGCGGCTGATTTTGATTCGTTCTACGCCGGTTTCAATGCGGTCAAAGAGTATCTCGCCAGCGCCCGTCCCACTGCCGTCAACCTCTTTTGGGCACTCGACAAGATGGAAGCCTGCCTGTTAGCCAACCAGGAAAAGCCAATCGATGAAATCCTGCTGGCGTTGAAAGAGCAGGCACATGAAATTAAAGCTGAGGATATTCACACCAATCGCGCCATAGGCGAGTACGGGCTATCCCTGATTCAGCCAGGCTGGGGTATCCTGACGCACTGCAACGCCGGCTCCCTGGCGACCGCCAAATACGGCACCGCCACGGCACCCATTTATCTCGGGCAGGAGCGCGGCTATCATCTGCGCGTCTTCGCTGACGAGACGCGTCCGCTCTTGCAGGGCGCCCGTCTGACCAGCTTTGAGCTGGCATCTGCTGGTGTGGATGTGACCCTGATCTGTGACAATATGGCTGCCACAGTTATGCAAAAAGGCTGGGTGCAGGCTGTCTTCGTGGGCTGCGATCGCGTAGCTGCCAATGGAGATGCTGCCAACAAGATCGGCACAGCCGGGGTTGCCATCCTCGCTAAAGAATTCAATATCCCCTTTTATGTCTGCGCACCCACCTCGACGATTGATTTGAACACCCCAACCGGTGAGCAGATTGAGATCGAAGAGCGCCCGGGCGAGGAGATTTACCAGAAGTGGTACGCACAGCCGATGGCACCGCTGAAAGGCGTCAGGTTTTACAACCCCGCGTTTGACGTTACCCCGGCGGGCAATATCACCGCCATCATCACGGAGTATGGCATCATGAGACCGCCGTATGGGGAATCGTTGAGAAAGGGGAGAAGAGTTTAAAGTTGAAAGTCAACAGTTGACAGGGGATGAAGGCTCAAGGCTAAAGGCGAAAGGCGAAAGGGAATAAATTCACAAAAAAAGCAATCTCAGTTTTCTATTGCAGGGTAAAACCTACCAGATCCACCGCGAGATAGTGCGCTGCACTTAGGGATAAAAAGGATACGAGGAAAGCACAAGCATTCCAATGAATTCAAAAACCAGAAGTGCGGTGCACTTAGGCCTCACCGCGAGATAGTGCGCTGCACTTAGGGATAAAAAGGATACGAGGAAAGCACAAGCATTCCAATGAATCCAAAAACCAGTAGTGCGGTGCACTTAGACCGCAAACTCAAATAGAGTATTAAGGGAAGGGAATCTGTTAGGTGTGCTTTTGAAGATGTTTGAAGATTCGGGTAGGGGTGAAGCATTGGAGATCGAAAGCTCGCGTGGTAAAACCATCCCAATTCTCCAATGCTTCACCCCTACGACATGAATAGAAAAATTTGCCTTATTGCGCGTGAAGGCAACGGAGTGGTCAGCCGAAACGCGCTTTGAAAGGGGGGTATGGCACGCGCCAGGGGGGAAAACAACGGCTGCGAGTCTGCCGGCGCTGTTCGGGTAAAGGATTGATCAAGGCACAAGGATAGCTGGGGTGGGATGTGTTCTGGATCTGGATCAGGGGTTGGTGGTGAGTGCCGTCCTTTGTTGGGTTTGGGTAATGGATGATGAATATATTATGGCCAAATAGAGATCGGGATTAAGCTGCGGACTGCCATCTTGAGGAACGAGAGAGAACAGTCCGCAGCCCAAGACGGAATGGAAAAGTTAGCCTGGATAATTCTTTTAAAGCGCGAGAATGACCTGCAGGCGTTTTTTGTCCTGACCCACACGTTTTTTGTGGGCAGGCAATAAAACGATCTGCTGTTGTTTTGGCGCGTTTCTTTTGAAGATGGGGATAGGGTGGAGCAAATGGTGTTTTTTCCAGGTTTTTATGACTGGAAAAACACGATTTGCAATCCTGGGAAGGGCAAGAGCGCCAGGGTACGAGTCCACTTAGTTGCGGGCCGGAAATGAAGAATGAGGGAAGTGCTGCTGGAGGCACTTCCAAGCAGCCCTGACCGAAGGGTGAAAGGAAAATAATAATAAAAAGAGTCTGGACGCCCGCCCTCGTTTCTCGAGGCGGGCGTCCAGACTAATGACAAGGATTGGAAAAAGAAACCAATAAGTAACAATCAAAAATGTACTATGTGGATAGAATCTCCAGGAATGTACTCCTCCTGGAGATTCTGTCCACAGGCGAACCAACTTAAATTAGAACGATGATGCTTGATGTTGATTCTTTTAAAGCGTGAAAACGACCTGCAGGTGTTGGGGCTGGACCATATAGTTTTTTGAGGCCTCAGCATCCAACAACTAAATCCGTTTTTACGCTTATCTTTAAAGCCGGTGAAGCAGTGCGCAAATGGTGGCGTGCCTAGATCCACCTTCAGGCTGGCCACGATTTGCGCTTTTGGGATGAATCATGCCAATGAGGAACAAGTATGAAGTTGTGGATTACTATGATATAAAAATTTAAATATACAATTAAAAACAATATATTGAATATAAGATCTTGTAAGACCTAAGGTGGAAAATGAAAAAATTATTTCAGGACAATGATACTTTCGACTTTATCTCACTTAAAAGACTTGCATTTAGTTACCTTGAAGACGAAAGTGAGAGGATCGAACTTGCAGGTTTTCAACGCGGCGCTGCATGGAATTCGGCTAATGTCGAAGAATTGTGGGATTCATTGCTGAGATGGTTTCCCATCGGATCCATTCTTTTAGCAAGGGCAAACGAATTCGAAGGTGTTAAATCTCGACCTGTATCGCTTTCCTCTTCTGCAAAAACAGGACGAATTAAACAGGAAAAACCTAACGAAGATGTCTACATTCTCGTAGATGGACAACAGAGATCAAATGCTATTGCTCTTGGGTTTCTAGCATGGGATCATTCAAAAATGCCTGAAGCTGGAGCGAGATTATGGATTGATTTGGGAGAACCTTTAGATCGAATGTCAAGGCAATTTGAATTTTATCTTTGTACAGCCGATGAACCATTTGGAGAAAATATTACCAGACATCAAAAGCAAGACGCTCTTGAAAAGATCGGGAAAACCGGTATGGATGATTCTGAACTATTGCTAAATGGTACCTATCCTGCCAGGGCTAAGATACCGGTTCCATTTGCTGAGTTTGTTCAAGCAATTAAAATTCACAAAGATTGGCAAAACACCAAAGATTGCATACTTCAGGACGATTACCTTGGTCTTACACCAATAACCCTGGATATTATCAAAGGAAAATTCAGTAGTTCGACTTTACGTTCAGATATTGATGATCTCTTACAAAGAATTAATAATGTAATTCTTGATGAAAAATACAATATACCCGCAATATTGTTTAGGATTCGTGATAACCGGGTTTTACCTAAGGAATTGTTCAAGTTATTTGAGCGCATCAACATTAACGGGGTTACACCACCTCAAGCAGAATTGTTCTACTCGGTACTCAAGCTACACTGGCCAGAAATTGGTAATTACGTGGCAGAGATTAGCGAAGATAGTGAACTGAAAGGCTTACTAAAACCAACTGAAATAATTCTTGCTGCATTGAGATTGATAAATCCTGAAATTACAGAACTCTCGCTTTCGATTTTTGAAAGAATTAAAGTGGAAAACAATCAATTGTTGTTAGAAATCCTGGAACCAAAATCTGGATTTGAAAGCACTTTTCATCATTGTATGAAAAAGACATTTCAAACTTTACAATATCTTGGAAATGGAGATATCGGGCTTCCACGGCAATTAATTCAGAGAATGCGGCAAAGAGTATGGCATACTATTTTGTTTTGGATATACAAGAATAAAAGTGAATTTGGATCAACAATTGGATTTTCTGATCGCCTTAATATAATTCGGTTTGCTCTTCTTGACATGATGGATTATTTCATATTTACAGGCTGGTGGCGAGGTTATTCACAATATGTAAATAATCGCGTTTTTGATAGGCGTCTGATAAAAGTAGTATCTGAATCAGACATATTTCCAACCAAAGAAATTTATCAAGAAGTAAAAAAACGACTTGTGGAAGATGGTGTACCTAGGGAAAAAGAATTAAAAATTATTTCACCTGAAGAGTACAAAGAATGGATAGCACCAAAAAATACAGAAGAATATTTAAACTGGAATTCTCATTCAGGAGATAATGTATTATTACTTTATTCTCAACGCCTCTATCTTGACAAATGGGAAAATTTAAATGATTTAGATAAGGACCATATAATTCCTAAAAACTGGATGAATTTCACTGGTCCTGTAGGGAATAAAAAATTTTGGAAAGTTGATAATGTTAATACAAATGGTAGATCTCCTGTTATGAACAGTCCCGGGAATTTCCGTTTTTGGCCATCTACCCTCAATAGGGTCTACCAGGACATTGCCCCCTCAAGTAAACATATCCATCTCAAAGATAACATTAATCTTGACGTAGAACATAAAAGAAGATTCTTAGATACTGTCAGTGATGTTCTAGAGGCGAGTTTTATTGATATTGAAGAAGTTGATATGATCAACAGAATTGAGAACATGAAAATCAATAATAATGATCATCGTTTTTGGACTACGGAAAAATATGAAATATTCAAGCAATTCGTTGATCATCGTTGCTATAGAATGTATAGGAATCTTTATGAAACAATGAAATTTGATGAAATTGAAGATTGATAATTTTTACATACAAATACAGCGATTAGATAGGATTGTAGGTTTACGAGAGATTTGTCAACTTGTACGGTCTTGAGAAAATTATTTTCTCTTGCCATTGTATTCCACGATTTGAGTAAATTTGTAGATTTCTCAAGTTTTGTATATACCATAACCTTATTTAAAGCTCAATTTCCTCAGGTGCCCAGCAAGAGGGAAAAGAAGTATGGAAAGGATTGGGTTTGATATATTATTTTTTGATATGGGATGGATTATGTGCATGGGGATGTTTTTGGTAACGATCTATTGTCTTCGGCTGCTTTGGATCGTTTAACCCATCATGCCCATTCTCTGGTAATCCAGGGGGAAAGTTACCGCCAACGTTCTCGTAGAAAGGAGGCTTTATTGAAGGCTAAATCTTGATCTTGTGTTGTTTATTTTGGTAAACATCCATCCGATCTTGGTGGTAAACATGACTCGACAATTGGTGGTAAACTCCGTCCAGCTATTGACATTTCTTAAGCCAGTTTTGATGAGCCCGGTACCAGCTATCTGAAGATTTGCCGAGTTTTGCAATTTGCCTGGGATGAGCAAGGGGTAAGATTTTTAGATCAATATGATTTAATTTTGTTGTGTGAAGATTGCCGTAAAGTTCATCTGTTATGCCAAAATCAGAAAGGCGCTTCCAACGATTATCATAAAATTTCAGGAACCATTGGACTGGTTTATCTCCAAGCAATATAAGAATATCTGCTCTGGATTGGATTATTTCAGCAAATATCTGGTTTCGGCGTTTTTCATCGGATAATTTTGTTGGAACTGAAGGGACAGAAGGAGGAGGTAAATTATATTTGTATTGAAGAGGTAAATATTCTCTTTGAATTGCTTGTTGTTGACCTGGATTAATACAACTATGGGATATCAGATCGCATAACCATGCCTGAGATCTATCCAACCCAAGAGAATGCAAAATCAGATCATCCAGAGCTAATCCAGAAGGTCCATTGAACTGTTTATCTGGTGGGACAAGCACTCCTATTTTCTCAGGAATTTCTATTTTTTGAAGAATTGACTCCACATTATCACCGCGCCAGAAAATGTATGGCTCACTGGATACTGCCAGAGCATTCACGATGGTTTTGTTCCTGGTATTTTTCCAACACGCGTGAACAGCGCTGGCGTAAACACCAAGGACAAAGACTTTTTTGGGAGTACGATCTGTTTGGATTACTTTACGTACCGATTGACCGAAAGGAAAGGTTCCAATTGATTGCTCGGTATATTGGGCGGAGTGGAAAAAATCATTCATAAACGACTCCTTATCTGAAGTGAAATCAAAATCAAATCTTTCATCAGAAAATCATCTTTTATTAGTTCGTAGATTCAACTCGTAAGTGCAACTTTGAAGGTCAAAAAGGAGGCAAGATGAAGTAAGATAGTCTCCAAGACCAACCACAGTCAAAGGAGCAAAAAGAGATACAAACAACTTGCCTCACATCAACGATACCAGATTTATGCCTTATTGAAAATAGGACAAACAAAAACAAAAATAGCTGAAGTTTTAGGAGTACATAAATCAACAAAAAGTCGAGAGTTAAAACGTAATACAGGGAAGCGTGGCTGCCATCCAAAGCAAGCGCAAGAGAAGTCAGATCTGTGAAAAAGGGTTCGAATAAAACAAAGGATCCATCATGATACTTGGAAATGGATTGAACGGCGCCTAAAGTTGGATTGGAGCCCTGAACAGATTTCGGGATGGCGGAAGATAAATGGGATGAGCAAAAT
>DAOUFM010000119.1:0-28019 GCA_034429975.1 Anaerolineaceae bacterium | reverse complement strand
ATAATAGAATTCGGATGAATGACTGACACTGTTAACAGATTTTTCCTTTTGAGTGTCCCGCATCGGCGAGACTAGCTTTTTCGAGGATTGTTTACTGAACCCCAGCCATCACCGGTCGGAACTTATAGCCATAAATAATAATTCCGCGTTCGTCCATATCGGTGCGGATTTTGCGGGTGACCATTTCCACCGGCATACCGATCTCCACATCCTGATCGCCTAAATCGGTGAGTTGGGCGGTAACGACCGGGCCCTCTTCCAATTGCACCAGTGCCATCGTATAGGGCGCGGTTTGCTCGTAACCGGCAGGCGCGCTGGTCATTTGGGTGAAACTATACACCTGCCCGCGACCGCTAAAGGAAAATTGGGTTTTCGCTTCTCCACCGCAATAAGGGCAGACATCCCGGGGAGGGAAAATTTTTGAATCGCAGTGCGGGCAAACTTCGCCCACCAGTGCGTACCGTTGTTTTTTTAATCTCCAATGGCGTGGAACTTCCATTTTTATGACTCCTTTTCATCTATTTTGATGATCTATGTCAGTTTAAGCTTTAACTTCTATCAAATCCTATCAAAAATGGGAAAAACTGTAATTTCCGTCCAGTACTTATGAGAAATTGGGCATTTTTCCCAAAACATGGGTCACGGCGGTTGATGCCGGACCACCTAAACTTTGCACCAGTGCCAGGTGGGCATCCGGGATCTGGTTTTCTCCGGCTTCTCCGCGCAGTTGCAGGGCAGCTTCTACCAGTTGGTAGGCACCGGTGGCAGCCAGCGGGTATCCGCGGGCCTTGAGCCCCCCCATTGTATTGATGGGAAGGTCTCCCTGCCGGGTTAGCGTATCTCTCTGGGCTAATTTCCAGCCTTCTCCCTTCGGTGCAAACCCGGCGGCTTCCAGAGAAAGAACACCGAAAATACTAAAGGCATCATGCAGTTCGAAGAAGTCCACATCTCTGGGTAAAATTCCCGCTTGAGCGCAGGCATTTTCAACTGTAACGCCGGCGGAACGAAATGCGAGTGGATCAGGTCGGTCATGCAAGGCTAATGTGTCAATGGCGATATCTGAGCCCAATACGCGCACCAGCGGATGCCCAATATTTTTCGCAATTTCAGGGGTAGTCAGGATTAAAGCAGCGGCTCCATCGGCATAGGGAGAAATATCAAACATATTCAGCGGGGAGGAGACCATACCCGCTTTCTCGTAAACTTCAGATTTAATAGCTTTGCGATACATGGCATTGGGATTGTTGACGGCATTTATGTGGCCTATCAATGGGAAAGCTGAAAATGCCATGCGATCGGCTTTGGGATTCTCGTGAAGGTAGCGTTGCATCAGGAGCCCGGCTTGGGCGGTTAATGTTTGACCGGTATAAACCTCATAATCGTAATCCATCACCAGTTTGGTAGGTTCATCCATGGTTTCACCGGCAAGATCGGTATATTTTTCCAATCCTAGAGCCATGGCGACATCCACCCATCCCGAAGCCACAGCCAGAAAAGCTAACCGAAAGGCAGCCGCTGAGGACGCTTCTCCTGCTTCCACTGTATAGGCTTCGCTACCTTCCATATAAACATTGTCTGTGACAAGAGCCCCCAGATTAGCTTGGTGAGAACCAACCGAAGCCAATAAGTTGCCAATATAGACAGCTTCAGGGATTAATCCGCCAGCATCTTTTTTGGCAGCTAAAATAGCCTGGGCTGAAATATTTCGCAGAGAAAGATCCCAGTGTTCACCCACCGGGATTTGCCCCACACCTGCAATGACGACTTCGCGCATGCTGCCTCCTTTTAATTCATGGTTATTTTTCCGCGCAAGCGGGTGTAGGTGGCATAATCAATTTCAGAGCGGCGGGAAATGTAGGTCTGGGTTTTTAAGGCTTTATCGCGTCGTTCCAAAATTTGATCGGTTACAGTAATATCCATTGCATCCGAGCCGGCTCCAGAGCCATAAGAGGTCAACAAAATTCTGTCTCCGGGCTCGGCTTCATCCAGGATTGCAGTCAAGCCAACAATGGCAGCTCCGGCATAAGTATTTCCGATTACCGGGGAAAGGAGGCCAGCTTTGTACTGGTCTTTTGAAAAGCCCAACATTCCGGCAACCCGTTGAGGAAATTTGGTGTTAGGTTGGTGGAAGACGGCGTATTTATAATCGGCTGCGGTAGTGCCATTGGCTTCCATCAAATGTCGGGCTGCCTGGGTGATATGTTTGAAATAAGCCGGATCACCGGTAAAGCGCTGGCCATGTTCGGGGTAATGTTGTGTCGGCCGGCGCCAAAAATCCGGCGTGTCAGTGACATAGGAGAAGGTGGCATTAATGGCAGCCAGCGATTCATCAGCTGGACCCATCAGGTAGGCTGCCCCACCAGCAGCGGCGGTATATTCAAGTGAATCTCCGGGGCGTCCCTGGGCGGTATCCGCACCGATGGCCAGGGCATATTTTGCCATGCCAGACCCAACGAAACTGATGGCAGCTACCATGGCTTCGGTGCCGGCTTTACAGGCAAACTCCCAATCACCGGCTTGAATGTGCGGTGAGCAGCCAATTGCCTCACCCACAATGGTGGAAGAGGGTTTGACGGCATAAGGATGCGATTCGCTGCCAATCCAGACTGCACGAATTTCCTGTGGGTTGATCTCAGCCCGCTTCAAGGCATTGCGAGCAGCTTCGATCGAGATCGTGATGGTATCCTCATCCAAACCTGGCACCGCTTTTTCTTTGATGGGCATCCCTTCCCCATCGCCAGCCTTCCAGAGGCGGGCTACTTCCGTGGCAGGTAATCGATAACGGGGGATATAAACCCCGTATCCAACAATACCGACTGGAAGTTTGGTTTTTAATAAAATTGGATCATTTGCAAAATCATTCATTTTTGTTTCTCCATTCTGTGAGAATTTGTTGAGCGCGTTCCACCCGCACATTTTTTTCTTGTGCCAATTGGGAAGCAACGCGAGAAATTTCATCACCCTCTGCTCCAGCCGTAATGGCGACCTGACGGGCATGCAGATTCATGTGTCCACGTTGAATTCCTTCGGTGGCCAAAGCGCGTAAGGCTCCCAGATTTTGAGCCAGCCCGGCGGACACAATGATTTCGGCCAGTTGTTGGGCGTGTTCCACCTTCATTAAGGAAAGAGCTGCTTTGGCGGTGGGATGTACCCGCGTGGCGCCGCCAACCGTTCCGACAGCCATTGGTATTTCAATCATTCCCACCAGATTCCCATCGTTGTCTCTTCCCCAGGTGGTCAGGCTGGTGTATTTCCCGGAACGGGCGGCATAAGCATGGGCACCGGCTTCGACTGCCCGCCAGTCATTCCCGGTGGCAATCAGAATTGGGTCAATGGCGTTCATGATGCCTTTGTTGTGTGTGGCAGCCCGATATGGATCCACCGCCGCAAAAGCCCAGGCAGCAATAATGCCATCGCGGACTTCTTCAGCGCTGAAATCTCCGAATGCCAGGTTTTCTTTTAAGATAGTCACTCTTGAGCGCGCCAGACGGCGATCCGCCAGATTGGATAATATGCGCAGATGGACTTTGCCGCCTGTAATGGCTTCTATTTTGGGGGCAAGGGTTTCAGCGGCGGTGTTAACAGCGTTGGCGCCCATCGCATCCTGAACATCAAAGATGAGGTGTACCACTAAGAATGGTCCAATCGGAGATTCGGAAATGATCCTCACTTCGATGTCCCTGGGGCCACCCCCATATTTACTCAATACAGGATCAACTTTTCCAAGCTGTTCGAGTAAATCATGCCGGGCAGCCAGTATTTTTTGCCGGGCGCTATCAATTTCATCCAGTTCGAGCACCTGAATCTGAGCGATCATTTCCGGTGCCGTCGTCTGTGCGAAAAAACCACCCGAAGGTCGTGTCAATTTGGCCATAAAAGAAGCACTGGCGATCACCGAAGGTTCTTCCAGTACCATTGGAATTAAAACTTCTTTCCCGTTTACAATGAAATTTTGAGCAACCCCTAAAGGTAAACTAAACAAGCCAATCACATTCTCAATCATGTGATCTGCTTGTTCAATTTTTAATCCATTTTCCCCTTTTAATATCGCTATTGTTTCAGGCGACAGATTTTGTGTTTTGATTAACCAGGCATGCCGCTCATCCAGGGTCAGATTATAAAATTTGGTTTTGTCTTCATTGCCTTGATAGGGCGCCATGAATCCTCCGGTTTAAAAAACCATTTCTGTGTTTTCGGGAAAATTGTAGCCAACAAAGGCTGGCAAAACCTATCAGATTTACTAAAAAATATCTTTTTCACTTAGAAATCATTTTCCCCCACCAATACTTAAAACGCTACCAAGTAAAACAGAATTTCTTTATCTGTTTTATTAGTAATTTTTCAACTAAATTTACGAAAACGATCAATCAATTAAAAAATTACAATGACAGTGTGTCCCCAGGTTTCAGAACATGCACCTGACAATTTACTGCTTCAGTAACCCTTTTCGCCCAGGCATTTGCGTCCTGGGCAATCAGATCAAAGGTGTTGTAATGAATAGGAATGACATGTTTTGGCTGTAAAAATTTCACAGCGCGCAGAGCATCATCCGGCCCCATGGTGAAATTATCTCCGATTGGGAGGACTGCCAGATCAATACCTTCTTCACCGATCAATTGCATATCTCCAAATAAACCGGTATCACCTGCCAAATAAATTTTCTGATTATCTTTGGTAGTCAGTAAAAAGCCGGCTGGGTTACCACCGTTACTACCATCCGGTAATTGAGAACCATGGAGCGCCAGAGTTAATTTCAGATAGCCAAAGGGATAGTGAAACCCGCCGCCTAAATGTTGTCCATGAGTTCGTTTCACGCCTTGATTGCTGAACCAGTTTGCAATTTCGAAATTAGAAATCACTTCGGCGTTGTTGCGTTTGGCAATCGACACGCCATCGCCGACATGATCTCCGTGCCCGTGGGTAATTAAAAGATAATCAGCCTGGATTTGTTCTGGTTTTGCAGAAACGGCTGGATTTCCGTTAAAAAATGGATCAATGATTAATTTGAATCCATTAGTTACAATGCCAAGGGTGGCATGTCCATACCAGGTAATAATTGTGCTCATTTTTCCTCCAAAGATAAAGGATTACTCAACATTAAATTCGACTTCACTGGAAGTTGTTTCATTGCCCGCCAGATCATAAGCTTTTATTGATACACGATGCTTTCCAGCATTAATGCTTACAGGAATACTATACGGCATTTCTGACTTACTGCCAACTAAATGTCCATCCAGCCACCAATCCACTCGCGCAACACCGGCATTGTCGGTAACATCGCCTTGCAACGTGATCGTTCCGGTTGATGATCGGGCTAAGGCCGTATTTTCCAGTGGGTAGAGAATTTTCACGATTGGTGGTGAGTTATCCACCGATACCTGAAGGGTATAAGTTGTTAACTGGTTATTCTCCCGAATGACCAATAATCTTAATGCATAAAGCCCATCTTTTATTTCGCTGGTATCCCACTCAGCAATTTTTTTATTCGTAACCTTTGTGGAACTCTCATCCCCGATTTGTAACCACGCCGTTGGATTTAATCCTGCACCCACCTGAAGGCGATAACTGCTCATATCATCTATAAGAATTGTGCCAAAAATCTTAACCACTCCTTTTACGTAACTGTAATTTTCAGGCGCAGTAAGGAGAACATCCTGGTCAATTCTGGTGGATTGAATCAGGTCATAATCTTTTGGTGGAATTTCGATTTTGTTAAACTTAGCCCAGGAAAGCGCTTCTTCCGGCAAAAGCATATATACTCGGGATTCAATCATTTCAGATGGTGTAAAAACGGTAGCCAGTAACCCGGTTTCGCGATTGATTTCAAAGCTCTTAAAAAGATTGTCATAACCAAGCGGTTGCGTACCATCTATAAACAATTCTTTGATTGTGGCAGGACATTCCCTGGTTGGCAACTGCCCGGATAAATTGCAAACGATAGTCTCGCCAATGCCTGCTGGTTTTTGCCAATCAATCGCCGGTTGGTTTTGATGTAACCATTGCATTAAAGCATACCAAACACCACCAGCAATTTTTGGATTCAATTCGACCTGGGTTTTGCCTTTTTGACCAAACCAAACCACAGTGACATATTGTGTCGTATAGCCGGCTGTCCATACTTCATCGCGATTGAAAGTTGAGCCAAATTTTCCAGCACTTGGACGCCCGATTTCCAATAAATTTGGAAACCCCAAGGTTGCCCGGCGTTCGAAATCATCATGTAAAATATCGTGTACCAGATAGGCTAATTGGGGGCTAAGAATAACTTGAGAATCAGGGGTGTAGTCATTCATGAAGAATCCATCTGTCAGTTCAACCTGATGGATCAACATAGGTTCTATTAGCCCATTGGACGAATTTCTGCTTCCATCGCGAACACCAATCGTCGCGAAAATACTATAGAAGTCCGCAACTTCCAGAATTGTAGCGCTTTCTCCATCATAAAAACTCTCCAATGGATTTTTCATATTCTGAAAAGTTGTTAAACCGAAAGAATTGGCATTACGGGCAACGATGTCTGGTCCTAATTGTTCAAATAATTTATTGAGAGCAGTTAAATAATCATTAGCGAGTGCTGTGCGTAAACGTAAAGGCCCCTTGTATTTTTCAATGGGTAATTGATATTGTTGAAGTTCCTCTGGCAGACTGGCGGGAATATCCCACACCTGCGTGGCAGGAGAAAACCCGCGGGCAAAAGCATTCACAGCAACCAGAGGTGTCAGAATGGAACCTCCTTGTTTTGGAGAAATTCTGCTGGCTTCATTGACACCATCAAAATCGCCTACCAAAGCCAGTACTTGACCAGTTTTTGGGTCAACGATGGTTCCGCTGGCAATCAAATCCACCTTTGTCAGAGTTTCATCAAATAACGAAGGTAAGAATTTATCAGTGAAACAATCAATATTCTCGCTGGAAGCTCCATGCAGTCTTTCAATTTCAGTTTTTAAGGTGCAGGTCAATGATTTTTGAATTTCGAAATCCAGACTGGTTGTTACCTGCAATCCGCCTAACTCAACCCGCTCGCGACCATATAGGTTATACAATTGCTCAATCACCAGTGAGGAATAAGCTGCGGCGAACTGATTTTGGGCAGGAATTACTGTTACCAGTGTTATTTCTGTTTTCTGTGCTTTCTTATAATCTTCTAAGGTGATGAAGCCATCAGTATATAGTCGCTCTAATAAAGTTGCCTGATTTTCAAGAGCTGCCTGTGGGGTATCCAGTGGATTGAGCGCTGGGGTTTGAGAAACGGCTACCAAGAGAGCAGATTCAGCTAAATTAAGAGCATTTCCGCTTTTATGTAGAAAGAATCTGGCGGCAGCATCAATACCAATCGTATGATGCCCATAGCCCGAGCTGTTGATAAACCACTCCAGAACTTGTGCTCTTCCATATTTTTCGGTTACCTGGGCAGCCAATAATCGCATGCGGAATGTTCGAAAAATGCTTTCAGGTTCATCCCAAAGCAATAGTCTGTCCACCAGTTGTTCTGCAATCGTCGGCGTTTGATCTTTGGAAAAAAAGTTGCGTGAATAACCAGGACTCGTCCAAAAATCTGGCTGATACACCGCCACTGTCAGTTGGACGACATAAGGGCTGATGAAATTGTTCTGGTTGGGGTCAATGGGTAAAAACCGTCTGAAGACGCCTTGTTCTTGTAACTGAAAAATTGTGTTTTCACCAGTTTGATCCAGCAGTGTCGTTGGGGTTAAAAAAAGTCCTTTTTCAGCATCCAGATAGATAGGGAGCCAATGAATGGATGGTAAATTCTGCGAAATGCGGGTATAAAAAAAAGCGCCAGCAACAGGGATGGATAAAAGTAGAATCACAAGGACGATTAAAATAGAAAGGCTAATTTGATTTAGGGAATGACGAACTTTAATTGGTTTTTGAGATCGCCTTTTATTTCTACTTTTGACAATCAGTAATATCTGAATGCGTGATTTCATAGGTTTTGAATTAACGGGTTGGTGTTACCGTTATCGTTGCAGATGGTTTTAAAGTTCCGGTTAAAGACGGCGTCGGATTGGCGTTATCCAGAGGCGAGGGGGTAACTGCCAGGGTTGGGGTGGCGGTGTAATATTGGTTCAGATAGTAAGCTGCGGTTGCTTTCCATTCTGGTAAAATGGCATCCGGATCCAATTCCAACATTCTTTCCCAGTCCCGTTTGGCGACATCATTTTTTAAGGCTTCCAGGGCAATAGCTCGCACAAAAAACATATGGGCTAACTGCGTGTCATTCTTTGCCAGTTTTTGACATGCCCCGGCTTGTTGATAAGCATTGCCAGGTTTATTGAGTGGAAAGTTGGCTTCACTGAGGGTCATGCAATAATCAAATGATTTTGGGTGTAACTTAAAAGCAACTTCAAAATCATTGAATGCTTTTTGATATTCTTCCAACTGACTGAATAATTGGCCGCGTTGATAATAGCCTTCATAATAACCAGAGTCTTTTTTCAGGATTGAATCGAACAATTTGATCGCTTCAGCATAATCATTATTGGCTGCATAAGCCTTTGCTAAAAAGATATCGGATACCGGGTCAAATGTAGTGTTATAGCGGGTGTAAATTAACAAGGGTTCCAGAGAATCTTTTTCATTCCCACTGATCTGATAAATTTCACCTAAAAGCTTATAAGCCTCCAATAAGGTCAAATCTTTTTCCAAAGCTGTTTGAGCAAAGTAAATCGCCTGGTTGTAATCGCTTTCAGAAAGCGCGATACGGGCTTTGATCAAATCTACAAGCGGTGAAGAAGGTAAGATTGTTTCAAGTTCAGCCATATAAACCTGAGCTTCATCCAATTTCTCATCTTCTAAATAAGCCTGGATCAAAGCCAAATAGGCTTCTCCAAATTCCGGGTCAAGTTTAATGCTGGTTAATAAGTCCTCAATCGCTTCATTACGGGTCTCTTCATTTGCAAGGTTGATTTTTGCCCGTCCATAATAGCCGGGGGCAAAATCGCTGTCAATGGCAATGGCCTGGTCAAAGGAAGAAAGGGCATTGGGTAAATCCCCAATTTGCAGGTAGGCTTCTCCCAGATGGAAGTAAAGGTCGGGGGCTTCTTTTTCTGATTTGATAGCCTGGTTCAGGTAATTGATTGCGCCTGTCCAGTCTTCTTTTTGATAGTTCCTCATTGCCACACTAAATGCTTCGATGATGGGATGGGGAGTAAAGACATAAATGGGTGTTGGGGTGTAGGTGCTCTCAAGAATATTCCAGGGCGCCGTTGGTTCAATAATTCTGGGTGTTAGCGTAATGGTTGCAGTGGGGCTGGGGGGATAAGTTTGGGTAGGTACCGCGGTTCCAATGGCTGCCAGATTTCGCCCACGGAAAGTCCAAAGCTTTGTAGAGCGGATCGCCACAACAATAAGAACTACTGCAACAATCAAGCCAACAGAAGCGATTGCGATTTTTGCCAAGGGCATTTTTTGCGTCGATTCTACCGGTATGAGAGGAGGGAGCTGCCATTTTCGCTTTTGCATCTCATATGGAATGACTAAACTCTCATCGACCGGAATATCCCCCAGGATCATAAGGCCCCTGCGTGCCATTTTATTGTCAGGATCTAATTTTATGGTTTGGTTAAGACAATAACGACGTTCTTTTTCACTATCAACCACAGCACTCATTAATAACCAATACTCCGGGTTTCCCTGATCTTGTTTAAGGAGACGGGTTAACAGATCTTTAGCTCGTTTTTTATTGCCCTCCTGAAGGGCGGCCTGAGCTTCCTGGAGCATTTTTTCTTCAGAAGATGTCATGCCTTGAGTTTAGCATAGCCATTATTACAGGACAAGAGAAATGACCGAAAAAAATTATCTACTGAAAGAAAAAAAGAACACCAATCTTAAATACCCACTTATTTTTTGACCTTGATATGACGGATTGGCAGAATAACAGGTATAGAACGATCCGGGTTGATCATTTGTAATAAAACCCGCACCCGCTCACTTCCCGATAAACGCGTATCAAAAATAGCTTCATAACCTTCAAAAACGCCGGATTCTATTAAAACTTTGCAGCCTGGATTAACCCCTACTAATGGATTCTTATCGAAAGCATTTGTTTCTCTAACGCGTCTATTAATCTCCTGAATTAATTCATCTGGTACTGAAGCAGGCAGCCCATCAAAAGAGACCAGACCGTGGGCATAAGGCATCCAATTTAATATTGAAACACCTACATTGTCTAAGTTCATTTGGACAAATAAATATCCTGGAAAATAAGGGAGGATTTTTCTGGCACGCGGATTCTTGGGTTGGATCTTTAAAGTCGGGCAAAAACAGTTAAAGCCGTGACTGCTGACTAACTCGGCCAATAACATTTCTTTTCTTGTGTGGCTGTTAAGAACAAACCATTTTTCATGCCATTTCTACCTGCTATTTCAATTTTTGAATAACTCTCATTTGTGTGGTTCATTGAAATATTCTAACCGTAAATCAAAAACTTATAAATAAGGCCAACTAGTATTATACAATGAAGCTTTTTCCTATATTCGTCATTGACTCTACCTTTCAGGGCAATCGCAAAGTCAAAAAGAAGAGTCAAATATCCAAGCAATAAGTGACAAACGATTCTATTCAACCCCAGAATAAACAATAGGATTAAGTCGAAAAGGAGCATCAACCATGACCGACTTAATCACTCATTTATCAAATCTCACTGACCCACGTAGTGCATTAGGAAAACGCCATAAGCTTGCAGAGATCATTATCATAGCGATTTGCGGGATCATCTGTGGCGCAGATGATTGGGTAATGATCGAATTTTTTGGCAAAGCCAAGAAAGAATGGTTCGAAAGTTTTTTATCCTTACCTCATGGAATACCCTCTCACGACACCTTTGGACAAGTATTTTCGCTGATCAATCCACAAGAATTTGAAAAATGTTTTCTGGAATGGGTACAAGAGATTGCCATCATGACGAAAGGACAATTGATTGCCTTGGATGGGAAAACAGTTCGTCGCTCTCATGATAGGACAAATGGGAAAGCAGCTATCCATTTAGTAAGTGCATGGGCTAGCCACAATGGGGTTGTCATGGGACAGGTAAAAGTTGATGATAAGAGTAATGAGATCACAGCCATTCCGGAACTACTAAAAATGCTTAAAATTGAGGGTTGTATTATCAGTATCGATGCCATGGGTACGCAAAAAGAGGTCGTTAGCACCATTTTGGAGCAAAAAGGGGATTACCTTTTGGCAGTAAAACAGAACCAGGGACAGTTATTCCAGCAAATTGACTTCGCTTATAACCTTGATCAGAAGAATAACTTCAAAGATGCTCCCTATGATTATGCCAAAACGGTTGAAAAAAACCACGGTAGGATTGAGACCAGACAATGTTGGGTAACATCCGACCCTGAATACATTCGTTATGTCAATCCGGAAGGTAGTTGGGAGAGTCTTAAAAGTATTGTAATCGTTGAAGCAACTCGAAAAGAAAGGGATAAAACTACATCACAAAGCAGATATTTTATATCCAGCCTCCAGGTTGGTGCAGCAAAGATGTTGAAGTATATCCGTCAACACTGGGAGATTGAGAACAAACTTCATTGGAGCTTGGATGTTGCTTTCAGAGAGGATGAAAGCCGTGTAAGAGTAGGATACGCTCCAGAAAATCTTGCTTTGATTAGGAAGATGGCTTTCAATTTGTTGAGACAAAATAAATCTAAAAAATGTGGGGCAAAGACAAAAAGAATGCTTTGTGGTTTGGACACTAATTTCTTGTTGGAGGTACTTAATTTTTGACTTTGCGATTGCCCTGGGGAGTACCCGTCCAACCCTGGCGGTTTTTTAAAATAATGCAGGAACAAATTCTTGAGAAGAATTTAGGTTTTATCCTATTGGCACGTGCTCAAGATGAAACCCTAGCTGCGGGATTATTCTTGCATTGGGGAAAAACACTGACCTATAAATATGCTTCCTCTATTGAAAAACTTCAAAATCTACGACCAAATCATTTATTAACCTGGACTGCTATTCGTTGGGGCTGTGAAAATGGATTTTCGATTTTTGATTTTGGGCGAACTGACAAAACAAATGATGGATTAAGAACCTATAAAACTCGCTGGGGTGTTGAAGAAACCGAACTGACTTATTCAATATTCTCAAATAACAAAGAAGAATACAAACAAAAGAATCTGATATCTGTAATGGAAAATATCATTAAAAAATCCCCTCTTTGGTTTTGCCGGTTGTCTGGTGAAATTCTTTACCGATATTTTGGATAGAAAATAGCAGAGGAAGTCATGTCATTCAAAACCTGGTATAAAAAACGCGGACCAAAATTTATTTTTCAGCGCGGAAAAGCAATTCTGAAACGGCAGGGCATTTTTACTGAAAAATCCATGCTGCGAGTCGAAAATTGTGTGGATACTCTGGCAAATTTGGGGTGTTTCCCAACATTGCCAACGCCGGGAGATATTGTTAACCGGTATCCAAAATTTATTCAAAAACTGCAGGACAAAGGGGTGGAAATTGCTGTTCATAGTTATCATCATAAAAACTTAAGTGAAATCCCACTTGAAGAGGCTTTACAGCAACTGGAAAGGGCGGTAAAGGTATTTGCTAAATATGACATTGATGTGCATGGCTTTCGATGCCCATATTTAGGTCATACTGCTGATTTAATCGAGTCAATCCCTCAGGGACTCTTCAAATATAGTAGTAACAAGGCAATCTTCTGGAAACCAAAGATTGAGACACCGGAAAAGGATCTTTTTTACGTCACGCTGGATAATTTTTATCACGGAGAAAACTCTGAAAATGTGATTTGTGCCCCTCAATTAAAGGAAAATTTGATCGAGATACCGGTTTGTGTCCCTGATGATTTACAGTTAATGGATGGCTTAAAGATGCAATCGGAGGATGTTTTCCAAGAATGGAAATCTATTCAAAACGAGATTTACAGACGCGGAGAACTTTTTACCATTCTCTTCCATCCTGAATTGGCGCATTTGTGTAATAACCCTTTTCTGGCACTCTTAGATTATATTCAGGCATCCCAACCTGCTGTCTGGATTGCTAAACTAAGTGAAATCAGTGACTGGTGGCTTGAAAAAGCGAAATTCTCTGTAGAAATAATAGAAAATAATGAAGAATTAATTATCAAATTTAATAGTTCTCCCAGGGCAACAATTTTATTTAGAAGCCAATTGAATAATAGTGTCTTTAAATTTTGGGAAGGGAATTATTGGCAAATAAATGGCAGTCAAATCAGTATTCCAAAACAACCGCGGCCGTTTATTGGCTTAGAGAAAGATGTTCCAGAAAGTATTGTCTCTTTTTTGCAGGAACAAGGGTATATCATAGACCAAAGTGAAAAAGCTTACGATTGTTCCCTCTTCTTTGATCATCCATCTATTCTTGTTTTTCAATCTCCATTAAGTCTGGTTGAATTTATTGAATCAAAGAGCACCCCACTTCTGAGGTTTGGACGGTGGCCAAATGGAGCGAAAAGCGCCTTATGTCTCTCTGGAGATCTGGATGTGTTATCGCTTTTTGATTATGCATCCAGAGTTTTTTATTAATAATTATTGTTTTCACTCATCCTGTAAAAGGAGTTGCCATTTATTTAGGTGGCAACTCCTTTTTTAATTTTCGTGTTTTTAAAAAAAGAATAATCGCCGTTAGGAACTTCCACATATTTTTCGTGGTATCATTTCGATCATGAGAAAAAGAGTAATTAAACAACTCTTATTAACAATCTTAATAATATTCATGACAGCCTGTGTCCCTTCAGGACAATTAACCCGGCCAATGAGTGCCTTCACAAATGTCCCGCCCACATTAACTTTAACCCTTTCTGTTACTCCAATATTTACCAGTACACCAACCCCGATACGAACCGTGACCCCTTTCCCTTCTCCTACTGCAACGCCACGTGTTCATACCGTAAAATTAGGCGAGACAATGGGGGGAATTGCCTGGATATACAACGTCTCGCTTGAAGAGTTATTGGAATTAAATCCGGATATCAACCCCAATACCATGACTGTTGGGATGGAGGTGCTGATTCCAGCGACTACGTTGACTCCTGCTGATCTGACCCCACAACCTACACCCATCCAATTGCCTTTGGAAGGATTGAATTGCCTACCGGATGCAGAACAAGGTGTGTGGTGCTTTGTGTGGGTTCATAATACCTCTGATGAGGCCTTCGAAAATGTTACCGTTGGCATTAATTTGGCAGACATGAACGCAACCCAGGTGTTTTCGAAACAAGGGACTGCTTCGTTAAACGTATTGAGATCTGCTGAAAAAATCCCGGTTGCTGTTTACTTTCCTGGACCAATTCCACAGCCTGTGCAAAAAAGTGCGCAATTCATTTCCGCCATCCCATATAATCCGGAATCCAATCGCTATTTGACACTTACCCCTCAGATCGATTTACAGGAAATGAAGCTCGATCATCAACTGGTGACCTTGACTGGAAAAATTTCTCTATCCCAGCCGGTATTAAATGTAACCATGGTTGCCGTGGCGTTTGATGATCAGGGAAATATGATTGGTGTACGCCAATGGCAATCTGGTTTTACAGACCCTGCAGATGAGGTAGCTTTTCGTATTGATTTAGCTTCTGTTTCGGGAAAAATTGCGGATTATTCTCTCTTAGCAGAAGCACAACCCTAATTTACCAGATCAAATAACTATCAATAATACAAAGCGGTTCGTTATTGGGGATATTCATACAGACACGATAGGATAATACACTGCCATTTTGCATTCTTTTGTTTGCCGGAATCGTTATTATCGAGGTCCCAAATTCATCAGTTGCGTCGATTGGGTAATTTAATTCATACCCATTGGGTAAAGTAACCCGCAGATTCCCATCGATATTTTGAATGGGGTTTGAGTTATCAGCCCGAAAGACTTTAATCAACAATTCCTGGGTTTCGTTGATTTTGATATTCGGTGCTTTTTCCTGAACTTGAATTGTAACTGTATCCGGTGAATATTCGAATGTGGATATTTCATTTGGGTTAGGATTTATGACTTCCAGGTATTCTTTCCCTAAGGGTACCATCATTACTTTTTTATCATTTGGTTGATAATCCAAACAGTAATTCTGAAAACATTGACGAATCATTTCACCTTCGTAATACACTTCGCTGATTGGGTTGCCAGAGAGCTCACGTCCACCATGGTGGGTGACGAAATCATCAAACACAAGGGGAACGTGAAAACCGTTTGGGCTATTGACCACATAGAAGACCATGTTGCTTTCCTGGTTGTAAATCTGTGGACCTGGTTCATCCTGACGCAACCCAAGCTTAATGGAAATATCAACCAGATGGATTGTCTCTGGCAAATTAGGATTGCCTATAAATACTACATTCTGAAACACTTGTTGAACCACACCAGATTGCAATTCGATTGGTGCTGACAAAGGTTCTCCAAAAGTATCCAGGTTCCCGAATTTGGTTATATAGTTTAAAAACGGCATCAAGGTGGTATTTGCAGCAACATTTACAGCCTTTCGAGATTCAGGCGTAAAACGGCACTCCTCTTTACAGGCGTAAGCTCCATATGCTAAAAGATGGACTGTTTCTGACTCCTCACTCAATAATCTATAAAAACCAATATTCTCAAAATATTGTTCGATTCTTTTTTCTTGAAAATTGAAACGAACAGGAGTAATCATCTTTCCAATAACAGCTTCTCCGCCTAGAGTTTCGTAAAATTTTTGAAATTCAATAAAATTGGATGTTGTATTACTCAGATCAGAATCGCCTTGAATTTCTTGATCACCATCTTGAACTCCAAACATTGCAGCGAGCGGAAAAAGAAAAAATCCGTTATTTTCTTCGTAATTGGCATTGAAGCACATGAGGGCATTTTCCGTATATTGACACTCATTTGTATCCCAGGTAATGCTCTCGGAAATGATGGGACCGAGTGTTTCAACACCACCTAATTTTTTGTAAAATTCCCGGAAATTTTTTTCAAGCCCATATAGCTTGTTACCAGGATGTTGAACAACGCCCTGATCGCAGCCAGTGAGTAAAAAAATAAATAGCAATATCGGAATAAATCTTAGAAGGATGCTCTTATTATTCACTGTGTTTCGATTGATTAAAGAAAAGATGTTTCAATACCCTAAAAAAGTATATCAAATTCAGCAAATAAGTACAAACAAACCAGATTAGGCCGGGTTACGATTTTTGAATCTTAAATCTGCTTCATAAGTAGTCTGTAGACCGATTTCCAGAGGAATTTTGGGATAGAAATTTAATTTTTCACGTGCCAGAGATAAATCCGCGCACATTCGGTTTGGTCCCCCTTCGTTGCGAATATTATAGATAATTTCAGGATTTTTCCCGGTAATTTCAGCAATCAAATGTGTTAATTCACGAACGCTAACGTCCCGGCCACATCCCAAATTAATTGTCAAACGATTAATATTTTTAACATTTCCCGCAGTTATCAAACCAGAAATGACATCATCAATAAAAATATAATCACGAGTTTGATTTCCATCACCATGAACAACCAGGGTTGAGTTTGAATGAGCCTGTTTCAAAAAATAAGGGATTACCGGAGGATGGGTAGGCGGCATTTGCTGCCCGGGTCCATATGCATTAAAGATTCGCAGGCAGACTGTCTCAATTCCCCATAAACTGCCAATGGTGTGGATATAGTATTCTGCAGATAATTTCGAAACGGCGTACGGGGAACGAGGTTGTGGGATGGCTGTTTCTTCTACTGGTTGTTTGGACTGATTTCCATAAATGGCTCCGGAGGAAGAAAAAACTACTCGCCCTACACCCACATCACGCATCGCTTCCATTAATGTAACCGTACCACCAACATTTACCAGATTGTATTCTCTTGGATAAAGGATCGATTCAGGAACGACGACCCGAGCAGCGATATGGTAAACACAGTCAACATCCTGTAGAAGAGTCCATAATTTTGGCCGGTCGTTGATATCTCCACGGATGAATTCAACCTCGGGCAACAAACGTTCTGGATTACCTGTTGAGAGGTCATCTAACCCACGAACATAATGACCCTCGCGAACCAGTTTGTTCGCCAGAGCAGACCCAATAAACCCTGCAACTCCTGTGATGAAAATGCGCATAAACACCTGATAAATAATGAAATAAAGATTTTTAGAAGAGTATATTGAGCTTCGGCTGCTTAACCGATAAAAAACAAGAAATAAACTTTCTAAAAAATCCAGAATTTTCTTTTTTCACATTATAGCAGACAAATAAATAATATAGTTTCAGACTTCATAAAGAAAATAATAATGAGATTGCTTTAATCTGAAGAAGAATTATGTTCATTGTAGTTCAGGCAAGTTGTGAGTGCAATTTCGATTGCTTTCAAACTTGTCTCTAAACTCATGGATGGGTTGGGTTGCTGCTTATGTACGACCTGTTCTGGCAAGGGGGGAAGATGGATGAAACCACACTGACAATTATTTTGAAGCAAGTTCGAATAATGCCGGCTGATATAAAAAACCTGATTGCATAAAAAAGCCCCAGCCGATAAAGATAATTCGGCAGGTATTCCACATGACCAAATATTGTTAATAATTTCAGAAACTGGTAAGGTGGAAAAATAAGCAGTGGGACCATCTGGAATGATTGTTTGATCCTGAACTTTTTTTCCTGAATTATCTGGAATCCGAAAATCCATCCAGTTAATGGCAACTTTTTCAATCGAGATTGCTGAACGCTGCGAGGCTTCCCCCAGGTGGATGATTAGGTTGGGTTGATATTCGGGGATTATTTCTCGAATCAATTCAGCCGCTTTATGGGAATCGACTGGCAAAATCTTTTTCATAAATTGATGACTTGAGAAAGCCTGGTCATCAATATTTTTCACTACCTGCTCAGATGGATTTACATTGCTGCCACCAAAGGGTTCAAAACCTGTTAGAAGTATTTTCATAATTATCGATATGTTTGTTACCCATAGTTTAGTTTGTCCTTTATTCTACTGGACATTTGACCAGTATTCAACCCAGCCAAAGGTCGTATTGTTTTCTATCCTCTGGAGAATTGTTCAATCTTCGTGAATCGATTAAAGTGATCTAAATGTTGATGATAAAATTCCCCACATTGGGAATAAATTGGAAAAATTATGATTCGCTTAATAATTGCTGATGACGATGCCAAAGTACGATCTGCAGTAAAGCTTTTATTGGGCCAGGATGAAGCCTGCTGGCAAGTAATTGCTGAAGTTCGGAATGTTAAAGAATTATTGGCTGAGGTTAGAAAGAGAAAACCGCAATTATTATTGCTGGATTGGGAGTTGCCCGAAGAGAGTATTGGTGGTCAAAGGCCGCCATATTATGATCTTAAAGATCGGATAGAACATTTAAGAAAATTAAACCCTGACATGTTTATTCTTGTTTTGAGTAGCGAGCCGTTGGTTAAAAATAGTGCATTAAAATCGGGTGCAAATGCTTTTGTTTCTAAAGGAGATCCTCCTGAAGTTTTTATGGAGACACTGAACTCTATTTGTAATTGTCTACCGCAGCTTTAATAGAATTAACTTTTCTATTACCTACATGAAAAAAATGTTTTTTACCAATAAAAAAATAAGGTAATTATTATTGCATTTCCAATGGGCATAGGGAGGTCTTATATTTTTGAAGTTATTAGTCTTCGTTATTTTGTTCCCGAGTTTTTCTTTTAAAAGTTGAATATAATTAAGACTGAATTATTTGATTTCCTTTTCAAAAAAAAATTCCTAGTGGAGGTTTCAATGTATATTGGAGCGATTGACCAGGGGACAACCAGTACCCGTTTTATTATTTTTGACTCATTTGGAAAGATCATTGCTGTTGAACAAAAAGAACATCAGCAGATTTATCCCCAACCTGGTTGGGTGGAGCATGATCCATTTGAAATCTGGCAGAATACTCTGGAAATTATTACCACTACTCTCCAAAAAAGTAAAATTCAGGCAGATCAAATTGCTGCCATTGGAATTACCAATCAGCGCGAAACCTCTGTATTTTGGGAAAAATCAACCGGAAAACCAGTGCACCCCGCTATTGTCTGGCAGGATACGCGCACAGACAAAATATGTTCTCAGTTAGCTCAGGAAGGCGGACAGGATCGTTTTCGTGAAAAAACTGGGTTGCCCCTGGCAACTTATTTTTCCGGGCCGAAAATAAAATGGCTTTTGGACAAATACCCCGAGTTAAAAAAGAGAGCTGAAAATGGAGAGATTTTATTTGGAAATATTGATTCCTGGTTAATTTGGAATTTCACTGGCGGACCCGATGGCGGGTTGCATATCACCGATGTGACCAATGCATCACGTACTTTGTGCATGAATTTAGAAACGTTGAATTGGGACCAGGAAATCCTGAAAACCCTGAAGGTTCCTCTGGTTATGCTGCCAGAAATTCATTCTTCCAGCGAAGTTTACGGCCGGATAAAAGCGGGACCACTCTCCGGGGTTCCAATTGCGAGTGTGCTGGGTGACCAGCAGGCTGCTTTGTTTGGGCAAACCTGCTTTGATTCCGGCGAAGCAAAGAACACATATGGAACCGGTTGTTTCATGCTGATTAATACCGGAGAAAAGATTGTTCAATCAAAAAATGGGCTTCTAACCACTGTCGGCTACAAAATTGGGAATTCTCCGGCAGTTTATGCCTTGGAAGGTTCCATAGCCATCACTGGTGCGCTGGTCCAATGGCTGCGTGATAATTTGGGATTAATCCAGAACTCCGCCGAGGTAGAAGCCCTGGCAAAAACAGTTACCGATAGCGGCGGTATATTTTTTGTTCCGGCATTTTCAGGCTTGTTCGCTCCTTATTGGCGTAGTGATGCCCGGGGGGTGATTGTTGGGATGACACGATTTATTAATAAAGGACATCTGGCTCGAGCTGCTCTAGAAGCAACTGCTTATCAGACGCGGGAAGTCTTGGATGCGATGAATAAAGATTCAGGTGTTGACCTTAAAACATTGAAGGTCGATGGTGGCATGGTGGTAAACAAAACCCTAATGCAATTCCAGGCAGATATATTGGGTGTACCGGTTATTCGCCCGACGATTGCTGAAACCACAGCTCTGGGAGCTGCCTACGCAGCCGGCTTGGCGGTGGGTGTTTGGGAAAAGATCGACGACTTGCGTGCCAATTGGAGTGTGGATGCTATTTGGCATCCTCAAATGGATGTTGCTCAAAGAGATAAACTTTACTCTGGATGGAAAAAAGCAGTCACCCGAACATTTGATTGGATTGACTGATCAAAGAATGCAGAACCATGTGATATGATGTACAAACTATTTCAAATGGAGTATTTTATATGACCAAACCCCATGCTATTGTTATTGGCGCCGGTTTTACCGGGGTAGCAGTCGCTTATGATCTGGCACAAAGAGGAATGGCTGTAACCGTTTTTGAAAAGGGACCCCTAGTAAATGGCACTTCAGGAAGAACACACGGGCTTCTCCATAGTGGGGCTCGTTACGCAGTGGACGATCCGGAATCGGCGATTGAATGTATCGATGAAAACATCATTCTTCGAAAAATTGTGCCACAGGTGATTGAGCCCAATGGTGGACTTTTTGTCGGGTTAAACGAATCAGATATGGCTTATCGCCAGGCTTTTATCGATGGGTGCGCTGCCTGTCATATCCAGATTGAAGAACTAACGCCGAAAGAATCATTGTCTCTTGAACCCAATCTCAACCCTAATTTGCTTACCTCTTTTCGCGTTCCGGATGGTACGTTTGATCCGCTACGATTGGCGATGTCCTTTGCGGCTTCTGCGAATAAATATGGTGGCAAATTTCATTTATTTTGCGAAGTAACGGATTTTATTTTGGATGGGAATGGCAATGTGAAAGGGGTGAAGTACACTGACCGGTCACAAAATAAAGAAGTTGAATACTTTGGGGATATTGTGGTCAATGCTGCTGGTGTTTGGGCAGGGAAATTGGCTGGTCTGGCGGGTAATATCCATTTACCAATCCGCCCAACTCCGGGGGTTATGGTGGCATATGATCAACGCCTGTGCCAACGAGTTATTAATCGCCTGAATGAGCCGGGAGATGGAGATATTATCGTTCCTCAGCGGCAAATGATCACCGTTGGAACCACGTCTTTTGAGGCAGACGACCTGGATTACATTCCTGTCTATAAAGATCAGGTTAAATTAATGTATGAGCGCGGTTGTGAACTTATTCCAAATATTAATAACACGAATGAACGCGGTGCTTTTATGGCTTCCCGCCCATTATTGGATTCCGGGTCTAAGGGCCGGAGCTTGACGCGAACTTTCAAGTGCTTTGACCATAAAGAGAGTGATCAGGTAGATGGTCTAGTTACGATAACTGGTGGTAAGGCGACCACCATGCGACTAATGGCTGAAAAGACAGCCGATCTGGTTTGCCAAAAATTAGGTCTGGATGCCATCTGTCAAACAGCGGAAATTCCGGTTGAATCTTATCGCAAATTCACCCTCGATTACAATTAGGAGGATAAATGCCAAATAACTGGAAAGTTACTTTTGAGATATTTCGTAAAAAAGGTGAAGAACCCGAACGTTTCGATCGTTTTACGTTAGATGTTGATCCTGACGAATATGTTCTGGATGGTGTTGAGAGGATCTGGGCGTTTCATGATCGTTCTCTTGTGTTTTCTCATGCCTGCCATCATTCCACTTGCGGTGCCTGTGGAATGTTAGTCAATGGGGTGGAAAAGCTAACCTGTATCACTACCATTCGTTCTATAACTCAGGACGGAGGAATCATTCGGGTTGAACCCATGCGTAACTTCCCGATTATCAGTGATCTTTCAGTAGATATGACGATTTTATACCAACGTATGGAGACGGTTGGGCACCAACCCGTTGTTTCTACGGAATATGAAAACAGTAAAGGAAAATTTGATCCCGAGGACGATTTATTGCGATTATCTGATTGCATCGAGTGTGGGCTTTGCATCAGTGCTTGTCCAATATCCTTAACAACTTCTGATTATATTGGGCCGGTTGTTCTGGCAGGTGCACAACAATCCGGAGACTTGGATGCTGGTACTTTAGCGCTGGTTGATTCTGAAAATGGCGCCTGGCGTTGCCACAGTGCTTATGAATGCACGGAAGTTTGTCCGTCCAACGTAGACCCTGCCTGGCGGATCATGGATTTGCGTAAAAAACTGGTTGCACGACGTATTAAGAAATTCTTTGGAGTTAAATAGGCGGCACAATGAACGATTTTCCACAAAAAACCTCAAATTTGATTAAGTGGTTTGATCCTCGAAAAAGAGGGCTTGGTTATTGGGCATTTGTGCTCAACCGAATCACCGGTTTAGGGCTAACGCTTTACCTTTTTCTACATTTAATTATGTTGGGGCAATTGGCCAAAGGTCCGGATGCCTATGATGGTTTTATTGCTTTGGTGAAAAACCCGCTCTTTTTGGTAGGAGAACTACTGGTTGTGGCGGCTGCCTTCATCCATGGTCTGAATGGAATCCGAATTGGGTTAACCAGTTTTGGAATAGGTGGCACGAAACAAAAACAATTTTTTATTGTTTTGATGGTTTTTGCTATCCTAGCGATTCTCTATTTTGCCATTCGTATGTTTACTCACTAAGGAAAGGAAGAATAAAATGAGCGATGGATTTGACCCTCGTCCCAGAGCAGGAGAAAACACTGGTTTATGGTTTTTGAAAATTATCACAGGATTTTTGGTGATTATCGTTTTATTTATTCATCTGGTTGTGAATCATTTGATTGTAGAAGGAGGATTGTTATCCTACGCGGACGTCGTCCGTTATTATCAAAACCCGATTGTACCGATTATGGAAATTGCTCTGCTGGCTTTTGTGGTTATTCACGCTTTGCTGGGGTTCCGCAGTGTTTTGTTGGATTTACATCCTTCCAATCTGGTTTTAAAACTGATCAATTATGGGTTGGTTATATTAGGTGCCGGATCAATCTCCTATGGCGTTTGGTTAATTTTTGTGATCGTAGGCAGAGGCTAAATTTTGATTTGTTGACACCCTTTTTAATTTGAGTATAATTGCTTTGCGTTTATGGCTCACTAGCTCAATTGGCAGAGCAATTGACTCTTAATCAATGGGTTCAGGGTTCGAGTCCCTGGTGAGTCACTTGATAGATGACGGGGGACACGCCGTCACCCCATAAATT
Source organism: Anaerolineaceae bacterium (assembly GCA_034429975.1). Classification (GTDB taxonomy): domain Bacteria; phylum Chloroflexota; class Anaerolineae; order Anaerolineales; family Anaerolineaceae; genus UBA6170. The sequence goes on along the minus strand of DAOUFM010000119.1, from coordinate 4,896 downwards.
TTATAAGGGCTTGCTAATAGGCAGGCCCTTTAGATTTTAAGGGTTGTTCTTCAACGTGGCTGAGGCTTTCGAAATCTTGCTCTATTTGGTATAAATGAAACGATAAATCAAAAAATGGAAGGTAAATAAATGAAGAAAATTGCAGTTATGTTTGTTTGCATGGGAAATATATGCCGGTCTCCTATGGCTGAGGCTGTTTTCAGAACAATGGTTGAAAAGAAAGGTTTGGCTGATCAATTTTCTATTGCCTCATCGGCTACTGGTCGCTGGCATTTAGGGGAACCACCGCATGTTGGTACCCGAATGATTTTGAAGGAGAATCAAATAGATGTAGGTGATAAGAGAGCCCAGCTATTAAAAAAAGAAGATTTTCAAAATTTTGATTATGTGGTTGCAATGGATCAGGAAAATGTAGAAGATATCCAGAGTTTATTTGGTCAAAATGTGCCGCGGTTGTTGGAATATGCTGCTCCCGGTAATACATTAGATGTCCCAGACCCATACTATAACCAGAAATTTGCTGAGGTTTATGAACTGGTAACGAAAGGTTCTGAAGGACTTTTGAAGTTCATCATCGAAAAAGAAGGTTTATGACAACCCTCCCGGGCGCTTTATCCAGCATCATCCATACGACACTATCAAGTTTGGGTGACCCTGGCCCAATTGTTCAAATACAAATTCTGGGCGGTGGCTGTATCAACCATGCTTCTCGGATAATGACCCAAAATAAAAGCTATTTCCTCAAATGGAATCAACATCCTTATCCAAATATGTTTTCGATGGAAGCTTATGGATTGAATATGTTAGCTTCCATAAATACGGTGCGGGTACCAAAGGTGATCAAAGTACAAGAATCCGTATTTGATGTGCCCGCTTTTATTCTTTTGGAATGGATTGAGCGACAAAGTACATTTGACCAGAGAAAATGTGGGCAACAACTGGCGTTATTACACCTTAAAAGCAATGCTGAACAATTTGGATTGGAATATGATAATTTTATTGGCAGCACCCCGCAGAATAATAACTGGCACTCTGATTGGATTACTTTTTTCCGAGAGGAAAGATTAAAACCGCAAATTGATTTAGCCCAAAAAAATGGGTTATGTGGGCAGTCGCGACGCCTGAAATTAGATAAACTAATGACACAATTGGAAAAATGGTTAGCAGGAGTAGAAAGAAAAACCTCTCTTTTACATGGTGATTTGTGGGGCGGAAATGTAATCGGTGACCAAAATGGCAACCCGGTCTTGATTGACCCGGCGGTGTATTATGGGGATCGCGAAGCTGATGTAGCGTTTACTCAAATGTTTGGTGGATTCAGTCGTGATTTTTATCAGGCTTATATGGAAGCTTATCCTTTAGAATCTGGGTATCAAGACCGCTTTGAGATTTACAATGTTTATCATCTTTTAAATCATTTAAACCTTTTTGGAGAAAGTTATGGTCATTCTCTGGATACTACTCTAAGGAGATGGGTGGGATAATATGTTTGTTTTCCTATCAAAGTTCCTACCGCTCTGGCTTTACCCTTTGGGGTTTGTCTGGTTATTGCTGGTTTTGTTTCTCATTTTATCCAGAAAGCAAACCCAGGGAAGAAAACTACGCTGGATTGTGGTAATAGCAGTTATTGTGATCTTTCTAACCGGCAACCGCTGGACGCCCGCAATTTTGGCACGCTCTCTGGAATGGCGTTATTTTCCTCCAGAAGAGATGCCGGCCAACAGTATGGTCGTTTTATTAGGTGGTGGAACCGAATCTCGACAATATCCACGCCAGATGCCGGAGATTAATGGCGCCGGTGATCGGGTGTTGTACACCGTAAAACTTTATCAGGACGGGGTTGCAGGCAAGATATTATTGAGCGGAGGAAATATTTCCTGGTCAGGCTCGCGTACGACGACTCCGGCGCTGGATATGGCAGAACTTCTGTTTTTGCTGGGAGTACCGCAGGAGAAATTGATTCTGCAGGAGCAATCCCAAAATACGGCTGAAGATGCATACTACAGTGCTGCGATGCTAAAGGAAATGGGAATAAATAAAATTATTCTGGTCACTTCTGCCAGCCATATGTTAAGATCAGTAGCCTTGTTTGAAAAACAAGGGCTAGAGGTTACCCCAGCACCAGCAGACTACACAATCACATTAGAAAATTGGGACGCCTTGTGGAAACCGTCCTTTCCGGAGTTATTGGTGGGATTAGTCCCCAGTGCTGAAAACCTTTCCAGTCTCAATTATCTGCTCAAAGAATATTTGGGATTTGCCATTTATCGACTGCGAGGTTGGTTGTGAGAGGTAAAGAACCCAATTGGGAAATTTAGAAATAAAGAATGAAATGAGATGGGGGATTTCTTTTTTAAAAATTCAAATTCAAAATCAACAACCGGATCATAATTTCAAGTAGAATTAATCAAATTCGTATGAAACTCAATAAATTTGTCCTGAAAATATCATCGCTTTTTGCTGCCATTGATGCGATCGGCTGGCTAATTTTGTTGCTTTTAGGGCCAATATTTCTGTTAATCAAACCATCTCAGAGTTGGGTACTTTTAATAATCCCTGCAACCTGGATAATCAGTGCTCTGGCTCGCAAGAATCCCATTCCTTATACCCCGTTCAATCTGGCGCTTTTGATTATTTTGATTCAAGTCCTTGTTAGCCTGTACGCTACGTATGATATTGCAGTCAGTTTACAGAAAATTACCGGAGTTTTATGGGGAATTTCTGTTTTTTATGCTCTGCTAAGGTTGAATTTGACTAAAAAAGGGATTCTTCTATCAACCCTGGTATTTATTGCTGCCGGTGCAGGTATTGCAGTTTTAGGTTTATTAGGTATCGAATGGCCCAGTAATAAATTCATTCTTTTTAATTCAATTTATGAACAATTTCCCCAATTATCGGACTTTATTCCGGGTATCCAGGAGGGATTTCACCCAAATGAAGTCGGTGGGGCACTTACCTGGATTGTTCCCAGTTTATTAGTGATTTCATTGTGGCTCCTCTTCCGTTTGAAAAAAATTCATCAGCATTTGTCCATTTTTATTCTTATTCCATTGCTTATCCTAAACCTGTTTCTGTTTAGTCTCAGCACTCTTGTACTGGTTTTTAGCCAATCTCGGTCTGCTTATCTTGGTATGGCAGTTAGTATCGTGCTTTTGTTGTTATTCACCCTTCCAAAGAAACTCAAGTTCGCCTACCTTTCTCTACTCCTGATCGGAAGCAGTGTTCTGGTTTACTTTATCCTTCAGGGAGAGTTAATAGTCTATATTAATCGGCTTTTCCCGGATAATGGCGCTGCCAGCATGGCGTTTTCGATGAATACGATGAGTGGCAGGGTAGAAATCTGGTCAAGAGCTATTTATGCCATCCAGGACTTTGCCTTTACCGGGATGGGAATGAATACATTTCGTACAATTGTCAATGTGTTATATCCTTTGCAGACAATTGCGGCAGATGTGCCGGTTAAAGACATCGGGCATGCACACAATCTTTTTCTACAGGTAGCGCTGGATTTAGGGATTCCCGGGCTGATTGGTTTTCTGGCGGTGTATATTTTATCCTTCTGGATGATTTTGAAGAGCATGGTACGATTAAAAGCTTTTCGCAGCGGTAATTCCTCAAAGAACCCATTAATCATTAATGAATTCTATTATGTTTTGATGGTCGGATTGCTGGGGGGACAACTGGCTCATTTGGGTTACAGCATGACCGATGCAATTGCTTTAGGGGCAAAACCCGGGATTATTTTTTGGATCATGCAAAGCATTATTTGTGGAATATTTCTACAGGTGGATAAAAAGAGACGCCGAATAGTGCAATAATCATCTTATTTTCCTGAAATATCGAATTGAAAAGACTCGCCGGTTGAGCAAACGATAATAATCAACCTGTTTGGTGTTTGAATAATATTTGATTTACAAACAGGGTGTTGAGGATTAAGCTCAGGTATTCTTTCTCCCCAGTTTTGATTTTGATTAGCAGTTTGTGAAATAATATCTGGAAAATTCAGCTTAGGATAAGTATGCATGAGGATTTGTTGATACCATTGAAATTGGGTTAATGGCAGGACAATCACCTTCACATCCGGTCTTATCTTCAGCCCAAAATGATAGTACCAGAGCGGAAAGGAATCATCATCGGAGCTGGTGAGGATTATTGCATTTTTTGGTACGTTCTCTAATAAACTCTGTGCATATTTTGCCGGTTCACTATGTCCGCGAGGGTTAATCATCTGGATTGTTTTTGGGATATTGACCAGAATAAAAACGAAATAGCCAGCCATTAAGATTTTTCCAACCGGGTATTTTTTCCATTTGTTAGAAATCAGGATACTCAAGCCCACGGCTATCCAGATCACAAAGACCAGATAGGTGGCTAACAAATAAGCCAGAGAATCATCTGTTCCGTACAGGATTGAAAATACAGAAAAGGCGAGGAAAATGTAAAGTAAAGCGAGAGAGACAGGGTTCCTTTTTTGGGTATATTGAACTGCTCCTAAAATACCCAGAATAATTCCCGGTATTCCAAATTGTTCCATGATAAGACCAGCTAAAGCGGATATTCTGGTTATAACCTGAATGGATGTAATATTCGAAATTAATTTTTGATAGGGAGATCCTGAAACTACCCACCAAAAGCCTTGAAAAGTTTGGGGATTACCCCAATTGATTGGTGGATAGTGACTGGCTCGCAGCGGGAGATAAAGGTAAACAAGGGATCCCAACAGGATTCCGATAATTTGATAAATAATGTGCCTGGTTGAGTTACCATTTTTTGAAGCATAAAAAAATCCAAAAAGGATGGCTGGCAAGAATAATAAAATGGTAATGTGATTCCCAATTCCCAATCCGAAACAAAACGAGAAAAGAATAAACAAGAAGAGATTTTTTTGGTTTGGGG
>DAOUFM010000118.1:0-86194 GCA_034429975.1 Anaerolineaceae bacterium | reverse complement strand
TATTCCAGCCAATCGGTATCCTTTCCATAGCCCAGGGCTTCCATATGTTCGGGATAGTAAGGATAATTGTAGATCAGTGCCAGTGTGCTCAATTCGTTGAATCCTTCAATTAACATACCTTCCGGATCAAGGTCGGTAAACCCTAATGGCCCGTGTACGGCATTCATGCCCAGTTCGCGCGCCCAGTTCTCTACGGTATCAAGCAGGGCTTTGGAGACCTCACGATCATCGATAAAATCAATCCAACCAAAGCGAACATTCTTTTGCCCCCACTTCTCGTTGGCTCTGGGAATATAAATTCCAGCAATCCGGCCAACTACCTTGCCATCCCGATAAGCCAGCCAATAACGTGCCTGAGCATGTTCGAAAGCCGGGTTCTTTTTCCAATCCAGGGTGTTTTTTTCATCCATCAGCAACGGAGGCACCCAATATGGATTGCCTTTGTAAATACTGAAAGGGAATTTGATAAAAGTATTGAGCTGCTGATAAGTGGTTACTTCTTCAATATTGATAGGCATAAGAAAAATCCTTTGAAACAATTAATAAATAGATAAACAATATTATAAATTAACTCGGAAATAAGGAAACATCATGAATAAAGAATCAACTAAAAATTTGGTTTGAATCGCCAAAATCGTTTATTTCTGATGAGTAAACAAAACCCCGGCAAACGCCGGGGTTGTTTCTTCAGTTAGAAAGTAGCGGGACCTGATTATTTCGAGGCTGCTAGAATTTGAATAAACGGAATTTGATCCGTTGCATTGAAACCGTGACTCACCATGCCCCCTAAGAGTCATGCAACCAACTTTTTTTCCAATAATAGTTGCCTATTTCTTGTCGATTGACTTAATGGTTGCAGCGGGTACGTTGGGTTTCTTTTTATTCTCTTGTTTCTTTTTTCGTTTCTCTTTATTTCTTGGACTTTTATCTCCCATGGCTACCTTCTCTTTTCTGTTTCTGATGGATTAGATTAGACTGGCTTCCCCTTACACGATCATACAGGCAAGCATGACCGCTATTAACATTAACATAATTTGCAAAGGAATTCAACTATTAATTGATAAATAATTGATCCAGGTGCCAGTTTTCAGGGTTGTGAAGGATATAGGATTCAATCTGATCGAGAGAATCATCTTCCCGGATGATATGATCCCAATAGTTGCGCTGCCAGACAGGTTCAGCAGGTGCCTGACGAAGAATATTGATTTGTTTTGTCACGGAGGATTTAAACCCAGACATCAATGCTCCGATGGTCTTGGGATGCAATTTGAAACAGGGGGCATTGGGGTCGGAGTCCAATGGTTGAGATTTGGTCATGTTTTTTAGGGTGGTCGGGTTCGTGTGGGCGTTCGGCATTGTGGCGGTGTTTGGCATCGTAGGGGCGTTCGGCCGAACGCCCCTACGGGGTGGGGTAATAAAAACAATTGCGTGCATATGATTTGGCATAATGATATATTCGCCCAATTTGATTTCAGAACGAATAATCGCGGATTTTTCCCATTCATCCCGAACGATTTGACCAAATTGGTTTAAATGCATGATTCCGTTTTCAATTTTTCCAAATATTTGGCGGCGTTGATAGGTGCAAATGGTGAGGAAATAGGCACCCTCCGATGAATAATCATAATTCTGCAAACGGATGGAATGCCGATTATGAATTTTTGGATTGTATGGCATTGATGTTTTCCTATTTTTAATTAGAAAAATTCTAATTTATTTCAAATTAGTAGGGGCGATCGGATTCGTAGAGGCGATCAGCATTGTAGGGGCGTTCAGCCGAACGCCCCTACAGAATTATTTAATTTACAAATCCCTGGCTGAGAATGTAATTTTCCAGTCCACTAATGGTAGATTGTTGCCCGCTGATGACAGCACGAACCACATCACCGATGGAGATCAGACCAACTAGACGACCATCATCGACAACTGGCAGGTGACGAACATGCTCACGGGACATTAATTGCATGCATTCTTCAATCGTGGTATTTGAATTTATTGCAATGACTTCCTTTGTCATCCAGCTAGAGACAGATTCTTCTAATGGACAGGTTTCTTTTTCTGCAATTCGATAAGCAAAGTCACGCTCTGAGATGATTCCTTTCACCAGACCATCTTCCACCACCAGCAAAGCACCCACTCGATGAGCGCGTAATTCTTTTAACGCCTCTAAAAGTGTTGTTCTAGGCTCCACTGTCCAAACTTTTCTACCTTTATCTGCCAGAATGTCTTTGACTATGCTCATACAAACTCCTTATTAATTTTATTATAGTATTTGAACGATGCGAGTGAAAATGTCAACGAGGCAGGGATGATCCCTGGTTTAGAAAGCATGTAGAAATTTGACTCATGCTGTGATCTTATTATAGCGAAAAAAAATTTCAGCAAGCAGTTTTTTGCTGCGATTTTTTAAATCAGGAGAAAGCTCATCCTTTGAGAGGCTTAAAAAAAGAATTATTGATGATAAAAGTCATGTATTAAATTCTGCCCCTTCCATTTAATTGAGAATATGGTAAAATGTTTTTTACTCGGGGGCGTGGTGTAGCGGCTAACATGCGGCCCTGTCAAGGCCGAGATCGCGGGTTCGAACCCCGTCGCTCCCGCCTGAGCAAAAGACTTCGTAAGAGGTCTTTTTTTATTGCGAGATCGGAGGTACCCACAAGGGGTATAATAATTCGAACCCCGTCACTCCCGCCTGAGCAAAAGACTTCGTAAGAGGTCTTTTTTTATTGCGAGATCGGAGGTACCTACAAGGGGTATAAAAATTCAAACCCCGTCGCCACCGCCAAAAAACCACCCGGAAATTGTGTTTTTTTTACTTTTTATATATTCCCTCATTTATTAGCTAAAAAAACGCTCGCAATGAGCAGACTGTTTATCACAGAGTTTTCTCTTCACAATATAGATATGTTACAATGCTAATAATGGATACTGTAAGCAGAGAATCAATTAACGATGAAGATCAATTCGTTGCTGAACTACACCAACTCGGCATTACGTTCTTATCCAATCGTCCGATCCTTTCCTCTGTAAGCTCACGTTCCCCCGAGCAGATTTTAGCGAATGCGATGAAGCAACAAAGCAGCCGGGTCCGTACAGCTGTCATTGCCCTGTTTCTTCTACATCCTGATTATGCGCAGTTTATTCCAACAGCATTTGGTTTATTAAATGAAAGCCAGAGCCAGATTCTTAAAATTTTTTATACCGCTTCTGTTCATTTGCAGTATCTTTACGAGAAAGATTTGATCGCCATAACTGGTTCAGAACTTGTTTGGCTGCCTGATCTGTTCGGAGAAGAATTGGGAATTTCAGTGACTCTTTCCCCTCACGACAAAATTCAACTGCTAGGAATTAAGCACCAAGAATTCACCCAATCCTTTATCAATTGGACTGGTACATATAAAAATGTGGCAAATCATTTAATCCGCAACAAACAACGGGAAGCACATTGGAACCAGTTACACCAAACACTCTCAAACAATTTCTGACGCGGCTAGGAGAACGCTATACTGAACCAGCCACTTTATATCTATTAGGTGGAAGTGCGCTGCTTCTTTTAGGCAATCTTCGGCAAACCCTCGATATCGACTATATGACTGATCTCAACCCGCAACAGCAGCAATGGCTTGAAACGATTATGAACGAGCTGGCAGTTGAGTATCAGTTGGATATTGAAGAAGTGCCTATAGCTGAATTTGTTCCACTTCCTGCAGGAGCGGAAACTCGTAGAAAATTTATTGGTCGGTTCGGTCAGATTAAAGTTTATTTGTTCGATCTATACACCATTGCGATCAGTAAAATTGCGCGAGGATTTGAAAGTGACATGGAGGATGTGGTATTTCTTGTTAAATCGAATTTCATCGATTTGGACGAGTTAAAGAAGCACTTTCAATCAATTTTGCCGCGAGCAGCGCAAAAAGATATTATCTCCAGTGAATTCCAACAATATTTTAATGATCTGTTGCGCAGATTAGCAGATTAAAAAATCAAAATTATTGTTTGTGCATTTACTTAAATTCTTTCGAAATTACTTGGATATAAGGTGAACCCCGTCGCTCCCGCCTGAGCAAAAGACTTCGCGAGAGGTCTTTTTTTATTACGAGATCGGAGGTACCCACAAGGGGTATAAAAATTTTTATTAATTTGAATTTTCATCCAGGGATTGGAAAGCAATTACCTGATTACGGCCGCTGGATTTGGCTTTGTACAAAGCCATATCGGCATTATGGATCAAAGCATCCAATCCTTCAACCTGATGATTAAACTCCGCCACACCCACCGATACGGTGATTGAAATCGGGCCGGCTACTGTTTGAAATGGATAATCTTTTATGATTGCCTGAATCCGTCTGGCAGTTCTTAAGCCATCGGTTAAACCGGTTTCCATTAACAAAACTAGAAATTCTTCACCCCCATGCCGGCTAACGACATCCACATTCCTGATTGAATTTCGGCATCGCTCTGCAATTTCAAATAATATTTGATCCCCAACGGCATGTCCAAAAACATCATTGACCTCTTTAAAATGGTCAATGTCCAAAAATAATAATGATAATGGTCGGAAAAAGCGATGAGAAATTTCAATTTCACGATTCGCAATTTCTGCAAACCCACGACGGTTATAAGCTTTGGTTAATGGATCAACAACTGCTAACTCCTGAACTTCTTTGTACAAGCGTGAGTTCTCAATTGCAAAAGCAGCCTGTTCTGTAAACGGGATTATTTGGTCTACTATAAAATTTTCGTAGAATCCTTTTTTCGCACTGAGGAAATTAAGAAAACCAGTTAATTGTCCTTTCATAAAGATAGGAATTCCCAAGTAGGATTTGATCCAGTTTACTTCCGGGAAAGTCGTCCAAAGATCAGAATTTGACGTGTCAGCAATAATTAATTGTGTTTTATTTTCCAGCATCCAATGGGTGGTTAACATTTCGTCCAACCGGACTTCGAAATTTTTCGCAAAATCTTCCAGTCCAAATTTCTCATAACCACTATAGCGCGCCATTTTTAAGCGATTATCTTGAATCAGAGTAATATCGGCGGCATCAAAAGGAACAAATTTCTCCATGCTGGCAAGTATAATATCCAGAACTTCATCCAATTTTATGGTTTTGTTTAAAGCGGAAGTAATGGTGGCTAAGGTGTCCATATAATCGCGATGTTTCTTTTCTGCCAGAAGAACTTTTTCCTGATCTTCGATTTCTTTAAAAATAACAGCCACTTGATTCTCGCCCATTGAAAAAGCGGTGTAAAGAATTTTTCCTACATGTAAAGCTGAATAAATTTCTTTGGAAACCGGCTGGCCTGTTTTTAACGCTTTGTCAAAATCCTTTACGATCGGACGGATGTTACCGAAAAACCCGTAAAGGGTGGTAGCAGATTTACCAACAACTTCATCCCGGGTTGTATTCATAATTTTTTCATAAGCCGGATTTACATCCAGTATCACCCAATCAACCGGTTCTCCATCTGCATAGATAATTTCATCAATCGCCATACCATCAATCATGTTTGTAAATTGTGACCGGTAGCGTTGCTCACTTTTTTGCAAAGCCCTTTCGAATAATTCGCGTTCCTCAAGCTCTTTGGTAAAACCGGTATGAAAACCCAGAAGAACACCCGCGGCTGAAACCCCAACCAAATTAATAATAAATCCAGGAATGCTAGCCTTCAATGCAAAAAATAGTCCCTGTGGGTTAATAAAATTCATAAATAAATGGAAATTTACAACCAGGATAAATACACTGCTAAGGATTCCCCATTTCAAACCGAAAAACAAAATAACCAATATTACTGGAAAAATGGACAATACCGAAATGCCATTTCCCAATAGAGGTTGAGCGACAAGAAATGTCCCAATGTATAGGAAGAAGAAAATGATTGATATGATTATTCTTCCTACCCGATTTGATTGCTGAATTTTCAAATGCGCAGTTTTCATTTTTTAGAGTTCGGACATTTTTTGTTTATTATATTTGAATTGTTATCTGATTTTGTCAATATTCTACAACAAATAACCATTAATTAACTATGTTCTATCCAGAAACAAACAAAATAGTAACATAAAACGAATGAATTTGATATAAAAAACAAAATATTCAGGTTTTGATTTGGGATTATGACTTAAATCCGCTAAATTGTTAACCTAAAACCATCAAATAAACGATGATTTGCTATAATACATTGCATGAATGCCCGCAGAAAATCTCCGGTTAATCTGGTTTTTACGCATGAACATCATTGTTCAATCGACCTGCGTTTAAAAATCTTAGGCCGGTTACCTTTTTTTACTGACCTCACGCCAGAAGAATTAGATCAGGTCAATCAGCAATTTGCTTCACTCGGTTATGAACCCAATGAATTTATTTATTTCACCGGTGATTTAGCCGAAAAAATGTACGTAGTTGCGGAAGGAAAGCTTAAATTATTTCAACCCGGCTTTGAAAAGCGCAATGTCTTGCTGGATATCCTCCTGGAAGGAGATTTATTCGGAAATTTGTCAGTATTTGGATCAAAAATATACCCTGATACTGTCCAAGCTTTAACCTCCTGCTGTGTATTGAGCATTAACAGTCAGGCTTTTGGTCAAATTCTGGAAAAGTTTCCTTCTCTGGCAATTAAATCGTTGCAGATTATGGAAAAAAAACTGATTGCTGCCAACCAACGGGTTTTTACGATCAGCACGATGCCAGTCGAAAAACGAATTGCGGCGACATTGGTGACATTAGGAGAAAAATTAGGAAAACCCACCGGGCAAGGAATTCTAATTAATGCCCCCATCTCGCGTGAGGATCTGGCAGAAATGACCGCAACCACGCCCGAAACCGTCAGCCGGGTGTTGCGCCAATATCAGAGGATTGGGGTGATTAAGAGCGGCCGCAAATGGATTTCAATTATTAATTGGGATGGAATTCTGAGTCTGGCAAACCCCGAACAATAAAAAAAAAATGAAATTGCCTGCGATTAACTGATCCAGCGCAGAGAAGAGTCTGGTTATTTCCTTTATAATTGGGAAAAATTACCAAAAGGAGATAAACCATGAAAACAACCTTAAGAAGTGCTGAATTATCCTGCCCCTCTTGTGTGGCAAAAATTGAGAAAGCTCTGACCAGCTTGAAGGGCGTTTCCAGCGCGAAAGTTTTCTTCTCAACAGGTCGAATTGCTGTAGAACATGATGAACAACTGGTAAAAAGCGATGATCTAGTAAAAGCCGTTCAGTCTGTTGGATATGAAGCCAGTGTCTCAGCTTTCTAACATCAATAAAAACTCAATTTCTTTTGCTGCTCTCTTCAAAAAATGGTATCAGGATGCCCGGAATCGCCGTAAATTTATTACCTCTCTGAGTGGGGTTCTAATCCTGATTGGATTGGGAGCCAGGTTAATTCCAGCTCTCTTTTTAGTTGGGAACCTGCTTCTGATAATTGCAGCCGTCATCGCCGGTGCGGATATTGTTGAACGCGCCTGGATTAACCTGCGTAACAAGGCCTTTAGTATTGAACTTCTGGTGAGCATTGCTTTTATTGGAGCATTAATCATTGGGGAATACTGGGAGGCGGCGGCTGTCACCTTTCTTTTTATGTTTGGCGCCTACCTGGAAGCACGCACCTTAAGCCGCACCCGCGAAGTGCTGAGTGATTTATTAGATTTAGTGCCTGTTACAGCGATTGTCTTAAGAAAAGGAAAACAGGTGGAAATTGCTGCGGGGGAAGTACAAAGGGGTGATCTCCTGTTAATTAAACCAGGCTCTAAAATTCCAGTGGATGGAGAGGTGGTAGAAGGTATCGCAGCGGTGAATGAAAGTGCTATTACTGGTGAACCGATTCCGGAGGAGAAATCAGTTGGGAGTCGCGTTTTTGCAGGAAGTATCATCCAGAATGGTGTGTTAAAGATTAAAGCAACCGGTATTGGAGCAGATACCACTCTGGTACGAATCATTCAACGTGTGGAGGAAGCTCAGGAAGAAAAAGCTCCCACGCAACGGTTTATGGAGCGCTTTTCGCAATGGTATACTCCGGCGATCATTGGGTTAAGCGTTCTTACTTTTTTAATCACGCGGGATATTGACCTATCTCTGACTTTGTTAGTGATTGGCTGCCCAGGTGCCCTGGTTATCTCTACTCCGGTGTCAATTGTGGCTGGAATTGGCCGGGCTGCCAAACAGGGGATTTTGATCAAAGGCGGAGAATACTTGGAAAATGCCGGCAAAATTCAGGCAATTGCCCTAGATAAAACCGGAACCTTGACGGAGGGGAAACCTCGTCTAACCGATATTCTGGTGGTTGAAAACTCGACTGAGGTCAGCCTATCGGATAGTAATGCAGATAACAATAATGATGCCTGGTCCGAGGATCAGAAATCAATCTTATATTGGGCTGGGATTGCTGAAATTCATTCTGAGCATCCGCTTGCAAAACCCATCATGGAAGCTGCCAATCGTCTGGGTGAAATCCCCGAACCGGATGAATTTCAGTTGTTGCTCGGTAAGGGAGTGTCAACCCAATATCAGGGAATCCGTATCCGCATTGGTACGGAAGAATTGATGGGAGACGCGGGCATTTATTGCTCGGAACCTGTTCAACAGGCGCTGAATATTCTGAAATCCGATGGGAAAACCGCTGTCTTGGTCGCAAAGGATCAGAATATCATCGGCATTTTTGGGATTGCTGACTCTATTCGCCGGAAGTCGCCTGAAATGATCACGGAATTGAAGCACATCGGATTGCAGAAAATTGTCATGCTGACAGGAGATGATGAGGTGACTGCCCAGGCGGTCGCCAGACAAGCCGGGATTGAGCATGTGTATGCCAACCTGTTGCCCGAAAACAAACTAGAAATCATTCAACAACTTAAAAAGGAACATAAGGTTGTGGCGATGGTTGGGGATGGAATTAATGATGCCCCCGCCCTGGCTTCTGCGGATATCGGGATAGCTATGGGAGCGGCTGGTTCCGGGATTGCGATCGAAACCGCCGACATCGCCTTGATGGCGGATGATTTACGGAAAATTCCCCAGGCCATCTCTTTATCGAAGGCGGTTTTAAGAAATATCCACCAGAATGTATTCATTGCCCTTGTTACAGTAGCGGCTTTGCTGGCAGGCGTCTTACTGCGAGAGGTTCATATGGCTGGTGGAATGTTAATCCATCAGGCATCCGTCTTGATTGTCATCTTAAATGGCATGCGGTTAATGAAAGCCTGATGTTGATATTGGCATGGTATTAAATTCTTTCTTCTTTTTATCCGTGCTATACTGATAAAAATTCAGGATGAAAGGAATCATCATGACAGACAATAAAACTCCCACTGGTTTTAGAGGGATCGAAGTTCGCGCTGAAGCTTCATCCATCGAAAAATGGAGAAAACAGGTATTGGCCGGGCAACCGGAAACCGGACGCATGTACGCTTTTATTAGCGACGAGGGTTCTTATATGCCGGGTGGAGAAGGCACAGCACCAACCCCGCTTTCGTATTTCGTTGCCGGGATGGCGCTTTGACTGATCTCCCATGTGTCGCAGGTTGCGGCTAAAAGAAAGCTGAATATCCGAAATGAACGGGTGAATGTGACGGCTCATTTCCATGAACAGGGCTCGGTTTTAAAAGGTGATGCTGAAGGTTTTTGTGATGGCTTCGAAATTGAAATTCTGATCGACTCGGAAGAAGAAGAAACCAAAATAGCGGATCTGATCAAGGTTTCAAGACAAATGTGCTTTACAGAAAAAGCACTGATGGAATCCATCCCTGTTAAAGTGAGCCAGCAGGTAAATCAAAAACCGCTGGAAATCGCCTGAATACTGTTTACTAAACTCTGAACGACCTGTACATTTTCTTATGCAAGTCGTTTTTCGTTTAAAATTGTTTTTCGATGTTCAAAAAGTGCTGGAATCAATAGCAAGCCACCTGTTAAAGCGAGCAAAAGTGCACAGCCAAGAAATAATGCAGGAAGACTGATGACGCCCATCAAACTGAGCGCCAACGCCGGTCCGATGGCTGAACCCAGATCACCAAAAGAAAAAACAAACCCCAACACACGGCTTTGGTGATCCTGCGGGATTTGATCACCAATAATTGCAGTTATAATCCCCGGGATACTCCCGCCCGCGATAGCTGAAGTGATCACCCCAAGTATTGACACCCAAATATTTTGGGATGCCAGAATGATAAAGCCTCCAGATCCAAAAAGCAAAAAGAGCACTACTAAAACCGCCCAACGGCGATTAAGTTTGTCAGAAACCCAACCAACCGGAGGAGCGCTAAGGACGCTGATAACGAGGCGTACAGCAATAAAGGTGCCACTCAAAGTAGCCAGCGGCAGGATGGTATCGCCCAGGAGTAAACTACCATCTGCCATAAATTGTGATAACCATAAAATTGTGGTGGCGCCTAAAATACCGATAAATACGACACGAATGATAAAAAATGGGATTCCACAGGCGATGGTTAATTTCCAGGGAAAGTTGGTTTTCTGTTTGCTTTCTTCCTTTAAAGAAGGATCAAACGTTCTTTCCTTTAAATAACGGGTTTCTGGTAAAAATCGTAACCAGATCAGCCATCCGCAAGCGGCAAAAAATGCACTGACCCACATACCACCGCGAAAAGCGAAAAGATCTGTAAAGAGCCCTCCACAAAAGGACGAAATAGCGATGCCGATGAAGTACCACATTTGCAACTTCCCATTGATGCTGCCGCGATTCAAATCATTCGAAATATCCAGGGCAATGCTGTTGGCTCCGATCCACATACCCGCCCAGGATATACCCCACAAAATTCGGCCAATTGTCAACACGAAGGGTCCGGATCCAAAGGCATAAAAAGTAGTTGAGAGAGTGGCAGTTGCCAGAGAAATGAGCATTAATGGGCGGCGGGGCAGGCGATCATAGATCCAGCCGGCGATACTATTAAAGAGCAAGCGCACCAGACGATTGATGCCGAGGAGAAAACCGACCATTCCCAGACTCAATCCAACCTGACTGGCAATATCCGGGGATGGCAGTACGGTGTAAAGGGTGGAATCTCCCAGTAAAGAAAGCGTTAATCCAATCCCCAGCGGGGTCAGTATCTGATCAGGTTTTAGGGGGCGGGTCATGAGGTCATTAATTTTTGAGTAATGAAAGAGAGAGAACTGGTTTTATTTTATCATCCTCTGAAATAAGACAATTGAATCGATGAGAGGAGATGAAACAACATCTGGACTAGTTCTATTCGCTCATCTATAATTAAATGAGAATTGTGCTGGAGGTTGATATGCCAACGATGAATCAGATTTTAGCGGTGATACTGGGAGGAGGTCGCGGTTCTCGATTACAGCCGTTAACCTCGATGCGTTCCAAACCGGCGGTGCCAATTGCCGGTAAATATCGTTTGATTGATATTCCCATCAGCAATTGTATTAATTCTGGCATCTATAAAATGGCAGTTTTAACCCAATTCAATTCGGTCTCTTTACATCGCCACATCACCGCCACCTACCAGTTTGATGCTTTCCACACCGGCTGGGTGCAGATTTGGGCAGCAGAGCAGACGGTTTACACCGAAGATTGGTATCAAGGAACCGCAGACGCAGTCAGAAAACAAATATATGAGATCAAATCAGCCCGTACTCCTTACGTTTTAATTCTGGCGGGTGATCATCTTTACCGTATGGACTATGAGGAAATGGCGCGTTTCCACTGGGAGAAAAATGCTGAAATTACCATCGCAGTGCAGCCTATCCGGAAAAATGAAACCGATCGCTTTGGGATTTTAAAACGGGATGAGAACTTTGAAATCACACGTTTTGCCGAAAAACCGACTGATCCGGAGGTGCTGGCAGATCTGGTGAGTCGTGATGACGAAGCCCGGCCTTTTTTGGGCTCGATGGGAATTTACATGTTCAACACAGATGTTTTATGTGAAATGCTGGATAATTTCAGCATGGATGATTTTGGAAAACATGTTATTCCGGGAGCAATCGACCATAAACGCGTGTATGGATTTGATTTTGATGGTTACTGGGAAGATATTGGAACGATTCGTTCTTTTTATGACACCAATTTGCTGTTAACCGGACCAAATTCACCTTTTAATTTCTTTGATCAGAAAAGCCCCATTTATTCGCACCCACGCTTTTTACCGGGCTCTACCATAGAAGATAGTCAATTAGAGAGTGTGTTATTGACGGACGGCTGTTGTATCAACCATGCTGAAATACGCCACTCGGTCATTGGGCTGCGTTCTCAAATTCGTTCCGGGGTGCAGATTATTGACACAATTATGATGGGCGCTGATTATTATGATCGCACTTCTTCCTGTAATCGTGAGGATTACCTGCCAGGTATGCTTGATTTTGAAATTCCAATTGGAGTCGGGAATGGTTCTTATATTGAAGGAGCCATTCTGGATAAGAACGTGCGCATAGGACGGGGTGTGACAATCCGACCATTTCCAAGGGGCACTGAAATGGATGAGACCTTATTTTCAGTGCGGGATGGGATTGTCGTAATTCCGAAAAACACGATCATTCCCCATGGAACATTTATTGGCGCTAACCCAGCAGAACCCAAAGAATAATCCTTCAGGATTGCTCACGCAGCGGTCGAAAGCTCATGCGGTGAATTGGGCACGGTCCAAGCTCTTTGAGCGCTGCCTGATGGAAGCGGGTGCCGTAGCCTTTATGGCGGGTAAAGCCGTAGCCTGGATAGCTGGTTTCTTCTTGCTGCATAAAAGCATCCCGGGTGGTTTTTGCCAGGATGGAAGCAGCTGCGATGCTCAGACTGCGTTGGTCGCCCTTGATCAGAGCAGTTTGTGGAACGGTGTTTTTGGGGAGAACAACCGCATCGATTAAGAGATGCTGTGCCGGGATGGTTAATCGCTCCAGTGCCCGCTGCATAGCCAGGCGCGTGGCTGGTAAAATCCCTATCTGGTCGATCTCGCTATGATCCGAAAAACCAACACCCCAGGCGAGAGCTTGTTCCTGAATGATACCGGCCCAATAAGCTCGTTTTTCAGCGTTTATTTGCTTCGAGTCGCGGACACCGAACAGAACCTGTGCGAGATTATTCTCATTAGGGAAGATGACCATTGCTGCCACGACCGGCCCAGCCCAGGCTCCTCTCCCGGCTTCATCCACACCAGCCACCATTTGTACCCCTCGATCCCAAAGCTGGCACTCATACTCTAAATTGGGCGCCGCCGGTATCTCAATGACTGGCCTGGTTCTTCTGGTCATACAATCCTTGCCGGGCGTTACGCCGGATCGTAAACAGGTCGGATGCCATCTGGATGGAATCTTTAAAAATATGTAAACGGGTACCCGGCTTGTAATGCCAGGTGATAGGCACTTCGATGATTTTATATTGGAAGCGCTGGGCAATAAAGAGCAATTCCGCGTCAAATGACCAGCCAGACATGGTCTGCAGGTTAAAAAGATGCGGTACGATTGCACCTCGAAAGGCCTTGAAACCGCACTGAGTGTCATGCAAGCCGGGTAGTAAAGAATAACGAACCAACGCATTAAAAACCCGCCCAATTAAATGGCGGAACTCCGGTTCATCCACTCGTCGGGAACCAGGTAACTCCCGGGAGGCAATCGCAATATCATAAGATTCATTTTCTGCTGGTATGAATTTGCTGATTTCGCTGACCGGCATGGAAAAATCAGCATCACAAAAGATGCGATAAGTTCCTCTGGCAGCTAACATACCGCTTTTGACTGCCAATCCCTTGCCGCTTTGCTGCTCGCTTATTACTCGTAAAAAAGGCATTTTTTGCTGAAAGGATTGAGCAACTTGCAGGGTCTGGTCACTGCTGCCATTCTCCACCACAATCACTTCAATTGGATAGGATTGCTGCTGAACAAAATCAGCCACCAATTCTAAAGAAGGTGGTAAACGTTCTTCTTCATTATGTGCTGGAATAATAATCGACAGAAAAAACTCGGACATTAAAAACGAGGAACGTTTGTCAACAGATCCCCTTTGGCATCCCCTTCCCCTACCTGCAGGTTCTCTTTGCCATCTACTGAGGCCACGCGCACCGGCTCGCTGGTATTGAACACCGATCCAGTTTTGGGTATGCGGGTGCCTAGCAGAAATTTCTGGCCTTTGTTAATGCGTTTGATTAACTCATCGCGACTTACCAGGAAACGATCAGAAAAAACAGCGCCTCTCTTTTCATAAATACGAGCGATTTCTACTTGACCATCCGCGTCCAGATGCACTGCTTCCAATATTCCATCGTATTTAATTTTAGCCATAATTTCTGATCACCTCATTTAAATATGATTCTCAAATTCAAATTTTATCATGGAAAGGATAAATAATAAAAAAAAGAAAACAGACTGATTAAAAAAACAGCCGAAAGACTGTTTTCCTGTCGGGGTGGGCGGACTTGAACCGCCGACCCCCGCGTCCCAAACGCGGTACGCTATCCAACTGCGCTACACCCCGAGCAAACAGAGTATAATCGCAACAAGATGAAATCGTCAAGATACAAATGGGGAATTTTTCTCTTTTTTATTGCGGCTGCTATTTCAGGAATTCTTGTGAGTGGCTGTCAACTGACCCCAATGCAGACCCCTGAAAACAACATCTCTGATCATGTCATTATCCCAACAGTTGTCATCTCGCGAACTGAAATCATCCTCCCAACACTCGTTCGAACTGCGACAAAAACGCCTTCTCCAACCGTGATCTTGCCATCTCCAACTGCTGCTGAAATCCCCTGCCTGGAAACCACAGGCACTATCCATGAAGAAAAATTTTATTCTGAAATATTGGCTGAATCCATTAAAGCAAATGTGTATTTACCTCCCTGTTATAACTCAAAAAGAGAGGTGGGTTACCCATTTTTGATCATGCTGCATGGTCAAAATGGCGTCCAGGATCAGTGGATCAAACTGGGGCTGACCGATTTAGCAGACCAGTGGATCACTGCAAAAAAGATTGAACCGCTGGCGATTATCATGCCGTTTGAACGTTTATATCTGCAGGACTCCTACACCTCCCGCTATGACCAGGCATTGGTGGATGATTTGGTGCCGCAGTTAATCAGGCAATATAATTTTCGGCTGGAACGCCAATACCGTGCTCTGGGAGGATTATCCAGAGGTGGAAATTGGGCAGTCAGGGTTGGGTTCGCTTACCCGGATGCTTTTGAGAAGATTGGCGGTCACAGTTTTACCACTTTTTCCGGAGATATGAACAGAGTAAAAGAATGGCTGCAAAAGGATACGAACAGCCTCCCGCAATTTTGGTTCGATATTGGTGAGATGGATCCCTATCGGAAGTTTAGCGAACCCTTCGTTTTATATTTACAGCAAAACCAGGTTCCACTGGAATATTCAGTAAACCCTGGAGGGCATACGGCTGATTATTGGACAAGCCATATCGGAGAGTACCTGACCTGGTACACTCAAAGCTGGCAGGAAAAATAAGTTCCTCTAATCAACCGGAGGATTATTAAATAAAAAAGGGCTGATTTTGCAGCCCTTTTTGTCATCTACTTATCTTACGGTCAGAGTGATTTCTGATTCACAGAAAAACAAACCCTGATTGGTACGTAAAGCCCATTTGGCTTTGTAAGTTCCAGGTTGTTTGGGTGCAATCATATCGACAATAAAGGTGACATCATTGCCGGGGTTGATGTATTGGTTGAGGTCAACCACATCCGCTGAGACCTGGAAACGATCCCCGCTGACGAATACCCAATCAAATTCATCACTCCATTGCTGGGTGCCGGTGTTGCGTAGGTTCCATTTTCCATCAAAATCACCCCCGGGAGGAAAAGTTGCGCCATTGGGTTGCGAGAAAATAATGGAACACTGATAAAGCTCGCTGGTAGCGGTTGCTTCCGGAGTTTCGGTCGGTGTTTTGGTGGGGGTATTGGATGGGGTTGCACTGGGTAAAACAAAGGAGGTAAAGGTAGGTAATGGAGTTGATGAGGGTCTTAGGGTTGGTAATTGTGCAATCGCTTGGGTGGATGTAGGAGGAAAAACATCTGGCAAATCTTCGAAGGTGGGGAGTTGTCTTTCAGTTGCCGTGGCAGTTGGTAATACCAACAATTCTGGTAGCTTGCCTGGTGGGAATGGGTTAATGGGTGAATTCGGGTTGATAAATAAGACAGCGAGAATAAGACAGAAAACCGCAATCGCCACCAAAACCAGAACCGTTAGCAAATTCAGGACAGTATTTTTCATAGATCACTCCTTGATACCTGGCAAACCAAAAACCTCACAGCGAAACATAGAACTTGATTATAGTATATATGAAAAAAACAATTTGGAAATAAATAAATAACAAAAAAGCTTCACATTTTTGTTAGCTGCAGGTATTTATTGGTGATTTTTGTAAAAAAAAGCTTATTTCACGACAATTCTGGTTATTTCTACTAATTGTAATGATTTCCGATCGAATTGCGAATCTTTTTTCCTGAAGAAAGTTTCTGCTGGTCAAAAGGCGAGGAAAAATATCCATCGCCTGTCTTAGAGATAACTGGCAGGTTTATGGGTGACTCGTGTGGTTAACTATTGTATTCTTCAGAGTGAGAAAAGGAAAAATCTAAACGATGAAAACAAGAAATACGATGGATAACCGCACATATTTCCGGCATGAGGTCGAATGGGGTGAACCCTCGCGTTCGATTATGATCCGAGAACAATCTTTTGCCCTGTACAATCGCATGCGTTTAAAAGGCTTTTTTCACCGATTTTTCAAAAACTTGCTAAGAAAACCCTGTGAACTGTTCCCGCTCACTGCATTTGTTCAAGAGGGTACCGCGGTAAACATGGTTGAAATCGGCGTGCATGCTATTCCTTTGCGCCTGGTGATTGGATCAGAAAACCGTTGTCAGGATTATGATGATAATTTTGCCCCAAAGTCTGAACGCAACCATCAGCGCTGGTTATGTATTTCAGATTTATTTTTACGAGGAGACCATGTTCCAGCAGTCGAACTGGTTCAGCTTGGAATTTATTATTTTGTGCGGGATGGTCATCACCGTATCTCAGTAGCGAAAGCATTGGGTATGGAGTTTATCGATGCGAAGGTGGTGGTAATGCAAATGAAAGAAAAGGCTTTCCAAACAGCCATGATAAAAACTCAGCACCTGGCATTGAATTTAATTGAAGGTAAATAAATAACGCGCAGAGGGTAAATGAAAGCGGCTAAAAAAATTAAAATTTTGATTGTGGACGACCATGCTGTAGTTCTCAGTGGATTGAGTGCTTTTTTAATGACCATTGAAGATTTTGAATTGATTGGTGAGGCATCCAGTGGCGAGGAAGCGATTGAGAAAACGGTGGCATTGCAGCCGGATGTTCTTCTCATGGATTTGAAAATGCCCGGAATAGGAGGGTTGGCTGCCATTCGGGCTATTCGCCAGAAACAACCAAAAATAACTATGATCGCTCTGACCAGTTATCTGGATGATGCTTTATTACAAGGCGCTTTACAGGCTGGGGCAAACGGTTATCTGATGAAGAATGTGCAGTCCAGGGAACTGGCGCAGGCAATTCGATCGGCAATCGCCGGCCGCATGATGATTGCACCTGAAGTGAGCAAAGTTTTTTCTGACTCAAATGAATATCCGCTCCTGCCGCTAGAAGATTTAACCGAACGAGAACGGGATGTGCTCAAGTTTATTATTAATGGTCTATCCAACAATGAAATTGCCGGGAAGTTATTGATCAGCGCTTCGACTGTCAAATATCATATTGGCAATATCTTCACAAAACTAGGGGTGGAAAGTCGCGTTGCTGCAGTTTCAATCGCTATTCAAAGACAATTGATCCTTTAATTGACAGGTATCCGCAGTTCCGCTATGATGGATTTATCCCATTAAAAGAGGTAATTCATGGCAAAAAAACAAAAGAAAACGGTTGTGCGGACAGACCTGGTTCTGAAATTCATGGGTGATGGTATCTGGGAGATTGCCCTGGGTTTGGTGGTGATTTGGGCAGGCGTTCTGACAATCTTGCAATGGTCTATTCTATGGCTACCATCATCAGCCCGTTAATTTGCTTCTTTATCGCCTTTATGACTAAAAGCCCTCAATTCTATCTGCATGGCATCCTCTTGTTTCTCACATTTTTTCTGGATGCTTCCTATTTTAAAGAACACCCTATTGGGCTGGCGATTGGTGCTGGAATCGCCATGACCGCTTCCGGTGGGGTTAACTTGCGCCGTTTTTTGTCCATAAGCAAAAAATAAAGGCTGACCGTTTTTCGTGTCAGCCTTTAGGTTGACTTGAAAATTCAGTTTATATCCAGCCGCGCAGCCCCATGGCTTTCACCACCCGGGCAATGGCGACCATGTAAGCTGCGTCGCGCATGTAGACATCTTCTTTCAATGACATTTCGAGCACAGCCTGGAAAGCAGAGGTCATTTTCTGATCTTCTTTTTCGAGCACTTCTTCTTTGCCCCAGTAGAAGTTCATATCGTTTTGCACGCCTTCAAAGTAAGAGACGGTCACACCGCCGGCATTGCATAAAAAGTCGGGCACCAGGAAAATGCCTTTCTCCTGAATGACCTTGTCTGCATCAGGGGTGGTGGGGCCATTGGCGCCTTCGGCAATTATTTTTACACTGGCATGTATCTTCTTAACGCTGTCGGCGTTAATCTGGCCTTCCAACGCAGCGGGGATGATAACATCCACTTCCTTGGAGATCCAGGCGTCGCCATCTTCAATCACATAGCCTGCTTCTCTGGCTTTGGCTTTATCGATGGTGCCATACTGGTCGGTGATGGCTCTTAAGAAATGCGGATCAATTCCATCAGCTTTGCTGACAGTGTAAGAAGCACGATCTTCACGATCCCAATAGGAAACGCAGATCACCTTGCCACCCAGGAATTCAATAAATCCAATGGCTGCATATTGAGCGACATTGCCAAAGCCCTGAATAGCGGCGGTACATTTTGTGGGATCTAATTTGAGATGTTTGAGCGCTTCCCTGACGGTGTAGATTACGCCAAAACCGGTGGCTTCGGTACGACCAAGCGACCCGCCATTACCGACCGGTTTGCCGGTGATGACGCCGGGGGTATATTGACCGGTTAATTTGGAGTATTCATCCATCATCCAGCCCATCATTTGCGGCGTGGTGCCCACATCTGGCGCCGGCACGTCCTGGCGGGGGCCGATATTTCTCCAGAGCTGCTGAATATACCCACGCACCAGGCGTTCTTTCTCGGCTGTAGAAAGCGTAGCAGGGTCAACCACCACACCACCCTTGCCACCGCCCAGCGGGATATCGACCACGGCACATTTCCACGTCATCCAGGTTGCCAGCGCCCGTACAGTATCGATCGTTTCTGCCGGATGAAAACGAATACCGCCTTTATTTGGTCCGCGGGAGTCATTGTGCTGAACGCGAAAACCCTGAAAAACGCGGATACTGCCATCATCCATCCGCACCGGGATGCGGAATTGAAATTCGCGCAAAGGCCAGCGCAGGATCTCGCGCACATCCGGGTCTAATTGCAGCAACTCAGCAACATGATCGAACTGGGCTTGTGCCATTTCAAATGCATTGGTTGAAGAAGCCATTTATTTCTCCTGTAAGCTTGAGATTTGGTCAGCGGTTGAGCCCTTAAAATATAAGCGGACACATCGGACGTGTCCGCTTAGAAGGAGAGAAAATGCTTTACCAGAATTTTCATAAACTCTTCCGTTAGCCTTATGTATTAGGTTATCACCTCGTTGGATTGAAGTCAATATGATAAAGATCGTTATTTGCAGCTAAATTTATCATTCAGGAAGAATTTTGTTAGATTTTATAATGGGAGATGATTAGGGGGTGGTGTGGGTTGGGATGAGATATTAAGATCTGCCTGATTCTTAAGAAACGCCTGAACTTTGGTACACAGCAAAGTGCGTGTAATAGGTGATGCTGGCTTGAAAGAGGGCACTGCCGATGGTCATGTAGACGACGGCCAGGTAAGGTTTGGGGATGGCAGAGTTTTTCAGGATAATTCCAAGTGTCATCATAAAGACGATGATCAAATAACTGGTCCAGGGCTGGAAGGAAAAAAGACAGGCTTTGTCATCTAGCGAGAGGATGCGATCTACATTTTTATTGGCAATTTTCTTAAAAATGAAACGAAACATCGCTATCGAAAGAGCCACGCCAAGAAGACCCAGCAGAATTGAGCTAATGGAAAGCTCCCTGGTCAGCCACACGATCGCGTAGGTCATCAGCATAATACCAACTGCTGACCACATGCAGCCGGCGATGATGAGTAACCAGCGTTTGGATAAAACCGGACGAAAACGAGCGTAGCGATTATTCTCGTTTGTCAGGTTACTTTCTCTTGTTTCTTCCATACGATGTAATCTCCTTTGTCAGCCTCGGATAGGTTTGGTTTTCTGACAAGTCAATAAATCAGTCAGGTTTGGATTTCTCTTTTGCGGAGTTCAAACGTAGTAGATGATCCCCAGGAAAATAGAGATGAATGCTTACCCATTATACTATTTTGTAGGTTGAAAAAGTTAATATAAAGAATTATTAACTTAGTGTTTGTCAGGAAAGTGTTCATTGATTGCAATTAACGCAGGTTCAGTTTCAGTACTTACCATCACTAATAAATATTTAGATTCAGTCGTGTCAAGGTTCTTCCATTGATGGTTCAAAGATGCAATAAAAGCAACACTATCGCCAGGTTCAAGCAAGAAATGTTCATTTTCAACTGAATACAAAATTTTTCCTATCAGACAAAAAACAAACTCATAGCCGCTGTGATTAATTGGTATTGGTCCACTGTCTGATAATGGTGGAGTTGAGACGATGAGAACATCGAATCCTTTTCCAACTAAATCTTTACTTAAATACGAAAATTCCGCTACTTTGGCAAACACGGAATTACGCTGATTTTTTGGAATGTAAACCACTTTTTTTTCTTCCCTTTGTGGTTCAAAAAATTTTGTCATCGGCACTTTCAGGGCTTTTCCTATTTGCCGCATGGTATTAATAGAAGGCGATGTTTTCCCATTTTCAATCAGGCTTAAAGCGTTGACGGAAAGTTCACTCAAAGCAGCTAATTCTTTTATTGTTAAACCTCGATCAATTCGGAGATCGCGAATGCGATTTCCAATATCGACTTCTTGTTCGTGATTAAGTTGATCATTTCCTGAGGTGGTTGAGATTTCTGTCATTATTCCTCGATGTTCTTACTCTGTTTGATTGTAATGCTGCTATTATTTCATCTTTTTTCAGTTAGTGTAACATTAAATCGAAGCAACAATGCTAAAAAATGACGAATTTGAGTAACTTTCGTATTTTACCCTTTCCAGCTGGAACTCAGGCAGAAAAAAGTGAAGTAAGAGTAACAAAAAGCTTTACTTTTTCTTAAAGTCAGCTGTTTATGAATTTCGATTATACGTAAAAATTATCCTTTCGGTTTTTTTTATTGAATAAGAAAAGCGTTTTTATCAACCTTTAAATGTATTTTAACACATATTATATTATGTGAATAATATCATTATATTTAGGACATAACTAATTTATTAGTTGTATTATATTTTATTAGTGTTACAATCATGATAAGCACTGCTAATTCTCAAAGCAGGAATCCCCCCAATAATTTTTGAAAGGAGAGTTGTTATGAGTACAGCCGATATTGCCCTCGGCGCAAAAGAAACCTCTGTATCTGAAGAGACTTTTGGTACTGGCTATCTCGAAGAGCGAAAGCTGGTCGGGCGTTGGCGATCACCATGGCCTCAGGTTGTGAGTTTTTTGTTTGTGGCTGCTATTTTTTATGTAACCTGGTGGATCTTTATGGACCCGCGAGGTGTTCTGCGTTTATACACACCTCAGGTTGGATATATGTACACCCGCTGGATTCTAATTATAGCTATCTGGATGGTTTATCTTTTCCATTATTGGCCATTCAAGCGAAGCTGGTTAGAAAGGACTCATCCGATCATCAAAGGGATCGTTTTGACGCTGGTAATGACCGGAATTTTGCTCATTCTGATTCGAGGTTTTTTCTTTGGTTTCTTGGGTAATTTTGCAATCACGTATTTTAGCCCATCTCGAATGGTGGCAGAATTAGGCATTACCGAATTTTTTGCAATGGAATATGCCTCGTTGGCTTGTTTGATGTTTGCTGCCTTGGCTTCTTGGTTAAGCCCTGCATGGCCAGTCGCATTTGAAAACCGCCCCTGGGATAAATTGAAACAACCTGCTCTTGGAATTACCGTTCTGGTAGTTACTTTTTTCATTGCCACAATGATTTATCTGGCAACTATGCATTCACATATGGGAATTATTTATTTCCCCTGGCAATATTTTGCAGCAGTTACTCCTCCTTGGTGGATGAATATTGCCGGAACTGTTAGTGGGAATTTTCATATTGCCTGGATCATGTGTTGTACGGTTGTCGTTTGGTTGGTCGAAACTATCTGGGAAAGATGGCCCTTCTCAGAAATAAAACGTACCGGGCTGAGGGGATTGGTTACCTTTTTCGGGATTATCGTTATTGCCTTTGCCTTTGCCTTCGGAATTTATTTTGCGCAGGAATTAGCGTTTGGGCCAGCTATTTTGGGTGATCGTTATATGGCTGACCCAGGTTGGCGCTGGTTACATGTTGGGGAAACAATGGTGTTTTTCTTGTTGCCGGCAATGTTTATTACTTTTTATTGTGGAAACTGGCCGAAAAAATTCAGCAAACCGGTTAATTGGACAATTAGAACCGTTGTAACATTTATTCTAGGAATTGCTGTATATGTCTTTTACTACAAAACAGGGCATTTATACCTGGGTGTACAACAGGAAATGGCGCATGCGATGCAATATCCGATGGTGCCAACCATTTGGTTTATTAACATGATGTTGATCCATCATTGGTTTATGGATAACTGGCCTGGATTTAAAAAAATTAAGGTTGCTATTGTGGAGGAAAAATAATGGAAACATCTAAAGTAAACTGGAAAGGGGTTATTGTAGGAGTAATCCTTGGCGCTATTTTATTCTTTGCTTTCTTTCTCCTGGTTATTCCTAATTGGAAAATTTTTCCCTAGAGTTGAATGAAGATTGGAGGAAAAAAATGGAAAATAAAGAAAAAAATGATCAGATCCTTATTGATGAAAAGAATGAGGGTGAAGTTTCAAGAAGGAATTTCTTACAATGGATGGGGGTTGGCGCTGTAGGCGGATTTGTCGGAACAATGGGTGCATTTTCTGTTTCTCCCTGGCGAAAAAGATTTTTAGAGGAAAGAAAAAAGGGTGATATAGATATTGGAGAAATTAAAAAGCTAACCATTACTTGTATTAGTGAAACAAGCTGGTTTGATAATGCGACGCTCACAAAAGATTTTGCTGACATGGGTGGGTTGTTAGTCAATCAGTGGGAATATCCATGGCCACCAGCTGGGAAACCAGGTAATCCCCGCGGAGATTTGAATGTAGACAATGCAGGAGGATTTGCAGCTCTCTTAGATATAGAATTGCTAGATGGAGATCGAAAATTCATTCTCTTGGATACAGGCTGGAATTTTGATTGGACTGATAAACGCTTCCAGGAAACAGGCGTTGACAAAATGCTTAAAAACGGAGAAATCGATAATCTTTTCGTGAGCCATGAGCACTTTGATCATTTTTGGGGCTTACCTGCAACAATGAAATATAAGAATGATATTGATATGTACATTGGAGGAGATTATTATCCCGAAGGAAAAGAATTTATTAAACAATCTGGGTTTAAAGGAAAGTTATATGAAACCCAATCAAAAAAATTCCATCTTTTCCCGGTCCACGATAAAAATGGAAAGCAAATTCCTGGAACTGCCGGCTATTATTTCCCGGTAGGAATAATTTGCCGTGTATTTGGAGAGCAATCTCTGTTTTTCAATGTAAAAGATCATGGTATCGTTCAAGTGACAGGCTGTTGCCATCAGGGTATTTTACAAATGGCTGAAGCCTGTTATTCGACGATCAAGGGTGGTGATCGCCCCTATGGTGTATATGGTGGACTACATATATCGCCATTTGAAGATTGGGACCCACGCTATGATGATTTAGTGTTTGGGTTGAAAGAATATGGCTTCCAGAAAATTGGCTGTAACCATTGTACAGGCAACCTGACCGCTCACAAATTCGTTGAGGCTGGTTACCCGGTTATAAAAGGGACCGCTTCGTTTGGTTCAAAGTGTGCTGATTATCTTGGAAATGGTGACACGATTGTTTTTGGGTAGTTAAAGCCGATAGATCCGGATATTATGCCTATAGAGGAGCTTCATCCTCTGTAGGCATAAAACAAAAATAGGATTGCGATGGATAAAAACAATAAGATACTTTCTAAAATAAATAATATCATTTTGTATTCAATTTTTAATGAAAAAATTAGGGATCAAATTGGATTTAGAATGGTGAGTGGACTTACCAAAAACAGAGGTTGGTATTTTTGGCTACATAATTTTTCAGGTGTTTTTGATTTGTTTTCACTCCCATCTCAACTCGAGAATGTTGCAAACTTTTTAATCAAATACTACCCTGCTGGTGATGAAGTTAATAACAATTCTTTTTCTGAGAGGGAAAGAAATCTTAGAAATCAGTTTGTTTTTGAAAAAGGAGCTCCTCAACAAGAAATACGAGATACAGAACTGGCTAATGATTTCATCATTGGAAATCTTGATATCTTCTGGGAGCAGGATACTTTAATTATTAATACCAGTATCCATAACCACAATGAAAACGAATTATCAGAAGATGCTTATTCCTCACAATTATGCTTTCAGTTTTATTCTTCCTTACTTAGAACTTTTTGCTTATTTACAAAAACAGCACCTGCCATTGTTCTATCAAGAAACCTGAATGGTGCGTCATTCAGTGGCGAATTAGATGATGATACCTCTCTATCCAATCCGATACTTGAATTGTCGAGTATTCTAATTCGCAGTGGAGAAGATAAACAGAATATTGTTCATGAAATCCTTACTACTTTAGTGAGTAACCAGACAAATAATCCTATGCAAATCAATCCCTGGCAAGTTTTATTTGTTGAAAATGAGGTTCCTGAAAATGGGAATTCAGAAATCCTTGATAAAAGTTGGTGGGATTTACCTGATTTAGCAGCAAATTTGCTGCCGCAGGAGCTTTTTATATAATGAAGAGATCCATAAAGAGAGAATTAATTCAAGTCGCCAATGAAATCCATGATCTTGTTGTTGAAATGAAGAAAGAAATAATTTCTGATGAAGATTTCAATTTTTTGAGAGATTTCTTTGAAAACTATGAGAGGAGTTACAGTTTAAGCTTAGCTTATCCTGAAGAGTTATGGCGAGTTACTGCAGAAAATGCTGGAATTAATACTGAAGGAAAAGAAAGATTACAATTGGCAAAAGAAGTTTTTCTCAAAGCAAGTCTTGAACAAGGCCAACAAGATTCATCCGAAAACCAGAAAGTTAAAAATTAAGATTTAATAAAGAAAAATATTTATTTAATTTTTAATTATCAAGGCTAATTTACAAACAATCTTTTCCTACTCTTTTTCAAAGCCCCTCTAATAAAAATTAGAGGGGCAGACTTTTTCTTTTTTACTTTCCCCTGATAGCTTTTAGCTATATCCTATTCTTGATGAATCTGATAGAAATAATGTCAAATTTCTAGTTGACATTAGTAAATAACTTCTGTAATATAAAAAGATAGACTAGGTTATATTGAATGGAGGTGATTGCTTCCGGTAGATATATCTTTCCCCAACTCAATTTTTATTTTGTTACTCAACCCAATCCCTAATTGAATAATTCACGGAGGAATAAGAAATGAAAAAGATAGCCTTATTATTAGGCGTGGTTTTGATTTTAAGTATGGTATTAAGCGCATGTGGCCAGTCAGGTGGCCAGGCGCAAACCATCAAAGTGGGTGTCATTGCTGAATTAACCGGTGATATCCCAGCGGTGGGTGCTTCCTGTAAGAATGCAGCAGAAATGGCGGTTCAGGAAATCAATGATGCTGGCGGGCTGGAAGTTGGCGGCAAGAAATATAAAGTCGAGTTATATATCGAAGATAATGCTGGCAAAGCTGATCAATCTGCTTCGGCAGCCCAAAAACTGATCACGCAACAAAACGTCGTTGCCATCATTGGGCCAAATGCCAGCCGTTATGCCATCCCAGCTTCGGAAGTAGCAGAAAGCTCAAAGGTGGTATTGATCAGCCCCTGGTCAACCAGCCCAAAGACCACCCTGGATGCCAAGACTGATGAACCCAAGAAATACGTGTTCCGGGCGGCTTTTATTGATCCTTTCCAGGGACGTGTGGTTGCGAAATTTGCGCTGGATAATTTGAAAACTACAAAAGCTGCTGTTTTGTTTGATGTTGCTTCAGAATACAACAAAGGAATTGCAGAATTCTTTAAAGAAACTTATGAAGAGAATGGTGGAAAAGTCGTGGCTTATGAGACCTATACCACCGGCGACAAGAACTTCACTGCTCAGTTAACCAAAATTAAAGAAGCCGGGCCGGAAGTTATTTTCCTGCCGAATTATTACAGTGAAGTCCCTCTGCAGATTCAACAGGCGCATCAATTGGGCATCAATGTGCCCTTCCTGGGGTCCGATTCCTGGGGCAGTTCTGAGCTGATCACACTGTGTGGCACCGATTGTGAAGGCTATTATTTCAGCACTCATTATGCAGCGGATGCCGCTACACCAAATGCGAAAAAATTTATCAATGAGTATAGCGCTAAATATGGCGTTACACCGGATGATGTTGCTGCTCTGACGTTTGATTCTTTTGGATTACTCTGGCAGGCTCTGCAAAATGCTGGCAAGATTGATCGCGAAGCGGTGCGTGACGGTATGACCAAGATCTCCAACTTCGAAGGGGTAACCGGTAATATGGCCTTCAAAGAAGGTTCAGGCGACCCGATCAAGAGCGCGGTGATCCTACAGGTGAAAGGCGATAAATTCGTCTGGTTTGCAAACGCGAACCCGTAGATTCTCTCTCATCAACATCCGCAGGCGTGAAATCTCCACCTGCGGATGATTTTTTTCCCAGGGGTATCCAATGACATATCTTTTTCAACAAATTCTAAATGCCCTGCAACTGGGTAGTATTTATGCGTTGATTGCTTTGGGTTACACCATGGTTTATGGAATTTTAACCATGATCAATTTTGCCCATGGCGATCTGTTTATGGTGGGAGCTTTTTTCTGTTTCCTGGCTGCTACGGCGCTGGGATTACCTTTTGTTCCTACCCTGCTGCTTTCGATGATCGGTGTGGCGATTGTGGGTGTGTTGATCGAGCGTTTTGCGTATAAACCTTTGCGCCAGGCGCCACGTGTATCCGCGATTATTACCGCTTTGGGAGTGGGCATTTTTCTGGAAAATTTTACGCTCGTATTTGCCCCCTACCCTCAGCACGTCCCCACCTTAATAAAAAATATAACCTGGAATGTTGGCGGCGTTTCCATTTCATCGCTGCAGGTGTTGATCATCATCCTTTCGATCATCTTGCTGATTATATTGGATTATATTATCCGCAAGACGATGGTAGGAATGGCCATGCGCGCCATCTCCTGGGATAAAACGATTGTCCCCTTGATGGGTGTGCCATTGAACCTGGTGATCTCTGCAACTTTTGCAATTGGAACCAGTTTAGGCGGTGCAGCCGGGGTGATGTATGCATTGGCCTTTCCGGTCATTGACCCGTATATGGGGATCCTGATCGGGTGGAAGGCCTTCATCGCTGCGGTGGTTGGGGGGATTGGTAATATTCGCGGCGCGATGATCGGCGGATTTATCCTGGGTGGTGTGGAAATTTTGGTGGCAGCCTTCCTGCCTTCCACCTATCGCGATTTTGTCGCCTTCACTCTGTTGTTGATCTTACTGATCTTTCGCCCGTACGGTATCCTTGGAAAACCAAGACCACAGAAGGTGTAGCCATGACAACCAATTCTTCTCAACTACAAACATGGATCGAACGGTTTAAAGTGCAATGGGAAAAGATTGCTACGAATCGCAAGCTATTACCGATTTTGCTGGGTATTGGATTGATCTTATCCTTTGCGATACCACAATTTAGATTATTAAATGAGTATGTAATTCTGATCATAATTTATGTTGGAATTAACATCATTTTGACGACCAGCCTAAATTTAATTAACGGGTTTATGGGCGAATTCTCTGTTGGTCATGCCGGGTTTATGGCGGTTGGAGCATATGTTTCAGCATTGCTTACAACGGCTGTTTTGCCCGACAAGTTGATTCCCTGGCTATTCCCGTTGGTTGTAGTCGCTGGCGGGCTCGGCGCGGCACTGGTCGGGTTGGTAGTCGCCATCCCTTCCTTCAAAACCAGAGGAGACTATCTGGCGATTGTCACGCTGGCGTTCCTGATGATTGTAAAATCTGTGATTGAAAACATTGATGCGATTGGAGGGCCACGCGGTATTCCTGGCATTCCCAAACTAACTACCTTACCGTGGACATTTATCTGGGTCGTTATTACGATTGCAGTTATTCGAAATTTTGTTTATTCGAAATATGGCCGCGGGGTATTGTCCATCCGAGAAGATGAAATTGCCAGTGACCTGATGAGTGTGAATACGAAACAAACCAAACTTTTGGCCTTTATCCTCTCCTCCTTCTTTGCAGGCATTGGGGGCGCGTTGTTTGCGCATGTCCTCCAATTTATCAGCCCACGGGTGTTCGATATCGTAAAATCAACCGACATTCTCATCATGGTCTACCTGGGTGGAATTGGATCGATTGCCGGTTCGATGATTGGGGCGGTTATTTTTACGGTTTTGCTGGAGGTGTTACGCCCGTTGGGCATGTGGCGGATGGTCTTAATGCCCTTGGTGTTGGTATTGCTGATGATTTACCGGCCACGGGGTATTATGGGCTTGAAGGAATTCCGCTGGTTTATCCCCGGATATGACCTGATTGCCAGCAAGTTATGGCGCAAGAAAAAGGAGGCTGAAGATGTTGCTGCAGGCTAAAGAAGTAACCCACTACTTTGGCGGACTATGCGCGGTCTCCAACTTTAATCTTGATTTACAACCCTTTGAACTGGTGGGCATCATAGGCCCGAATGGTGCCGGTAAGACAACAGTCTTCAACCTGATAACAGGTGTCTATAAAGCCTCAAAGGGTAGTATTACCATGGAAGGCGTTGAATTGGTCGGAAAAACTCCCAACCAGATCACCGCTTTGGGTATCGCCAGAACGTTCCAGAACATCCGACTCTTTAGGGATCTTTCTGTGCTGGATAATGTACGCATTGCGCATTATTCGCAAACTGATTACAACCCATTAGAGGGAATGTTTCACATGGGGCGTTACAAAGAAGAGGAGCACCGTATCACCAATGATTCGATGGACCTTTTGGCGGTGTTCAAGTTGCAGGATTTAGCGGATGAAGCCGCCAAGAATCTACCTTATGGGTCACAACGCCGGTTGGAAATTGCTCGTGCACTGGCGACCCATCCGAAAATTCTATTGTTGGACGAACCAGCCGCCGGGATGAACCCTAATGAAATCGTGCAATTGATGGAGTTTATTACCTGGATTCGGAAAGAATTTAAACTAACCATCATCTTGATTGAACATCAAATGAGGTTGGTGATGGGCGTTTGTGAGCGCTTAAAAGTCCTGGATTTTGGTGCTACTCTGGCGGAAGGGCTGCCACATGAAATTCAGAATAATCCAAAAGTTCTTGAAGCCTATCTGGGAGAAGGAGGTGAACTATGAGTTCAGCGGAGATCACCTTATCCGTCAAAGAATTAACGATTTCCTATGGAAATATCAAGGCTGTAAAAGGCATCTCCTTCGATGTGTATGAAGGCGAAATTGTCACTTTAATTGGCGCCAATGGAGCTGGAAAATCTTCTACTTTGCGTGCTATTTCCGGTTTGGTGCCCTATAAAGGCTCGGTCACCTATCAAGGGAAAAGTCTGAACGCTATTTCTGCCGACAAAATTGTTGGGATGGGAATTGCTCAGGTTCCGGAAGGGCGTGGTATCTTTGGAAACCTGACCGTTTTGGAAAACCTGAAACTGGCCACCTGGAGCCGAAAAGACAAATCAGAACTGGATAAAGACTACAAACGTGTTTTTGAAATTTTTCCCCGCCTGGAAGAAAGGCGTGGACAATTAGGTGGCACGCTGTCCGGTGGTGAGCAGCAGATGCTGGCAGTCGGTCGGGCGTTAATGAGCCGGGGAAAAATGATGCTGTTGGATGAGCCCTCCATGGGATTGGCGCCGGTGCTGGTCCGTGAAATTTTCAGGGTTCTGCAGGAGATCAATCAGACTGGCACCACCATTTTGCTGGTGGAACAGAATGCCAACATGGCTCTACGGTTGGCAAATCGGGGTTATGTTCTTGAGACCGGTACCATTTCTCAAACCGGAACCGGTGTGGAATTGCTAGGCAATCCGAAAGTGAAAGAGGCTTACCTGGGAGGATAATAAAAAATCATTCTGGAAAGATAATTTGAATATTCGGAAAGTGATGAAAAAAGAAAAAGTGTGTCGCTTATTAATTCTTGAGCCACACACTTTTTCATTTTAAGAATAAAGGTAAATACAGCTAATGAGACGATTATTATTTGGCGCAGAGTATAATCAGTTTAATGTTACGACACCGTTATTACCGCATCCTGTTTTTCTTTGGCTTGACCATTCTGGGAGTCATTTGGTGGGATCTGATTCTTCCGCGCCTGGGATTGAGACGCTTATCAAGAGCTACCCGTTCAGGGCGTATTCGAAAAATAGCCCAACGCTTTCGCTTATTAGCCATCCGGATGGGTGGTGTGCTGATCAAGATGGGGCAGTTCCTGTCAGCTCGCCTGGATGTAATGCCGCGTGAAGTGACCGAGGAATTGGCTGGTTTACAGGATGAAGTGCTGCCGGCGCCGTTTGAACCAATTAAAACCTTGATTGAAGCTGAATTTGGTTTACCGATGAAGCAGGTCTTTGCTGAATTTGATACACAACCCTTTGCATCCGCTTCGATCGGGCAGGTGTATGTTGCCCGTCTGCGTCAGAAAGACGCTGGTGAGGTTCAAATCCCTGAGGTGGTGGTTAAAGTACAGCGCCCGCGCATTGAGGAGATTGTCAAAATTGACCTGTCAGCCCTCGAAATTGTCGGCTATTGGTTGCAGAAATATAAACCCATCAGCCGGCATGCCAATTTGCCCCGTCTGATCGATGAATTCAGTGCCACCTTATATGAAGAGATCGATTACATCCATGAAGGTAAAAATGCTGAGGTGTTTGCTGAAAACTTTAAGGATCTACCGAATATTCGCGTTCCGAAAGTGATCTGGAGTCATACCACGAAACGGGTTCTTACCCTGGAGAATGTGATGGGTATTAAGATCACAGATTACGAAGCGATTGAAAAAGCAGGAATTGATCGCAGTGCGGTGGCGAAACAGCTGTTCAATGCTTATTTAAAACAGATTTTTGAGGATCGCTTCTTTCATGCCGACCCGCATCCCGGCAACCTGTTTGTCCAACCGGCTGCTGATGGAGATGACCCGGAGAACTGGAAAATCACATTTGTCGATTTTGGGATGGCAGACACGCTCGCAGAAAATACTTACAATGGACTGAAAGAGGTTGTTCTGGCGATCGGAACGCAGGACGCCGCCCGGTTGATTAAAGCATACGAAATGCTGGATATCTTGCTGCCAGGCACCAACCTGGATTTGCTTGAACGAGCCAGCCAACGGGTGTTTGACCGCTTTTGGGGGAAATCCACCAGCCAATTGATGTCGATGCACGCCTCTGAAGCCAGAGATTTTATGAAGGAGTTCGAGGATCTGTTGTATGAAATGCCTTTTCAAGCCCCGGATAATATCATTTTACTGGGGCGTTGTGTCAGCATCCTTTCCGGAATTTGCACCGGGCTGGACCCGGATTTCAATATCTTTGAGAACATCGTTCCTTACACTGGCAAACTGTCAGGTCAGGATCAGGATGATCGCTGGTCCATGATCTGGAGCGAAATCACCCGGCTGTTTCAACTGGCGATTCGCCTACCAGCCAGGGCCGATAACCTGATGACACGCTTGGAACAGGGACGCCTGGACGTTCGGGTGCCAGGGCTGCATCGTGAGTTTGAACATCTCCAGAGAGCACAACGGAAAACGACACTGGCGATTCTTTTCGCGGCTTTCTTTTTAGCAGGCGGACAGTTCTTTCTGGGGGGCGAAGGGTTGGTGGCAACGCTTTTCTTCAGCATGGCTGGAATTTTATTCTTGATCATCCTCCTGAGGCGGTAACAAAAATCTTAACCAAAAAGAGCATGCCTGAAAAGGATCAGCATGCTCTTTTTAATTTACGCTTGGTTAGAAATTAATTTGTTTTTTCAGATTGTTCGATGGCCGCATCTAAGAGACTGCGCAGTCCCAATAGAAATTCTTTCCGAGCGGCGCGTTGATGATCGCGCACGCCTTCAGGAAGAAATGATTCTGCAACTTTATGCATGTTTTCACGGGCAGCGCGCATATGTTCGCGGGCTTCTTTAATTTTCGGGTTCTTCGGTCCTTCGCTTGTTTTCTCAGCCATAACGATCTCCAATCCGGCTTGATTTAGATAAGCCTTTAAATGCATTATAAGGTTTTTTCTCCGCGCGTCAAGTGACCGATAAACCTGTTGTTTTTCCTTTGCAATAAGTCTGTGCAGTTAAATTGTCTTTAGTGCCTGAAATGACGGACAGCGGTGAATACCATACTGATGCCCAGCCGATTGCAGAGATCAATCGATTCCTGATCGCGGACAGACCCGCCTGGCTGGACAATAGCAACCACTCCGGCAGCCGCGGCTTTTTCGACTGAGTCAGAGAATGGAAAGAAGGCATCCGATGCCATCACTGCTCCGCGGGCTTTCTCACCGGCGCGTTGGGCTGCCATGACGACGCAGTCCACCCGATTAGGTTGCCCGCCCCCGATACCAACTGTGGCTTTGCCTTTGGCAAAAACAATCGCGTTGGATTTGACGTGCTGGCAGGCTTTCCAGGCGAACATCAAATCATCATATTGTTCTGATGTTGGCTGTTTCTCGGTCACCACCCGCCAGTGCGTGCCCTTGGGATCACCCAGATCGACAGTTTGTTGTAATAAACCGCGGACA
Organism: Anaerolineaceae bacterium; assembly: GCA_034429975.1. Taxonomy (GTDB): domain Bacteria; phylum Chloroflexota; class Anaerolineae; order Anaerolineales; family Anaerolineaceae; genus UBA6170. The sequence goes on along the minus strand of DAOUFM010000118.1, from coordinate 53,153 downwards.
ATGGAGCGATATTCCACCAGTGGCTCAACTTCGAGATTGGGCATTTCCAGCAAGCGCAAATTCTTTTTCTGTCCAAGAATCTCCAATGCAGCCGGGCTGAATCCAGGCGCTGCGATACATTCGACAAACAACTGGCTGACGCTTTCAGCGGTCTCCCCATCTAATGGTCGGTTAAAAGCGACGATTCCGCCAAAAGCAGAAACCGGGTCACTTTCCAGAGCGTGCTGGTAGGCTTCCACCTGGCGTTCTGCTGAGGCAATGCCACAGGGTGAGAGATGTTTAACAATGGCAACACTGCACTCCTCAAAACTGATCACCGCGCGCCAGGCTGCGTCCAGGTCGAGCAGGTTGTTGTAGGAGAGTTCTTTGCCCTGCAAGACACGACCTCCCAATGGGGCCTGCCCGGCTTGATAAGCGAATAACTGTGCAGATTGATGCGGGTTTTCGCCATAGCGTAAAGATTGGATAGGGTACAAATGCAAGCTTTGCGTTTCTGATCCGCTCAGATAATCAGCAATGATGGCGTCGTAATGGGTGGTAGTACAGAAGCCTTTGATAGCCAGTTCCCGCCTTAATTCTGGGCTTATCCCACCATTTTTAAGTGCCAATTGCACCTGGTTGTAGTCACCCGGGTCACAAATCAGGGTGACACGTTCATGATTCTTGGCGGCTGCGCGGATAAGGGCGACGCCACCGATATCAATCTGTTCGATCGCTTCAGCCAGCGAGACATCTGGCTGGGCGATGGTGGCTTCAAAAGGATACAAATTGACCACTACCAGATCAATGTACTGCCAGTTCAATTGCTCTAATTCGCTCTGATGTTCCCGGGTGCCACGCGCCAGAATGCCACCGTGGATGGCGGGATGCAGCGTCTTCACCCGGCCGCCCAGGATCTCGGGTGATCTGGTGTACTCTGACACCTCAGTGATCGGCAGACGATTCTCGCGTAATAAACGCGCAGTACCTCCGCTGGCGATCAGTTCCCACCCCAGTTGATGGAGTGCCTGGGCAAATTCAACCAACCCGGTTTTGTCATGAACAGATAGAAGTGCTTTTGGCATTTGTTTCCTCCTTGGAAATTAATTGCATTAAGGTTTCAACCAGCAAACGATGCTCTGTCTGATGGATTCTTTTTTCGAGATCAGCCAACGTATCCTCCGGCAAGATCGGTACTGCCGCCTGAGCCACCACGGGACCTGTATCGACGCCGGCATCCGGTACCAGATGCACCATTACACCGGTTTCCTGAATTTCCCCGCGCTGAAAGGCTGCATAGGCGCGCTCGATGGCGTGGGTGCCTGGGAAGGCGCCTGGTAACGCCGGGTGGAGGTTGATCACCCGGCCAGGGAATTGCCCCAGAAAATCTAGGGTCAGGATCCGCATCCAGCCAGCCAGAAGCACCCAATCAGGGGCAAAGGGTTGGATCAGACGGGCTAATTGAGCATCATATTCTTCCCGGGTCTGGTCTTTCAATTTTGGGAATATCAATGCGGGGATACCAGCAATAGAGGCACGTTCCAAACCGAAGACACCGGCTTGATTGGATACCACCGCCATGATTTCTGCGGGGAGATGACCGGATTGAATAGCATTAATGATCGCTTGCAGATTGGAGCCATTTCCAGAAATCAGCACAACCAGACGCGCTTTGTTCGCTAAAGCTGTCATTTCAACACCACCCGGGATGTTTGTTGCTCGCTGACATAACCGATCACAAAACCAGTTTCTGGAATTAACGAACGGAGATTATCCCACTCGGCCGGGTCAATGATCGCGACCATGCCAATCCCCAAATTGAAGACGCGTGCCATTTCCTCGTCGCCAATCTGTCCCTTTTGCTGTAACCAATGGTAAAGCGGAGGAATTTGCCAGCCATGCCGTTCAATTACCACCTGAAGATGGTCCGGTAACACTCGTGGAATATTCTCGATGAATCCGCCGCCGGTGATATGTGCCAGCGCTTTGAAATGACTGAGGTAAGGATGGAGCAATTTTAGATAGGAACGATGCGGGGCGAGCAGAAGATCGGCCAGGCTGCCCCCCAGGTCAGAGCGCTCAGCCAGCAAATCTTCATTCTCACACAGATTGCGGATTAAGGAATAGCCGTTGGTATGCGGCCCGCTGGACTGGAAGCCAATCAAAAAATCTCCGGGCCTGACCAACTCTTTACGCGGGAGAATTACGTCTGGTTGCACAACTCCGACGATAGTACCGGCGACATCAAAAGCTCCTGGAAGATAGACACCGGGCATTTCTGCAGTTTCTCCGCCCAATAATGCACAGCCATTCTCACGGCAGGCATGCGCCATCCCGCTGACAATTTCAGCCACGATTTCAGGTTGCAGTTTCGCCGTGGCGAAATAATCCAGGAAGAAAAGAGGATGGGCGCCCTGTACCAGGATGTCATTGGTACAGTGATTGACAATGTCCTCTCCAATGCCGTGATAACGACCCAGCCGGGCAGCTATTTCTACTTTGGTACCGACCCCGTCAGTGGAGGCTACCAGAATCGCTCCGGATTTCAGATGGGAGATTTCGAACAAACCGCCAAAACTGCCCACCTGAGAAAGCACCTGGGGCGTGAAGGTGGATTGAACAGCAGCTTTCATCAACTGGACTGCCTGGTTGCCGGCATCAATATTGACCCCGGCTTGCTGATAGGCATTCGAATGGGCTTGCTTTGGCAGGCCTTTTCGTCCGATATCCTGCCGGTATTGTCTGCCATCAAAATGAATCTGTTCTACCGCCTGGTACGTAGTTTCAATGGCGTCTGGTAACGAGTCTGCCCAGGCGGTCACCCCCAGCACCCGTCCGCCTGAATTAATGAAATGGTCCTCCTGCCAGCGTGTGCCGGCATGAAAGAGCATTCCATTTGGAAAATTCCGTTTCAAACCTGTCAACGGAAATCCGGTTTGTAATCTCCCAGGATATCCGGCGGATGCCAGCACTACACAAACCGCCGACTGTGTTGACCACTGCACCTCTAACTCCTGCAGGCGTCCGTGCGTGCAGGCCAGCATAACTTCCAGCAAATCACTTTTCAGCAAGGGCAGAATTACCTGAGTTTCCGGGTCGCCCAGACGGGCATTGAACTCCAACACTCGTGGACCAGCGGAGGTAAGCATCAAGCCGGCATACAAAACGCCCACAAAGGGGATTCCCAAAGCCTGCAAGCCATCCAGGGCAGGTTTCAGGATGGTGTTTTGAATTTCGCTCAATTGGTGTTCATTTACGAGAGATGCCGGCGCATAGGCACCCATTCCGCCGGTATTGGGACCCAGGTCACCGGTTAGCAGGCGTTTATGATCCTGAGCTGGAGGTATCAGGGACAGGTTGTGCCCATCTGAAAAAGCCTGTACTGAAATCTCCGGGCCAGTGAGGCGTTCTTCTATGACCACCTGGCTGCCTGCCTCTCCAAACACTTTCTCTATGAAAATGGATTGCAAAGCAGCCAAAGCTTCCTGATTGTTTTCCGGGAGGATGACACCTTTGCCGGCTGCTAATCCGGAAGCTTTGATCACCACCGGGTAATCAATCTGCTCCAGATGAGCACAGGCTGCTGGATAATCTTCAAAAACAGCAAAATGAGCGGTGGGGATTTTCCGTTCCTGCATAAAATTCTTGGCAAAAGCTTTGGAAGTTTCCAGTTGAGCGGCAGCCCGGGTTGGGCCGAACACGGCAATCCCGGCTGCTGACACTTCATCACTAACACCGGCTGCCAGCGCAGCTTCTGGTCCGATAACCACCAGGTCAATTGCGTTGTGGACTGCAAATTGGGTTATCCCGGCTGCATCCTCGACAGCCAGCGGAATACAGGCGCCCAGTTCTGCCATGGCGTCATTGCCGGGGGCAAAGAAAAGTTCAGGTTGGCGGCTTGATTGTGCCAGCTTCCAGGCGATGGCATGTTCACGACCGCCCGAACCAATCAGTAATACGCGCATGCTTCCCTCCCGCTCAATCTTCTGTGTTTTTATTGCCAGCATTCCGGTCATTATTTTGGATAAAAGTCGGATTGATCCCGGTGAAACAGGCGGCACAATAACCATTTTCGCTGCCAATGGCTTTCATCATACCTTCCAGTGTCAGGTAGACTAAAGAATCGGCGCCGACATGCTGGCGAATTTCATCCACGCTTTTATGGGCAGCAATTAATTCTGCATACGTTCCCATATTGACGCCCAGATGGCAAGGATGTCTCACCGGCGGGCTGGAAATACGCACATGCACTTCTCTGGCGCCAGCCTTGCGCAGCAATTGGATGAGGGGACCGGTAGTGTTACCGCGCACAATTGAATCGTCCACCATGACTACCCGTTTGTCGGATACCGTCTCTACCAGTACATTGTATTTCAGAGCGACTCCCTGTTTCCGCAGGAAATCGGTGGGTTCGATAAAGGTACGCCCAATGTAGCGATTTTTAATGAAACCGATGTTGTAGGGGATGCCGGAAGCCTGTGAATAGCCAATTGCTGCTGAGATGGACGAATCCGGGATCGGGATGACCACATCTGCGTCTGTAGGCGCCTGGTGAGCCAGCTCTACTCCTAAACGATGGCGCACCGAATGGACGCTGCGCCTGTCCCAGTAGGCATCCGGGCGGGAGAAATACACATGCTCAAAGGAACAAAAAGCACGTTTTTTCGCTGGCCGTAATGCCTGGTTGACGGTTAAAGCGGTATTGCTGAGGGCGACAATCTCTCCCGGCTGCACTTCACGCACCGCTTCACACCCCAGCGTCATCAGAGCCCCGGTCTCGGAAGCGGCAGCATGCCCGCCATTAGGCAGTAAGCCCACACTTAAAGGGCGAATTCCCCACGGGTCACGTACAGCAAAAACCTGATCTTTGGTAAGCAGCACCAGAGAATAAGCGCCGACCCAATGCTGCATCGCATCCTGTAAGCGTTCGAACCAGGTATCCCCGTGCGCACCGGCTAACATCATGAGCATGACTTCGGTATCGGTGTTGGAAGTTAAGCCAACCCCGGAGCGCATCAAACGTTCGCGCAATTCGGGGGCATTGACCAGACTGCCATTATGTGCCAGAGCTAACGGGCCAAATTGGGTGTTGAGCATAAAGGGTTGTGAATTACTGGCGGTGGCAACGCCTTCGATGGTGTAACGGGTATGCCCGATGGCAAAATCGCCGCCCATTTTTTCTAAAACGCCTGGTGTAAACACGTGTGATACCAACCCGATATCTTTATGCAGACGGATGCTCTCACCATTTGAAACTGCCAACCCGGTAGCATCCTGCCCGCGATGCTGTAAGGCGAACAGACCAAAAAAAGCCATGCGGGCTACATCTTCCTGCGGAGCAAAGATTCCCAGGACACCACATTCTTCATGAGGGTGATCGGAATGGAGAGAAAAATTAATGTTTTCCATAAAGTTCCTGATCGTCCTGGATAATTGTTCGGGCGTTTTTGTGTTGGAAGGCAGCCACTTTTTGCTTAACTTCAGCATCAGTAAGCGCGATGATTTTGGCTGCTAACAAAGCAGCATTAGCCGGTTCCAACACGACTGCTGGAGCAATTCCGGAAGGCATTCGCAAGGAAGAATAGATATCTGCGCCAGCATAACTTTCAGATGGCGGTGGACAGGCAATCACAGGTGCGGTCACCATGCCATCCGTAAAGCCGGAAAGCGCATTGGAGCGCCCGGCAATGGTGACATAGACTTTGGGAGTGGGGTCTGCTTCATAGGCTTTCAGCATCTGGGTGACGTGTTCAGCAGTTTTATGGGCGGAGCCTACCCGCAGTTCCACCGGAATCCCAAAGGACTCCGCTGCCGATTTTATTTTCTGGGCGTGTTCCAGATCCGATTTGGAACCCATCAGGATGACAACATAGGCTTTCTTCATAAAATACCTGCTTCCTGTAAATTTTTATGGATGCGCTCTTCCGCCGGGTACTCGCCTGGAATAAATTCCAACCTGGTTAGCACTTCATAGATTTTGATGTAGCGCTGGCTGGCCTGTACCCATAACTGATCCGGCATGTGTGGGGGCTCTCCATCACCGCGATAACCCTGATCGGCATAGGCGATGCGGATAAATTCCTTATCAAAATTCTCTGGTTCCTGCCCCCGTTCGAAACGCTCGGCGTAGTTTTCTGCTTTCCAGAAACGGGAAGAATCCGGGGTGTGAACCTCATCAATCAGGATGATTTCACCAAATGGGGTGCGACCAAACTCATATTTGGTATCTACCAGAATTAATCCCGCTGCTGCAGCCACTTCCTGGCCTTTTTGAAAAATTTGTAACGCCGCTGCTTGAATCACATCCCAATCTTTTTGAGGTAGGTAACCATTATTCACAACCTCGGCACAGGTCAGACGTTCATCGTGCCCGCTTGGACCGCCTTTGGTGGTGGGGGTGATGATGGTGTGTCGCAGGGGTTGATTCTTGCGTAAGCCTTCCGGGAAATGGTAGCCATAGATTTCTCGTTCTCCCAGATTGTAACGATACCATAAGGCTGTGCTGGTCACTCCGGTGATATAACCGCGCACAATCACCTCAATGGGCAGCGGCTCCACCTCTTGAACCACAGCACAATTTGGGTCCGGAATACTGAGCAGATGATTGGGGATCACATCCTCAGTCTGAGAAAACCACCAGGCAGCCAGTTGATTGAGCACCTGCCCTTTATATGGCACGGCAGCCAGATTGCGATCAAAAGCCGAGAGGCGATCACTGGTGACGATCAACCTCTGCTGTTGTGGGAGTTGATACCAATCACGCACCTTACCGTGTTGTTTGCCTGGTAGGGGCAGATTCGTGCCCTCCAGCGCCAGAGGGATTGCTTTTTGGATTGTTTCGGTTTTCAGCATTTTTTCTTTCCTCAACTTTGTTGGGCGTATTGAACGCCATTTTTGAATAAACTCAACCCAGACTGATGAGCAACTCGATGCGGGTTTTGAAAGCTAAAAAGATGGTTTTCGGGGTGAGGCATTAAACCTAAAACATTACCCTGCGGATTACAAATTCCAGCGATATCGGCCTGAGATCCATTGGGGTTGTGTGGGTATTCCCCGTTGGCCGGAGAGCCATCCGGCTGGTGATAACACAGTGCGATCTGGTCCTGTTGCTGCAGAACGGTGCGTTGGGATGGGTCAGTCAACTGGAAATTACCCTCTTTGTGAGCAATTGGGCAAAAGATCATGCCCTCCAGCCCAACTGTCCAAAGGCAGGTTTGGGATTGCGGCTGCAAATAGACCCAACGGGAGTCAAATCTACCGTTATGGTTAACAGTCAGGCTGACGATTGGAGACTGACTCGTGGGAGTGCTGCCAGGCAAGATACTGGATTTTACCAAAGCCTGAAACCCATTACCGATGCCAATAACCGGCTTTCCATCAGCGATAAAATGCTGCAGTTCTTCCTTAAAATACGTCTGTAATTCCAGCGCCCACAACTTTCCGGCTCCCAGAGCATCGGCATAGGAGAAACCCCCGGGCAGCGCCAAAATCTGGTAATCTTTCCAGCCAGGTTGTGATCGCTGAGTTGGGCTGAGAGGGAGAATCTCGGTGAGTGCCCCGGCGTGTTGAAAAGCGATGCTGAGTTCCGCTTCCCGGGTGGTGCCGGGTACGTATAAAATCAGGACTTTAGGTTTCATGACTGCACCTCCTCAGTGTTTTGGTATTTCCAGGCCTGCACCAGACGTTCCAGTTGGATAGATAGCCAGGATTGGTTTCCGGAAAGTATTTCAAATTGTGGTTCTGTTAGGACCTCACCAATCTGACGCAGGGGTAACCCGATGAAATGGTTCTGGAAAGAGATCTGATCTTTAGGTGCTACCTCCAGAAGGATACAGCCAGCAGTCTCACCGAAAGCTTCACGGTAGGCTTGCTCATCGTTTAACCAGAGACGCAACCCATGGCGCCCACCAATGGCCATTTCAGCAGCGGCTACAGCCAGCCCACCTTCACTTAAATCATGAGCGGATTGAACCCAACCGGCTTGATTGGCCTGATAGATGCGCTGGTAAATTTGCGGAGCATGCGGGTGGCAGACAGGTAACCCCTCTGGAATATTGGGAATTCCCGGAATAAGGTTGTGATGGCTGCCGCCAAAACGAGGGTCGAAGTGCCCCACCAGATAAAGAAGATTGCCTGGCTGCTTTACGGCGCTGGTCATTGCCAGGCGCCAATCCGGGATGATGCCGATCGCAGAGATCAACAAGGTAGCCGGAATGGCATGCCGCAACCCATCCGAACCGAGATATTCATTGTTGAATGAATCTTTTCCGCTGATATACGGAGTGCCATAACGCAGGGCGCCGTCATAACAGGCTTGTGCTGCCTGAACGAGATCGCCCATTGTTTCCGGGCGGGTGGGGTCACCCCAGCAGAAATTATCCAGAATGGCAATCTTTTCAGGGTCTGCGCCACAACAGACTGCGTTGCGAATGGCTTCATCAATGGCATGCAAGGTCATCTGGTAGGGATCGAGTTTACCATATTCAGGGTTCATCGCCAGGCTGAGTACAAAGGCTTCGTCGCCCGGCAAGGTCAGGGGTTTGAGCAGACAGCCATCCGCTGGGCCATCATCCAGCACTCCGCATAGAGGCTTGAGTACGGTGCTGCCCTGGACTTCATAATCATATAAGCGGATGACGCTTTCTTTCGAGGTGATATTTGGATGAGCCAGCAGTGCCAATAATGTGCTTTGTACTCCTTCTATTGGGAAGATGTTTTCAGGGTTAACCCAGCCGGGCTTGTAAACGGATGGGCGAATCTCAGCAAGCAGCTTGCGTTGTGGCAACCCGTGATACAGAAATTGATTATCCAGATCGAGCACCAATTCAGCGTGAAAATACACCTGGATGCGCCCGCTGGCGTTGAATTGCCCGATGGTGATCATATCCACCGAGAATTTTTCACATAGCGACTGTAAAGAAGCCAGATTTTGAGGTGGTACAGCAATGACCATGCGTTCCTGTGATTCTGAAAGCCAGATTTCCCAGGGCTCCAGTCCAGGGTATTTGAGGGTTACATCCGCCAGTTGAACGATTGCGCCGCATTCGCTGGCCATTTCGCCCACTGCCGAGGCATAACCACCCGCCCCACAATCGGTGATGGCGGTATAGAGTTGCTGATCGCGGGCAATCTGCAGGACGTCCACCAATCCTTTTTCTACGATTGGATCGCCAATTTGTACGGAGGCACCAACCACTTCCCCGGTTTGAGCGTCCATTGCCATCGAGGAAAAAGTCGCACCCCGGAGTCCATCGCGGCCGGTTTTAGCGCCTAATACAACGACATGATCACCGGGTTGGTTGGCACGCGAGTGTGAATTGCGGGGGGCCAGCCCGACACAACCACAGAACACCAGCGGATTGGCGGTATAACCCGGGTCGTAATAAATAGCTCCGTTGACTGTCGGGACGCCGATCTTATTGCTGTAATCCTGCACTCCCAACGCGGCCTGGGTGGCAATGCGGCGGGGATGCAGCGTTCCTTCCGGGATTTGCTCAAAGGGTTGATCCTGTGGTCCGACACAAAGGATGTCGGTGACCGCGATTGGCCGGGCAGAGACACCCATCACATCGCGAATGACACCACCTACGCCCGTGTTCGCCCCGCCAAAAGGTTCAATGGCTGAAGGATGGTTATGGGTCTCTACCTTAAATGAGAGTTCATGCTGTTCACCAAAGGCGATAATTCCAGCGTTGTCGCGGAAGGCGGAGAGTACCCAGGGTTTGTTAAGCTTTTCGGTAGCGGCCCGGATGGTTTGATTAAAGAGATGCGTATAGTGTTCAGGGAAACGTTGGTCCTGCTTGTCCGGATTGTGCACCTCGACCACCGATTTAAAAGTCTTGTGGACGCAGTGTTCACTCCAGGTCTGGGCGATCATTTCGAACTCCACATCGGTGAGTTGGCGCTGCTCCTGCTGGCAGTAAACCTGGATGGCGAGCATTTCTTCCAGATTTAAGGCTGCACGTCGCTCCAGAGAAAGCTGCAGCAATTCTTCTGAGTTCATGGAGATAAGATCGATGCGTTCGACCTTGCCAGATGCCGGGTTTTCCTGCGTAAAGCCGGGGGTGATAGTGCCCAATGCGTAAGTTTGGATCACAGCATTGGCGAGCAATCGTTTCGCCAGGAGGTGAATGCCATCAGCGGTCAGATCTTTCCCCTGAATGACAAAACGCAGCCCGCTGACAGCCGCATCCGCCTGATAAGCAGTGAGCATTTGGGCGGCTCGCAGGAATTCCTCCGCTGCCGGGTCAGTGACACCCGGGCGAAAGACCACCTCGACTTGATACGTATTGCTGGAATCAGGAATAGGAGAAGCTTCCGGTAGATTTAATTGCTGAAATTCAACATGACAGCTCACCGGATCCGCCAGGATTTGATTTGTGATTTTTTCCAGATCTGAAGCGGGAATGTTACCGCGCAGAAAATATAAATCAGAGACCTGCAGAGAATTGATTTGCGGGAAACCCAGGCGATGCGCTTCGCACAAGAAATTCTGTGAACGTGGATCGGCAGAAAGAGAAGGAGTAACGACGAACCGGTAAAGATAACGATTGGCGGAAGAATTCATTGGCACCTCGGGAAAATGAAAGAAAAAAGAATTTTATACCCAAGGTGAAAACTTGTCTAGTCAATTATTGTCATAATTTTTAAATGAGACCCTGAAGGAGCAGATTCCCTAGCTCCTCGCAAAATGTTAAATATTGTTCTTTGTTTTCCCGCAGTTTTTGTGGCAGTTCAATATGAAAAGCGATCCATTCGTTGGTATTAATCGTTACGGATTTGGTTGCCTTAAAATGGATGGCATCAAAATCCCCGCTGATTCTGTAAGTGCTCATGTTCGAATCATGTGCGAAGGCCAAAGTCAATTCATCTGCCATTTTTTGTGATAAGTGGGATTTTTCGCGCGAGCCGCAGGAAATCTCAATGTCGAAATTGGCAGCGCCACTACCCTGGGCATGGATTTCGATCAATATTTTTGGTTGCAATGCTTCTATCTTTTTATAATAATCCGTCGTGCGATGCTTATTGGGGTCAAGAAAGTAGTTGCCGGCGATTAGACAACCGCAACTCAGCTTCCGGGATAAATGATAGGCAATCCAGCCGGTGTTTTCGTCGGATACAGGATGTGTTTCACACGGCAGAGTGGGCACATTTACTGGGGCATGATGGGGCGCGGCAATTAATATATCTTCCCGTTCTGCAGGATGATATAAGAGGTAGCTATTCAGTGGATCGTTCAAAAAAGTTTCAATCGTCATCGATTAATCCCTCTTTCTCTAAAAATAAATATACCGGATTTGTTTTATGAAATCAAACAGAATTTAAAAGGATTAACCCTTTGGAATTGGCACATGCGCCAACCTTATTGTGCCCCGTTCATTTCTTTTATTTGTTCGGGAACCAGGGAGATAAGTGAAAAATCAATAATCGTTAGCCCGACTGGCTGGTTGGAGCTGTTCAGCGCTTCTTGATTTTTATTACGAAAATAATATCAATTATGGAGAAGATACCATAGCATTGAAAGGGTTTCCTTTGATAAAATAACTGTATACTTAACTCTGGGAGGAGCTTTTGACAAAAATAAAGATTGCCATCCCCATGGCTGGTTTAGGTTCGCGCATGCGCCCCCATACCTGGAGCAAGCCGAAACCGCTCATCGCAATGGCTGGGAAAACTTTTTTTGATTATGTGCTGGGACAATTTGATGGACTGCCCAAATCATTTGAACCAGAATTCATTTTTATTGTCGGCCCAAATCAGCAGGAACAGGTTGAAGCTCATTTAAAAAAATATTATCCGGAGTTGTCTTATCGTTTTGTGCTGCAAACCGATATGCGTGGACAATCACATGCGCTCTATCAGGCACGGGAATATCTTGTTGGCCACCCGATGCTGATGGCTTTTTCAGATACATTAATAGAAACCGAACTTTCCATGCTGGAAGACCCAACGCTGCAATCAGCGGTGTGGGTCAAACCAGTGCCAGATCCCCGGCGCTTTGGGGTGGCAGTTGTGCGAGAGGATGATTCGGTGGTAAAGCTGGTAGAAAAACCGCAGACTCTGGAAAATAATCTCGTGATGGTAGGTTTCTATTACTTTGCCGATGGCAGTCAGTTAATGCAAGCCATTGTTGAGCAAATGCAACGAAAAATCACTTTGAAAAATGAATACTTTTTGGCAGATGCGGTTAATTTAATGCTGGAAAAAGGTATTTACATGAAAGCTCAGCGGATTGACGTCTGGCTGGATGCTGGCATTCCGGCAGCCGTATTGGAAACCAATCGCTATTTGCTGGAAAATGGTCATGCTAATGATGGAGTTTGCCAGAGTGAGCATGTCGCTATCATCCCGCCGGTGAACATTCATCCCAGCGCTGTTATTAAATCTTCTGTGATCGGCCCAAATGTATCCATCGGAGAAAATTGCAGGATCGAAAACGCAATCCTACAGAATTGCATTTTAGAAAGCGATGTAGAGGTCTGCAAATCCATACTGGAAGAATCTATTTTGGGACGCCAGGTTCAGGTACACGGTCAGACCACCCAATTAAGTCTGGGTGATAATTCTTCTTCAATTCGCTAATTAATAATTTTTATTTAATCATTTATAAGGAGATCTCATGACGAAATCGTATCTCTCAAACCGGGTTGCAGGTTTAAAACCATCCGGCATTCGAAAATTCTTTGACATCGCCGCCACCATGGAAAATGTAATTTCTCTGGGAATTGGTGAACCCGATTTCGATTCCCCGCCCAGTGTGATTCAGGCAGGAATCCGTGCCCTGCAGGAAGGGCATACCCATTACACATCCAATGCTGGGTTAATTGAGCTACGAGAAAAGCTAACCGCACATTTGAACATGCTCTACGGCGTTCAATATGATCCAAAAAGTGAGGCCCTCATCACGGTTGGAGGTTCGGAGGCTTTGTACCTGGCGGCAACAGCTTTAATCAATTCCGGTGATGAAGTTATCATCCCAACGCCTTGTTTTGTCTCCTATCAGGCACAAGTGGAGCTGGCGGATGGTGTTCCGGTTGAGATTCCCTGCCGTCTCGAGGATAATTTTGATGTGGATCCGGCTGCCATTGAAGCTGCCATCACCCCGCGCACCCGGGCGATTCTGCTGGGTTTCCCGAATAACCCCACCGGAGCCGTCGCCACGAGAGAAAAGTTGGAGGAAATTGGGCGGATTGCGGAAAAACACGACCTGATTGTCATTTCAGATGAGATCTACGATCGCCTGGTTTATGGTGATCATCAACATGTCTGTTTCCCCACACTACCCGGAATGAAAGAAAGAACATTATTGTTGGGCGGTTTCTCGAAAGATTATGCCATGACCGGCTGGCGGATTGGTTATGCATTAGGACCGGCTGCGTTGATTGGCGGGTTGGTGCGTGTTCACCAGTATACGGTCATGTCTTCCCCAACGATTGCCCAGATTGCTGCTGTGGAAGCTTTGGCGGATGTGGATGAAGCCGTGCAGATGATGGTAGAAGAATACGATCGCCGGCGCAAATTTGTGGTGGCAGAGTTTAATCGCATGGGTTTGACCACTTTCGAGCCGAAAGGCGCTTTCTATGCTTTCCCGAAAGTGAGCGTGACAGGTTTGAGTGATGAAGAATTCGCCGAACGTCTGCTGCATGAAGAACGTGTCGCGATTGTTCCAGGATCTGCGTTTGGGGCTGGTGGGGCAGGATTCTGCCGGGTCTCTTACGCTGCATCGTATGAGAAGTTGGAACGGGCTTTGACACGGATTGAGCGGTTTGTGAATAGGGTGTAGGCGAACCCCCGCTGTGCGAGGGCAGGGGCGAACCCCCGCTGTGCGAGGGCAGGGGCGAACCCCCGCTGTGCGAGGGCAGAGGCGAACCCCCGCTGTGCGAGGGCAGGGGCGAACCCCCGCTGTGCGAGGGCAGAGGCGAAGGGCTAAAGGTAAATTCTTGTGGATTAATTCCAGAGATAAAAAGTTAATATAAGCGGAAAGAAATAGTCTTTGTCTGATGAATGAGAAGAAGGTGTCCTGAGAGGGGTGGCTTGGGACATTATTTTTGTGCTTGGAAATGGAGCGGGAGAATCGTTTTACAGGCCAAAAAAAGAGTCGTATGTCAATAGCCGGAGGGAGTTTACCACCAAAAGTCGGGTCATGTTTACCACCAAGATCGGATGGATATTTACCAAAATAAACAACTCAAGGTCAAGATTTAGCCTTCAATAAAGCCTCCTTTCTTCGAGAACGTTGGCGGTAACTTTCGCCTTGGATCACCAGGGAATGAGCATGATGGGTTAAACGATCTAAAGCAGCCGAAGACAATAAATCGTTACCAAAGACCTCAGCCCATTCCTCAAAAGCACGATTAGAAGTAATCAGGATAGAACCGTTTTCATAACGTTCACAAATAATCTCATAGAGGTCCTGAACAGCCACAGGCGATAAGGCTTGTAGTCCAAAATCATCCAGAATGAGTAAATCACAATGCAGGACGGAAGCCATCTGGCGATTGTAGGAGCCAGTAGCCCTGGAAGCATTCAGGTCAGATAATAAGCGGAATGTTGGTTTGGAGATCACGCGAAAATTACGTTTCAAAGCCTCAATTCCCAAAGCATTCGCCAGATGGGTTTTCCCTAACCCGGTGGGACCGCAGAAGAAAACATTTTCATGACGTTGGATAAAAGCACAGGTAGCCAAATCGGTGATAAAGGAGCGGCTCACTCCAGAAGCTGCAGTGAAATCGAATAGAGAAAGTGTTTTAGCTGGATTACACCCGGAGATCGCCAACCGGTAAGTCATGCGATTCTGTTCCCGACGCTCCAGTTCATCATCCAGCAGGAGGGCAAAGAAATCCAAAGGAGAAAGCTGTTCCTGAGCTGCCTGTTCAGCGCGCAACTCGAGAGTGTTGAGCATACCGGAAAGTTTCAGTTGTTTAAGTTTTGGAAGTAAAGGGTGGGTTGCAATCATTGTGTTTCCTCCTTTGGTAATCCAAAGAATTCCTGGGGTGCTCTAGAGAAAGCAAAGGGTTGCTGATTGGGTTTAGAGGAGACCACCTCCGGGAGTGGTTCCCGATCCAGTGCTGCATTGAGAATGTCTTTAATATGCCGATAAGTCGGAATACCGAAATAAATTGCCCGTGCACAAGCACCTTCTAAACGTTTTTCACCAACACTTTCAGCTAATCTTAAAATAGCTTGAACGGAACGTAGACGGTCTAGTGGACGATCTGCTAATAGATGTTCAACGACCTGATGTGTATTTGGTCCCACACACAATGCTATTTTGAGACAATATTGAGGTGTCTTTAGAAGATATTGAGCCTTGTACGGCGGATAATCTGTCATTTCGGTTTGCCATTGTCCTTTTTGGCAAGATCTTACATGGGTTCGCAGGAGTTCTTGCTGAGCATATATTTCAAGTGTATGTTTGCGAATATGGACTTCCACCTCTGAGCCTACCCATTTGTAGGGTACAGAATAATAACTACCATCTACAACAATATGGCAATCATTATGTACTTTAGCAATTCGGATTTCATACAGATCAAAGGCTTCAACAGGTAGTCTCTGTAGTGTTTCTTTCTCATTTTCCTGAAACAGTTTCAAGGGTGCCTGGCGCGTGGTGCCGTGATTACGTACACCAGCGGTGTTCAGTACCCAGCTTTTCAGGTGCTGATTGGCACAGGTTATATCTACGAACTCTTGTCCAGCAAAGAAGTTCCGCTTAACATAATTTACTCCATTTTCCACTTTTCCTTTATGGCGTGGTGTTCTGGGACGGTTGGGACTGATGAGAAAATTGTAATGCTGGGCTAGTTTTCGGTAGGCTTCTCCGATGATAGGATCAATGACCAGGCTTTTTATCACACCTGCTTTTATATTATCCAGCACTACCCGACCTGGCACGCCACCAAAAAAGGCAAAAGCGCGTTGATGTAATCCTAACCAGGTATTGATTTTTTGATCACACACGATTTCTGCATATTGGTGTCGACTATAACTCAGGGTTGCAACAAATACATAGCCAGTTCTTATCCTTCCGCTTTTTGGATCGTAGATTTGACCGATGCTGCCGAAATCTACCTGCATTTCTACACCCGGCTCACTGTGTACGCGCACAAAAACTTCTTTTTTGTCAGGTTCCAAGTGTTTTACATAGCGTCTAATGGATGAATAGCTGCCCTCATATCCGTAGTTCTCTTGTAATCGCTGATAAATCACTGTCATCTGCAGACCTTGCTCATGATACTTTTTTACTATTTCATGATGTTTTTCTACCGTGCTGGTAATTCGCGGAGGGCGTGGCGCTGGTCCTAACTTTGCGTCTAATTCTTCTACTCTCGGAAGTTCTCGTTCTTTATTCAGATAGCCCGCTTCTTCTGCTTTTTGTTTGTATTTGTGAATGGTTGGTCTACTGATGCCCAGGTCTCTGGTGATATTTCGTTCACTCTCTCCCGATCTTAATCGATAGATAATTTCTTTGTACAGGTTCATATGGATTCGCTCCATTTCGTTCACTCTCTCCCTTCGTTCTTTTAGGAGAGATTTTCTCACACTGGTAAACACCGTGCGACTATCCCTGGTAAACATCGTCCGATCATCCCTGGTAAACATCGGGCGACTATCTCTGGTAAAGTCTACCCCGGTCAGTGACAGTCGTATAATAAAGCAGTTTAATTATTTAAACGAATTTTTGAATGGAGAATATGGACGAGCAACAACCTCCCGCTGAGCGGGAACCTCATTCGTATAATCGGACGAAATGTCATTCAGGTGACCCTCAGGAAATTTGTTAATGATTAATTAGCATCTCCGGGGCCATCACCCAGGAGGTGTATTGATGTTGAAAATTAATCCCGATACAATTCTGGCTCAGATTGAATCTGCACTGGAAAAAAGTGATATTAACGCAGCTATTTCTGTGTTAGAGAAGTACCGTACACAGGATCAGGCTGAGATCTTCTATGAGTTGGAAGATGAGGATAAAATCGCCTTGTTGCCCCATCTGGATCCATCTGTTTCTGCGGATATCCTGGAAGAGCTGGAAGATCGCGATGCGGCGGAATTGGTTAGCGCCCTGGATTCTGAGAGTGCCATCCGCATCGTGGATGAAATGGAGCCGGATGAAGCGGCTGACCTTTTGGGAGATATTGAGCACACCCAGGCAGAGATCATTCTGGCAGGATTGGAAAATCCGGAAGACATCCGCCCCTTGATGCTGCATAAAGATGACAGCGCCGGAGGGTTGATGACTTCAGATTTTATGGTGTTACGCCGCAAGATGCGGGCCGCGGATGCCATTCACCTGCTGCGAACCCTTAAACCCAACCGCGAGGATATCTATTACCTCTTTATCGTTGACCGGAATGATGTGCTTTCAGGGGTGCTCGGACTCCGTGACCTGATCACGGCTGACCCAGACACACTGCTGGAAGAGATCATGGACACAGAAGTGATCACAGTGCCAGCCGGGACTGATCAGGAAGAGGTGGCGCGTCTAATCAGTAAATACGATTTGTTAGCCCTTCCGGTCATCAATGAAGAACACAAACTGATCGGTGTGATCACCGTGGACGATGTCATCGACGCAATTGAAGAAGAAACCACTGAGGACTTCCAACGTATGGGTGGTGCATTACCTCTGGAAGAACCTTATCTTTCCATTGGACCATTACATATTGCAGAAAAGCGAATCGGCTGGCTAATGCTGCTTTTTGTCACTGGCAGCCTGACTGGAACGGTGATGCGCTTATTTGAAAATGAACTGGCGACCGTGGTCTCGCTGTCGTACTTTATCCCGTTGTTGATCGGCACAGGCGGAAACGCAGGCGCGCAGACAACCAGTACGATCATCCGTGCCCTGGCCATTGGTGATCTCGAAGTGCGCGACGCACTGGTTTCGCTGTGGCATGAAATGCGGGTGGGGCTGATGCTCGGGTTGGGCATGGCGATTTTCGCCTATATTCGTGCCATCACCTGGGGCACACCGGTGAGCGTGGCTATCACTGTAGCCGTATCGATTCTGGTGATCGTCATTTGGGCAAATTCCTCTGGAGCAGTTCTACCGCTGCTGGCAGCAAAATTTAAAATTGACCCCACCGTCGTTTCAGGACCGGTGATGAGCACCATCGTGGATGCAACCGGCTTGTTGATTTATTTTTCGATCGCTAAGTGGATTATTGGGCTTTGATGTGTCCATAATGGTTTCATCCCTGGTTTTGTAAAACTGATTTTTTAAAGCATATATAAACTTGAAAAAAGATTTTTTTTTGATACAATTTCATAACAATTAACCCAAAATTCTCTGCAATGGACAAACAGGAGCGTTACGATGTTGAAAGTTAAGGAATTAATCCAGCTTAAAGGCAGCACCATCTATTATATTTCTCCTAATACCAGTATGCGCGCCGCTATCGGAATGATGGTGGAAAAGAAAATTGGCGCTTTGCCGGTTCTTGAGGATGGCAATCTGGTCGGGATCATCTCTGAACGTGATATGATGAATCACCTGGCAGAAGAAGGCGAAGCTATGTTGGAAATACCGGTCAGCACCTTTATGACGCGCAACGTCGTTACAGTTCCGGCTGAAACGCCATTGGAAGAGTGCATGCAAACCATGATTAACCGAAATTTCCGGCACTTATTGGTGACTGAAGAAGGTAAGTTCCTGGGGGTGATCTCGATGCGGGATATGGTCAGCACCCTGCTGAAAGATCGCGACGCCTTGATTCACGATTTACAGCAATATATCACTGGCAGCCGTTAGTCTTTCAGAAACCTGCCATCGTCACTGGTTGCGGATAGGCGTTTAACACTGTTTTCCAGCCATCCAATTCGTTCAACTTGCTGTTGATCAAAGGATGGTACATACGGTTTAATATCCAGGAGAGGGGTGTTGTTGAGCATGTCTGCCCCGGAAAAAGTGATTTGATTGTCTTCAATCTTGATCAATTGGACGATCGATAACCCGATTGGATTGGGACGTGCTGGGGCGCGGGTGGCGAATACTCCTCTTTCAATATCATCTAAAAATGGGGTAACCAATAATTTACTTTGCCTGACCTGGTCAAAAAAGTAGAGCAGAATAATGTGGGAGAATCCGTCCAGGTCTTTTAATCCGCTTTCCAATTCCTTGTGAATGATAATTTTTCCAAGGCTCTCCCTGGCTGCGGTTGGTTGGATAGGCGTGCCGGAAGCTTCCAGATGGTTGGTATAAATGACCCCGATTGGTTCCATTATAAATTGCGGAGATAGTTTTTGTGAGTTCGTCCTTTTTCTTTTCATACGGCCGGGGTTAAGTATCCGTTTTAAAATGCAGACACATCACTTCTTCACCCTCTACAGTTTCACCTGTTTTGACAAAACCTAAATCCGAGTACAACTTTTCAGCAGCCTGATTATAGGGGTTGATGCTGAGCTTCACAAAATCGATATTTGGGCGTTTCTTGATTTCAACCAGGATTTGCTGCATCGCTTGCCGGCCGTAGCCCTTGCCCTGAAAATAGCGGTCGACCATCAAGCGGCAAATCCAGTAACTGGCGTCTTTGTGATCGAAGGCATACATCAGGAAGCCAACCGGTGTGCCATTAGCATAAATGGCGAGCGGGATACATTCCGGGTAGACTTTGGATTCAGCGATGGAATACAAATTGCTGGCGACGAAATTGACCTGATCCTGGCTGACTTCCAGGTTAATAATCGACCCGAAATTATCTTTGGTAATAGGGCGTAATTCAATACTCACGAATCATCTCCTTATTCACGAGCAAATGGATTAATTATTTTTACCATAAATTTGGTAAAAAAACCTGCTAAAACGGGCAGGAATTTTCAGGAGTTGAAACGGTATGAATTTATGGTTGCCTTTATGCCCTGTGCATCCTGCTCTGTATGGCAATTACGAACCAGCCGATCAGAATAGTAAAGATGAGCCAGAAGAGCACTGTTCCGTTGGATCCCCAGTTGAAGGTAGCGTTGATGGTTAGAATGACCCAGAAAATGCCCATGAAAAAGGCGGAAACAGGGGTGGTGGATTGTTTTTTCATCAAAAACCTCGCAATAGAATAATTGTTCTATTTAGTATAACAGAAAATATTTTCTATTACAAGTGTTTTTTAGAAAATGATTTCTAATTAGGGTTTAGGGTTCAGGGTTCAGGATTCAGGTTTCAGGGTTCAGGATTCAGGATTCAGGGTTTAGGGTTTAGGATTCAGGCTTCAGGATTTAGAGTTTAGGACTTAGGGTTTAGGATTTAGGATTCAGGTTTCAGGGTTTAGGATTTGGGATTTAGTGTACCGTCTTGAAATAGGTTTTAAGGATAATGTGAGATATATTTTTTATTTCTGTTCTCGGTTAAAAAGAATGATTACGACAACGAGGTATGAAGATTAATGATGTAAAAAAAGCGAGCGTTTTTTTTCAGTTTACTCACAAGCGCTGTGGGCGTAGCAACTGGGCGTTGAGGGCGACGATGATGGTGCTCAGCGACATTAAAATAGCACCTACAGCCGGAGAAAGCATGGCCCCAGTACGCCAGCATTGATATATTCATTTTCATTCTTTTCTTTCCACCAGTGCCCGGATGACGTCGCCATAGGAGATTAATCCCACCAGTTCTTTTTGATCCATGACCGGGAGATGGCGGACTTTTTTCTGCGCCATAATCTGCATGCATTCCTCTAGGGTGGTTTGGGGGGTAACTGTGACGACATTTTTGGTCATGTAACGGTTGATTTTTCGTTCGATTTCGTATTAAAGAAGGTGAAAATTTGTTTTTTAAGAAAAGAAAGAAGTATAAATTAAGCGGATAATGGTTGCGGCAGTTACGAGTAAAAAGAAGATACGGATAAACTTTGTGCTGGAACGCAAGACCAATTTGGAGCCCAGAAAGGCGCCACTGAGCTGGCCAACGGCCATGGTTAGCCCCGGAAGGATCAGAACTTTTCCGCCGAGAGCGAAAAAAATCAATGAAATCACGTTGCTGGTAAAATTCATCCATTTGGTATGGGCGGTGGCTTTTTTAAGATTAAAACCAAGCAGAAACACAAAAGCCATCATCCAAAAAGTGCCGGTGCCAGGTCCAAAAAAGCCATCAAAAAAACCAATCCCCAGCCCAAAGACTAGATAAAATAAGCGGGCAGGCCAACGTGGTTTCTGGTCCTCCATGCCAAAATTTTTCGAGATGAGCATGATCATGAAAATGAGCAGGAGCAGAATCGGGATAAGATATTCCAAAAAAGATTGGGGAATCTGTTGGACTGCCAGTGTTCCAGCCATGGCACCAATGGCGGTCAGCAAAATTCCCAGACCAAGCTCCTTTACTTTCACCAATCCACCGCGCGAGTAATTGATCGAGGCCATGAAACTGCCGAAAGTGGACTGGAGTTTGTTGGTCCCCAACGCCAGGTGAGGTGGAAGTCCGACGGAGAGCAGGATTGGCACAGAGATGATTCCGCCCCCACCGGCGATCGAATCGACAAAGCCGGCCATAAAACCGCCGGCAAACAGGATTATCAAAATTGGGATTGTGAATTGAAGCAAGGTTGCTCCCCAGGTTATCAGGATTGGAAAACGTTAGCGATGATAACATAATTGGGGAGCTCTGAGTAGAGAAAAGAAAATGGCAGATGATTAATAACGTGACAGCGTGGTGACGGCTGGTACGCGATCAAACATCCAGAAAGCTAATGGCAACCCTAAACCGAGTGTGATCCCGGAGATGGCCCAGGCGGAAAGCAGCCACAGGGCGCTGAACCACCAACCAATCAGGATGAAGTACAAAGCCCGGGCTAGAAAAGAAGCCTGAGCCGGTGCGGATGTACGGACCACCCAACGGCCATCTTTCTGAATGAGGTAGCGGTTTTCATGTATCGGTTTGAGGGTCATCACCTGGGGCAAACGATTGAGCATCAGCAGCCCCAAAGGTAAACCGATAATGGATACCACAAGCAGCCAGGCAATGGTCGTCCAGATAGCCCCCAGCCAGAGACCGATGAAGAAAAAATAGATGGCTCGCAGGAGCAACCCCGGGCCTTTTTGTTGTTGAATAATCACGTTTGAATTTGTCATTTTTCCCTTTCTGTTATTGAAGAAGGTTTTACCTTTCCTTTAATATACGTATGGAATCAGGAAAAGTATCAAGGATTTCGAATGTATAGAATATAGGGAAACAGCAGGCTATAAGGAGGAAAAGAGTTTAATAGCTTCTTTGCCGGCCAGCCGGGCTTGAATTAAAGCCTGGTCTGCTTTTTCCACCAGGGTGTTGATATCGCCGCCATCATCCGGCAGAAAGGCGATCCCGGCGCTAAACGAGACGATCATTTCAAGTTTGCCAAGGCTGACCGGAAATTTAGCTTTCTCGCGGAAGCGTTCCATCAATTGTTCAAAATTCAAATCCGGACGGATATCATCGAAAATGATTACAAACTCACTATCCCCATAGCGAATCACGATGTCATCCTTGCGCTTGATATTCAGAAAGACATTGGCGACGTCCTGCAATATTTTGTCGGCTTCCTGACGGGTGAGCATACTCAGCAGAATATCAAAATCATCCAGTTTAATCATCGCGATAGCCAGGCGTTTGCGAATAAAAAGGGCATTCTTTAAAGCCTGTTCACCAAATTCGTATAAAAATTTACGGTTAAAAAGCTGGGTGACATGGTCGGTGTTTGCCAGGGTTTTTAAGATCTCGTTCTGATTGTTTAATTCCAAATTTTTATTTTTGACCTGATAATAACTTTTTGTCAAATTAAGGACCTGCAGGAAAACCAGAATGTAAACCAGTGAAATTGAACCCAACATGAGTAAATCGTTGACTGGCCGCCCACGAAAAATTTGAATAGCATAGGAGATTGGGAGGAGTAAGAAGGAAACCCCCAGAATATTGATAATATTGCGATTGGCATCAATGCGCAGAAACAATGTATTGGGCTGGAATTTGGCGATGGAAGGGTGTAAAAAAGCCATTGATACCAGGAGATACCCGGCAGCGTAAAACAATTCCATGAAGGGCATCATCCCTTGCCCGGATATGGCAAAAATCTGCGCGGTGAAACCGTACAATTTAAAGTAATTAAGGATTCCAACCACCATAATTAAACCAGCAGCAAAAAGCAGATAAAGTGCGGTAATTTGCCCGGAGCGCAGCATAAAAATAAGCGCCAGGATAAAGATAATCAATAAGACGGTCAGAACAAAGATGAATTGTTGCACAATTTCAAAAAATGAAGAGGGGTTAACCAGATCATCCTTCAACACCAGAACCCAGATAAAAATCCCGGCTGAAAAGGTGATAATTAGCCCATTCAGCAAAGCGCTGGAAGAAATTTCTTTACGATAATGCCCGATCATGGAAAGCATGGCAATAAAGAAGAAAAGCCCCCCCAGAACATAGAAAGCGGCCAGCGGAATGAGAAGCGCTTCCTTTCTGTCATGGTAAAAGTATAAACAAAAGAAGATATTGCCGACCGAATCTAAGAATTGACCTAAAGCCAACAAATACCAACCTTTAATGGGGTAAGGCTGATGAAAATAAATTCCCAGGGCAATGCTAAAACTGGCCAGGAAAGAAAAGAACAGGATATACCCGGTTGCCAGCGCTGGAGTTTGACTGAGAAAGAGTTTTACCAGGATTAATATCAAGCCGCTGATACCAATCGTCTTCCAAAGATTGTTTTTGTCTGTGAATTTTCGAATCTGATTCATGCAGCCCTCAGGGTTGATCTGAGAATTAAAAAACAAGAAATAATAGAATAATTATAGCAATTTTCTTTATCTCGTTCGTTTAATCGGCTTGTCTTTTCCCAAAATACCAGCACTTAATCTATTTATTTGAAGCCAGTAGCGGTGTCAAGGTGTGCCAATTTGTAGTTTGTTGATAGGCATGTACCAGTTTAATCAGAGTTTCTTCTTTAAAGTGTGGTCCCATTAATTGCATGCCAACTGGTAACCCCTGATGGTCAAAACCAACTGGAAAGGCCAGCCCGGGGATACCTGCCAGATTGGTGGGCAGGGTAAAAATATCCTCCAGGTACATAGCCAGGGGGTCATTGCTATGCTCGCCCATTTTAAAGGCTGTGGTTGGAGCAACCGGGGTAGCGATGGCATCTACCTGCTGGAAGGCCTGATCGAAATCCTGTTTGATGAGCGAGCGTACTTTTTGAGCTTTTCCATAATAGGCTTCATAATAACCGGCTGAAAGCGCATAAGTACCCAGCATGATGCGCCGTTTTACTTCCGGCCCAAAACCTGATCCCCGCGTTAAGCGAATGCGTTCCCACAAGGCGGGGGACTCCACGGAATAGCCATAGCGTAAGCCGTCATAGCGTGCCAGATTGGTAGATGCTTCCGCGGTCGCGATCAGATAATAGACTGGCACGGCAAATTCAGTATGCGGTAAGCTGATCTCAACAATTTGGGCGCCCAGGGCTTCAAATTGGGCAATGGCTGTCCGCACGCGGCTTTCAATGTCTGCCTGAATACCAGAAATAAAGTATTCTTTTGGCACTCCCAGGCGTACTCCCTTGAGAGAGGGTTCAGTGTTGAGCTGGATGTCAGGCACTGGCATGCTTACACTGGTTGAATCCAGCCTATCATGCCCAGCGATCTGTGTAAAAATCAGCGCTAAATCTTCAACCGAACGCGCAAAGATGCCAACACTATCCAGAGAGGAACCATAAGCAATCAGCCCGTAGCGGGAGATACGCCCATAGGTGGGTTTTAACCCGGTAATGCCACAGAATGAAGCCGGCTGCCGTACGGATCCGCCAGTGTCACTGCCCAGCGCGACTGGCGCCATGTGAGCACTGACGGCTGCGGCTGATCCCCCGGAAGACCCACCCGGTACATGTGCCAGGTTCCAGGGGTTGCGGGTAGTTTGGTAAGCTGAATTTTCAGTGGATGACCCCATGGCAAATTCGTCGGTATTTGTTTTTCCCAGAACGACAGCGCCTGCCGCCAGTAAATGCTGTACACTGGTTGCCGTATAAGGCGGAATGAAATTGGCTAGCATACGCGAACCACAGGTACAGGGGATGTTCTCCAGAGCGAATACATCCTTGATGGCGAGCGGTAAACCTGATAAGGCCGGGACTTGCTCCCCCGTGCGCCGTAGTGCATCCGCGTTGGCGGCTTGCTGCAAAGCCAGATCCGGTGTCAGCGTGATGAAGGCTTTTATTTGCGGCTCCAGCCGGTCAATTTGCGCCAGGTAAGCCTGAGTGAGCTCAAGGCTGGAAATTTCCCTGCGGGTTAATAAATGTAGAGCCTCATGGACTGGTAAGTCAGTCAAAGAACTCATGGATTATTTTCCAATTCGGAAGGCGCGATGAAATGTTGATCCGCTGTGTGCGGCGTTCTTGCGCGGATTGATTCAGCCAAATGGGAGGGGTGAAGAATATCTTCCCGCAGGAATGGCTGTTGCGGATTTACAGCTGCGACTGGTAGAATGTCAGCGGTATTGACCTGCTGCAAAATAGCTGCATATTCCAGAATGGCCGAGAGCTGTTCACGGTATTGTTCTTTCTCTTCCGCCGACAAATCTAATTTTGCCAGCTCGGCAATATGTTCAACTTCCTGGATGGTTAACAGCATCGAATCCACTCCTGATAAAAATGAGAGGGTAATTATAGCACCGCAAACAGGGATTCGATAATTTGTGTTGGTTTTTTGTGTAGGGGTTTTCTATGTAGGGGTTTTTGTGTAGGGGTTTTCGGGTAGGGTTTTTTTGTGTAGGGTTTTTATTGTGTAGGGGTTTTTGTGTAGGGGTTTTCGGCCGAAAACCCCTACGGGGGTTACAACGTTCTTTTTTCCCGGTCGTAGTTCAAACCCAGGAAACCAGGAACACGGGCGCGTTTGAAGGTGATAATCATCACCAGAATGGTGGCGACGTAGGGCAACATTTGCAGGAATTGGTAGGGCACCACGCTGCCAATGACCTGTACGCGGAACGCCAGGACTTCCACAGCTGAGAAGAATAAAGAGCCGTACAAAATGGGCATGGGGCTCCAACCGCCAAAGAAGGTTAATGCAATCGCCAGCCAGCCACGTCCCATCGTCATACCTTCGGTGAAAGTGCCGGAATATACCATGGGAAGATAGGCGCCCGCCATGCCAATCAACATCCCGCCGACAATCGAGCTCCAGTAACGCATACTGGTGGTGTTGATACCCAGCGAATCCGCCGTCATAGGATATTCACCCACGGAGCGCAATTCGAGCCCCTTCTGGGTACGGTACAGAAAATACCAGAGAGCAATCGAAATGAGGATGGAGAAATAAACCATCAGGTTTTGATCGAAAAAGATGGGGCCAATAAACGGAATCTTGCTCAATAAGGGGATGGCAACTCCCTTCAAGGTGGGAATAAGCGGGGGAGAGAGCGTGATTCCCAGAATTAGTTTTGGTAAGAGCGTCGAAACACCTACACCAATAAAAAAGAGTGAGAGTCCAATGACAAATTGATTCATTTTTAGGGAGGTCGTAAAGTAAGCCAATGCCAACCCGAAAATTCCACCTGCCAGCATGGCCACAATGACACCTAAAAGGACGCTTTTGGAATAATAACTCACCAGAAAGCCTAAGGAAGCACCAACCAGCATAATACCTTCCTGAGCGACATTGAACACACCCGTCCGCCCCCCAATCATAGTTCCCTGCGCTGCCAGGACAAACGGGACCATTGACAGGAGTACGAGCCTTAAGAAATTGATGACGATTTCCATAACTTATTTCCTCCTGACCACGTCCGATAAGAGGACGAATAACAAAATTAAAGCTTCCACGATGAAGACCATTTCAACCGGGATCATCATGGTGCGCTGCATGGCGCTGGCGCCGACTTCCAACACCGAGATCATGAAGGCCACAAATGGAACGGCTGCGTTATTCCCTTTGGATATTAACCCGATGATTAATCCCAGAACCAGGAAGTTGGATTGCATGCCTTCAATCAAACGATGCTGATTGCCAGCTACTTCGAATGCTCCAGCTAGGCCGGCGACTGCGCCGCCCAACACCAGGGAGAGAACAAACATGTTTTTTACCTTGATCCCAAACACTCTGGATGCACGCGGGTTAGCACCGGTAGCAATCATTTCATAGCCGCTGGTGGTTTTTGCGGTAAAGATATAAATCCCAATGGCGACCAGGATGGCGATAATAATGCCGATATGCAAAGGTGGATTTTTAACCAAAGTTGGCAGCCAGCCGGCTTTACTGATTGCAATGGTGGTAGGGTGTCCGGCAGCCGGGTCACGCCAGGGGCCTGTGCAGAAATAATCGATCAGGAAAAGAGAGAGAAAGTTGAACAAAACCGTGGTGAGAATCTCGTTGATATTGAATTTATACAACAGCAAGGCGGGTATTAATCCCCACAAAGCGCCACCCACGATTCCTCCCAGAATTACCAGCGGAACAAGCAGGATGGCTGGTAAATTTCCGAACATAATCCCCACAAAGGCTGCTCCAATCCCGCCGGCGATCATTTGACCTTCCCCACCGATGTTGAATTTTCCGGCAGTTAATGGAATGGTAAAGGCTAATGCCAGCAAAAGCAGCGGGATAAATTTTAATAAGGTCTGAATAAAGCCATTTGGGGTTCGAAAGGATGTAAACAGAATGGTTTCAAAAGCCTTAACGACGTTGAAACCCATTAACGCGATAAAAATGCCAGCCGCAACGAAGGATGCAACCACGGCCAGTAAATAAGGAATCGCTCTTTTTACAGTCGTCATGAGATGGTTCCCTCCGCTACTGGTTGATTTTCTGACGTGATGCCACTCATCAAACGTCCAATGGCGTATTTATCAAATTCTTCCCGTGCCAAAATTCCCAGGATTTGTCCCCGGTAGATTACAGCAATCCGGTCACAAATACGCATCAGTTCATCTAGATCTTCTGAAATGAGAAGAGTAGCATAATTAGCAGCCCGGCGAGCCAATAATTTCTGGTAAACAAAATCCATGGAAGGGATATCCAATCCACGGGTGGGATTGTGAGCCAGCATAACTTCAGAGGCAAGGCAGAATGCGCGTGCAATCATAACCCGTTGAATATTTCCGCCTGATAGATTCCCTCCAATTTCAGCGGGTCCGCTGGTCTTGATATTGTATTCCTTAATGTGTTCGGTGCATTCTGAATGAACTTTTTTCCAATCAATGAATTTCCCGTCACTGTAAGGTTTCCCGCGGTGATGACCCAAAATCAGGTTTTGAGCGACAGTTGCCTTAACCAGAAAGCCGTCAGTCAAACGGTCTTCAGGGACGTATGAGAAGCCAGTGTGGAGAAGTTCTTCGTTAGT
Source organism: Anaerolineaceae bacterium (assembly GCA_034429975.1). GTDB lineage: Bacteria > Chloroflexota > Anaerolineae > Anaerolineales > Anaerolineaceae > UBA6170. The sequence continues at coordinate 24,889 of DAOUFM010000118.1, read as the reverse complement.
TTTATGGGTAATATCCTTATCCAGGAAGACCTTTCTGCCGGATGAGACTGGAATCACACCTGCAACGACTTCTGCAAGTTCGCGTTGACCGTTTCCGGCAACCCCCGCGATGCCGACGATTTCCCCTCCATATATGTCCAGGCTGATATCCTTGAGTTTGGATATTCCGTCTGAAGAAATGTAGGATACGTTTTCAAGGGTAAATTTGGGGGTCCCAGCCTTACTGCGATCAAAAGCTTTCCGGTCTTCGGTAGCAAAATAAATGGAATGTTCGATATCCATTTTTTCTCCCACCATAGCACGAACAAAAACTTCTTCGGATGCATCTTTACGTTCCAGGGTGGTAATATTTTTTCCTTCCCTTAAGACAGTGATGCGATCACAGACACTTAAAACCTCGCGCAGTTTATGGGTAATGAAGACGATACTGAGACCTTCATTGACCATCACCCGCAACGATTCAAATAAGGCATCAACTTCCTGGGGGGTAAGATTAGTGGTGGGTTCATCCAGGATAAGGATGTCAACGCCGCGATACAGTGCTTTCAGAATTTCCACCTTCTGACGAGCGCCAACCGTTAAAGAGCTGATTACATCAGTAACATTTACATCTAAACCAAACCGTTCACAAAGGTTCTCAACTTTTTGGGCTTCCTCATCCATCTTCATAGTAAATTTATTTTTTATTTCGGTTCCTAAAACAATATTTTCCAGAACCGAAAAGTTGCTGATCTGTAAAAAGTGCTGATGCACCATCCCGATACCTTGATGAATGGCATCTCGGGGACCTTGAATATTGATGGGTTGCCCTCGCAAAATGATTTCACCTTCATCTTTTTTATACAACCCATATAAAATATTCATTAAAGTGGTTTTTCCAGCACCATTTCCCCCCAATAAACCATGAATTTCACCTCGTTTTAGTGTAAAAGAGACATTATCGAGGGCTATGGTCTGGTCAAAAACTTTACGTACATTTTTAAGTTCGAGGATGATTTGATCTTCCATAACTCTGCTTTACCTTTAAGCCCGGTAACAATAAATTTGATGAGCAAAGCCAGGCTCATGTTTCTAAGAACCGTGCGTTGTCATTCCGGCAACGCACGGTTTGATTCAATAAATACAGGGATTTTTATTTTATTTCGCTGCTGTCTTTAACTACCTCAAGTTTGCCGGTGTTCAAGTCATTAATAATGGCTTCCACTTCGGTGGCTACAGAAGGGTCAACATTTTGTAAGGGGGTTTGGATGAACGAACCAGAAGAGAAGTCCAGTTTGTAATATCCACCTAATTGTCCTTCTTTTACCTTTTCATAAATGGCTTTCAAAGGAATTGTGAAATTGTAAAGGAAGGAGGTGATATAGTTATCTGGCGCATAGGAAGATTTGTCGGTGTATTTTGCGGTCACGAGCACTTTATTCGGAGCTGCTTTGACTGCTTCAAATAAGCCAAACATGCCGAGATTTAATGAACCCATAATGACATCACAACCTTCAGCGATGAGGGCATCTGCCACCTGACGGGCTTTGGTAGGATCATTGAAGTCACCTGCCCAAACAAATTTAACTTCAACCGGTAAACCAGAATCTTTCACAGCCTGTTGAACAGCGTGAGCCTCTGCGTATGAGAATGGCAAGGTTAATCCACCTAAATAACCAATCTTTCCGGTTTTGGTGGCCCGGGCAGCAACTGCACCGATTCCATAAAAACCACCGTGGAAGTTACGGTCAATGAACCATAAATTAGCGGGTGGGTTGGGGAGTGCATCGTCACCTTCAGCGATGAAGACCACATCGGGGAATTGGGGCGCTAAATCAGCAGTTTGGTTCACAAACTGACCGCCATGCGTCCAGATGATGTTATAACCAGCGTCGATGTATTCACGCATAACACGATCTACATCCGGAACAGCCACACTTTCTGAATAAGCTGTTTCAATGCCGGTTTCTTTTTGGAGACCAACGATCCCTTCGTAAGCGAGTGTGTTGTAGTCTGCGTCGGTGATTACGCCAGGGAAAATGGCAGCCAATTTATATACTTTTTCTGCCGGTGCGGCTTCTTGCTTTGCCGCTGGAGCACATTGGGTTGCCAACAGTGACAACAAGATCAGAACAGTAATTAATATGACTTTTCTTTTTCCCATTTCTAAACTCCTTTAATAGGGTATGAATAAAAAAGGGGGAACAAAAAATTGGTCCCCCAAATTACCTGGTAAATGAGTAGCAGAAGAATATTAATTTCAAAAAAATTTTATTTTGGGCCATTAAATTTGCCAGTAATAAATAGGGAAAACAATAAGCAATTATTATTATAATAGCACGAAAAATAAAAATTCAATCCCTAAAAGTCTTAAATTTAATGTTGAATGTAATTCAAAATGAGAAGTATTCAGGACATAAATGATAAAACAGGAATTGAAAATTACAAGCCCTTGAATACTGAAATTAATAATCATTCAATTGGGTTGCGGGTCGATGTCTTGGGTCGTAACTTTTTCTCTGGCAACCGGTCGTTTGAAGTGAGAGAAGATGAGACGAAACAGGGCTTTGAAAGGAATGAAGATCCAGGAAACCAGCCCATCAATCAAACCGAACCCCTGGCTTAACCAGATAAAAAGAGGGTGTAAGAAATGCAAAAATTTGAATTTTGAGTATGCCATGGCAAAAAGAATTGTTCCCATGGAAATACCAAAGCGTGCCCAGTCATTGAATTCCATGCCGGCGAATTCGGTCAATAAAATTTCAATGCCGATATTAAAAATAAGAACATAAGCTGCCGGTTTTAAAACTGGAAAATGAATAACCACTGTACTGAATATCCCAGCGGCAAAGCGCATAATTAAAATCCCGATAGCGACGCCTACAATTACAACCCAGATTTTGTTGGATAAAGAAACGGCTGCCACCACATTATCCAGACTGAATGCCAGGTCCATCAATTCGACCGTCAAAACGGTCATCCAGAAACTATGCTCTTTGGTATGATGATGTTCTTTTTCCTTAGTGGCTATATGGTCTTTTGACCCTAATTCGCTGAGTGCTAAATGTAAAAGATAGGCTGCACCTACGATTTTCAACCAGGGGTTATGAATGATGTAATTTGCCAGAAAGAGCATGATGATCCGGCCGCCATAAGCACCCAACAAACCAACCCTGAGAGCAGCCACTCTTTGGAACCCCAAAGGTTTATCCAGTTTATGTCCAATTTTGGTCATTTTCTTTGGCCAGGGGATGTGATCATGTTCTGGCAGTCTCGAAACCAAAGCTCCCAGGACGGCAGCGTTATCCAGTGAAAGAATCCCTTCCAGAAAAATTAGTTGAATGATAATGACAAAAATGGACCAATCCATAAAAAATCTCCTCGTCGGCGATCAAACAATTCTACACAAAAATAATTGAATAATAAAATATAACACAAATTTAGCGATAAGTTTCATAAAAGATTATATTGAAAAAGATGGTAATTTTGAATAATGATAATTCTGAAATTTTTCAGGTTAATAAGATCGCGGGAAAGCTGGTTAACAAAAAAATGACCAAATATCACATGAATTGTCGGACAAATATAATTGACTCGTAATTTTCGGTTTGCTATACTAATTAAGTGCTGGATATTATTCCCAATGCTTTCATGATAACCAAATAATGAATGGCACACCGCGTCACAGATTTGAGACGTTCGGTATTTTATTGTCAGCTAACCGGGAGTAAGTAACTCAGGTTAAAAAAGAACCCCCCAAAATTATTGTTTAAGGAGTTTGCAAAATGAAATTAACCCCCCCAGTACCAGTATCAGTAGAAAAGATGTCCATTGACGTAGCGGAAATTGAGGGCTTGCTGCAAGCAACCCCAATGAATTTACCTCCCTGGCCGGATGCTTCCTATCTATTGGAAGATGGCCGCACCTTATTCATTCGCTCGATGGTCGATGATGATATCGATCAATTGCTTGGCTTCATGAAACTTGTAATGGAAGAACCCAAAGACTTCTATGATCTCGTTGGTGTCCGGGTTTATGGTGAAATTTTGGCTGTACGCCGCAAGAGACTGAAAGATGCCTTCACACTGCTCGGTTTAATCGACGGTGAATTTGTTGGTTTTGCCAATGGGCGTTTCTGGGATAAGGATATCGCCATCAGCCTGCACACCATGGCTTTCTCACGGCGTGGAAAAGTGGGTTGGGCAATGTATTATGCCAAGACATACTATGCCATGGAAGTGGTCAAAGCAAAGCAATGGTGGTCCACCTTTGAGAGCTATAATGGCTGGCGTATGGCTGGATTGGCAATGGCACAACCAACTCTGCCCTGGCCACAGTACCAGCATGAATTAGGCGGTGCTAAGATTTACCAGGTCACAGAAGATTCCTGGAACTTAACCCTGAAAAATTGGTTACCAAATTACATTGGGAATCAAATGGACTTTAACCCAACCGATGAGGTTCGTAAGGCGAATGAAGTTCTTAGAATGCCCGAACTGAATCTCTAACTCAAACCAAAAGGAAGGATCATTATCGATCCTTCCTTTTTTTGAAAATGATATTTATTGGTAAAAAATTCTGTAGGTCAAAACCCTGGTTAGCTGAAACAATAGCGGTAGCACTTTTAATAGTAGAACAGATGATGGGCACTCTCAAAAAAACGACCTGATTTGGAAATCGATCAAATTGACTCGTGATTTTGAAAATGCTATACTGATATTGCAATTATCTTCTTTGATGGTTGTTCAAATCGTTTTTTCCTAAACCAATCTCTGGATTGATTTTTTATCGTTGCTGGGTGTTTTCATACCCTTATTGGTAGACCATTAACATGCGTAATGAAGACGTCCTTCTTTGAGCAAGTTGTATGAATAAACAACTTTTAATGGATCTGGTAAAAATAGTTTATTGTCAAATAGATAGAAAAAACACAACAGGCGAATGGCATGCTGCGGTTCGCCTGGTTTTGTCTGTCAACCGTAAGGAGGTTTAAATATGGCTGTAATAAGAGCAGAAATTAGATCCGGATCTTATTATGATTCTGCTGTTCTAATGCAACTGCAACGTTCCCTATCCCAATTAGACGGCGTTGATGATGCCGGTGTGGTAATGGGCACTGAAGAAAATAAAGAAATCCTGGCTCATATCCATCTGGACACCCCGGAAGTACGGGCTGCCAAGTCCGATGATCTGGTGATTGTGGTCCGGGCTGCGGACGAAGATACCGCTCTGGGAGCCATTGGTCAGGTAGATGAATTGATGGCTCGCAAGAAATCAAATGTCGATCAGGATTATCGCCCCAAAACATTAGCCACTGCAGCGGAAATGATGCCGGAGGCAAGTTGGGTGTTGATTTCCGTGGCTGGCCGGTTTGCAGCACATTTGGCCCACCAGGCGCTGGATTTGGGAAAACATGTTTTTCTTTTCAGCGACAATGTCTCGGTTGAGGATGAAATTGCCCTAAAAGCAAAAGCTGCTGAAAAAGGCCTGCTGGTGATGGGTCCGGATTGTGGTACCGCCATGATCAGTGGGAATGGTTTAGGGTTTGCGAACAAAATTCGTAAGGGACCCATCGGAGTAGTCGCAGCCGCTGGGACTGGTTTACAGCAGGTTACCACCCGTATTCACCAACTGGGTAGCGGCATTACCCATGGGATTGGCACCGGTGGGCGTGATTTAAAAGACCCGATTGGGGCAGCCACTTTCTTAATGGCGCTGGACGTACTTGCCCGAGATCCGGGCACCAGGGTGATCACACTGGTATCAAAACCACCGGCTGCCGATATTGCCGAGAAGGTTATTCGTCAGGCTCGAAAAGTTAAGAAGCCAGTGGTCATCAACTTCATTGCCCGCAAACCCAGTATGCGCCGGGATGGCAACTTATGGTTTGCTACCGGTATGGACGATGCGGCGGCTTTGGCTGTTGAGCTGGCAAATAAAATGCCGGATCTGACTGGTGCCCCGGTTCTTCCGCTTGAAAAATTCGCACCCGGACAAAAATATTTCCGTGGTCTCTTTTCTGGTGGCACCCTGGCTTATGAAGCCCAATTCCTGTTGGAAGATTATGTTGGCCGGGTGTGGGCTAACGCGCCGATAAAGAAAGAAAATAAGTTGAAAGATTCCCTGACCAGTGAAGAACATACGATTGTCGATTTAGGCGAAGATGAATTCACAGTTGGACGATTGCACCCAATGATGGACAATGAAATGCGTATTCGCCGGCTGCTAGAAGAAGCTCAGGACCCACAGGTGGCTGTCATCATGCTGGATGTCGTTATTGGATTTGGATCTCATCACGACCCGGCCAGCGAATTAGGCCCGGCTGTGGCAAAAGCCAAAGCAATCGCTGAAAAAGAAGGTCGTTTCTTGGAAGTGGTCGTGGTTGCCACCGGAACAGACGAGGACCCACAGGTGTTAGATAACCAGATTGAGCAAATGCGCGCTGGCGGCGCCTGGGTATCTTCCAGCAATGAAGAGGTAATTCAATATGCAGGCAGTATTTTGCGTGCTTTAAACGAAAAAGTAGAATCCGAATATGTCTTCACACCTGTCGATCTTGGCACTCTGGATAAAGAATTAGAGGCGATCAATGTCGGTCTTGAATCCTTTGCGGAAGACCTGGTCAGACAGGAAGTACCGGTTGTCCATTTGGATTGGAAACCACCGGCTGGTGGAAACGAAAAATTAGCGGCTATTCTTGAACGAATGAAAAAATTTAGCTAAAAGAAACACTTTTATTGGAAGAAGACTGAACAGTAAGAAAAGGAGTTGAAAAATGACAATTAATATCGATCAGGCAAATCAAAAAGCAATTGACGCCTTTATGGAAGCCCGCCCAATGGTGGTGGGGGTAGCCAAAGCCAAAGATGTCATCCCCGGGATGCATGATAATTTATTCACCCACGCCGGCCCGCCCGTTACCTGGGAGCGAATGTCTGGCCCGGTACGTGGTGCCATGATCGGAGCAGCATTTCTGGAAGGAAAAGCGAAATCCGTCGGTGAGGCTGAGGCTTTATTAAAAAGCGGAGAAATTGAATTTGCCCCTAATCATCACCATGATTGCGCCGGCCCGATGGCCGGGGTAATTTCCCCATCCATGCTGGTTTATGTGGTCGAAAACATAACCAATGGTTATAAAGCTTTTTCCGGCTTGAATGAAGGCCGTGGGAAAGTCTTGCGAATGGGTGCTTATAGTGAAGAAGTTATCAACCGAATGCAATGGCTCAATGACATTCTTGGTCCGGCTGTCGATCGTGCGCTGAAGGAGATGGGTGGGGTGGATATCCGCACGCTGCTGGCCAAGGCGCTGCACATGGGTGATGACGGTCATAACCGCCTGGATGCCGCCTCCTTACTTTACACAAACCTCCTGGCTCCTTATATTATTAAAACAACACCGGATCAGGCAGTTGCTGCCGAAGTGGTGAAATTCCTGGGTGAAAATGCGCTTGCCATCCTAAACCCGGTGATGGCCGGTTGTAAAACCATGGCTCAGGCTGGGCATGGAGTGGAAGGCTCTACCATCGTGACCGTAATGGCCCGTAATGGCACCGATTGGGGTATTCGCGTCAGCGGTTTGGGTGATCAATGGTTCACTGCAACGTCCCCCAAAGTGAAATCGCTTTACTTCCCGGGTTATGGTGATGAGGATGCCTGCCCGGATATTGGTGACAGTGTGATTACCGAAACAGCCGGAATTGGTGGCTTTGCGATGGCAACTGCACCGGCTCTGGTGACCTTTATCGGTGGAACTCCGCGCGATGCAATCAACACCACCCTGGATATGTATGAGATCACCTTTGCAGAACACAAACACTTTACCATTCCCTTCCTGGATTTCAGAGGAACCCCAACCGGTGTTGATATTCGCAAAGTGATTGAAACCAATATGTCTCCGCGGGTCAATACCGGTGTAGCTCATAAAGATCCCGGTGTCGGCCAGGTTGGCGCGGGCGTGGTCAGTGCTCCCGTGAAATGCTTTGAGGATGCCCTGGTCGCGTTTGCAGAAAAGTACAACATTTAATTTGTGATGACTGGAAATTTCGATAAAACTTACGAAATTCCCTTTAGAAAAACCCCTTTGATACACCAATTTTTTGTTTTACTCTTTTAGGAGGAACTTATGGATCGTGAAAAGTTTATTAAAATGATGGCAGAGGCAAAGTTGTATGATCTGACACAAGACTGCAGCATTTTCACGCCCCCATTTCCCGGAGACAAAGCGCTGGAAGTTCATTTCTTCAAACGCGTAACCGGTGCCTATGGTGGCGGAGCTGGTGCCAACGGCCAGATCCTGAATTGGAGTAACACAGTCGGCACCCATCTGGTGGGCGAAACAGCCTATCATTCCGGCGCGCGTGCCATTGCTGATATTCCATTAACTGACTTAAGTGGTGTGGGTGTGGTAGCTGATATCTCCGGAATGGTGGAGGATTATAGCATTTACACGCCTGAAATGATTGAAAAGGTTGTTGAAGTCAAAGAAGGCGATATTTTGATTATTAACACCGGCTACAACCGCTACTCCTGGGATCGACCTCCGGTTTATAACGAAAAAGCTCAGGGTGGGGTTGAATCCAAGGAATTTGGCTTCTTGGTGCGCCACCCAGGTCCTTCACCAGAATTTTTCCAATGGGTGCTGGACAAGAAGTTGAAATGGGTCGGTGTGGACTGTGGCAGCATTGAACATCCGATGAATACACCCATTCGCCGCTTGCATGAGGCTGAGTTCAAAAAAGCAGAAGCAAAGCTTAAAGAAAAATATGGCAAGAGCTGGGATGAAATGTACCCGCAAGATTGGTATTATGAAATGACCCATATTACCTTGCCAAAAAACCATGTTCTTTTTGTTGAATCAATTGTGGGGCAGGTGAATGAATTAAAGAACCAGCGCGCATGGATCGCCTGTATGCCGATTCCCTTTATGGAAGTGGAAACAGCCTGGGCACGAGTGGCTGCATATCAGGCTCCTGCTTGGATGAAGGAAGAAGAATTTTATGCAGAGCTAGAGAAAGCAACAATGTTTGACCTGACTGTTCCGTTCAGCGTTCAATCTCCACAATGGGCCAATTATGAACCGCTGTCTGTGAAATATTTCAAACGTGTTGGCGGTGCTTACTTCGGCATGGCCCGTAACGGCTCTATCTGCAATGCCTCTATCCACTTGGCAACACACATGGATGGCGAGATCCATTTCTTCCCGAATGGGCGTACCATCGGTCAGGTACCTTTGGATGAATGGGTAGGTCCTGGTGTCATCGCAGATATTTCGCATCTTGTCAGCAATTCCAGTGTTTATACTCCTCAAATGATTGAATCCGTCGTTGATTTACGGGAAGGAGACATTCTTATCATTAAAACTGGCTGGCATAAATATGGATGGAAGAGCCCGGATTCGGATGAATTCCGCTATATGATCAAGCACCCAGGCCCATCTCCCGATTTTGCTGATTGGGCAATTAAGAAAAAGATCAAGTGGATCGGTGTAGATTGTGTGGCTGCAGACCATCCAATGAACACCATTCAAAGGATCTGGCATCCAAAGACTTTTGAAGAAGCCAATGAAAAACTCAAGAGAGACTTTGGCAAAGATTGGGATGAAATGTATCCATTAGACCATTACTATCAGGATATGCACCTCAATTTATTCCCGAAACGGATTGTACATGCGGAAAATCTGGGTTGGGAATTAGCCGGTTTACCCAGTGGTCGTTACTATCTCACTTGCTTTGTGCAAAAAGGGATGGAAATCGAATCCATGTGGGGCCGTTTTGTAGCCTTCAAAGAAGGATAGGATTTTAAAATTGCTGCCCCTCAGGTACTTGATTTTTTGAGGGGCAGCAGTCATAATAATATTGTGGTGACAGGTTGCTTAAGTAAATAATTCCCTTGGTTTATGCACAGATCTATACAACGAAGAATCTACTGATTTCTAAACAACAGCTTTAAAAATTTTAAGTTAATCCTGCAACCAAAAACCAATCGTTGATCGAATGCTGAAAAGAAACCAAACCCCTACAAACTCGAAATTCAATACAGAAATCTCCCACGCTGAAAGCGATCTTTCATTACTTTTCAATTTAACCAGGATCACAATCTCGATTTTTTCGGGAATTGTTTTTCCGCAAAGGATTGTTTAGTCATGAACCATTTCGGTCAGATTAGAAGCAGTTCTTTACTAAACACCGAAATGGAAAAATTTCCCCCCATTTATAAACCTATTCGTTTGATTATTTTTACTTATTAATACAGGAGGTAAAGTCTAAATGAAGCCAGCTCCGTTCGAATATTTTGCCCCTACCAGTGTTTCTGAAGCTTTAGACAAGTTGTCTGAACTCGGATATTCTGGGAAGGTTCTGGCTGGTGGGCAAAGCTTAATTCCAGCGATGAATTTTCGCATGGCTCGCCCTTCAGCTTTAGTTGATCTGAATAAGGTCAAAGAATTATCGTATATTAAACCCACGTCCGATGGTGGCCTGGCTATCGGCACCATGACCCGCGATAGCCTGGTCGAAGAGAATGCCTTGGTGAATGAACGCTTTCCTATTCTGGTGCGAACACTCAAACATGTTGCTCACAAACAAATTCGTAATCGCGGCACGTTTGGTGGCGCAATAGCTCATGCCGATCCGGCAGCTCAATTACCTGCAGCCTCATTATTGTTAGATGCCAACCTGAAAGTTTTATCTAAATCGGGTGAACGATGGGTAAAAGCAACCGATTTCTTCATTGGCCCTTTTATGACTGTCCTGGAACCGGAAGAAATGTTAGCAGAAGTGGTTTTACCCCCCCTGGCACCCCGCACAGGCACCAGCTACCAGCAGGTCTCCCGCCAAAAAGGCGGATATGCTCAGGCGGCTGTCATCAGCGCTGTTACTTTAGACGCAGCAGACAAAGTCAAAGAAGTTCGGGTAGCTTTATTCAGCGTTGGTGAGACCGCGCTGCTCGCCAAAAAGCCTCATGAAGTGTTGGCTGGTACGGTTCCCACAGCAGAGGCGATTGAAGAAGTGGCTGCCTATGTAGCGAAAAATGAGTGCGATCCTGGAACAGATATCCATGGTACTGAGGAATATCGCCGTAACCTGGTGCATGTCCTGGTACGCCGCTCATTAACAGAAGCTGTTCAACAGGCTAAGAGGTAGGAGGTAACCATGACACAAAAAGTTAAAGTTGCAATCACAGTTAATGGAACGTTATATGAACGGGAAGTTGAACCGCGATTGTTGTTAAGTGATTTTATTCGCCATGAAATCGGATTAAAGGGTACCCATGTGGGCTGCGAACATGGACTGTGTGGTGCCTGCACCGTCTTGATTGATGGCCAATCTTCCCGCTCCTGTACTTTGTTTGCAGTGATGGTAGATGGTTCGGAGATTAAGACTGTGGAATCGCTGGGTACGATGGAAAAACTGCATCCTATTCAGGAAGCCTTTACCGAAGTGCATGCGCTCCAATGCGGTTATTGTACTCCTGGTTTCTTAATGACGACGGTTGAATTCCTCGAAGGAAATCCGAACCCTACTGCTGAAGAAGCCCGTGAAGCGATTGATGGTAACTTTTGCCGTTGCACAGGCTATGAAAATATTGTCAAAGCAGTTCAATTAGCGGCAAAGAAAATGGCTGCGCACTAAGAAAGAAGAGAGGTGAAACGTGGCTGAAAAATATGTTGGACAATCTATTAGAAGGAATGAAGACCCGCGTTTATTAACCGGAAATTCTACCTTTATTGATGATATCAACCTGGCGGGAATGCTGCACATTGCTATTAAACGCAGCGATTTTGCCCACGCAAAAATCAATAAAATTGACGTCGAAAAAGCAAAAGCTTTACCCGGTGTGGTGGCTGTTTACACGGCTGAAGACCTGGGAGATTATTGGCGACCGGGACCCTTGCAGGTGCCCCCGCCTTCGGTGATTAAAGGGGCTGTGTTCTTTGCAAGGCCATTGGAATGTATTGCTAAAAACAAGATCCGTTTTTCAGGCGAACCTGTTGCGGTGGTGGTGGCGGAGAGCCGTTATATTGCCGAAGACGCCCTGGATTTGATTGAACTGGATGTTGAACCATTGCCTTATGTGGGTGACCTGGAAAAAAGCTTAGACCCCGGGGCGGCTTTAGTCCATGAAGATCTGGAATCCAACCTCGCTGCCGATGTGGTTCAGGAAGATGGTAGTTGGGAAAAAGCTGCAGCCGAAGCGGATGTCATTGTAAAGAAACGCATTTTGGTCAATCGTTTAGCTGGTGCAGCCATGGAAAACCGTGGTTTGGTAGCCAATTGGGATGCGAATCTGAGTTTATTAACTATCTGGGCTACCACACAGGGACCGATCCCGATGCGCAACAGCATTGCGAAATATTTGGGTTTATTGGAAAATCAGGTGCGCTTGATAAACCCCTCCATCGGTGGCGGCTTTGGACCTAAGATTATGTCCTCCCAAATTGATGATGTGGTCATCCCCTGGATTGCCATGAAACTCAAAAGACCGGTGAAATGGATTGAAGATCGGCGTGAGAATTTCCTGGGTACTACCTCAGAACGCGATCAATTGCATTATGCAGAAATTGCATTGAAGAAAGATGGAACAATCCTGGGATTTAAAGATGTGTTTTACCATAATACCGGGGCTTACAATCCCTATGGCATGACAGTGCCATTAAACACACAGACTCACACCGTTTCGAACTATCATATTCCAAATTTTTATACCCGCATCAAAATGGTGTTCACCAATCAGATGGTGGTTACCCCGGTGCGCGGCGCAGGACGCCCACAAGGCGTGTTTGTCATGGAACGCATGATAGATGCTGCTGCGAAAGAATTGGGTATGGACCCGGTTGAGTTACGCCGGAAAAACCTCTTACAACCGGAGGCTTTTCCTCTTCGAACCGGGATCATTGGTCAGGATTTCGTCGAAGGCATTCTGGATTCAGGAAATTACCCTTATGCTCTTGAAAAAACCGTGGAAGGAATTGAATACGAAAAATTCAAGAAAGAAATCCAACCCAAGGCGCGTGCAGAAGGAAAATATAAGGGCATTGGTGTGGTGATGTTCACCGAAGGTACAGCCGTTGGGCCGTATGAAGGCTGCAAGGTGATGGTGGGTGTGACAGGAAAGGTAAGTGTGATTACGGCCTATAGCAACCAGGGACAGGCACACTATACCACCTTTGCTCAGGTAGCAGCAGATAATCTGGGCGTCAAAGTTACGGATGTCGATGTGGTCACCGGTGATTCAGGGCAATGGAGCTGGGGTGTAGGCGCTTTTGCCAGCCGTGGCATCACACTGGTCGGCACTGCCATCCATAACGCTTCATTAAAGGTGCGCGAAAAAGCCTTGAATTTAGCCAGTAAGTTGCTGGAAACGCCCGTTGAAGAGCTGGAATTGGAAGATGGTGTGGTGCGTATTGCGGATATGCCTGAGAAATCCATCTCTTTAGGAGAATTGGCCATGCGCAGTAACCCCACCCGCGGAACGGTTGAACCGGGTATGGAACCTGGTCTGGAAGCGGCTTCTTATTATGGGCCACCGCATGGAGTGACCGGTTTTGGATGTTTAGGGATGATCGTGGATGTAGATCCCGAAACTGGCAAGATAAAAATAGAAAAGCTGGTCATTACCGATGATTGCGGTCAACCGGTCAACCCGATGGTAGTGGATGGACAACTCCATGGTGGTTTGCAAATGGGTATTGGCGATGGGTTCTACGAGCACCTGGTCTACGATGACTATGGTCAATTGCTAACCGCGTCTTTTATGGATTATCTGTTCCCGCAAGCGACTGATATGCCTGCAAAGACTGAGATTATCCACTCCATTACCAAGACATCTTTAAATCCATTAGGAATAAAAGGTGTGGGCGAAGCAGGTGCCATTGCACCACCAGCCTGTATGATGCAGGCTTTCGAAGATGCGGTGGGATTGAAGGATATGTTTATCAGTGAATCAATTCTTAATCCCAGCAAACTTTATCACTATATTCAGAAGGCGAAGGGCGCTTAAGCGCCTTTCGCTATAACCTGGAAAATCTTATTTTTATTATTGGAGGAATTTGTAATGAAGATCGAAGGTACTCACGTTTTTAATGGTCCCCGTGAAGATGTATGGGAAATGTTCTACGATCCCAATATACTTGCGAGTGCCTTGCCTGGTGCCCAAAAAATGGAAATGGTCAATGAGAATGAATATAAATTTGACATGAATGTTCGAGTTGGTCCTGTTTCCGGTGCGTTTTCTGGCGAGATGCAGTTGGAAAATGTCGTCAAACCCGATAGTCTGACCTTGAAAGGTGGCGGAAAAGGAGCACCAGGGTTCTTAAATGGTTTAGGAAATGTAAAATTTAAAGAGCAGGAAGATGGCACCACGTTAATGGAGTATGAAGGCGAAGTAAACATTGGTGGTGCTCTGGCCAGTGTAGGGCAACGTATGATTGATAGTGTGGCTAAAAGCATGATTCGCACTGGCTTCGAAACTTTAGATAAGGCTTTGGCTGCTCGGCTGGCTGCAAAAGAAGCCGGCTCAGCAGTAGTAGATTTCAAAGCACCCACTGAAGCGCAATTTGCTAAAGAAGTGGCAAAGGACTTGGTTAAGGAGAATGTGTCATCGGCAGAAACAAAACTGGTATTCTATATCATACCGGTCATTGCAGTAATTATTCTTTTTTCCGTGCTTGTCAAAAGCTGTGGTGGATAATCCCAATCTTCAAAACGATTTGTCTGATGTGTTTGAAGAGATAAGAAAGGAGGTAGCATCGTCAGAAAGAGTAGACCCCAAAATTCACCCATTGTTTCTTTCGGAACGATTTGGTTAGCTGGTGAAAATAAAAATTTATTTGAAAGCGAAAATCATTTCTTAGCTGGTCAAAACAGGTTCCAATCGATTCAACAAATCCAAACTTATTATTTTTTATTCAAATTCCTTTAGAGGGAGGAAGACTCGTATGGCAACTCAAACAAAAACAATAGCTTATCTTCCAAATGATACCCCACCTTTTGGGCAAATGCTTTTGCTGGGTTTTCAACATGTGATTACCATGTTCCCGGCAACCGTCCTGTGCGCCTTGTTGATGGGCTTTCCGATCAGCACAGTTTTAACCATCACCGGTTTCGGTACAGTGGTAGCTCTGGTTGGTGCCAAATTGTCCATGGGAAAATACATTCCCTTGTATTATGGTTCCAGCTTTAGCTATATTGCTGCAGTAACTGCCATCACCAAACCAACCTTTGGTGTCCCCGCTGACCCAGCTTTAATTTCCATCGTGCAAACTGGTTTCATTGCTACCGGTATTATTAACATCCTGGTAGGTTTGATCATTCGCTTCTCCGGTGGTAAAAAAGCTCTGGACGTTGTATTACCCCCAGTTGTGACCGGTCCGGTCGCCTGTACGATTGGTATTGGTCTGGGCGCCACCGCATTACAAATGGCCAGTGGTGTAGCTGGTGGAATCATGACCGGTGATTTGAAATGGTGGGCTGCCGCCATTATTACCCTGTTAGCGGCATTCTTATGCTCTGTTTACCTGCAAGGAAAAGGCTTCATCTCCATGCTGCCAATTCTCCTTGGGTCTGTCATTGGTTATGTTGCAGCTATCCCCTTAGGGTTAGTCAACTGGCAGGGTGCTTTCACATCCGCTTTTATTCGGGCACCACAAATTACGTTTCCGAACTTTGCCAGTGACATGACAATCACGGTTATCTTTGGTGTCGGTATTATGGCAATCGCTACAATTCCAGAATCAACCGCTCACCTATACCAGATTGCCTTGTATGTTGATCACACCGCTGATGAGTTAGGTAAAGAACGCTATGGTCTGGCAAATTATATTGGCCTTAACCTGATGCTGGATGGTTTGAATGACCTTGTCAATGGTATTTTCGGTTCCACTGCTGGTACCAATTATGGTGAAAACAACTCGTTGATGGTTATCACCCGGAACTACTCCGGTCCTGCCTTGATCACAGCTGGTATTATCTCAATGTTGCTCGGCTTTATCGGACCATTAGCAGATCTGGTGGCAACCATCCCGACCGCTGTGGTTGGTGGTATGGCGATCTATTTGTATGGTGTCATTGGTATGCAGGGTATTGCTTTGATGATGGCTGAGAAGGTCAATCTGTACGATCCTGGTCAGTTGGCAATTGGAGCTACGATCTTAATTGTTGGCATTGGTGGTAACATCGGCTTCCCCGGTGGGTTCTTACCGATCCCAGCTTTGAAAGGGATCTTCCCAGAAGGTTGGCCGGCGATTGCAACTGGTGCTGTGATGGGCATCCTACTCAATTTGATCCTGAGAATATGGAAACCCCCAGTAATCCGGGAAGCAGCAGATTAAGCGAATCATAATAACCAATCCAAGTGACAGGCTTTTTGTGAATTGAGCAGGTATACAAACCTGTCACCCCACGATACTCCCGACGTCGATGCTCAGGCGTCGGGAGTATTATGAACATAAAATAGTGCGAAAGAAAGGATTATATTTTGATTATTGTAACTGGTGCTTCTGGGAAAACTGGAAAGATGATCGTTAAAGCTCTCACAAAAAATAATCTCCCGGTTCGTGCAATTGTTCGTAAGGAAGAACAGCTAGCTATTTTAAGAGGACTGGGAGCAAGTGAAGTTATTGTGGGCGACTTAACGAATAAGGTAATGATGGATTTAGCATTTTCTGATGCCAGAGCAATTTATCACATTTGCCCAAATATGCACCCCAAAGAAGTTGAAATTGGTGGGTTGATGATTCATCTGGCTCAGAAGCATGATTTAGCTCATTTTGTTTATCATTCAGTGTTGCATCCGCAGGTGGAAGCGATGCCCCATCATTGGAACAAAATGCTAGTAGAAGATCAATTGTTGCGGATGAAGATCCCTTTTACCATTTTGCAACCGGCTGCATATATGCAAAATGTGTTGGGGTATTTGAAGGAGATGCTGGAATTGGGAGAATACCGGATCCCTTATTCGATTTATTCAAAATCCAGTATGATTGACTTGAATGACCTAGCTGAAGTAGTGATAAAAGTTTTTTCTGAACCCGGGCATGAACATGCAATTTATGAATTATCAGCGCGGGAGCCAATTTCTGCAGTAGAAATTGCTGCTGTGGTTAGTAAAGTAACAGGCACCATGATTACTGCTGGAATGATCGATCGGGTAGATTGGGAGATCAATGCACGCGCTGCGGGGTTGCCAGACTATGCAGTGAAAACATTAATCAAGATGTTTCAATATTACGATGAATATGGCTTTGTTGGAAATGGCAACCAGTTATCCTGGCTGTTGGAGAGAGAGCCGAATTCTTTTGAACAATTTATTAGAAATGAATTTAAAAATTGATTTTTTTTTAGGAGTATTATGCATGGATAAAAAAGATAGTCAACATCATAACTACACTTTTGAATCTTTACCAACGATTTTTCACAGCCAGACCAAAGACTTTTTTAATTATTTAGAACGAGACGGAATAAAATTTCTTAAATTTTGGTGGACTCATATGGGGGTCCGGCTGGGATTGGATGAGGATGATCCTTTTGAGGATGTTTCCTTTAAGGTAAAAGAAATTCCGGAGAAAAAATCAAGAGTCGTATTATTGACATTACCAACCCCGAAGAATTATCACGAAGCTTACTTTATGATTCTAATAGAGGAACCAATCAAACGTTTTCCGGTGCGCTTGCCCAATACACGCGTCTTTATTTTAGAGTATGTCCCAACTGCAGACAGCGAAACCGGAACTTCATATGGAGAAATCACCCGTTCAGCCAGGTATGTGCGTTATGGGGATGGAACTGTTCCGGAATTGGATACTTTTTATCGATTTGTACTTTCGAAAGTTTGGAAGGGCTACCAGGAGTTATCAGTATGAAAGTTCAATTTGAGATTGGTTATGCATTTACAGCGTTTGCGGCTATATTGTTCTATTTTCGAGTTGCTATGCTGCGGGGCAGAAAAAGACGCCTGGCAAGAGAAGAAATGGCAGAAGTAATGGCAATGGCCAAAGGGAAACGCCAAAAGGATAGGATGGCCGAAATTGAAGCCAGAAAAAACCGGCCGAATATCGAAGTACGTAGTTGGTACCTGGTTGGGCTTTGCCTGATTCTGATGATGGCAGGAATTATCTTTAAAAATTATCCTAATTTGAATTTACCTCAAGTGCTGGTGGATTATTGGTATGCAGGCCCTACTTTAGGATTCCTGCTTTTTATTTTTGCGATCAAATAGTATTTTGTAAAGATTATATAAAAACTTGAGAACATCCAGTTTTGCGCTACGATGTTATTTATGAAATCAAATCATCATATTCAATTAACGATTGAGTTAACCGGAATTGCCAAAGATATAGCTGGTCAAAAAGAATTGGAGATGCAAATCTCTCCACAGGAGACTTATCACAATGTCGTTGAAAACCTGGCGAGTTTATATCCACAATTGGTGGATGTGTTAATTGCGCCAGATAAGAAAACATTTTTAAGTTCGAATATGTTTATTATCAACGATGAAATGGCTGAACCTGTGTTCATCATGGACAAAATTCCTCATGATGGTGATCGACTGGTGCTGGTTTCGGTGATGACAGGCGGATAAAAATCGAAAATCCTTGAACGAGTTTGATTCCCGGCAGGGCTTTTCGTTTTTATACCTGTAAAAGTCAATCTCCTTGTAAAATAAGATTGGTAATGATGCTTATTGAAAGGAGAGAATATGGTTCCAATCCTAAAGGATATTCCCGATCAATTCGAGAGCGAGCGGCTTCTTATTCGAGTGCCACGCCCGGGAGATGGGGCAGTATTACAGGAGGCGGTTCTGGCGTCGCAGGAACGGTTGAAACCCTGGTTATCCTGGGCTCAGTCTGAGGGGAGCGTTGAAGAGCGAGAAATTTACGTACGGGAGAAATACGCTAGCTTCATTAAACGGGAAGATATGACCCTGATGATGTTTTTGAAATCAAGTAATATTTTTATTGGTGGCACTGGCATTCATCTTCACAATAAAGATGTTCCATCGTTTGAAATTGGATACTGGGTGCGCAGCGGGTATGAGGGCCAGGGCTATGTGCTGGAAGCGGTTAATGCCATCACGAAATTTGGATTTGAGGTATTGGGCGCCAATCGGATTTTTATCCGTTGTGATTATGAAAACATACGCTCTCAATCAGTGGCGAAGCGCGCTGGATACGTTTATGAAGGCACATTCAGAAATTTTGAAAGAAAACAGCATACCGGGGAATTAACCGATATGATCTATTTTGCATTGACACCTGAGGATTATAAAAAGAAGGCTGCAGCATGAAAACAATTGGTCTATTGGGAGGGATGAGCTGGGAATCCTCGCTGGAGTATTACCAGACAGTGAATGAAGAAGTAAAACGTCAACTGGGAGGCCTACATTCTGCCAAATGTTTGTTGTATTCCGTTGATTTTGCAGAGATTGAAGAATACCAGCACCGGGGGGAATGGCAAAAGGCGACAAAAGCCATGATAAACGCTGCACAGTCACTGGAAAAGGGTGGGGCAGATTTTCTGGTGATTTGTACGAATACGATGCATAAGATGGCTGATGAAATCCAGACTGCCATTCAAATTCCCATTTTACATATTGTCGATGCAACTGCTCAGGCGATTCTTGCTCAAGGTATTCAACGCATCGGTCTGCTGGGCACCCGTTTCACGATGGAAGAGGATTTTTATGTAAACCGACTGCAGGCTCATGGACTGCAGGTAGATATTCCGGAGAAACAGGAACGGGAAATTATCCATCGCATCATTTATCAGGAATTGGTATTGGGAAAAATCTTACCGGCGTCTCGTGAAGCCTATAAAGCAATTATCGAACGGTTACAAAAGGATGGCGCCCGTGGAGTTGTGCTGGGTTGCACCGAGATTGGCATGCTGGTCAAACAGTCCGAGTATACGCTTCCCGTTTTTGACACCACCCAGATCCATGCGCTTGCAGCCGTAGAAGTAGCCCTTGGCAACAAAGAAGTATCCGCATACCTGCCTAAATAAAAAAAATTTTAACAATTTCTCCATCCTCATCCCCCTGGTATTTGATCTCAATTCTACGTGCTAGAATCATATGAATGAAATCTAAAAAATTTTGGTGGTTGATAGTGTTGCCGGTCATCGGCTTGTTGGTGGTTATCTGGCAGACCCCTTTGGGGGAATTGTTGCGCAATCCGCAGCAACTTAACCTGGCTCTGCAAAAATGGGGGCACTGGATACCACTTATCACGATTTCGTTGCATGTTTTACAAGTGCTGACAGCACCAATTCCAGGCACAGCCATTGATGCGGTCAATGGATTGCTGTTTGGCCCCTGGCTTGGCACAGTTTACAGCATGATTGGAATAATGGTCGGTTCAACGCTGGTGATGGGGCTGGCAAGACGCTTTGGCAGACCCCTGGTTGAACGCTTTGTGAATCCCACCTCGGTGCAACGACTGGATCAGATGATTGCAAAAAGAGGCTCTCTGGTGATTTTTTTGATATTTCTGCTGCCATTTTTGCCGGACGATGCAGTTTGTTTTTTAGCTGGGTTGACCACCATCCCATTGTTGGAACTGGCATTGCTGGCGTTGATAGGGAGGTTGCCCGGAGTTTTTATGGCCAATTTTCTCGGCTCGCAAACACAATCCATCAACTCCTGGCAATGGATTGTGTTAGGGGCTGCGTTTATCTTGCTGGCTGGATTGGTATATCATAATCGTGAGGAAATTCGAGTAAGGATTGTGAATTTTCTAGAAAAGGTAGTGGAGTAATAATCAAGCTTGTTAAACAGTTACGTCATATTTAATTGATCAACAAGTTGCATAGGCGGTAGTTTACTTGTTCAGGATCTTTTTCCAACAATATGTTGATTGCCCTGATTATTTTTTTAAGCGATAATCTACGAAGATACTTCACATGCGAACAAAAATGCAATTCTTAAGATCGATGGGTATGTCAATAAAACCGTTATCGTTAAGATCTGTTTTTTTGCGTAGGAATAACCTGATGGAAACCATTAGCAAAATTCATAGGGGGACAGAGGATGCAAGGGATAAAGTCAGGCGTAGTAAAAAACTTATTTTCACTAAGCATCCTTAACAATGAGTAGAAAAAAAGTACATTCATGACGCTTTAGGTGTAAAAACCCCTATTGACAAAATATTTTTATCGTTGTAAAATCATCTCAACATAAAAATTAATTTTAACGATAAAAATAAAGGTAACGATGAAAAAAGAAAATATCCAGGACGTTTATATCATTCGAGATTTAGAAACGCTCAAGGTAATAGCCGATCCAATCCGGAATCAGATTCTGGAAGTACTAAGCAATCAACCATTGAATGTAAAAGAAGTGGCAGAAAAACTTGGCTTAGCGCCCAGCAAACTCTATTATCATTTTAATATGCTTGAAAAAGTTGATTTGATTTGTGTGGTCGAAACACGCCAGATAGCCAACTTAATTGAGAAATATTATCAGACCACATCGCATTCTGTTGATATTGATCCCAATTTATTAAATTTCTCTACCTTCGAAGGGAAAGAAAATATCTATTCGTTGATTACTTCCGCCATTGACACCACCCGGGAGGATATCTTACGGAGTTTACAGGCACGTGCATTGCAAATTGAGCAGGGATCCCACAATAAAACACGGACATTAACCATCTCTCGTTATTTAAGCAATATGAGTGAAGAAAAAGCTGACGAATTTCACCAACGCCTAAAAGCATTAATGGATGAGTTTATCCAGGCGGATTCTAAAGACCCTGATCAACAAACGTTTGCAATGACGCTGGCACTCTATCCAAGTTTTTATTATCGGGAACTTAATCAGCCAGAGTAAAAAGATAAGAAATTGTTTGATCGTTTAGCATTGATTGTTTCAATGCCGGTTTAGGGTTCCTTTTAATTGATAGGAAAAAAATGACAGAAATAACCAACTCAAAAAATATGCGTTCTTTTCTTATTATCTGGATTGGCCAGGTGATCTCGATTTTGGGTTCTGGGCTAACCAGCTTTGCGCTTGGAGTTTGGATTTATCAAAAAAGTGGACAGGCAACCCCTTTTGCGATCACGGTGTTATTTGGTAGTTTGCCTGCAGTACTATTAGGACCGATTGCTGGTACTGTGGCTGACCGATTTAATCGCAAAAAGGTCATGTTATTAGCGGATACAGGCAATGCCCTGATTACTTTACTTGCTTTTTTATTGTATGCCAATGGTCAGTTAGAAATCTGGAATATTTACTTGATTGCTTTACTCGGGTCGGTTTTTAGCGCATTTCAGGAACCGGCTTTTGCAGCATCCATTGTCATGCTCGTTCCGAAAAAAGATTTGCAACGAGCAAACGGCTTGTCGCAGATGAGTAATGCGCTTGGCAACCTGGTACCCCCCATTTTAGCCGGGCTTTTATTTGGCTTGATTGGTTTACAAGGCATCATTATTATCGATTTCATCACTTATTTTGCTGCTTTAGGAACAATGCTATTCTCTCGCATTCCACAGCCAGAACGGATTGAAGAAAAGATTAAGGCAAACTATTGGCAGGATGCCATGCTGGGTTGGCGCTACCTGCGTTTGAAAGGTGGATTATTAGGGTTGGTGTTTTATTTTGCTTTGGTTAACTTTATGATCAATTTCGCGACGGTATTGTCCAGCCCGATGATTCTAGCAAGATTCTCACCTGCTGTTCTTGGCACAGTACAAACCATAGGAGGGATTGGAATGTTACTGGGGAGTGTTGTTTTATCCATCTGGGGTGGCCCCAGGAAAAAAATTAAGGCTATTATCCTGTTTGTCAGCATCTCCAGCCTTGGATTAATTTTAGCAGGGCTGCAGCCAAATGTTCTACTAATCTCAATGGGTTATTTTGTCATGTTGTCAGTCATTCCATTGGCATCTGGTTCCAGCCAGGCAATCTTTCAAACGAAAATCCCGACTGAATTACAGGGACGGGTTTTTGCAATTCGCAGTATGATTTCCCGCTCGATGATGCCAGTCGCTTTTCTTTCAGCCGGACCTCTGGCAGACCGCGTTTTTGAACCAATGCTCCGGGAAGGTGGGGCTTTATCCGGGACATTGATTGCCCACCTGATTGGGGTTGGCCCGGGCCGGGGGATTGGTTTCATTTTCATTCTTGCTGGCTTGGGCACCCTGGTTGTAAATTTGTTTACTTTCATTAATCCAGTTATACGTGGTATCGAGACTGACATTCCAGACGTAATTTTGGATTTGGAACAAAATGAAAATTCTCAGGGCTATTCTTTACAGACGGAACCAATAACGAAATAAATTCTTTTACTCGGATATAAGGGATAATAAAAACGTTAAACTGAATTAAATTTCCAATGAAAAATTAATAGTGAATCGTGTACAATTAAAAGAAATAAACAAATAAGGAGAGGTATTATGCTGGTTGGTGAAAGAATGTCAAGCCCGGTTTTATCTATAGAGCCCGAGATGCCGATTCAGGACGCTTTAGCGCAAATGCGCAAGGATCGTGTCAGCCGATATCCGGTGCTGAAGAAAGGTAAATTGGTAGGAATTGTCGCAGAGGATGATTTACTGAATGCATCACCTTCGGATGTTACTTCCCTGTCGGTCTGGGAAGTTAATTATCTGTTGAGCAAAATCACGGTAGAGCGCGTCATGATGAAGGATGTCATTACTGTGACTGAAGACACCCCTCTGGAAGAAGCTGCCCGCATTATGGCGGATAACCGTATTGGTGGAATGCCGGTGGTACGGGGGGACAAAGTGGTCGGCATCATCACCCAAACCGATATCTTCCGCATTTTCTTGAATTTACTGGGTGGGCGTCAGGCTGGCTGGCGAGTGGCGGTTTTGGTGAAAAATGAACCAGGTATCCTTTACAAATTAACCAAAGCTGTCAATGATGCCGGCGGAAATATCATTGCGATTACCGTTTTCGTTGATCCGAAGATTCAAGGTGGTGAAGTGACCATGAAAGTAGACCGCATTGATGGGCAGGCGCTTCGAGATGCATTGAAACCAGTAGTGACTGAAATCAGGGACTTTCGAGAAGTGAAGGTGGCGTAGGAAAGTTTTGAGTTTTGAGAATTGAGGTTTAGGATTTTGTGAACTGTCTTGAAATATAGAAAAAAGGTGGCTGATCTCAAAAAGGCAACCACCTTTTTTAAAGGTAAAATTTGTTTATTTTATAAAACCTAGATTCAAGTATTAAGCGCAACAAATTGAATTTCATGAAAGAATACCATAAAGGGTGATTTATACCCAAGACATTTGCGAGGTCGATGATTCAACCTCATCAATGCCAGTTCAACTTGGTCATCAATGATCTCATTGAAATTCATCTTTTTAGGAAAGTATTGTCTGATCAAGCCATTTGCATTTTCATTTGCACCTCTTTCCCAGGAAGCATATGGATGCGCAAAATATACATCAGTATGTAGTGCTTGAGCTATTTCTTCATGCAAACTGAATTCTTTTCCGTTATCACAAGTGATTATGTGAGTTTGTTCTCTAAAGGGCTCCAACAATTGAATAACGCTTGTCTTAACTGAAATTGCTGTTCGATCCACTATTCTTTTCATCAGGATCAATCGGCTTTTACGATCAGTTAGTGTCACTAATGCTTGTTTTCTACCTTTACTAACCACTGTATCCACTTCCCAGTCTCCAATCCGTTCCTTCTCCTCTACAATCACTGGTCTTGCTTCTATCGAGACCCTGTTAGGCAGATTTCCACGCCTATCTTGTTTGCCATATCTCTTTTTCTTACCTTTCTGAACACGTAAATGTTTCCAAAGTAGTCCACCTGTTGCTTTATCCTCATGGATGTAGTGATGGATCCATTCGTGACTAATTTTGCTCATCCCATTTATCTTCCGCCATCCCGAAATCTGTTCAGGGCTCCAATCCAACTTTAGGCGCCGTTCAATCCATTTCCA
>DAOUFM010000117.1:0-19443 GCA_034429975.1 Anaerolineaceae bacterium | reverse complement strand
CTGGCTGGGCAGGAAGTCCCCGGTATAAACCCCATGGCGATTCCGGCCAGCAAAGCCACCACAGAGGCGAGCGGTTTTTGGAACAGGCTGGATGTAAGCACCGCTGCCGCTGTCCGCTACGCGCTGGGGCACGGCTGGTATGGTGCCAATTCGAACTTGCCGTTTGAGGAGCTTGGCAGGGCGGTGAATAATGCCAAAACGGGAGCGATTAACCTTGTAAATGCTCTGTCGATGATCCCAATGAATCAAATAAGCACAGTACTGCCTACTCCTGAAATCACCCCGGTCGTGGTATCAACACCAAAACCGACAGCTATTTCTAAAATTTCCTCGGACAATGCAATCGTTGTAAACTTCTATGTGGATTCATCCTTAAATACTAGCATGGAAATTATTGAGGTTCTGGCTGAATCATTTATGCTGGAGCACCCAAATATAATTTTGCAATTAGGGGATTATGTATCATCAGGACTCCCATTTGTTAATATCGAACTTAAAGCAGAAAATTTTGATTGTTTTGCCGATCAGACTGGAGTAAGTGATTACAATTATTCACTGATTTACAATTTACAGCCTCTAGTAGACTCAGACGTAAATGTGCAATACCTACTAAACCACCTTCCCAAACCAGAATTATCACTGAATCGATGGAATGGTGATTTGTACGCACTACCTGTTGCTGACAGACCTACGGTTTTATACTATAACAAGAATCTTTTTAATCAACATGGTGTACCCTTCCCACCCTTAGAATGGGATTGGGATGATTTTTGGCAGACAGCAATTGCTGTTACTTCAGAAAGAAACTTTGGGTTTGTTCCCTTGGACGGGCGGGAGTTTGTCAATTTTTTACTAACATCAGAAGGAATTGGTTTATATGATCTAGCCATAGAAATGCCGGTAATTAACTTTAATCACCCGAAAGTGATTAATACTATTTCACTATTAGTGAAGATGAATAAAGACGGTATTATTCCGGTTATAAATGAAAATATCGATTGGAGAAAAGGCAATGCTTCCGAGCGTTATGCTGCTGTAGAAAGAGGTAGCGCAGCCATGTGGCTGAATAAAGCAGGGTTGGATTTGGGGGGATATTTCTCAACCGAAACATTGGATTTCGAGGTTGGGGTTGCACCATTACCACTATCCGACTATCCGCTTTTGTCAAACGAAGGAGGCACCTCTCTCTTTATATCAAATCAATCTGGCAATCCCGCAGCATGTTGGGAATGGTTTAAGTATTTATCCAATAAACCGGAAGCGTTTGTAGGAATACCATTGCGTCAATCTGTTCTTGAATCTGAACAATATAAACAGATTATGGGTGAGGAACGGGCTTCTGTTTACCAAGCCGTAATGGAACAGCCTCGTCAGGATGTGATCTTTGAGTACCCAGAATGGTATCCCAGTTATCCTCTTTATTTATGGTGGCCTGAGACACTTGCTTCGGTTTTCGAAGGGGTGCCGGTAACACAGGCGTTAACCGAATTGCAGAGAAAAGCGGAAAAATATCTTGGCTGTGTAACTTCTACCAATAACTCACAAAATGAGGATGTTTGGAAAAATTGTGTAAAACAAGTTGATCCTGATTATAAGTTGCCTCGGATTCCGTAAATTCGAATGAAGTCGGGATTTTTATATTCAGCAAGAATGTTTGTTAGAATGTCCAATATTCTATGGCAATCCCAACCAACCCAATTCATATGCTTGATAATGCTTGATGTTTTACAAAGTTTTTTTCCTCTTGCAACAGCTTGGATTACGAAATTTGTTTTTGATGTTTTAGCTAGAGCTATTCAGGGGGAATTGTTTTCATGGAAGGAAATTGGGGTATTATTATCCTTTCAAGCAGGATTA
The DNA here is from genome assembly GCA_034429975.1 of Anaerolineaceae bacterium. Lineage (GTDB taxonomy): Bacteria > Chloroflexota > Anaerolineae > Anaerolineales > Anaerolineaceae > UBA6170. Next base: position 17,586 of record DAOUFM010000117.1, on the reverse strand, counting down.
ACAATCTTATATCAAATATTACAACCAGTTAGAAATTATTTGAATATTGATATAAACCGCCATTTATCCTTAAAAGTAAATGTGATAATTTATGAAAAGTTAAATAGTCTAGAAGGCTTGTCAGTTTTCGAAAACCCAAGAATAAGAGACATTATCCAGTTAGGTGCTCAAGGGGGGCAGTCTGGTCCTTCACAAGTTCTTAACACCATATCAAGTATATTACACAATACAATTACTTTGGTAAGTTTTGTCGGAATCCTATGGATATTCAATCCTTTGTTGGCTACCCTAGTAACGTTTTCTGCTTTACCACAGATTTTAATACAATTTAAAATTGGACACCAACGGTTTATTATTTCTGAAAAAAATATTTCAAAACAACGCCAAGTTGGTTATTACAGTGGGATCTTATCTTCTACACAAGTTGTTAAAGAGCTTCGGTTATTGAATCTAGGAGAATTTATACTTAGTAGATTTCAACTCATACGAGAGGAATTGGATCAAATTCAACGGGCTCAACAAAAACATGAATTAGGTTGGGAAATCAGGATAAATATTATTACGAATTTAGTTTCTACTGTCGCTTTTATTATTATTGTAATACAAGCCTTGCTAGACCGACTTAGTATTGGAGATGTAACTCTTTATTCAAATGCAGCAAGCAGAGTTCAATCCGCAATTGCTGGAATCATAATAGCGGTATCAAATGTTCAAGAATGTTTGTTATTTTTCTCTCGATATAATGATTTATTAACTCTTTCCCAACCCATTTACATTTCTCCTAGACCTCGTTCTGTCGCTCCCCTGGTATCTGCTATTGAACTACATAATATTTCCTTTCGATACAGTGAGGAACACCCCTTGATATTACGGGATATAAATCTGACCATTCCGGCCGGAAAATGTCTGGCTATGGTAGGATTGAACGGTGCCGGAAAAACCACTATCGTCAAGTTATTAACGCGCATGTATGATCCTTCCTCTGGCGAAATATTATGGGATGGAATCGATATTCGAGAATTTGACCCCGCTGGATTACGAAGAAGCATCGGTGTAATTTTTCAGGACTTTGTTCGTTTCGATTTAACAGTATTTGAAAACATTGCTTTCGGAAATCTACAGACGATGAATATTGGAAGTGACCAGACAACGATGAATTTGGTTCAACAGGCAGCTATAAAGGCCGGAATTCACGAGACCATCCAGGCTTTGCCTCAAGGATACGAAACCATACTCAGCCGCTGGCTGGTGGAAAACAACGAGCAAGGGGTAGACCTTTCCGGTGGGGAGTGGCAGAAAATTGCTCTGGCACGGCTCTTCATGCGCAACGCGGATTTTCTAATCCTCGATGAACCGACCGCGGCTTTGGATGCCAAAGCTGAACTGGAAGTATATAACCAATTCAGGGAATTAATTCAAGGAAAGACCAGTTTGTTGATTTCCCATCGTTTCAGCACGGTCAAAATGGCGGATGTGATTGCCGTACTGGATGAAGGCAGAATTGTGGAATATGGTTCTCATGAAGAACTAATGAAAAACGACGGAAAATATGCCAGGCTTTATCAAATGCAAGCTGCAAGGTATACTTAAAAGGTCATTAGAAATCAGTACTCATTTTTAAAGGGCTGATCCAATGCAATTACTTCCTCATACCATTGCAGCAATCTTAATTCTCATGATCAAACGCTTACGCTCCCGCCGCTGGCTGACGCTCAGCCAGGTGCTGGGTTTGATGGCTGCGGTCGCCCTGGCGGTGGCAGTCCCCATATACGCCGATGCGATTAATTACGATATCCTGAGCAGTTCATTGACCGAATCCAGCAGCCAGACCCGCCGCCAGCCGTTCGATTTCGTCTTCCGCTACATCGGCAGTTGGTATGGCGCCATCACCCCGCAGCAGTATGAGCCATTGGATCAGTATCTCAGCCGGCAGGCCGCCCAGCAAATCGGGTTGCCCCTGCAACAATTGACCCGCTATGCCGCCACTGCCAACCTGCAGCTCTATCCGGCGGCGGAGGTACTCAACCCGCAGGCACGCCTGGATTTGGTGAAAATCGCCTTTCTGGACGGGGTCTTCGAGCAGGCGCAGTTGGTAGAGGGACGCCTGCCGCGCCCCCTGGAAGAAAGTGGAAATGTAATTGAAGCGCTGGTCTCCCTTGACCTGGCTAATGAGTTGGGATTGCAGGTGGGGCAAGATTATGCGCTCTTCAACCAGGCTACCGCTTCGAATGCGGCATTCCGCCATGATGTGCGCATCAGCGGCTTTTGGCTGGCGGCAAACCCGCAAGACGAACTTTGGGCGCTCTACCCGGCGGAATCCTTCCGTAAAAAACTGCTTATCCGTGAGGAAGGGTTTTGGTCGTTGGTAGATGGGTTACCCTCCGGATTGGATGAAGCTACCTGGCGCCTGACGCTGGACGGCAGCCAGGTGACCAGCAGTCAGGTGAGCCGGTTATTAACCCATATTGATGTGCTGGAAAACCGGGTCAACGCGATCCTGCCCAATGCGGCTTTGGAGACCTCTCCGGCATCCGCCATGCGGCAGTATCGCCAGGCGGTACGCAGCCTGTCCGGTTCCCTGTTTGCATTCAGCATACCGGTGTTAGGTCTGGTGTTGTTTTTTCTGGCTTTGATCTCAAACCTGTTCGTACGCTCCCAGCGCAATGAGATTGCCGTGCTGCGCAGCCGCGGCGCGTCCCGCCTTTGGATTATAGGGATATACGCTATAGAATGGGCATTATTAGGTCTGGTCAGCTTAATACCCGGAATTCTGCTGGGGAATTTGCTGGCCGGGTTAATGAGCAAAACCAGTTCGTTCCTGGAATTTTCCCGTCAGGCCGCTTCCGCCCTGCAAATCAGCAGCCGTGACGCAGGTGTGGGACTTCTGGCGGTGCTGGTGGGGATCGGTTTTTGTTTGCTGCCGGTCTGGAAATATGGCAACGATACGATCATCTCTTATAAACAGGAACTTGTCCGCCAAAAACGTACGCCGTTCTGGATGCGTTATTATCTGGATCTGATCTGCCTGTTACCGGCGGCATATGGGCTATACACATTGCAAGCGCGCGGCCGGCTGGCTATTCTGGGCAGAAACCTGGGCAGCAGCGATCCTTACCAGAACCCGCTCCTGTTTCTGCTGCCGGCGCTTATGACCTTGGGGTTGAGTCTGTTGGTGTTGCGTATTTTACCCTTCCTGTTCAACCTGTTGGCTTCTCTTTCCGCACGACTACGCGGAGTTAGTCTGGTATATGTGCTGCGCCATTTTGCCCGTTCCGGGAACGCATACCAGAGTGTACTGTTGTTGATCCTGATCACTTTTGGTTTGGCTGCTTTTACATCTTCAATGGCTTTTTCACTCGATCGCACGGTTGAGGATAGTATCCGCTATACCAATGGAGCTGCATTGAATCTGGTTGAAGGGGGAGAATTCATCAGCACCAAACCCAACGACCAGGCAGCGGAAAGCAGTAGCAGTTCCTCTACCGGTTCTGAAGGATATTGGAATTTTTTACCGGTCAGCGATCATCTCTCCCTGCCGGGCGTCCAGGCGGCAACAAGGGTTGGGAAATATGAAACCGGTTTGCAAAGCGGCGGCCGCTCGGTCAACGGTCAACTCATCGGCATTGACCGTGCCGATTTTGGGCAGACAGCCTTCTTCAGGGAGGATTTTGCTGCCGAATCGCTGAATGGGCTGCTCAATCGCCTGGCATCCTCACCCGATGCCGTTTTGGTGGATCAAAACACCTGGGAACGTTTTAACCTCGAAGTGGGCAGCACCCTGGATGCGCGCGTGGTGATCAGCGGTACCGTTTTCCCGACCTCGTTTACGGTGGCAGGGGTATTTGAACGCTTCCCCACCTGGAAATCGGATGGTCAGAAGGCTTTGCTTGTCGCAAATCTGGATTATCTATTTGAAACCTGGGGGATGCTGCAGCCCTATGAGGTCTGGCTGAACACCGCGGCGACCGCCAGCACCGATGAAATTGTCGGCGGGATAAACCGCTTGGGTGTCAGTGTGGTTCGGGTACGCGATACGCAGGCTGATATCAACCAGGCTTTAATCACTCCAGCCCGGCAGGGAGTGCTGGGAATGCTTTCAATCGGTTTTCTGGCTTCCTCCGCCTTAACGGTAATTGGCTTCTGCCTGTTTGCCGTCTTTTCTTACCGTGAACGCTTCATCCAACTGGGTGTATTGCGGGCAATCGGATTAAGCATCTCCCAGATGCGTACCAGCCTGGGGTTGGAACTGGCCGGTCTGATTGTATTAGGAGTGTCCTGTGGCAGTGGGATTGGAATGTTCATTGCCATCTTGTTTATCCCTTACCTGCCGGTCAGTACCGGAACCGGGGTAGAGATACTGCCACAGATCACGCAAATTGCCTGGTCGAAAATGATATTGGTCTATCTATTGTTTAGCCTTGTTTTGTTGCTGGGACTGGTTTTGCTGGTCTATTTCCTGCGCAAAATTAAGATTTTTCAAGCTATTAAGCTGGGCGAGACCCTCTGAAAAAGAAAGGGAGTGTTCGATGAAAAAATTCGTTCCGCCAATCACGTTGATCCTGATTTTAATTTTCACCGCCGGCTGTTCCGCTAATCAATCGGCGGTCACCCCAACCCTGGTTCCGACACCGATCACGGCGGAGAAACCGATATACACTGTTGAGAGGGGATTGGTAGAACAGGTGCTGCAACTAACTGGCCGCGTGTCACCTAAAGTCCAGCAAGACTTATATTTTCGTGCGGATGGATTTGTGAAAGAAGTTCTAGTACAAAATGGTGATTGGGTAACAGCCGGCACAGTCTTAGCCAGGTTGGATGAACCGGAACGCTACCAGGCTGACGTGGCTTCCGCCGAGTTGGCTTATGAGCAGGCAAAAATCAAATTGGAACAAGCCAAACTGAATGCACCCATTCAGGCGGCCCAGGCAAAAATTACTCTTTGGGAAGCTCAGATCGCCCTGGATAAAGCCAAAAATGATCGGGCAGCCATGCAATACCCGCGCGTGACCGACAAGCTAAAACTGGAACAATTACGCGGGGATGTAGCTGCAGCCTTAGGCTCGCTCAATGATGCTCAACAGGCATTTGATGACGTGGCTGATAAGCCAGAGGGGGATCCCTACCGCCAGCTTCTTCTTCAAAGTCTATTGGCTTCAAGACAAGTTTACGATCGTGCCGTCATCAACTTAAACTGGGCAGAAGGCAAAGGCACCCAAACCGATCTGGATCTGGCAGATGCCAAAGTAGCCCTGGCTCAGGCAAATTATGAGAAAGCTTTGGCAGAAGCGGAATTCTGGAATGAAGATGGTGGTGCAACCGAAATCCGACTGGCAGAATTGGTATTGCAGGATGCCGAATCACGTCTGGCTTTGGCTGCCAAAACCATGGGAAGCATCGAACTGGTAGCACCGATCAGCGGGCAGGTACTCTCATTAAGTATTGTGCCGGGTAGTCAGGTGCGCGCATTTCAGGCGGTAATCACCTTGGCTGATCCGGCAGAACTGGTATTGATGTCCATCCCCGCTGTGGAAGACCTGAACAAACTGGCAGTTGGAATGCAGGCGGTGGTGCGTCTGTCCTCTCAACAAGGCCAGGAATATACAGCAACCATCAGTAACATTCCATTGGATTTAACCTCGGCCAGTGCATTATCCTCTGGAAATAACGCCGTCCAGGTGACCTTGAACGAACAGTCCGATGTATTGCGATTAGGCGATGCAGCCACCATCCTGATTAAAGTGGATGCGCGCCAGGATGTGCTCTGGTTACCGCCGGCTGCGATTCGCTCCTTCCAGGGGCAGGATTTCGTATTTGTGGAAAGCGGAGGGGTTCAAAGAAGGGTGAATGTAGTACTTGGGTTGAAAGCAAACAACCGGGTTGAGATTGTATCCGGACTGGAAGAAGGACAGCAGGTAGTCGGGCAATAATGGATAATCTAATTATCTGTGAGAATCTGGTAAAAATATACCCCTCCAGCATTTCCCGCGGACACAAGGGGGTCGAAGTTGTCGCTCTGCAAGGGCTTGATTTAACGGTGGAAAAAGGAGAAATGACCGCCATTGTAGGAGAATCCGGCTCGGGAAAATCCACACTGCTCAATATTCTGGGCGGGCTTGATCGTCCAACCGCAGGAAAGGTAATCGTTGCCGCTTCCAATTTATTAGAAATGCCTGCTAAAGCAGTAAACGATTACCGTCTTAAAAAAGTCGGTTTTGTCTGGCAGCAGACTACCCGTAATCTGTCTCCCTATTTAAGTGCACTGGAAAATGTCATCTTACCCATGCGCATCAATCAAATCAGCGAGCGGGAAAGCCGCCAAAATGCTGCTGAATTACTCGCGATGACCGGGTTAAGTGCCCGCCTGCAGCACCTTCCCGGGCAGCTCTCTGGTGGAGAACAACAACGTGTCGCCATCGCAGTTGCGTTTGCCAATCAACCCGATCTGATCCTGGCTGATGAGCCCACCGGGGAATTAGATACAGCAACTTCCATCACAATTTACAATGTTCTTCAGGACATGAACCGGGAATTCGGAACAACCGTTCTCATCGTCTCCCACGACCCGGGTATCAGCCGATATGTGGACCGGGTGGTCTTGATTCGGGACGGGAAAACCAGCACCGAGACAGTACGCATCCCTACTGCAGAGAAACCGGAGGATTATAATCAAAGTTCAGAACCAGTTTATGAAGAGTTACTCATGCTGGATAAAGCTGGGCGCGTGCAGCTTCCCCAGGGAATGCGGGCTGCCCTCAACATTGGTTCACGCGTCAGAGCAGAAGTTAGCCCACAAGGCATCCTGCTAAAACCAGTTGCCGGGCATTCCCACAGCTCTGAAGCAGACCAGCCTGCTCAGCTTACCGGGCAAATTTATATGCAAGAAGAACCGTTGGAAGAAGGAAAACCATCCTTCCTGCAAAAAATTAAAAACCACTGGCATAGGGGAACCCAATGAAACCGGAAACAATCGTCGAATTACTGCGGACAGAAAACCTCTCGCGCTCCTTTTGGATGGCAGACCTTGAAGTGAAGGCTTTACAGCAGGTTAACCTGACCATTAATACAGGTGAGTTGGTAGCTCTGAAAGGCAAATCCGGTTCAGGAAAGACAACCTTGCTCAATCTATTAGGCGGGTTAGATGCCCCCACAGATGGCGAGATTTATTTTCAAGGCAGGGCGCTTAGTTCTTTCTCAGAAAATGAGCTGGTCAGTCTGCGCCGCAACCAGATCGGGTTTATATTCCAGTCCTTTGCCTTAATGCCCACCTATTCCGCATTGGAGAATGTAGAGCTGGTTTTAAGGCTGGCTGGGGGCAACCCACAACAGGACCAGCAGCGCGCTATGCAATGCCTTCGAGCGGTTGGGTTGGAGAAACGCGCACATGCTCTGCCCGACGAACTTTCAGGTGGACAGCAACAACGTGTAGCAATTGCCCGCGCACTGGCAAACCAGCCCCAACTCATCCTGGCAGATGAACCCACCGGCGAGCTGGATTCAGCCACCACCCAACAGATTTTCCGCCTATTTCGGCAAATGGTCGACCACGAAGGAATAACCCTTCTGGTTACCTCTCACAATCCACTGATAGAACCTATCGCAGATCGTATAATCGAGATATCAGACGGAATAGTGCAGGAAAAGGAAGCCGCATTCTTAAAAGGTAAATCAGCATGAGCCCGGAAATTTATACGATTGGACACTCTACCCATCCCATTGACGAATTTATCCGCATTCTCCAAACCTTTGGGGTAGAAATGATTGCGGATGTGCGCACCATCCCTAAATCACGCCATAACCCACAGTTCAATCAGGAAGAACTGCAGGCAGCCTTGCAAAAATCGGGGATCGATTATCTACACCTGGCTGGGTTAGGGGGTTTGCGACACACCACCAAATCTTCCCCCAACACAGCCTGGAAAAACGCATCCTTTCGCGGATATGCCGACTATATGCAAACCCCTGAGTTTTCTATCGCTCTGGGGCAATTAATTGAACTGGCACAGGAAAAACGCATGGCGATTATGTGTGCCGAAGCGGTTCCCTGGCGCTGCCATCGTTCGCTCATCGGCGATGCTCTGTTGGTCCGTAACCTGCAAGTCACCGACATACTCAGCGAAAAATCCAGCCAGGCACACAAAATGACTTCCTTTGCAAAAGTAAACGGACTCACCATCACCTATCCGCCTGAAGAGTGAGCGGAAACATCTATGATGGTTTACCAACCATTAATTAAGAATCATCAATATTGGCCCGAGTTTAGGATTTTCGGGAGATCAGTTCTCTTAAATTACATCGCCCTGATCTGGCCAGTGCAACCTGAGAAATCAAGTGATCTCAATTGTGACATTGCAGAAGAATGAATCTGAGCATCAAAGGGTGATTTAACTCGGTGATTCACTCATCTTCTTAAGCAACCAGGTTTCTACAAAACAAGTGAAGCTGTGGGTTACCAATGAACCGGTAACCCATTTTTGCCTCGCCCATCGTAGAACTCTTTTATTCGCTACAAGTTACACCAGATTGGCTTCATCCATGTTTCATCTGGTGATACCGCTGCAACGATTGTAAATTCAGGATAAACTTCCTCTATTTGACCCAGGTGTAGAAGGATTGGTCAGCATCGGTTGACATAATGGTGATGATATTGTGATTTAGGACGTTGAGAGCGAGCAGGCCTCCCTGTTCGGGTATGTATACTGCAAGCCATTGACCATCGGGTGAGATCACTAACTCCGCCGGATGTTTTTCAAAAACAGGCCATTTGAGAATAGTGCTTGCCTGACCAGTTTGCAAGTCGAAGCTGCGCAGGCTGTAGTCACCATTATTCATTACCATAGTACTGTCAACTACCCAACGGCCGGCAGCCAGGTAAATGGAGTGCATATTCCACGGGAGTTGGTCGGTAACCACCTCATCAGTGCCAGCGGTCAGGTTGCTGCGGCAGAGAGAATACTCGTTCACTGAGGCTTCCTGCCCAGTATGGCAAGGAAAGAACAATGCATCACCTTGCGGAGTCCATCGGGCGGGTGCCCAGTCATTGATCATCGGTGATTGTGTCAAGTTGACCAATGTCGTCTGGCGAGTATCAGGGTTTAATGTCAGCAGAAAGATATCCGCTGCTCCATACTCCTGATCCAAAGGTGCACCGCCCAAAGCAAGGTTATAGTCTACAGGTGACCAGGTCATGTGGTAGAGGTCCTGGTTAGGGGTGTTCAAAGAAAAAGGCTGGCAGTCACCTGTGTCACGGCAGTCGAGATCAATGATGCGGATGTAGCCCTGGTAACTCTGGCTGGGACGGTCGTCCATAGCCTTGTAGGCCAGGAAGCGCCCATCGAAGGACCAGGTGAAGAAGTAGGAGCTGGGCTCGAACTGGCCAACCATGAGGTGCGGGGTCGGGTCGCCGAAGCGCAGGCTATAGAGTTGGCGGTAAGTGACATCTGCAGATTGTGTATTGTGATCTCCGGTCAGGTAGTCGATCCCTTGTCGGTCGGGGTGAGTGTAGACAGCCAGCACCTCGCCAGGTAGGATGGCAACTTCTTCGGGGACAAAATTGGCTGCGGGCGATGCGGCGTAGACAGTACTGTTTTCACCGTCAAAAATGATGCTCAGCAGGTCGCCGGGCAGCAAAGCGCGGCTGGTGTAACGGTAGGCGTCCATGGGAAGCGGCTCGTCAACTGGTAGGGGTTCAAAGGCGTTTTCTGCCGCCACTGGAAGTTGCGGGTTTGGCAACTCCTGTACGTCGGAGGCGTCGAAGGAAAGGTTGAAGGGCCCATGAACCAGAATAGACGCGCTGATAAGAGGAATGTCCAGAATGCCATATACCGGTTCTGAACCGGTTTGTTGAATTAGTTCAACATGGAGTGATAAACGCCCATCTATTCTACCGGCACCGTAACGATCCTGGATTCCTTGCGGTCGTCCAGGGTCAATTAGAAAAGGGGTTGCTCCATCTTTCTCTTTAACTGGATCAGAGGTAATCTTTAACCTCAGGCTGTTGCCGGAATCACCGCTGATCAGTTCAGCCTGGCCAAAATGTACCGGTATGCCAGCAACGTCAACTGTTTGATCAATCGTTAGCATCTGCCCGGCATTTGGGTGGTCACCCAGGTTGACAATAATCCGGTCTGAAAGCGGGATAGAAAGCATCACAGCAGAGATTTGGATTTTTAAATTGCCTTGAAGGTCATGGAGTCCCGGAAAGAATAGCGTTGATTCAGAACCGGAAGGTTCACCGCCCACCTGAAACCTGTTAGGGTCGACGGGATAAACATGACCATCATTAGTCATAATACTTATGGCGCTTTCCTGGTCCGGTAAGTCGAACATGGAAGGGCTAAACCCACTTCCCAGAGAATAACGTTCGCTGGGAGTTGCTTCCAACAGCACTTGCAGACCATCTGTCGTTCGTACAGCCGCCTGGATACAAAACTGGACGTCGAGAGCTTGCGAACAATGACTTTGCGCAGAAATTGATGTTTCTGTCAAAACCTTAGTTGGTACCAGCACAATAGAAGACGGCTTTATCTCATCAGAGTTGCCCTTGACCCAGACCAGAGGTAGACTCCAGCCTTCCGCCAATCTGAGGGTAACTTCGTTAATGTCTTGAGGTAATGTGGCAAAGTGCATGACCACACCATGAGTCCCGATTTTATCCGGATCATAATTCCAGTTCTGCAGATTGAAACGCTGTCCAGCAGCTGTTTCCAACCAGGAATTATCAACCGGTCGGGCTTCATCATTGAATTCAAGCCAGATATCTGTGCCATAAGGAGAGATTAATCCACGTACCGCGGTTACCTCTTTATCAGCATGGCGTTGGGTCACTCCACTTTTCAGTACCCGTGCTTTGTTAAGATCGATGAAGCCAATCCCTGGAACATAACCGAATAGCTTAAGGAAATTGGCATAGACTTTCTGTGGACCGATGACCTGGGTCGTAATAATTACAACCAGGAAAACAATAAAGGTAATCGTCCAGGCAGGTCTCAAATAAAAAGGACGATTGACCTTGTGTTGAGATTCTGCTTGCTGCACCAGGCGTACATGTAAGCGTTTTATAAACTCTTCGTCAGCCAGCGGAACCGCAACTGCCGCACGGATTTCCTCTTCGAATTGAGGAGTAGGAATAAGATCAGACATGAGAATCCTCCAACTGGGTTTTTAACCGGGCCAGCAGCCGGTAGAGAGATTTCTTGACGGTATCTTCTTTTTGACCAAGCAAATACCCAATTTCTACAAAACTCAACTCAGCCACGTAGCGTAGACGGATTAGCTCCTGCTCTTCTTCGGGTAATTTATTGATGAGTTCGGACAGAGCGAAAATCTGTTCATTTTTAATCACCTGAGATAATTGGCTGATATCGGTATAGATTGGATCCTCCTCATTGAGAAGTGTCTCTTTCCGTCGTTTGCGGAAATAATCCATCGCCTTATTACGAGCTATAGAGAAAAGCCAACTGGTGAAGTGTCCATCGTGTTTATACCTTTGGATTTGCTCCAAAGCAGCTAAAAAAGTTTGCGCCATTGTATCTTCCGCATCTGGAGTATTTCCTATGCGGCTGTATAAGTACCTAAAGATAGGCTGTGAGTAGAGCAGATACAAATCTCCAAACTTTTGTGGGTCGTGCCTGGCAGCTTCGATCATCTGCGTTACTGATTGTTTCATTTGTTCGGTCTTTAGTTTTGTGGTCATTATATTTTCTACCATGGGGCTCCTTTTCCCGGGTTCATTGGTTTTGAGCTCTATATATAAATCGCACAACCTGAAGAAAAGGGACAAAGAGATTTTACCTTTTCCTTAATTTCGTCAAGTAACATTTTTTTCTCGGCTTTATTTGCTTTCTTGTATCGACCCCACATTTTGTAAATGTATTTTCTTCTTTCGTTTATGTTCATCGGCTCTGTTTCTAACATTGCTATCCTCAATATTCTTCATTTAGAATAACGATTCTAGCTCAGTCAGTAACATTTATATTTGAACTAACGATGGTGTCTCAGTAACATTTTAGATGACCTAACACGGCGCGCTTGTTAACGCAAAGCACCTATGATATAATCGGCTCATGCAGAAAGATCAGCGCCAGGTTCTTCTGGCATTGCTGGCGATCAGCGCCATCGTGTTCTGGATGTTCATCCCTGCCAACCAAACTGGCGCGCAGGATGCCAACATGCTGGCGTTGTTCGAGGTGGATGAGTACGCCCAGTACCCGCACTTGGTGCGCATGCTCACCCCGGGCGAGACGCTGCTGCAAACTCTGCGCAATTTTCTGGTGTACCAGCACTACTTTTACGGCTACCCGTTTTATTTCTTCTCGGCGCTGCTGGCGCTGCCGGTGAAGCTAGCGCTAGGGAGCGGGTGGGCCGGGCAGACGCACATACTGGTGACCGCGCTGCGCCAGCTGGTGAATGTGCTACCGATGATGGCGGCGCTATTGCTGTTGGTGTGGATGCACACTCGCTTTCGCCCGCTGTGGAAAGCCGCCGGGTTGTACCTGCTGCTGTTGAGCGTACCGGGGGTGGTGGCCAACAACCTGTGGTGGCATCCCGACAGTCTGGTGTTTCTCTTTGTGGTGCTGACGCTTTTCTTTCTTGACCGCGACGACCTGCGTTTCGGGCGCAATTTCTTTCTGGCGGCGGCGGCATGCGGGCTGGCAGCGGGCACCAAATACCTGGGGCTGCTCTTTGTGCTGGCGGTGCCGTTGTACCTGGCCTGGGGGCTGCGCGCCGGGCGACTGCGCATCGGGCGGGCGGCGCTGCTCGGCGCGGGGTTTGTAGCGGTGATGGCGGCCGCTTTCGTGCTTGCAAACCCGCTGCTGTTATTGCCTCAGGAGCGCGCCGAGATTGTGGCGGTGCAGCGCCTGCAATTCGTGCAGACGGGAACCGGTGTTTTTCTGGCCAACGACGCGCCGCTGCTGGCTGAGGGCTACCCGGAAGATTTGCGCATCCATTACGGCGAACTGTATTTTGTGCTGCTGGGTTTCGCTGCGCTGGCGATGGGGCTGTTCAACCCCGAACGGCGGCGCTTGAACGCTCTGACGCTGGCATGGTTGATCCCGATCACGGTCGTGGTGCTCACCGCCGGTACGCGGCGCACGCACTACTTCCTGCCGGTTCTGCTGCCGGTGTATGCCGCTTTTGCCAACTTTTTCCCGACCTTGGGCGGGCTGACGGCGCGCCTGTCGGGGGGGCTGCGACGGGCAATTCCAGCGGCGTTGATGCTAGGGCTGGTGGTGCAGGTGGGATTGTTTGCGCGCACCGATTTGCAGCTCCTGCGCGCGCAATTGAGCCGCGAAGCAACTTCGGCGAGCCTGCACTTCACGCAGCAAGTCAGGGCGTACGTACTGGCGGGGCTGCCCGTGCCGCCGGAGGTGGTCTACCGCGACTGGCGGGTGTACTTCCCGTCACAGAGCGGGCAACAGGTGGAGATGAACTGGGAGTTGGCCAGTTACCCGTTGATGGAAGCGCTGCGCCCGCAGCTGGTGCTGCTGGAGCGTGAGAACGTGGCGCTTTTCTCGCAAGCTTTTGTGATGGATCGGGCGGTGGATCGCGGCAATATGGCTGCCACGCACGCCTTTTACGGTGACGCCGCGCGCGAAACCTTGAAAGGCTACCGTCTGGTTTACACCGACGATTTTGGTATGGCCTTCGTGTCAGACGCGCTGGCTCAATATTTCCGCTGGCGCTGAGCGTTCAGCGTCGCGCCCATGTGTCCGTCCGTACCCCTTGCGGCATTGTTTGCCGTGGTGGCCAGATCTTGCTCGTCCGTGGGTGGCCGGCGCGACCCTGCACAGACCGGAAGAACAAAGCGACCGGCCGGGTGACGCCCGGCAAGGCGGGAGAGATGTATGCGGTTATCAGCGCGCCGGTTTTAGGGTAGCACGTTTGCCGGCGGTTGACCAACTGTTTTAATGCGCAATTATTCGAGCCGGAAGCGGGCAAAAACTGAGCATTTGCGCAGCGCCCGCTGTGACCGGCGCATTGAAAGAACTCTGAAACACAACCACCTGAAATGCCTGCCGGAAAGGTGAAAGAACGGCGTGTTGCGCACCCGGTTATAATAAAAGGTACGCAGCGCCATAGTGCCCTGCGTACCATTGAACAGGGAGGAAAAAGAAAGATGAAGAAGCATTGGATCTTATTGGCCGCCACGCTGCTGCTGGTCGCCTGTACCCCCAACACCAACATGCCCGTGGTTCAACCGCCGGCGATCGCTGCGCCATCGCCAACCGCCCCTGCCGCGCCGTCGGCAGCCAGCACGCTCGTTGCCAGCACGGCTACAGCCACCGCTGCGCCCGCCCCGACCACACCGGCCGCCCCTCCGCCCGCACCGGTGGTAACGCGCGGCCCGCTGGTGCGCCCCACCGGCGCGCTGATTATCAACCAGGACAACCGTGACGCCAGCATCATCCCCGAGCAATGGTTTGACGCCGCCAAACTTAATGTGGCCTGGGTATACGGTTCAACCTCGCATGGCTCGCAGGTGATCACCAGACTTAAGTATCTGCACAATGTCATCGACCCGGTCACGCTGGCTTTTACCTTCCGGGGATACGAAGCGCCGCCCCCGGCCGACCCGCCAGCACCGGTAGAGATGGATACCTCATCCTGGTCTCCGACAAACCGATCAAAAACGCCATGCGCATCCGCATCCGCCGGGAAATGGAGTAAAAATAAGATGATATTAAGAATTCATACTTGTCCGCACACGTTTATACCATAAGAGTAAATTTTTCTTTAGGTTGGCCGAACCAAATTTTAACCGTATTATTTATTATGCTTATCGCATTCTATTATTGGATGGCTCCCAAAGAAAATTTCACAGATTCTCACCTATATCGCACGCCCGATAGACAAATAATCTCACCAGCTTTTTCCCTGATCTTGGGTGGCATATTTCTGGATTAATTGTTCGATTTCACCAGAATATGTAGCCATAATGTGTTATTTTCAACCAAATCTCTCACTATTACGATATTTTAATTGCAAAATCCAACACATTTAATTCTCATTAATTTTACGAATTAAAAGAAAACCTTGTGTTCCAGTCAATCCGAGTTTTCTTCTCTTGACATCAGTCATTTGGTAAAAAAAACCTTCTTCTGGGTTCTCAAAATCGCATAATTTCATTTCTGAAATGATAAAACCTTCTCCCCAATTAACATTGGTAACTGTGTATGGATTTCCTTTTTCATCGACCCTTGTTACCAACAACATATGATCATATCCGTTGGTGTAAGTAAATAAATACATCCAATCTCCTGGCATTAATGGGTTTGTATAAAAATCATAGTCTCTGACACTTTGATGAACGCGATGGTACTCAAATTGATCCGGTGGAAAAAAATATTTTTTTAACGTTTCAACGCCATAACAATCTTCCCGTTCTTCTCGTGCACATAATAACCAAGCCTTATGTACATCTCCTAATGGATGTAACCATCCTGCCTCATTAAGAATCGCGATTGTTAACGGTCCACAAAGATTTGTGGTCGTTTCGAAATCTCCTACTAAAAAATCAATTTTTTTTGCAATCTCGTCTGCTTCTTTTGGTGTATTTCCAATAAATTGTAGACTGGCGATGTACAGTTTTTCCTCCATTGTTAAGTCTTTATGTTTGATTGAACTGTTTGAGAAAGGCGTCGGTGTAGGGTTTCTTTTCTCTTTTTTTTCTTCAACAGGTGTGTTTGTAAAAGTAATTATTTTAATTTTTGACGAATTTTTTATTTTATTTTCAGGAGTTACAGTTTTTTTTGAGTATTGCGTTTCACTTATTGAGTTATTAATTAAGATAGTATTATTCATTTCTATATTTCTTATACAAATAACAAAACAGACAAAAAATAATATGATAATTACAAATTGAAGCTTATTTTTTTGCATACAGGTTTCCCCCAGTATTCTTTATACAAAGAATATCTATTATTAGTGTTTATTTTTTCCCTAAACAAATTTGCCATATTTTGTATTAAAAGTTACATTTATGAATTGTTTTAAAAGTAGGTTATAAATAAACTCTACGTATAAGTATATATTATTAAGAAATTTAATGGTATTTTTTTCTTTTCAAAGATTGAAGTTACAATGGGAGATTTTTAATATCTCATGTTTTTGTGTTTATCCTTTGTGAATTCCTAGCTTCTATTAAGTTATAATAGTTTTCAGATATTATTATGTACAAAATACGGCAAAGGATAACAATATTTTTTATTTCTTTAATAGCAATTGGATTTAGTATTCAATTAGTAATAAATACACAGAACAATAATAAAAAAATTAATTATGAAGTAAATTCTTCTGTAATGAACTATCCTACTTCAATAAACATTCCTAAAACAACTAACGCTACACCAATAATTATAGACAAAAATTCCAAAGAACCAGAAAACAACGCTCAACAACTTATCGATTCCACTACCATAACACCTAATAATCTTTCTTACGAGCATTGGAAAGATTGGCCTGTATTTCCTGATTATGTTTCTGAAGAACTCAAAGTTCTTTACAAACAAGGAATCAATAATGGAAACGATCCACATGCATTTTCAATTTTCGGTGATTGCCATAGTTTACCTGAGGTCTTTTTAGGAATTTTCGATAACAACCCAAGTTTTGTTTTAACTTTAGAGCCTTCAGTAAAAGAAACAATTAAAAATTTTCAAGGTTCTTTTAACCGATACAGTCCAACAGTAAAAGTTGGAACTACAGAAGGCGCCTTATTATGGTCACTTTGGAATGATAATGAAGAAGGATTTTGCCTTCCTAATGAAAACGCTATTGATTGCGAATTGAGAGTCCATAAACCTAGTATTGTAATAATTCAGGTTGGTACCCATTACGAATCAAGAAATGAACAATATATGATTAAAATAATTGAAAAATTATTAGATCATAAAATTGCACCAATTATTGTGACAAAAGCCGACAATCGCGATTTAGATGAACATATTAATAAAACACTCGTCAAATTAGCCGTCAAATATGATTTACCAGTTTGGAATTTTTGGGCGAGTGTTCAAGACTTAGAAACAAAAGGGATTAATCCCAAAGATAATATGTATCTTAGTGAAGAAGGTTACAAAATTCATCAGAATGATGGAATTAAAGTTCTTGATATTATTTGGCATGCTTTAAATTCTGATTGATTCTCTTAATTATTTAATATAAATTTTTTTATCTTTCGTAGATTTAACTCGTAAGTGCAACTTTGAAGATCAAAAAGGAGGCAAGATGAAGTAAGATAGTCTCCAAGACCAACCACAGTCAAAGGAGCACAATGAGATACAAACAGCTTGCCTCACATCAACGATACCAGATTTATGCCTTATTGAAAATAGGACAAACAAAAACAAAAATAGCTGAAGTTTTAGGAGTACATAAATCAACAATAAATCGAGAGTTAAAACGTAATACAAGGAAGGGTGGCTACCGTCCAAATCAAGCGCAAGAGAAGTCAGATCTGAGAAAAAGGGTTCGAATAAAACAAAGGATCCATCATGATACTTGGAAATGGATTGAACGGCGCCTAAAGTTGGATTGGAGCCCTGAACAGATTTCGGGATGGCGGAAGATAAATGGGATGAGCAAAAT
>DAOUFM010000116.1:0-8123 GCA_034429975.1 Anaerolineaceae bacterium | reverse complement strand
GAGATGGAAAAGGATAAGTAGCCGTCGACGAATAAACGAATGATGTAGTTCTGATCTGATGAAATTGAAGAGCGGAAGCGAGCTTTTCTCTTTTCTAATCATCAATCTTATGTTAGAATCTTCGCACAACCGGAGGGATGTCCGAGTGGTTTATGGTGCCTGTCTTGAAAACAGGTGTGGGGCAACCCACCGTGGGTTCGAATCCCTCTCCCTCCGCTGTCCGATTGCATCCGGGGAGGTGCCAGAGTGGTTGAATGGGGCCGCCTGCTAAGTGGTTGTCGGGTTTAAAGCTCGACCGCGGGTTCGAATCCCGCCCTCCCCGCCAATAAATATAAAAAACAATAACAAAAACGATGTTTTTCTTTTGTGTGAGGATTTGTGGAAATCCGGGATGATGGAAGAGGCTTTCATTGCCTGCAACTGGTCATATTATCTGAAAGAAAAATATTCTCACGAGGATTTCGGCATTTTTGAAAGATGGCTTACTTTGTATGTTGATAACTGGGCGACTTGTGATACGTTGTGTAACCATACCATCGGATCAATTGTGGAGAAATTTCCTGAATGCCTGAGAAACCTTATTCTATGGACAGCTTCTGAGAAGCGCTGGGTGCGTCGCGGGGCAGCAGTCACCCTGATTATTCCTGCCCGGAAAGGCATGTTCCTGGAAGGGATTTTTGAAATTGCGGATAAGTTACTGATCGATCAGAATGATCTGGTACAAAAAGGCTATGGCTGGATGTTGAAGGCTGCCAGCGAAGCGCATCAAAGAGAAGTGTTTGAATATGTGATGAAGAATAAGACGCAAATGCCGAGAACAGCTTTGCGTTATGCCATCGAAAAGTTGCCCGCTAAGTTGAAACTGGAAGCCATGCAGAAATAAGCAGGTTTTTTACCCGGTAATCATTGTCCAGGGAAAAGCCATTATATTTTCCCCCAGTCGCCGAATGTCAGAGCCACCGTGAAGAATTATGCCCCCAACGGATTGAGGATGGTCTCCTAAAAATTTTCTCAAACCATTGGCATCATGATAGCTAGGTTTTTTGGTGAGTTTAACCTCAAAAGCTAATATTTTTCGTCCATATTCGAGCACAAAATCTACCTCATGACCAGGTACTGTCCGCCAATGATAAATTCTAGCTGCAGGTGACAATAAACCAGCAAGAACTCTGATATGATGATAAATAAATGCCTCAAAGAGATTCCCTAACTCTCTGGCTTCACGTAAACCCTCGACCTGATAATAACCGGATAAGTAACTGGCTAATCCACTATCAACCCAGAAGGCTTTTGGAGATTTTAGTAACCTGGTCGTTCTATTGCTCGTAAAGGCAGGCAGACGATCAAAGAGATGGGTGGTTTCTAATAAATTAAGGTAACGGTGTGTTGTCGGTTGAGACAACCCGGCATCTCTGGCAAGATCGGATTGATTCAATAATTGTCCAGTTCGTAAAGCTAATAGCTCCATCAAATGCCGAAAATCCACCAGGGAATCTATTTGAGAAATTTGGCGAAGATCTCTCTCGAGATAAGTAGCTACGTAACCACCCCACCATTTACTGTATGACGATTCGCTAGAAAAACGAAGTAAAGTGGGCATCATTCCACGTTGAAGGATTGGTACGATGTCTGGAGGAGGGGATACGATTTCTTCTTTCGGCCATTTCCCCATTAAAATTTGGTTAAGTAAATTTATCGGCTGAGTTCCATTAATTTCTCCTAAAGTTAGTGGATCTAAAACATGGTATATGGCTCTTCCAGCAAGACTTTCGCTGATTTGCTTCATCAATAGGAGATTGGCAGACCCAGAAAGAACAAATTTAATTTTTCCATTCGTTTTATCAACATTTTGTTTAATGGCAGTAATTAAATTAGGTGCTTTTTGTACTTCATCTAAAACGATATGTTCCGTTCCTGCCCATAAATCTTCTGGATGTTCTTGAGATTGTCTTAAAACATCAAAATCGTCTAAAGTGAGATATCGAAATTTGTCAAAAGGTTCTTCATTTAATAAAAGAGTACTTTTTCCCACCTGTCGAGCACCGGTTAATACCAGAACTGGAAAATCTTCCAAGCTCTGTTTTAACAGTGAAGAGACCCACCTTTTAACATAGTATTCAGATTGTGAATAAAAGTTATTCATGATGTGAATAATAATACATTTTTTATTAATTTACAAGTTGTTTTTGATCACACAATGCCGTAGGCCAGCATGGCGTTGGCTACTTTCGTGAAACCGGCAATATTTGCCCCGACAACGTAATTGCCTTTGTGTCCATAGAATTCGGCAGCTTCAGAGACATTCCGGTGGATACTCTTCATGATCATTCTTAAGCGCTGGTCGACTTCCTCTCTGGACCAGGAAATTCGCATACTGTTTTGCGACATTTCCAACCCGGACACTGCTACTCCGCCGGCATTGGCAGCCTTTCCTGGGCCAAATAATACATTATTCTCCTGCAGTATCTGGATGGCATCCAGTTTGGTGGGCATGTTGGCCCCCTCAGAAACACAGATACAGCCATTGTTTACCAATGATTGGGCGTTTGTTGCGTCAATTTCATTTTCGTGAGCAGAAGGGAAGGCAATTTCAACTTTAATATTCTGCTCTCTCAGCACATCCCAGGCATTTTCATCGGGAAAATAAGGAGTGTTATATTTCTGGGCATATTCCAGCATACGACCACGCTTGAAATTTTTTAATTGCAAAATATATTCAAGTTTTTTCTGGTCAATCCCGGCTTCATCAATGATCGTGCCGTTTGAGTCAGAAATGGAGACTACTCTGGCACCTAACTGAATCAATTTTTCAATCGTATATTGGGCGACGTTTCCGGAACCACTTACCGCGCAGGTTTTACCGCGAATATCGATGCCGCGGGTAGCCAGCATTTCCTCTGCGAAATAGACAGCCCCATAGCCGGTCGCTTCCGGGCGAATGAGACTGCCACCATATTCCAATCCTTTGCCGGTCAAAACACTGGCGTTTTCATTGACTACTTTCAGGTAGTAGCCATAGAGATATCCAATTTCTCTGGCTCCCACCCCAATATCGCCGGCGGGAACATCCGTATTTGCACCAATATGCCGATACAGCTCGCGCATGAATGCCTGGCAGAAACGCATCACTTCCATATCGGACTTACCTTTGGGGTCAAAATCTGAACCACCTTTGGCGCCGCCCATAGGTAAGGTAGTGAGCGAATTCTTGAAAATCTGTTCAAACCCCAGAAATTTGATGATTCCAAGGTTGACAGAGGGATGAAATCGTAAACCGCCTTTATAGGGACCAATGGCGTTATTGAATTGAACTCGAAACCCGCGGTTGATCTGCACTTCGCCACTGTCATCAACCCAGGGAACCCGAAACATAATCACCCGGTCGGGAATAACAATGCGGTCAAAAATTTTTGCTTTAATAAACTCCGGATGTTTAGGAACAACAGGTTCTAAAGAAGTCAACACCTCTGTGACTGCCTGAATGAATTCAGGCTGACCAGTTTCTTTTTCTTTCAGATTGGCAATCACTTCCTGTAGATGGGTCATGTTCCACTCCTTCTTTAATTGCCAGGATACGATTTTCAGATAAAATTATAACTTTTAATTATTCAATAACAAATGCTTGTACAGAAAAAATTATTCTGCTCGTAAAATAATCCCCCAGCCTTTTTTCCCATCTACTTTAACAATGAGAGGCTTTTCACAGCGGACATGTTTGGTAAAGCGCTTTTCCACAATTGTGGTCTGGGATTCCAGCCAATCCCAATCAATTCGAAAAGTTTGCGAGAAGGGTATGCTGAAGTATTTTACATCCAGGCTGTTGATATTATGAAAATAGTGCGAACCCTGGCTGAGTTCGATATTGCGATTTTCTTTGGAGGTTTCAATGATCACCTTCGCGGCGCAAATTTTCCCCCAGGCGATTGGAACCCCTAACCAGGGATCCTGCGTTCCCAGCCTGCCAAACACAATCAGAATATAAGGGCGATTTGCCTGCAACAGGTGTTGATTATGATTTTCCAGCTCCTCAGCTACTTCACGGGAGTATTTCATCATGAATTGTTCTGGTTTAACGTAGACGATGTCAGTGATGTCGGCGAGCATTCCATTGCCTAACACAGATTTTGATGCAGCAATCAGGTGATTCCCGAACAGGTCGGCTTCTTCAATCTGCAGTTTGTCATCATACAGCCGCATGGGGCGCACCTGCAAGAGATGGAAACAATCCGGCTGAAAGGTCATGGCAAATTCAATTTCCACCGGTTGGGAGAAATAATCTGTGAACATTTTCAACATTTTCTTGATCACTTCATTGACAGGAATGGTTTGCAGGGTCAACAAAGGAGCAAAGGTGAGGATTCTTGGCCCCCGGAGCCCCAAACCAATGGACACTCTTTCACTCTCTAAATCGAAAGTGGATGCTAAATGATCGAGAACGTTGTCTTTTTCTGCCACTGTTAAATTTTCAAGGCGCATGTACTCAATTTCATCAATCGGGTTGTACGCTTGAGTCTCACCCATATTAACGTACCAGAAGTCAGATTGCGTTTCCTGCAGGATGGCATCCGTCGTTTTGAAGGGCGGCGGTGATTTAGGATATTGCGGAGAGTAAGTCCAGGTTTTGTTGCCATCCACCACCGTTTTCCCGAGCCCCAATGCCAGACTGACAACCCCGTCTTCGGGTCTGGCGGGTTTATACGGGTAAAAATTGTAGGATCGCGCCACACCGGAAAGTTCCGGATAATAACGGTTCTCGTGCCGCTTCCCGACCATTTTCTGGATGATAATGGCCATTTTTTCCTTGCGAATGTCAAAACCAACGACCTGAGCATAATCTTTTGCCAGGTTGAAATAAGTAGAAGACCAGACATATTTAATGGCTTCCACCAGTTTCTGAAATCTTACTTCAAGTTCAGTAGCATTATTCGGGATCATCTTGGTTTGGTACACCCCGGCAAAGGGTTGGTGCAGTGTATCTTCCAGTAACCCCGAAGAGCGGATCGCCAGCGGCATTGACCATTTCTCAATCAGGATTCGTAAATCACCCAAAATTTCAAATGGTAATTCTGCTTTTTGAAAGGCATGGGCAATGCGATCATTGGATGCAGAGGAAAGCGCAATTTGAAATAACTGATTGCGTTCCATGAATACGTCAAATACGCTGGTTCCCAATACCACCATATCCGGAATGCCGATTTTAATGGAAGGAAAGTAAGAATGATTGAGCTGGCTGACTACATCGTAGACAATCAACAACCCTTTTGCTTTTCCGCCAATTTCAGTCTGCTGGGATAAATCATCTTCTCCGGATGCACCTTTTCTGAACAGAGAGATGAGCTTAAAGTTTGGAAATTCGTATAACATGGGAAAGACCAGGTTGGTTTAGAGCCAACCCCGTTCATGGCAAGCGCGGGCTACCCGGTCGATCGCCAGCATATAACCGGAATCGCGCATGGATACGTGGTAAGTGTTTGAAAAGTTAATGACATTGTAATAAGCTGAAGTGATCTGAGTGTCAATTTTGCTTAACACCTCTTCTTTGCTCCAGAAGTAATTCATGTTTCCCTGAACCTGTTCAAAATAACTGCAAATCACTCCCCCTGAATTGGCGAGGATATCTGGAATGATGGTTATTCCGCGTTCTTTTAAAATCGGGTCTAAATCTGGGTCAGTGGGGCCGTTCGCCGCTTCGACCAGCAACCGCACCCGTTTATTGATCAGATCGACATTATCTTTCCGAATCTGATTTTCGGTAGCGGCTGGAACTAAAATGTCTACGTCTTGAGAAAGCCATTCTTGCCCGGGTAAACATTCATAACCTAAGGCGTGGGCTTTTTCTTTATTAATTTCTCCAAATGTATTGGTGATGGAAACCAATTCGTTGTAGTCAATCCCATTTTTCTTGCGATAGGCATAGGCTTGATGGTCGTTGTGATCCCAGCAGGTGACGCAGAGGATATTCCCTCCCATCTGGTGGTAGAGCTGGGCGGCATGTTGCCCCACCATCCCGAAGCCCTGAAAGCTGGCGCGGGTATTTTCAATCCGTATCCCCAATTCTTTCAGGAATTCACGCACGATGACAATCGCGCCGTAGCCAGGGGCTTCCTTTCTGCCTTTTGAACCGGCGTGATGAATGGGTTTGCCGGTGATAAACCCGGGGCTTTTTCGATTATGGATG
Source organism: Anaerolineaceae bacterium (assembly GCA_034429975.1). GTDB lineage: Bacteria > Chloroflexota > Anaerolineae > Anaerolineales > Anaerolineaceae > UBA6170. The sequence continues at coordinate 1,945 of DAOUFM010000116.1, read as the reverse complement.
GTTTCAAACTCATCCAACATCCACAGCATGTGCTGAGGGGAAGTCATCAGGTCAGGCCCCAGGACATCCCATTCCGGGCCGGTGAGATGCGCAATTTTTCTCACAAAACCGCGACAAATTCTTTCCTGTTCAACCGGACTATGCAGACGCGGATCAAACACCACCCCACTGCTGCTGCCTCCCAGCGGAAGATTGTTGATAGCACATTTCCAGGTCATCCACATGGCCAGCGCTCGAATGGTATCAATCGTTTCAGACGGGTGAAAGCGCACACCTCCTTTTGTCGGACCGCGGGCGTCATTGTATTGCACCGTGAATCCTTGCAAGATGATGGGTTCCCCATTATCCAAAAATACCGGTAATGAGAAATGGTACTCGCGCATTGGGGTCTTTAAGAATTGGCGAGTCACCGCATCTAATTCCAGCAGGTCTGCACAACGATTAAATTGCTTGAGAGCCATATTGAAAATGTTGTAAGCTGGAGAAGTAATCATAAGACGCAACCCCTTTCACAATAAAAAGAATATGAGGTTTTGAGATTGGCGGAGAATTGATAATTAAATTTTACTATAGGAGGATAGGTGATGACTGAAAAGTTATGATTCACTATTGGTGAATTCACCAGTCTTTGACAAAACATCTTTGTAGTGCCTGGTTGACTGATGAATTCACTTACCAATAATGATGGTTTATACTAATTTAGCTCTCATGGTGATGGGAACATTTGAGAGCGCCACCGATACGGGGCAACCAGTCTTGGCTGCCTGAGCAATCTGCTGAAAGGTTTCTGCGCTGATGCCAGGGACTTTAGCCTCACATTCCAGATGGATGCCAGTGATGCGTGGGTGGCCATCCACAAAGCCAAAGGTGACTGATGCCACAGTGAAGATTTGATCCGGGACAAAGCCGGCTGAAGAAAGCTCGTTCCCAAATGCCATGGAAAAACAGCCTGCATGCGCTGCGGCGATTAATTCTTCCGGATTGGTGCCAACACCTTCTTCAAAACGGGATGAGAAGCTAAATGCGCCTTGAAAAGCACCGCTGCCCAACCGCATGGTCCCTTTACCATTTTTTAAATTTCCCTGCCATACAGCTTCTGATTTTCTTACTGCCATTGTTTCCTCCTGAATTGATAATTATTTATTTAACCCATTGTAACAATTAGCAAAGAAAAATCCTATCAACTGTAATTGGTTTCAAGCAGGCTGACCCTCATCCAGATGTTTGATAAAACAGCGGCGGCGTTTGTGCTGGCGATGTTCAAAGTATTTCCATTGTGCCTGAACATTGATGTTTTCTTCCAGGTTGGCGTTGGTTTCAACTACGGTGATGCCATGTTTATTCAGTCCTAAATTGACAGCATGCATGATAGGAGCATTAATGCCTTTACCGCGATAATCGGACCGCACGGCAATCAGGTACAGATCACCGAGCGTGTTGAATTTGAGGGCTTTCAACAGATGAACCCAGCCAAAGGGGAAGATTTGTCCCTGTGATTTCTGCAAAGCTTTGGATAAGGATGGCATCACGATAGCGAAAGCGACCATCTTATTATTTTCATCCAGAATGACCGGGATTAAATCCAGTGAAACAAAACCGAAATACTGGTCAATATAAGCTTGTTTTTGTTTGTCACTTAAAGGCATTGTGCCATACAGTTGACTGTATTCAGAGTCAATTAATTCGAATAGATCAGGGGCATATTCGAGCAAGTCTTTCTTTTTTTTCAACTCCAGACGGTGTAACTTATAACGCTTTAGAATCATCTCACTGGCTTGAGCAATTTTCTCGATGGGTGGGTTGGGTACCTTGATCTGATATTCCAGCCAATCGGTATCCTTTCCATAGCCCAGGGCTTCCATATGTTCGGGATAGTAAGGATAATTGTAGATCAGTGCCAGTGTGCTCAATTCGTTGAATCCTTCAATTAACATACCTTCCGGAT
>DAOUFM010000115.1:0-19561 GCA_034429975.1 Anaerolineaceae bacterium | reverse complement strand
GTTCTTTTAGGAGAGATTTTCTCACACTGGTAAACACCGTGCGACTATCCCTGGTAAACATCGTCCGATCATCCCTGGTAAACATCGGGCGACTATCTCTGGTAAAGTCTACCCCGGTCAGTGACACACGAATTTTCATTTTCGTAGGGGCAGCGTCCTCAGACCTGACCTGGGGATTGGTCCGATAAGCCATCCACGAACCCCCAAAGGGGGCAAGATAGGTGCACGAACCCCCGAAGGGGGCAAGTTACACGAATTTTCGTTTCCGTAGGGGCAGTGTCCTCAGACCTGCCCTGGAGATTGTACCGATAAGCCATCCACGAATAGGTACACGAATACACGAATTTTTGTTTTCGTAGGGGCAGCGTCTTCAGACATACCATCTGGCTGATGGCTCATGGCTCATGGCTGGTGGCTAGGGGATTCGTGAATTCGTGAATTCGTGCCTCTATTCGTGGATGGTTAACTGCCTGAACCGAGGTAGGTTAGCTCATGGCTGATGGATGATGGCGAAAAGGGGAAAGCTCAAAGCTTAAAGCGGAAAGTTGATAGCTCATGGCTCATGGCTCATGGCTGATGGCTGGGGGATTCGTGAATTCGTGTCCTAATTCGTGGACGGCTACTGTCTGAACGGGAGTGGGTTAGCTCATGGCTGATGGGAGTTTGCTCAATGCTCCCAGGGATTGGTAATCCACGAACCCCCGAAGGGGGCAAGTTACACGAATTTTTGTTTTCGTAGGGGCAGCGTCCCTAGACCTGCCCTGAAGATTGTCCCTGCCCCTGGGATCTTTTGCTAAACTCCCCCCATGACCTACATCCTGTAAATCCTGATAATAATTCTGAATGATCATCAATTTTCAATCGCAAGATTCTTTACAAAGTATACTCAATCCATAATCCTGTAAATCCCAGTTCAGATTTTTAGTCAACGTTTTTTAGGACTATTCACTCTTTGCAGAGGACTTGCTGGCAGAAGTTGGTGTGAATTCAGGTTGGTTCGCGGGGGTTATGAGATGGGGGGACTCATTCTTTTCAATTTCCAAATTAACGTTGAAAGCCGATTGTAAAGGCGAAGTTAATTTCATTTTTAATAGAACAAATTATAATTATTAAGTTCAACTCAAAGTTTTTTATTTAAACCTGTTTTTCCATTCGGGTTGTTTTTAATCACTTTTTTACTATAATAAAATACACAAGGGGTCAACTCATTTATGTTCTTTATAAGTTTCCAAAGCAGCAAAAATTTTTCTTTAAGAGTGGGTCAGTATGGCTAAAATTTATCCTGAACGTTTACCTCAATCAATTACCGAAGACCTAGGCCGCCGTGCTGAAATTTATTTTTACAATCGATTAAAAGACTTACCCGAAAAATATCGAGTATTTTACAGCGTTCATTGGCTCGGGCATAAACCATATACTGGCATCAATGAAGGTGAAGCTGATTTTGTTATTGCTCATCCTGATAAAGGAGTTTTAGTACTGGAAGTTAAGGGGGGTGGAATTTCCTATAATGCTGAGGAAGGGAAATGGTATAGCCAAAGTATAGGTGGGAGTATATTCGAAATTAACGACCCAACTCTGCAAGCCAGCAGAAACCACTACGAATTAAAAAGGAGACTAGAAACACTGCCTGGGTGGCCATATGATGAATTTAATATCAACTATGCTATCTGTTTCCCTGATAGTTTTAAGAAGCCCGGATTCTTTTATAAAATTGATTTACCCAATGAACTGATAATTGACCATGAAGATCTTGACGATATAACAAACACAATAGAAAATTTGTTTTCCTATTGTTTTGGTACGCACATGCGTAAGGGAGCTCCAGGAATTAAGCGCATGCAAATGATCGAAGGGTTGTTGGCAAATTCCTTTGAGATTCTATCTCCCTTAGGTGTGGAATTAGAATATGAGGATCAAAAATTAATCGAATTAACCGAGCAACAATTTCGAGCTCTCTCCTTATTAGGAGATCGAAAACGAGCTGCTATCTCCGGTTGTGCTGGTTCCGGAAAAACTATGCTGGCAGCCAAAAAAGCAAAACAATTTGCAGATCTGGGTATGTCCGTTTTGTTGGTCTGTTACAATATTGCTTTAGCGCAGGATTTAAGCAGAAAACTGCCAAAGGTAGAAGTTTTTAATTTTCATGAATTATGTAAAACTGCTGCCCGACAAACTGGATTTTCTCTTCGTCATTTTTCTAACCAAAATGAGTTTTATGATCAATATTTACCCGAGGTTTTATTAGATTCAGCGGAAAAAATGGGCCGTATATACGATGCTATCATTATTGACGAAGGTCAAGACTTTAAAGAAAATTACTGGATAGGACTTGAAGCATTGTTAAAGGAAGGCGGGTATCTGTATATTTTTTTCGACAATAATCAAAATCTATATGGTGGATTTGAAAATTTCAGCGGACTAATTACCGAATCTTCTTTTCAGCTAAATCAAAACTGTCGCAATACTAAAGCAATCCATGATTTAGTGGCAAAATTCCACAATAAACCTGAAAGCTTGGAATGTTACAGTCCCCTTGGGCGTGAACCACAGCGTCTTACCTATAATGGGGAGGAAGATATGCAGCGTCAGCTACAAAAAATAATCCATCGCTTAGTTATTGAGGACCACATTGACCCTGAAGATATCGTTATACTAACTCCACGTGGTGAAGCGAAAACACAACTTAAGAGCGGTTTAAAGTTGGGCAATTTTATTCTTACTGATCAATACCCGACCCATCCTTCTAAAATTCAAGCAACTAGCATTTTTAAGTTCAAAGGTTTGGAACGCAAAGTTGTCATTATCACTGAAATCGATACTCGAACTAACTTTAATCGGGATATGGTAATGTATGTGGGTTGTTCACGAGCTCGAACAGAATTAATAATTTTTGCAGATCAAAATGCTCCAACAGAAATTATTGAACCTGTCATTCCTGAAACTTGAAGGACAGAAAAAATTATGAAATATCGAGATTTACTCCAATTTGAAGCAATAACAGAAGTTGTTCAACTGGTGTCTGCCAATCAAAAAGAAACTGCTGCTCAACTAGTGAAAAGTTATGTTATTTCGGACCGTATGGCAGATGTAATTTTGCACCGAATCAGTCCAGCTCTTCAACTTTGCAATTCGGAAAGTAGCCGAGGATTATTCATTGTTGGAAATTATGGAACTGGTAAATCACATTTGATGTCGGTCATTAGTGCAGTGGCTGAGCATGCTGATTTGTTGAAACTTATTAGTTATTCTTCTATTCAAAATGAATTAAAAACTATTGCAGGCAAATTTAAAATCTCGCGCCAGGAAACAAGTGCAATCGATGTTTCACTTAGAGACATTGTTTTTTCAAATCTTGAGCGTGATTTGCTAATCATGGGTGTCGACTTCCATTTTCCTGATAGCCAACAAGCAGTCAGCAACAAAATTGTTCTGGCGGATATGATGTTAGCTTTCAAAAAGGTCTACCCAGATCAAGGTCTTTTAATAGTACTAGATGAGTTGCTGGATTTTCTAAGGGCTAAAAAAGAAAGAGATATTATCAATGACCTTAACTTTTTGCGTGAAATTGGGGAAGCTTGTCAAAAACAACCTATCCGCTTCATGGCAGGTATCCAGGAAGCGCTATTTGACAATCCTCGTTTTCAGTTCGTAGCTGATTCAATCCAACGAGTAAAAAGCCGTTTCGATCAAGCCAGTATTATTAGAGAAGACATTGCTTATGTAGTTTCTCGTCGTTTGTTAACTAAAACTAAACAACAAAAAGAGTTCATTCGAAAGCACCTTGAAAAATTTACCCCTTTATATGTAGAAATGGCAGAACGTCTCGATGACTTCACAGAAATGTTCCCAGTTCATCCCGCTTATATTGAAGTGTTTGAGCAAGTTACAATTGGCGAAAGAAGAGAGCTTCTCAAAGCACTTAGTCAGGAGATGCAAAAACTACTTAACCAAGATCTTCCTCAAGAGTATCCAGGTTTGATCACTTACGATTCTTATTGGCAGATGATCAGCCAAGATTCAGCTTTTCGAGCAATGCCCGATGTTCGTAATGTGGCGGAAAAAGCGAAAGTTTTATCCGAAAAAGTCAGCCGAGCTCCAGAAACCAGCGCTTATCGTTCGGCAGCTCTAAAGATTATCGATGGCTTAGCTCTACACCGATTAACCGTTTCAGATATCTATGCTCCAATAGGCATCACCCCGATAGAACTACGCGATCGTTTGTGTATACACCTTGATATTCCTGAACCAGATGCAGATTTTCTCCTAAGCACAATTGAAACTATATTGAAATCTATTTCCACAGCAGTTAATGGACAATTTATTTCTCATAACAGAGAAAATGATCAGTATTATCTGGATTTGAAAAAAGATATTGATTACGAGGCCCTTATTCAGCAGAAAGCCGATGCTTTGGATCCATCCAAAATTGATCATTATTATTTTAAATTGCTTCTTAACGCACTCGAAATTAAAGAGTCCAGCTACGTACCTGGTTTCCGTATTTACGAAAGTGAATTGCCCTGGCCCGGGCATGGGGTCACCCGCCGGGGATATATCTTCCTGGGTGGTTCAAATGAACGCTCGACAGCTCACCCTGAAAGAGATTTCTATATTCATTTTCGGGGAATTTATGGCAATGGTCATGCCGAATTAGACCCAAAAGTTGATGAAGTCTATTTTGAACTGCGCAAAGATGAAAGTGCATTTCTTGAAATGCTTAAATTTTCTGCTGGAGCAGCTGAAATGAGCGCCATCTCTGCTGGTAGTAATAAAGACCAGTATGATCTCAAGATAAGACAAACTAACGGCCAATTAGCCCAATGGTTGCGTGATAATTTTGTTCGCTGTTTTATACTTAAACATATAAATCAAGAATATACGATTCCCGAAATAATTGCTAAAACTAATTTAAATATCCATAATTTAACGTTTCGCGATCAGGTCTACCGCTTAAGTGCTGCCATTTTACAAGAAGCTTTTGCCCTGAAATTCCCTCAATATCCTGTGTTTCAAGGAGTAGAGATTACAAAATCTACGCTGAGAAGTGCTGCAGAAGCAGCCATCAAATCCATTGGTGGTGGTGCAAGTCTAAAAATAGGCCAAATTATTTTGGAAGGTTTGGAGCTTAGCACTTTTTCGGATAATCGTATGAAATGGACAGTAAATACTAGTCGCTATGCCCGTTATTTTATAGATTTAATCGAATCCCTTGAACCAGGAAAAGTGATAAAACATTCTGACCTTTTGGTGGGTGAGCCGGATGCCGAACGAGACGTTCAATTCCAATTGGAACCTGAATTACTTCTGGTTGTATTAATAGCTTTATTACGGCAGGGTAATCTCGCCATTTCGATACAAACGTTTCAAATTTCTGAAGATGACCTTTCCGATAATTTTCGCTTTAATTTTGACCAATTATTGCGCTTTACCTCAATCAGTAAACCAAAAAATATACCTGAACAGGCATTAAAAGAATTGCTCACTCAATTCAACTTGGATCCTGATGCTACACAAGATAAAAACACTCTATCAAAAGAGATTGATCGATTACAAGACAACATTCAAACTGAACTTAATCAAGTGGTTAGAATGTTAGAAAACTTGCGAGAAGGTCCTAAATTTTGGCAAGAAATGATTCTTCCGGAAGAAGAACAACATAATGCCCAACAAAAATTACAGGAGTACCGGCAATTTCTTAGCAACCTGCAAGCATATAAATCTGTTGCTCGCATGGCTAACTTGAGTTACAGAGTGATAGAAATTCGATCAACGATTAAAACACGTGAGATTATCCAAGACATTCAAAATATCTTTAATACTCTAAACAACTTACGCCTCTTATGGGATTACCTGATGATGGCTCAGCCCATCTTACCTATTAACGATCCCTGGCAAACAGAATTAAATGACGCAAAAAGTTATGTGATCGCCACTTTAGGAGATGCCCAAAAACGCAATAATCCAAATATTACTGGGCAATTACGCGGCCGTTTGGAAAATGTGAAGGATAGCTATATTGATCGCTATATGGAGATTCACAATTCCCAGCGTTTAAACCGCGATCAAGACAACCGAAAGAAGGAATTAGTTTCCGATCCACGTTGGACACGTTTACGCGCACTCAGTAAATTAAGCATTTTACCGTCCGAACAACTGGATGAAGTCCAAGCCAGTTTGCAAAACCTGACCACCTGCCCAAATTTGCAGCGCAACCAATTACAAGCATTCGCCTATTGCCGGGCATGCAATTTCCAACCTACAAACCAACATTCCATTAATGAAAATGCCAGCCAAGCATTACAAACAATCCAGAACAATTTTGAGCAGCTTTTTACAAACTGGAGCAATGTTCTAATCGAAAATTTACAAACCGAAGAAGCTGCAAAACATCTTGACTGGGTTGAGCCTGCTGAAAGGGATGCCATACGTTTATTTTTGCGAAGTCAAAAACTACCGGAGCCCATAACCAATACTTTCATCAACGGAATTGAGAACACACTCCAGGGTTTGGAAGTTATCTTAATCGACGGTGCTGAATATTTATTGGCATTAACCGCCCAGGGTATGCCCTGTACACCGGATGAACTCGAACAACGTATTCGCAAATTTCTACAAAAACAACTGGTCGGGAAAGATCGTCAGAAAGTACGTATTCAAATCAATTGGTAAAGGAATTACGATGGCTTCTAAAAAAAACTTCATTCAGGAAAGTGCCTTCCCAGCTTATGACAGGCAGAAAGATCCACAGAAAAAAGCAAAAAAAGAGAGTAACCGCCAACGTTTAGCAGAAAAACTAAATGACCCTGAGTTTCGAAAAATTGAAGGTTTCCCCATCGGAACCGATGAAGCTATTTTAGCTTTATCCGACCCACCCTATTATACGGCCTGTCCAAACCCTTTCTTAGACGAAATCCTGGAGGAATGGCAGCAGGAAAGACGCGCGATTCGCAAGGAATTAGGATTGCCAGACGATGAAAATGTTCCTGAAAATCTTTACGTTTACCAGCGCGAACCCTTTGCAGCTGATGTTTCGGAAGGTAAAAACGACCCTATTTATAATGCTCATTCATACCATACCAAAGTCCCACATAAGGCAATCATGCGTTATATTCTACACTATACCGACCCGGGTGATATTGTTTTCGATGGCTTTTGCGGGACCGGGATGACCGGCGTGGCAGCCCAACTTTGTGGTGACAAAAAAGTGGTTGAAAGTCTGGGTTACCGTGTGGATAAAAAAGGGATTATTTACGATGGAGAAAAAGCTATATCTCGATTAGGTACCCGCAAAGCTGTTTTAAACGACCTTTCACCGGCTGCTACCTTTATTGCTTATAACTACAACACTCCAGTGGATGTACATGCATTTGAAAAAGAATCCAAACGTATCCTAAAAGAAGTCGAAGAAGAATACGGCTGGATGTATGAAACCTGGCACCCACATTGTGATGATCCCAACCGGGTGAAGGCAAAGATCAATTACACTGTCTGGTCAGATGTTTTTCGCTGTCCACAATGTGGAAAAGAGATGGTTTTTTGGGATGTTGCTGTAGATTTCAAAAAAAAACAAATTCTGAATACCTGGAATTGTCCCAGTTGTGATGTTTTATTATCAAAGAATCCTCCAAAAAAAAGCAACGCTCTTCGAGCAGAACATTCATTTGAAACATTTTTTGATAGCAAATTACAAGAAGTAGTAACTCAATCGCGCCAAGTTCTTGTATTGATTAATTATTCTAATAAAAGAATAAGATATAACAAAATCCCTGATCCTTTTGATAATAATATTATAATAAAAATTAATAATTATTTAAACCCATATTTTTTTCCTGTGAATAGGATGCCTATAGGAGGTGAAAGCAGAAGAAATGACAAGCTAGGGATAACTCATGTTCATCATTTTTATAATAAAAGAGTTTTGCTGTTTCTTTCATCTTTTTTTAATAAAACTAGAAATAGCGAATTTAAAAATATATGGGCGTCTTTCCTAAAAGCGAGTTTATCATATTCAACAAAGCTTGTTAAGGTAAGTATTCCTAGACTTCTTGATAAAGGAGGATTATTTTCATTTGGACTAGTAACTGGAACTCTTTATGTTCCTAGCTTAAATGGAGAAAGGGCGATAAATCAAGCAATTTCAGGAAAAATTAAAAAAATTCTTAAGAACCAATTACCAAATAAAAAAAAGTATGCAATTTTATCTACACAATCATCAACCCAATTAAAATGTCAACCAAACAAAATTGATTATATATTTATTGACCCCCCTTTTGGAAGCAACTTAATGTACTCTGAATTAAACTTTCTATGGGAAGCTTGGATTAATATTCTCACTAATTCAAATCCTGAAGCCATTATTAATAATGAACAAAATAAAAATTTATATTTATATCAAAAATTAATTAAAGAATGTCTTAAAGAATTTTATCGTATTATCAAGCCTGGAAGGTGGATAACTATTGAATTCCATAATACTCAAAACTCGGTTTGGAATGCTATTCAAGAAGCATTGCTTACTGTAGGATTTGTTATCGCTGATGTCAGCACTCTAGATAAAAAACAAGCAACTTTTAAACAAGTAACGAGCTCATCAGCAGTAAAGCAAGATCTTATTATTTCTGCATACAAACCCAAGGAGAATCTTGAGAGAATCTTCAACGTAAACGGTGGAAGTAAAAATAGCGTTTGGAGTTTTCTAAATCAACATCTTGATCAACTTCCAATGCCTACCCTTCAAGCACAACACATTGATATTCTTGGGGAGCGAATGCACTATCTTCTTTACGATCGCATGGTGGCCTTCCACCTCGTAAGAGGATTAACCGTGCCACTATCTGCTGCAGAGTTCTATCAGGGACTGGATCAGCGCTACCTCATTCGGGATGGCATGGTTTTCACCCCTTTACAGGCAACTCGATACGATCAAATGCGCATGCAGGCGGTAAAAGTACAGCAGTTAACCCTTTTCGTTACTGACGAAGCCAGCGCTATCCAATGGTTGCGGATGGAATTATACCCGGAAAATGGTAATGGGCCTCAAACCTATTCGGAGCTTATGCCGCGCTTTCTCAAACAATTGCACCAAGACCGTTATCAGAAAATGCCGGAATTGCAAGAAATACTGACGCAGAATTTTTTTCAGCGGGCAGATGGTCATTGGGAAGTGCCAGATCCGGATAATGCAGCCCATCTTGAGCAGAACAGGCAACGCGAACTGCTGAGAGATTTTAATGATTATCTGAAAAGCAAAGGACGTCTTAAAGTTTTTCGTTCAGAAGCCGTCCGTACCGGCTTTAGCAAAGCCTGGGGAGATCATGATTATGCAACCATCATCCAGGTCGCCGAACGACTGCCAGAGCAGGCTTTGCAGGAAGACCAAAAACTAAAACTGTATTATGACAATGCGCTCAACCGAGCTGACAAACAACCCAGACAGGAGCGATTAATTTGAAATTTGTAAAGAGATAAGAGGGGACCAAATGAAAACTTTAGAACAGTGGGAAAAACGATTAAGTTCATTGTTCACTCGAAGTTTGCGTATCATCGCTGAGATTCCAATTTCTATTGAAGATGTTGAAGAGATTGGGCAGGCAGTCACTTCCTTAATAAAATCGCGAGGATTAAGACCTGCCACCACCATTCTAACCAAAAATTTTCCTTTAACTTTTATTACTTTAATGGCTAACTTTGCAGCTTATAACACCCAGCAAAATTATTGGCAATCCTTTGCTGATTTTTTAGAAGCTGATTTGGGGCACATGAACAACTTGAATTGGCGCAAACAATTTGTTAATCTAGCAAAAAATAAGAAGTTGAGAGTTTTTGATTTTGAAGATACCAATAATCCTTACGTCACCTCCATTCGTTTTCAGGGTGGTATCCCAACCTATTCTTTACCGGATTTCTTTGAACGTATAATATTACCCACGATTGAGCGAAAAGAGTTGCGCGAAATTTCACCCGAAAAAGCATTAAATTACATGTTGGATCATGCTCTTTTTGTAGATTCACCGGTGATTAATTTCTTGAGAAACAGTGGTAAATTGGGGTTAGAATTTTTTTCTGAAGCCCGAAGATTAATTCGGCATGCCTGTGAGAATCATGGTGAAATTTTATCCGCCGATCAGGTTGAATTACCTGTCTATGTGGTAGGCGCCTTTGAAAATTACTGGGAACGACGAGAAGATGAACTTCAACATTGGCGTAAACCGGAATTAGTAATCAACCCTTATTCAAACGAATCTCCTTTTTTCCTTTTCTTGCCGGAACAAGAAATTAAACTTGAACATGTCAGTAAAAATATCTGGTGGCAAATTCAAATTCATGATCAACCAGATATACAAAAATTACCTTGTAAAGTATTTAATAAAAGCCCATCGCTGGTAGTGGTAGGTCAAGAATGCAACATTGAAAAACCGGTGAGAGAAATTTTTGTTTCCATTCACACTAGTGATGAAGAAGCCAATATGCAAATAGAATTACGTCGTTGGAAATTGAATTTAATTCCAACTAACAATGTACCCCTGCTGGTATTTAGACAAAATGGGCGTATCATCTATAATCCGTTTTCTTTGCCCGCAGAAGCTCTTTATCTTGTATCACTTGTTGATAACCAACTGGAATTTGATGGGCCAGCCCATCGGGTTGAAGAACCCATTGCTTTGTATGGCAACTGGAAAGAATGGAGAATTGAATACTGGCAGCTTTCTAAAGCCTGGTCGTTAAGGTTATTAAAAGACAATGATCAAATCGGAAATGCAATCTCTATTCAAGGAATATTGGAGCTACCACAACTGGAAGGCGGACATTTATTCCAATTTCAAGACAATCCAGATCAGCCACTTTATACATCAGGTTTGCCTTCAATTAAAATACCTCTTAGAAAAATTCTGGGTACTGCTTCAGATTTGAATGATTGGAAAATTAAAATCAAATCACTTTGGGATGCCAACCCAACCATTAATGAAGCAAATAAATTCGGTAAATACCGGTCTCATATAATATTGGAAGATGGTTGGGCTCTTCTACCTCTATCTGTGATATTAGGGGAGAAAGCAGCGGGTCTCTATCAAATCGATATCCGCGGCCCGCGTGATATCCATGAAACCTTTCGTCTGCGTTCCTGGCCAAGATTGTTGGTGGTAGGGCTTGAAACCGAATTTCAAGTTCCAGAAGAAGGAAAGTCGTTCGAATTTCAAATCCTTGTTCCACCTAATGCTGACTGTGAAATTCAACCAGGCATGGAACATTTAACAATTGAAAAAGTCACAGGTGGTTTTCAAATAACGGCGAGTGGTTCTCGCAATCTAGTCAAACTCTTTTTAACCATGCCAACCAATGGAGATGGCCAGATACGTTTGCCGGTTACCATCCATTTACCCTTTCCGCAATGGGGATTGGCAGCAGACCACAATCTGGGAGAAGTTGAACTTGACACAACTCTTGAGAATAAGTCTCTGGATTTCATGAAGCAAAACCAAAACGCTGCCATACATGTTGAAATGAACGGATTGACAGATAAAATCAATCAAGTTTGTTTGCAATTGTTTGATCAGAATGACAATGAGACATTATTACAAGAAGCAAAGTTCTCTCACACCGGGCTATCCAAAGACTGGCTGCGAGTTGGGTTAAATCAATTTAGCGATAGCATCCGCCAAATCCATACCAGCGCCGTATTCAAACTTGTTTATACACCAAGAGATCGATCGCGTGAAATTATTCAAATTCCCATCTTAGTTTTAAATCGGGAGCTGGAAATAAGCAATGTTAAAATGGTGCAAAAAGATAACTTAACTTGGAAAGTCACCTGGCAAGAGGAATATCCATTGAAAAACCGACGTTTGATGTTGCTGCCTGCCTGGCAGCCATGGCAAACGCCTTGGGAATTTAAAATTCCTGATGATGCTCGCGGAGAAGTTATATTAAAAGCTATCAGCCTCCCGCCTAACCGTTATCATTTATATTTCTATGTGCGTGCTTCTTGGCAATCTGAGCTGAAAGAACCACCAGAAAATATCAATCCGTTTGAAATTAATTTATGTTCACCTAAAGAACGTTTATTAATTCTTGAAGATAACCTATTAGTACTTGAAAATAACGGGTCAAATGCCAATGAATCTTATAAATACTTAATCGAACAGGCAGTTATCTATGACTTTTTGAATGATTCAAACAAAACTGGAAATTGTGTTACCCAAGCAGCACGGCATCTTCTCAATTTATCGAATTTAGATCTTTTACTTGGTTCTTTAAAATGGATTGAATCAAGTAGAAATATTCAACCGCAATTTAAAAGCTTCTATCGAAATAGAATTTACCATAGACAAATTGTTGAAAACCTATTCAGAAAGTATGGTAGTAACCATTCAACGATAAAGGTATATCTTCAAAATATAAACCGAATTAAAAATAACCTTCCTGCAGATAGCTCGAAATTAATTTTAGAAAAAGTAGATGATCCAATCGTAATTAAAACATGTCTTTCCGCTCTTCAAAACAAAAAAGATGAGGAGTTACCAGCAATCATTGTTCAATTAATGCGTTCTGCAAAATTATCTAAACGTGATGCCGTTGATATCCTTAAAGATAATCCTCTATGGGCATTAGAGCGTTTGGATGCAATTAACTCCGGCCCATATGTTGATACGGTTATTGCCCGGTTATTGCAGAAATTGGACAATCAATTCGAATATCAAGATCAACAACGTTTACTGAGTTGGATGATACGAGCTCTCCCTTATGAAGAAGAACCCAATACTATTAAAAGCTATCTTGAAATTATGTTTATGAATCATAAGCCGGAAAGTTATTTGATCCTACTTAATCAATTTCTAGCAGAACGCATTTCAACAGAGGAAGTTAAATACCTTTTAGGGTTACAACCCGTTCTGTCATTTCAGTTTTTACATGAAAATCACGAACCCGCTTGTTGGCAGGATTGGTGTGATTATTTAATGGATAATTTTCCAGGGGCATTCGGAGTGATCCGAAAAGACGTCCAGTTACATACTCCCCTTGGAATTGGCAAGGTTGTAAAAATTGAAATTTTTGATCAAGAGGTTTCAGAGACTACCTCTCTAGACCCAGAAGGATTAAGATTGAGCCTTGTGAAGAAAATAAATAGCGAAACTATACTTTTTTATTTAGATTTTCAAATAAATGAAATTTCTGTGAGTGGCTGGAAGGAATTACGTAAATGCCGACACTGTGATTATGTTCATCCAATGCAAGAAAATGTGCTAAAACATAGTAGAAATGAACATGGAGTTTACGCTGTTGATGTTATTCAATTCCCTCATTATTTTGATAAAGATGATATCACTTTTACAAAATAATAAATAAATTTGGAGTAAATATGGCTATACACCCTATTAAAACCACCCAAAAAATTCACGACTCTTACCTGGATTACCTCAAAACAATTAAACCTTTTCAAGATGATGAGCTTCGTAGGGAATTTGCCCACGCTATTGAAGAACAAGATATGTTGGTAAAAGGCCCATTAATTCAAATTGCATTACCATATAAAAAAGATTTAAGTATACAAGAGCTTGTAACGAAAGGTGTATTATCCCCCAAGTTTGAAAACCTGTGCTCCGATGCACTTTCATATGACCGGCAATTATATTCACACCAGGTTAAAGCTATTCGTAAAGCCGTTAAAGGGCAAAACTTAGTAGTCAGTACCGGTACTGGTTCTGGTAAAACGGAAGCTTTTTTAATTCCTATTTTAAACCATTTATTACGTGAAGAAGAAAATGGCACTTTAAAAACATCTGGGGTGCGGGCGTTATTACTCTATCCAATGAATGCTTTAGCGAATGACCAGATGAAACGACTACGTCGAATTCTTAAGAATTACCCACAAATAACTTTTGGGCGCTATATCAACATTCAAGAAACTCCTGAAAAGAAAAAAGATGCTGATGATTATTTTAATAAAACCTACCCGGATGAGCCTTTTATCAGCAATGAACTAAGATCGCGAGAGGAGATGCATGCAACGCCCCCCCATCTGATTATTACTAACTATGCCATGTTGGAATATTTACTTTTGCGCCCAACTGCTTCCCCTCTATTTGATGGTGAAACGGGTAAGCATTGGCGTTTCATAGTGTTGGATGAGGCGCATATTTATGATGGCGCTAATGCAACAGAGATAGCGATGCTATTACGTCGCGTTCAAGATCGGGTGGCTGGAGAAAAGCATGCCAAGATTCAAGCAATCGCCACCAGCGCGACCCTGGGCCAAGGGCGAGCTGACTATCTGGACGTTGCTAATTTTGCGAAAAACTTGTTCAATAAGCCGTTTAATTGGATTGAGGATGACGAAAATCAACAACATATTGTTGGTGCAGACTTGTTACCTATCAGCATGTTAGGTGAAACCTGGGGAAAAGGAATACCAGAATTATACCAACAATTAGCCAAAAAAATTGATGATCATATACAGAACGACCAACAGCTTTTACATGAATTACAAACTATTGCCCAATCCACTTCCGTTCCTCTAAGTATTCTGCAAGCAGCAAAACAAGCTGTGACGAATGAGAAAGAACTCATTGTTCAGAAATATCTGTACCATCTCCTTAAGGGCGATGAGAATGTTCGCATCTTACTCAATGAACTACAAGATCAGCCTACTTTGTTACACTTAATTTCTAATAAAGTCTTTCCTGATCACACCGATTCCGACGAGATTTTAGTAAATTTGGTATCACTTGCCGTAATGGCAAGAACATCGGATGAGGAAATGCCTTTACTTCCTGCCCGGTATCACGTATTTGCTCGAGCGTTGGAAGGCGCCTTTGTCTGTTTGAATAAATCTGGCCATCCAAATGGAAAACCTCGCTTATTTCTCCATCGTCAAAAATTTTGTCCATATTGTAATAGTAGGGTATTTGAACTAGCCAATTGTACCCGCTGCGGTACCGCTTACCTGGTTGGCCAGGAAATAGTAGGTAGTAAAATACAAGAAGAAAACTCTAAATTTGATATAAACCCAAATAACCATTATCTCTATCAAGAAAGCAAGATCCACGGTGGGGAGGCTGCAATTCAAACAGAATATTTTGTCTTTGAAAATTATGATTCGGACGGCGATGAAGATGAGCATGTTTCAGAGCAAAGTGACATTGCTGATGTTTCAAGTCAAGAAGTATTAAAACCGGTTTGGCTTTGCCCTAGTTGTGGTCAATTACAAGAAAATGAGGTTCCACGAGCTTGCTCTTGTACTGTCCCTCTAATTCAAATTTTTAATGTAGACCTTCAAAGAAAAAAGACTTTAAAACGCTGTGTTAAATGTTCCATCCGTTCCAGCACAGGAGCAGTTTATCGTTTCCTAACAGGTCAGGACGCACCTGTAAGTGTATTAGCAGAAACGCTTTATCTACAAATACCCTCAGCAAAAGATGAAAAATTTTGGGATCTACCAGGTAAAGGTCGAAAAATGCTAAACTTTACAGATAGCCGCCAAAATGCTGCTTTTTTTGCTCCCTATGTAGAACGTCAACACGAGCGTAATTTACGACGAGGATTGATTTTAGAAACGGTCCAAAACATGCAAATTTCTGATGGAAGAGATATTACCCTCTCCCATTTATTGCAACCCCTGATTAATAAAGCTGAATCTATTAAACTTTTTTCAGAAAACACGAATCCTATGGAAAAAGATAAAAAGATGGCAATCTGGTTAATGCAAGACTTTTCGCCATATGATAGAAGGATCAGTTTAGAGGGGTTAGGGTTACTGGCAATTGAACCGATTGTTTCTACAAATTGGATTGTCCCTGATTTCCTTTCTTCTCCCCCATTGAATTTATCGAAAATAGAAGCTTTTCACTTAATAAGATTTTTATTAAACACATTGCGTTGGCAAAGTGCTATTACCTATTTACTTCCTAATCAAAATATTTATAAAGAACCAGATTTTGCTCCTAGAAATAAGATGTATTATATCCGCAAAGAGAGTGCCAGTACTAAAGATCGAATTTTTTCTTGGCTGCCTTCCGAAAGACATCAGAATGCTAGAACAGATTATCTTCGACGTTTAATGCGTGATAGAGGGTTGAGTAAGAACCAAATTGAGGAATTTTTACGTCCAATAATGAGTGAATTATGGGATTATTTAACTTCACCAAGTAATCCTTGGAATGGAGTTCTTAAACGAGTAAATCATGATAGGTATACAGCTGGTGTTGTTTATGCTATCCATCATGAGGGCTGGAAAATTTCCTCAAACCCAGAAAGGTTTACTGACTGGGTAATCTGTGACCGATGTAAAAATATCTATTTGGCAGGTGTTGGTACTAGCTGCATGACTTTTGGTTGTGAGGGTAAACTGGAATCTTTGGTAAGACACCAAGATGCTTTTTCATCGAATCTATTCCGCCGCCGTTATCAATCAAATAATTTAGTTCCATTAAAAGCTGAAGAACATACTGCCCAGTGGAATCCAAAAGCGGGTGCAGAAGTACAGAATAAATTTATTGAGGGTGAAATCAATTTGCTTAGTTGTTCCACAACTTTTGAATTAGGTGTCGATGTTGGTGATTTACAGGCAGTACTGATGCGTAATATGCCTCCCACCACCGCGAACTATATTCAACGAGCCGGGCGGGCTGGGCGGCGAACAGATTCAGCGGCTTATATTCTTACTTTTTGTCAGCGACGTTCACACGATCTCAGTTATTATGCAGAACCTGAGAAAATGGTTTCTGGGAAATTAAGACCTCCTTTTACTCCCTTATCCAATGAAAAAATCATTCGACGCCATTTACACTCCATTGTTTTTGCAGATTTCTTTCTATGGGCAAAGGAAAATCATGCTGCAATTTATAAAACAGTTGGAGATTTTGTGTTTCCAAAAGAAGAACCAGATGGTAGAAGTTTACTAATAGAATTCTTAAGGAATAAACCCGATTCTCTTAAACAAAAATTTCTTAACACGATCCCAGCTGGTTTGTTAGATCGCTTAGAGATAGAAAATTGGGGATGGATTAATGAATTAACAAATCCAAAAGAAATAGGCGTTTTAGATTTAGCTTTCAGTGATGTTAAAATAGATATTGAATATTTAGAAAAATCAATTGAAGAGCTTTTAGAACAATATAAAAGAACTCTTGAAAATAAATATTCAAAAGCTATTTCAGTTCAGAAAATGATCATAAACCAAATAAAAGACCGCGAATTGTTAGGATTTTTAGGTTCTAGAAATGTGCTCCCGAAATACGGTTTCCCTACAGATGTGGTAGAATTACGAACTAACCATCTGGCAAATATACCAGAGGCACAGAAAATTGATCTTGACCGCGATTTACGGGTTGCCATTTCAGAATTTGCACCAGGTGGAGAGGTGATTGCAGCCAAGAAAGTTTGGACAAGTGCTGGACTCAAAGTTCACCCTAAAAAAGCTTGGCAAACTTATAAGTATTATGTCTGCCCAAATTGCGGTAAATTCCATCATGGTCAACAAATTCAAATTACATGTTCTTGTGGTCATCCTATTGATAAAGCGAGAGAATTTATTATTCCTGAAACAGGCTTTATTGCTGCTAACACTGTAAAAATACCAGGGGAAGAACCACCTCAACGGACTTATGCCAGTGAAACCTATTTTGCTGATTATGAAGAAGACCGGGTTAAGAAATATAACGAATCGGCTGAAATGCAATTGGATTCTTTTCTCTCTAGTCCTGTATACAAGCGTTATTCCAAATTTGGTTGGATGGCTTTGGTAAATAAAGGTTTTGGAAACGGTTTTCGAATTTGCCCCATTTGTGGATACGCAGAGGTAATTCATTTCGTTCAGCCTGCCAAACTTTTAGGAAAAGGACAACAAGCTAGAAATAATCAACACTCTAATCCAATTACCAATCAGCCATGTATAGGTCAAATGATCATTAGAGATTTAGGGCATCGTTACATAACCGATGTGTTGGAACTTAGTATCGATGGGATCCCCCCGAGGTTAAGAACTGAAAAAGCTTATCGAAGTTTTCTGTATGCGTTACTTGAAGGGGCTAGTGAATCTCAGGCTATTCGAAGGGATGACATTGATGGCACTTTGTATTATCGCACTTATGGCGAAATACCATCTTTCATTTTATATGATACTGTTCCTGGCGGTGCTGGTCATGTCGATAATGTTCAAAATCATTTAAGGGAAGCAGCGCATTCTGCCTTAAAGAAAATGGAAAATTGCAATTGTGGGGAAGATACAAGTTGTTATAATTGTTTGCGCAATTACCGTAATCAGAAATATCATGATGATTTACAACGCGGTTACGCTATTCCAATACTAAGGGTTTTATTAGGTCATGAAATCTAACGAAGTTAAAATTGGTTTTGACCGTTTTTTAGCAAATGAATGGGCAAATTATTCTTTAGAGTTGTACTTATCTTCGGAGGACGATGAAAATAATTATCATTTACTCAAGAATTACTTGCATCAGGAAATTTCTGGTAAAGAGACAGCTCGAAAAACAGGTAATCAATTGAAAAGAATGTGGTTGATTTCATCAGACAAAGAAGATTTTTTGCGAAAATCAGCAAAACATATTCTATTAAATCATCATGTTACAAATATAAATGTTTTTAATTTAGGTATGGCTTTAAATGCGTTCCCTGTTTTTAAAGAAACTTGTCGTAGAATTGGAGAATTAAGTGCTCTCCAAAAAGAAGTTTATAAAAGAACTATTGAGGAACGTGTCATGGAGCAATACTTGACCCCAACATCCATCCCTCGGATAGTTGCAAGAGTTTTACAGACATTAAAAGATTGGGGTTTTATTTCTACTCAAAAAGATTCTATAACAAACATTCCCTTGATAATAAAAGAAGAGCTAGTTGCTAATTGGTTTATCTATTCATTATTACAAATGAATACTAGAGAAGAATTATTGTTAAATGAACTCATTTTTCTTCCTGAAAAACTGGGTGTAATGATACCTAATATAAGAGATCATTTGATAAACACGCCTAATATATCAATAAGAAGAGGTTTTGCCGGAGAAGAAATTGTTTCTATAAAAAAATAAAACAAGATTTTTTTATAATCCGTATTTTTTAATTTTTGAAAAATAAATAATATTCTTATATTCTTCATAGTCTTTATTATTTAGGAAATACCTGTGTTTCTTCCCCCCCACCATTTTCAATTCGTTTCCCCTTCCATAGCCCATCAATCCAACCATAGCATTCCCAACTATCCTTCCCATGCCCAGCCTCCCATCTCAGCCACAAGGCCTGCACAACAATGACCGCTCGCTGAGGAGAAATTACCTCACAGGCTTTAGCAGCCAAAAACCAGCCTTACCTCGCACCCTTTGAAAAGCTTCCTTTATAGGCAAGTAAAATATTCGAGGTTAACCCTAAATCCTAAACCCTAAACCCTAAATCCTGAATCCTGAAACCCTAAACCCTGAATCCTCATCCTCCAACTTTCACCACTTGCAGCCCCAGCTCCTCAAAAACATCAAAATCCTGGTCGCGATGCAGCAGGCTATGATTCTCGACAATACAAAAAGTGGCAATCAAACAATCGATGGTTTTTCTC
>DAOUFM010000114.1:0-1673 GCA_034429975.1 Anaerolineaceae bacterium | reverse complement strand
TCTCCAGACCGCCATTTTCATACTGCATTTGTCGGGGATACCGGTTTTGGAAAATCGATTGCAGCTGAACGCCTGGCTTATGAGACGACCCGTTTCTGGCATTACCGCACCATTGTGTTGGATTTCGGACAGGGCTGGCGTAAAGCATTGAACTGGCCAGGGGTGGGTCCGAAAGGTTCAGAAGACGGTCTTGGACATGTTGATATCCGTCAACTCTATCCTGGTTCCCCACGCCCTCTCCGGTGGAATATCCTGCAAGTACCGAAAAGGATAGAACCCGGCCGCTACCGCAGCATGGTGGCTGAGCTATTTGCGAATGCTGGCAGGATGGGAGCCAGACAGTTGGGTTTCATGCGCCGCGCGCTAACCGAATTGTATTATGAGGCCGGTGTTCTGACCGGCGATCCCAAGTTGCAGAATGGTCCCTTAGGACATCTTCAGGATGAACGGGAGGTGGAGTTAATCCGCAATGAACGTCAGAGTCTTGGTGAGGATTTGAATGATCTTCATCCTGGAACCTTATTAGAAAGCCTCTCGCCGTCCGAACTACAGGCTCTAGCGGTCTATCGTAGCCGGAAATTGGATGTTTCCAAATGGGTTGATCGTCTGCGAACTTACAAAGAGAAGCTTGAACGTGATCAAGTAAGTCGTACCAGTCTGGAGGGAGTCCTCCTTCGATTGGAGCAGTTCTCCGAAGGACATATGGCAAAGCAATACGGATCTTCAGCCAGTGGAACCGGCGTAGAAGATTTGGGATTGATGGGCAACACTGATAATCCCTGGGGAGTCATTGTCATCGAAGGTGGCGCTGAAATGGATGAATACTCCAAAGCAGCATTGCTCTCATTATTGGCCAGCATATTGTATTCGGATGCGGTCACACGCCGGCGCGAAGCTTTGGGCGGTAAACATTTCCCACCCATGCAAATCTTCTTTGAAGAAGCCAATAAAGTCCTAACTGGCGTCTCAGGTGGAGCCGCTTCTGATCAGGGATCAGGAGAGTCGGGTAATCCGGTCAGCCATCTTTTTCAAACGATGTGGCGTGACGGAAGAAAATACAACGTTTTTCTGCATCTGATGGCTCAAACCGTAAGCGAGTTACCCTCAGGCATCCTATCCTCCTGTGCGAATGTATTTGTGTTCCAAACCAAAGATCCCAAAGATCGGGATTTGATCTTGCCACATTTAGGCCGCTCCGAAAAAGGGCTGGTCAATACCGAATACAAACGCTACCTGGCACGCATTCCGCGGACGTATGCGATTGCCAAGTTGGGTTACAGCGATGATGTGTTCTGGCTGGAACCAGTGTTAGTCCGCCCAATGATCATCCGTAGTAATGAACCCTCTGACCTCGAGATTACCCAGGAATTGGGAGCTGTTTCCCTGGAACGGACAGCTTCTGACATCCTGACAACCAATTGATCCCATTGACGCTTCGCGTCGGGGCATACTGAATCCAATGATTTTTAAAAAGGAGAAAGAATAATCCATGCAAACAAAAAAACGTTCCCCCATTGCCGCAATTGTACTTGCCGTTGTCATCGGTTTGCTTGTGATCGCCCTTTTGAACGGGGTGATCCGTCCAACTCAGGTGGTGGTCGCCAAAGTCGCCATCGCCCCTGGAACCGTTCTGACTGACCAATTGGTTGAGCTGCGTACCATTCCGATGGGAG
>DAOUFM010000113.1:0-32495 GCA_034429975.1 Anaerolineaceae bacterium | reverse complement strand
TTGCCGAAACATGTCAAGGGTTCAAACGTAGTGCCCCTTGACGTGTTTCGGTTATCATTAGGGTATTCCAATCTTGATGTCTATTTTGTTAACATTCTCCATTTACACAATTATTTAAACAGTCTCTACGTTCTTGTTTTTCTATTCATTTTTCTAGATTATTTGGCTCTAATCTAGTCCTTTTGAGTCGGCCTCCTGGGAGGCGAGGTGGTTTCACAAGCTTATGGCTGATGGCTCATGGCTGGTGGCGGAAAAAGTTTCCTGTTTGTGGTAGGAATGATCATAAAGTCCATCGCATCAAACCAATGCTCCCCCTCTCCAAGTCATTGGAGAGGGGGCTGGGGGTTGAGGTGGTTTCACAAGCTTATGGCTGATGGCGGAAAAAGTTTCCTGTTTGTGGTAGGAATGATCATAAAGTCCACCGCAACAAAAAATGCTCCCCCTCTCCATGCCATTGGAGAGGGGGCTGGGGGGTGAGGTGGTTTAGCTAGCTCATAGCTGATGGCTCATGGCTGATAGCTGAGATGGCAATACAAACGATAGACAATTCATGCTCCCCCTCTCCATGCCATTGGAGAGGGGGCTGGGGGGTGAGGTGTCTTTTCCCGCCAGGTGGTGAGGTGCTCTATCCTTACGGCAGCACCACCCGATCCAGAAGCCCTACAATCTCCTGGGGCGCCTGGTCCATCCTTTCCACCTTCAGCACCTGGTTGGAGGAATTTACGGTTTCACTACCATCTACATACAGGTAGATTGTCTCACTTTTGAATTGCAACCCGGTTTCCAGGTCAATCCAGACTTTGAAAACCGTTCCGCTCATGGCTTTTTCATTCCCGGAGAGTTGGAGAACATGCTCAAACATATTTCGGACGCTCACCAGCAGGCAGCGATTTCCATCCAGACAGTCCACTTCTTCGCCTTGAATATCGCTCTTATCCTCTTCTGCGTGCTTGAAAGATTCAGACAGTTGATCCAGGGTTGGGCGGTAAGCGACCGGGTTATTATAGCCGCCCCCTCCAAAAGTGAAATTGACCGAGTAATTTCCAATCGCGGCAACTTGTTGAATAATGGAGCCATCCGTGGTTGTGTCCGTGTAAAGGGAACGCAGAACATAGCCAGCAGCGTCGATCTCATACCAGATATCGGTTTTCATATACGGTGGCGGTAATACCTGTCCCTCTACAACCTGTGAATGCTGCTCTTTGCTGACATGTACCCATCCCGGACCCTGTTGGTAAGGGGCGTCGAACTGGTCGGATAAGGCTTTCACGCGTTGGTAAAGTTCGTCCTCGATTTTGGCTTCCAGCGTGGGGGTAGGTAGTAGTGGTTGGGTTGCGGTGGGGAAGAATTGCGTGGCTGCGTCTGTGGGCATCGCAGGCGGCATCCAATCAAGCTGCCAGTTGCCGGAAATATCCATGTAGACCATACTGATCAGAACATGGAAGGGTTGGTTGGGGATTTCATCAAAGCCGATGATGCCCGAGAAATTTTGGTTTTCGACTGGCGGATTGCTTCTGGCATTTTGGATACTGTCCACGTCTGCTGATAACATCACAGCGGTCACCCCTTCGTGAGCTGCGAATTCGAACGCCAGCTCTTTGTCAGATAGCGATTTTGCTCCAATAACCCGTAAGGTTAGATCTCCAACCTGGACAGGTTGATCCAGTTCCCAGGTCTGCCCGGGTTGTGGATTCTCTCCTGGGTCGAAGCTGAAAACGCCGGGCTGGTTGTAGTAATCGCGCATGATTTGAATTTTGCCGTTGCGCGCAATCTCGTTCTGTAATTTCAGGGTCAGTCGTTCCTGTCCGGTAAACGGAGCGGTCTGGTATAAAGCTGTGCGATTACGATCCATTGTGTCGGGGGTGATCTCGGTTAAGGGGTAAATGGCGCCATTCTCGTCTTGCAGGGTCACCGTCCAGCGGCCGATGATCCAGGTATTGGGTTGCTCAAAATGGACAGATACCTGGAAAATAGTGCGATCTCTGGCAGGTGCAAGGTAGTCGAGTGATAGTTGTAAACCACCTTCCATCGGACTGGTGAGCGGATCATCGCCCAGATCCGCTGCCGGTAACATCTCGCTTTTCCTGATTGCTCGCAGTGTGATGGGAATCTGAACCGGCTCGGTTAGCAAATCCTTGATGACCAGGGTTAACGGTGCATCAGGGTTGGGCAAAGCGGCAAAGGTATAGATCAACATCAGAATATCATCATCCTTTTGAGATTGGCCGAAATCCCGCTCGATTTGAGTTCCATCCGGCAGTCTCAGCAATGCGGTGGAAAATTCTGGTTCTTCAGGCAAATTTTCAACCTGGACTTTGATCCAGAATTTTTCTGCTTCGCTGACAGCCTGATCGACCCGGAAAGTAACCCCATCCTGTGTTTGTGTTACTGGCTGGTCCAGAACGTAGATTGGCTGGCTGCCACTGGTAAAGCCGAAACCCGGGATAAAACCACCCAGCCGGCCAAAGGCATAGACGATTCCGGTCAGAGCTAAAACAGCGATGAACACAGTAAGGATGAGGAGAACCGGGCGCGCCTGAAATTTCCTGAGCCAGAAGCCATTGCGCCTGGTGGAAATTTCCTGCCGGGCAGGTTGGGTATGTTGATATTGCAAGCGAAGTTTACTGCCCAACTCCGTGACAAAATCAGTGCGTGGTTGTGGGCTCGAAAAATAAGCGCTGACACTTTTTTCCATCGTTTCCTGATCAAAATGATTGTTATTTTCCATAGCGTTTCTCCCAACGGGCACGCAGTTGATCCAGCGTGCGATAAATAGCCATCTTGACAGCCGCCGGTTTGCGGCCATCCAGCATCGCGATTTCTTCAAAACTCATTTCAGCCGCAAAACGCAGGCGTAATAATTCTTGCTGACCATCCTCCAACTCGCTGATCAATTTTGATAACTGGCGCTGCTCATCCCGGGCTTCTGTTAAACCTGGTAAATCGAGGTGGGTGGGATGTGTCTCTTTCAAAGGTTCGGGATTGGGCTGGCGGTAATGGTCAATCACTCGCCGGCGGGCGATTGTGAACAGCCAGGCTGGGAAACAGCCGTCTTCCTTGAATTTTCCATTCAGCAAGCCGTTCAAAACCTCGAAGAAAACCTGAGCGCTGATATCTTCAGCCTGATGGACATCACCTACGCGATGCAAGCAATAGCGATACAGCCGCGGCAAGTAGCGTAGGTATAGGGCTTCGAATGCCTGGGCATCCTGGCGAGCGTAATGGATGAGTTGTGAATCTTCGAATATGCTGTAGTCTGTCATGGTCTATAAATTAAATCGGAGAAAACATGGAAAAGTAACATTAACATTTTTGCTGTCGCTAGGTGTCTCTCAGGTGCAACGGATCGGAGATGAAATAACAAAAATCCTGGTTATGGAAAATGTGAACGCAGAGGATTTATAACGAACTCTGGATGAGGTAAGAGAACAGTATTACCGGAAGAATTACGCCAACGATAAATTATTCCTCATTCTCAGGGGGTTCAGGATTAAGGTTGACGAAGCGCCAGATGGTTTGATCCATCAATTCATTGTCATATCGCGTTTCGGCTGAAAAGCCAATGCTTGAAACGTCTTTCATTTCGTCGAGTTTAAAACAGGTGCTAAAAAAGTAATTGGTCAGCCAGATCATATCCTCTGGTTGTGAAACCTGCAGGTTGCTTCCGTCTGGCAATTTCGCCCGGATGATATAGTTGACCTCATTGCTGGCCGGTCCTCTGATTCCAGCGCCATAACAAACCAAGTTGTTGAAACGCACTACGTGTGAACTGATAAGATCAGTACTGGAGAAGAAAGCCCGTGCGGCGCGTTCCTGCTTTGGCTCAAAATCGGTGTTTGTTTTTAACAAACTATTTTCCAGTGTTTCATCCACCTCAAATCCGATGATTGGCAAATGAATGATCGGCAGATCAAAAAAGATTTCATTATTGCGCACAAAACTATTGAGATAATATCCCGAAGCGCGCACCTGCGAGGTATATTTTCCCAAAGCGTATTGTTTGCGGGCTTTTTCTGTGGGGCTTAATGCGTGGGTGTACCAGTCCTTACCACGATTTGCCAGCGCCGAAGGAGGTAGTAAATAGATATTGGAGTTCTTGTTTTTTAACAAAGGATAACCTTGATAATGCACCAGATAGGTCATCACCATCGGCTTTGGTAAATCTCCTGTAGCCAGAGATTGGGCAATGGCGTAACGGCTGAAATCGCTGAGTGCGGTATGATCCGGATGCGTATCTTCAGGATGCGGCACTAGGATCAGATCCGGCTGGAAACCGAGGATAATCCCCTGCAGATCATTAATCAAATCTTTTCCACAATAGACGGCTTCTTTATTGTAGGTGTTGGGGTAGGGGCTTCTTTCCAGGCGGGTATAGACTGCTTTAAGAGGTTGGGTATTGCTCCAATCACTCTCCCAGAATTTGCTGAGCATGCGATCGGGGTAGCCCAAAAAAACCACGTCTCCCGGATCAACGCCTAAACTTTGCAGTGCAAGCCCGGCTTCTTTTTGGCGATACTCACCCAACCCAACGTAATTATTTGCTTTCGGCAACGACAGGGGATTGACCATCAATGGGCCCAGAACTTCTCCATCCCCGTTGGTGGCAATCACCACTTTCACTTCACCCTGGTTGGCGAGCACATTCTGAATAAGTCCGCCGGCAGCCAGTATTTCATCATCGGGGTGCGGTGCGATCACCAGCAATCGGGTAGGTGTAGAAAATTCAAGCGTTTCTAAATCATCAATTTGAAGGTTGGGACGAGCCTGTGCCTGATCGTAGATGAAGATAGATAACAGGAAGATGAATAAGCCAATCAGAGAAATGATCAACTGCCGTGGAAGCACCATCTTCTGGATTTTCAATGGCTGTAACAACCAGGCAATGGAATGTTTCTCAGCAGCTTTGTGAGGTTGTGGTAAATTCGCTGTTTCAATGCAGGTGCGATAGGTTTGTTCGTAAGCCTGAGCCATATGCAGTAAGCTATAATTGCGGACTTTGAAATATCCGGTTGCACCCATCTCTTCGCGGGCGTCGATATCATCTGCCAGGGTGCGAATTGCTCCGGCTAACTCTTCCGCAGAGGTTGGGTTGAACAGCAAGCCATTCTTTCCAGATTCGACCAGTTCGGGTAAGGCGGCGGAATTGGCCGCGATCACCGGTTTGGCGCAAGCCATCGCTTCCAGCGTCGCGATGCTAAATGATTCGCCTGCACCCGGCATGATGAAAATGTCGGCACTGTTTAAGAGTTGCGGCAGTTCCGGGTTGTTCAGTTGCCCAACAAAGATTATCTGATCTTCAAGTCCCAGAGTTTTGACAAGATTACGATACTGAATTTCTTTGTTCCCCTGCCCGACAATTCCCAATTGCACTCCGCGATGATCCAATATCGCCATTGCCTGGATCAAAACATCCACATTCTTCTCAAAATCCAGCCTGCCAACATAAAGTGCCAGTACCTTTTCCGGGTTTAACCCATGTTGTTTCAGAATTTGAGATTGGCAATCATCAGTGGCAGGCAGAAAATGTTCGAGATTGATCCCGCAGCCAATGACAGATATCTCTGGTTGAACTTTGTGTTGGGATAACATTCGTTTTGAAAATTTTGATGGCACCGCGATCGTATCGGCATTATTTAAATGAAGACGAAGGAATTGCCACAGAATCGTATGCAAATATTTCTTGACAACCGGGTTTTTAGGGTTCAGGTATGGCGCAGTGATTTCCGGCCCGGTATGGTGGGTGGCCAGCACGGGTACGTGTTTGTGATGTGCCACCCGCATGATCGCCTGGCTAAGGAGAGAGGGATCCTGCACGTGCACCAGGTCTGGTTGAAAGTCTGAAAACACCTGACGAATAGCCTTGCGGGAGAAGACAGCCACCCGCAGGTCTTTATGGATGGCTTTCAAAGGGATGGAAGGGAAGTGGATCACTTTAATCCGGGGATCGTTAATCTCCTCGGCTTTCTTTCCGCTATTTTGGGTCAACACCAATACTTCATGCCCAAGCGCCGCCATCTCGCACACCAGGTTGAGGGTAAAAACCGCCTGCCCGTTAAGTTCAGGAAAAAAAGTAAAACTACTGTACAGAATTCGCATACTTTATTCCTGTTTAATTCCTTCAGACTCAGCCAGTTTCATGATCAAATCTTTGCCCGAAACCAGTTTGCGTACGTAGAAAATAGCAGCCAGGACAAACGCTAGGGTAAGAATAATCGCTACATAACGCAGTCCACTCTGAATTTTCATCATCTCCGTGGACATGTAATATCCCAACGCCATCAGAATCACGCCGATTAAAAGGTTACTGATCACCACTGTAGGAAACCATTTCTTCATCGGCACTTTCGAAAAACCAGCAGTTACCAGCGCCGGGATAGTGATCCAGTTGGTCAGTTTGGAAAATACCAGCAGCTTGACTACGTCCTTGCGCACGATCTTCTGTGCCAGATCCACGTTATCGCTGGAAATTCCCAGCCAGCGTGACTTTTTCAACAGCCAATCCATCTTACCATAGTAACCCAGGGCAAACCAACAGGAATCGGAGATCACATTGCCCAGCGTGACAGCGATCAGAGCAACATAAGGGTTGAAATAACCGGAAGATGCGATGCTGGCAGTCAGCAGGATGGCAGCTTCGCCATTAACAGCCACCAGTAAAATTACCAAAAAATAAGACCAAAAGTGATTTAGGATCATTCAATTCCTTAAGAAGGATGATTAAAAAAAGTGAGAAAATGTCAAAAACCCAATTTGACTTTGGTGATTTCTGGTAATGGTAGTGGCTTGATCAATCATCATAAACCTTCTATTAATTCAAATTTTACCGCAAATTTGCCTGAATGAATAAAATGGGTATAGGCTAAGGAGAAAGGCTAAAGGCGAAAGGCGAAGGGCGATAGGGAATGAGTTTACAGTTGAATGTTTGAAGGAAAAAAGGAGAATGGTAGAAATATGAAATAGTGTAGAGAAACTACCTCACCCCCCGGCCCCCTCTCCAACGCGTTGGAGAGGGGGAGCATGTCTGCTTGTGCGGGGTGGTTTTGATGGCATGAATGTTGAGGACCGTAGGGGCATGGTCCGTGACCTGCCCCTGTCACTGATCGGGGTAGACTTTACCAGAGATAGCCGCCCGATGTTTACCAGGGATGATCGGGCGATGTTTACCAGGGATGTTCGCACGATGTTTACCAGTGTGAGAAAATCTCTCCTAACACAACGAAAGAAGAGAAAAAAAGAAATGGAGCGGATCCATATGAACCTGTACAAAGAAATCATCTACCGATTGCGGTCAGGCGAGAGTGAACGAAATATCAGCTGAGACCTGGGTATCAGTAGGCCAACCATTCACAAATACAAACAAAAAGCAGAAGAAGCGGGTTGTCTGAATAAAGAACGAGAGCTTCTGAGAATAGAAGAATTAGACGCAAAGTTAGGACCAGCACCACGTCCTCCGCGAAGAGAGCACGGTAGAAAATTATCATGAAACAGTAAAAAAGTACTATGATCAAGGGCTGCAGATGACAGTGATTTATCAGCGATTACAAGAGAACAACGGATATGAGAGCAGCTATTCATCCATTAGACGCTATGGATAACACTTGGAACCAGACATAAAAGAAGCCTTTGACCTGGATGAAATCCGGATTGCCAAAGCACATAGCAATTGCCATATTGTTGTGGATGGTAGTTATTATTCCGTACCCTACAAATGGTCAGGCTCAGAGGTGGAAGTCCATATTCGCAAACATACACTTGAAATTTATGTGCAGCTAGAACTGCTGCGTACCCATGTAAGATCCCGCCAAAAAGGACAATGGCAAACCGAAATGGGAGATTAACCACCGTACAAGGCCCAATATCTTCTAAAGACACCCCAATATTGCCTAAAAATAGCATTGAGCGTGGGGCCAAATACACATCATGTCGTTGATCAACTATTAGCAGATCGTCCATTAGATCGTCTACATTCCGTGCAAGCTATTCTAAGATTAGCTGAAAGTGTTGGTGGTAAACTCTCTCCGACTATTGACACTTGGGTACACGTAGCCAAAAATCAAAATAAATCATCAAAAGAAAGGGGTTTTGTTGGGCGTGCATTCGAATATGTTAGTAAATTTCGGGTAGGGAGGAAACATTGGAGAATTAGGGCGGATGTGCCACTCAAGCTTTTGTTCTCCAATGCTTCCTCCCTACAGTACGAATGGGCAGAACCACCCCGCCTTTCAGACACTCATCCGGAGGAGGGGAATTCATGCCCCCCCTCTCCAACGCGTTGGAGAGGAGGTCGGGGGATGAGGTGGTTTGTTTAGCTCATGGCTGATGGCTCATGGCTGATGGTGGAACATGAATAGTCCTGATAGTGGAAGGCCGGGATGACCTCACAAACGACAGATAATTCATGCTCCCCCTCTCCAATGACTTGGAGAGGGGGCCAGGGGGTGAGGTGGTTTCGCTTGCTCAAAGCCAAAAGCTTAAAGCTCAAAGCAAAAAACCAGACTTAGCATAACCTCACAATTGAAGAATAAATCATACTCCCTTCTCCCTAACCAGAGGATGGGAATTCATGCTCCCCCTCTCCAACGCGTTGGAGAGGGGGCCGGGGGGTGAGGTGATTTCTCCACCGGGCAGTGAGGTGAGCCCCAAAAATCCATCTCCCCACACAAGCCGAATTCTATTCCCCATTCACCCACAAAATCATGCGGCCGTTCAACTCTCCGGAGAGGACCCAGATCCTTCCTTCTTCATCGCTGGCAGCTTGTAGCCAATCGATCCAGGCGACCGGTTTAAGTTGATCCCCTTCCAAGCGGCTGATTTCATTGGGCGAGAATAACCAGGCGGTGCTGTCTTTATCGAACAGTAACAAGGGCGGGCGAATCTGGCTGCTCAGGCGGATGGAAGTCCATTCTTCCTTTAAGAGGTGATAGCGTATTTGACGGGTCTGACAGCCGGCGCTGCCACACAATTCATACAGCACCCAGGCGCTATGGTCGGGGGCGATGGTGATATCCAGAACTTCCCCATGCCGGAAGCCCGGAGTTACTTTCTCATCCAATAGCGGCGGTTCAAATACAAGCCATTGATCTTTTTGTTCGGAATATCGCCAGAGAAGCCCATCCATTCCAACCCACAGGTTGCCGTCTGCACTGGCAGCCAGGGCAGTGACACATCCGGGGGTTGCCGGCATCGCAGATTTCGACCAAGTAGCGCCATCAAACTGACGGATGCCTTCGCCATCCAGGCGTTGATCGCTGCTCCAATTGCAACTACCCACCCAGGCCAGATCGCTGATTTTTGAATTGGTCAGAACGAAGGAAGTGCTGATGGCTTTGCGATAGGGCAGATCGAAGCCCAGTATTTGGGGCGTGAATATTTGCCATTGATTTCCCCGCAAACGCCGCACGTCATAAGCAGTGGTGAGCCACCAGTTCCCATTCTGGTCGGTTGAAAAGGTGGGTTCTATTGGAGAAGGGGCGCCGTAGCCTTGTGGTGGAATCCAACCATTCGATTGGTTATATTCCTGAATGCTGTTTCCATCCCAAAATTGTAATGGTGAGCCAGAAGTTGACAGAATCCAGGCTTTGCCATCCTGGGTGAGTGCGATCACTGGATCACGCAAATTAACCTGGGTGAATTGCCGGCTGACTGCGTCGTAGCGTCCCACAGCGTAGGGGGATGCGAACCAGAAAGCGCCATCTTCGGCAATCAGCATACGGTTGATGATGCCGGGAATGATTTGATCCAAAACGTATTTCCGTTGAAATAACCCCTGGTCAAAAATAAAAGCAGTAGGGGTGTTGGACGGGGTAGGGGTGATACTAGGAGTAAGGGTGAGCGTGGGGGTGCGAGTTGGGGTAAAGGTGGTGGTGGAAGTGAAAGTTGCAGTTGCTGTGCTGGTTGGCAGCCGAGTAGACGTGAGCGTCAGACTGGGTGTTACAGTGAATGTGATGGTGGGGGTGGCGGTTGGCGCTGCCTTACTCACGATGACCGTGGTCACCAGTGTGGTCATACTCAGGATCAGGATGGATAAAACAACCACCAGGAAAATGATCTCCGTCCGCTTTGTTACTCGCATAACCCATCCCTGAAAAACTTACTCGAATTCGTCTTTTTTTTCAAAGAGTGCTGGCTGGGGTTCCGTCTTAAATATTTTTGAGTAGAGTGGAATTGAATCATCAAATTTATCAGTTTCATTTCCCCAGGAATGCCAGCCTTTGCGCTTTTGACGTGCAAAGAGTTCCAGATAAGGACCAGGGCTACAGGCTTCGATGATTGGAAAGATTTCGTCAGGTTTACGCGAATGCCCCCTTTTTTGGGAAAGGATGATATTTTCCTGACTTCTGCCAGGCTGGTCAGTTCTTAAACCTCCTCTAACCCCAAATAGAACAATCTCGGTTACATTTCGAAAATAAAATCCAACACCGCGGCGATCCGGTCCGCCATCCTTGCGGATTTTATACCAGATTAGCATGGTTTTATACTCAAATCCCCAGGATTTTAAAACCTGAAGCCCAGTTTCCACCAGGGCATTTGGCACCCAAAGGTACAAATGACTTTTTTCCAGCGCAACTTCTCGCACTGGCATGGCAATAATATCTTCGTTAGACATTGTGTCATAGCGAAACAGTCGTTTATGTTCTGGAGCTACTTTTCCAGTCCGGTTTTGGAATTTCCAGGGGGGATCGGCCAAAATTGTTCCGAATTTTCCTAACTGAAGCAAAGAATCAAAGCTATTATCCATCGATGTACAAACCTTTTGAGATGCCAAATACCAGAATAGGACACCCTCCGCCGGCACCACCGTTCAATAATGGAATTAATTTACTCATGTGGGTAGTCGAAGCGCCGAAGGACGATCCGCGTCCTAATTCATTGAAAATGTCCTGAAGTTCATCGCACCTGGTGATAATTACACCTACGCTGATGACGTTAAGGTCAAAAAGTAATCGGAAGTTATTTAAATCACGATCGTAAAATGGGTTTTTATTATTCCATTCCACTTCAATCGCGATCCGATTTTTAAAATAATCAATAGCGTGAGTGGGGGATTCCCGGGAATCTCCATCAACTGTAATCACGGTTTCAAAAGATTTTTCAACCCAGCCTTTGGATAAAAATGAATCATCAATAGCTTGCGCCACAGGAGATTTTCTACCGCCAGCGATAACAATCCATCTTTTAAATAATCGAAACTCAGTCAGCACATCGATGATGTCTTTCCATTCGTGTGGAAAATCTCTGGACAGAATAGCGGATGCGTGTCGTAAATCATGAATTTCATATTTTTGTCTGATAAATTCTGGTAATTCAGCTACAGCCATGTTTGCTCCTTGTGATTAATTCTATCAGACATTATTTCTATTTTTCTATTTTCGGATCGTTGACCTTCTGCAGAATTTCTTCAATCTGGTCGATCTGGCGCTTATCCGGCTCGGGGGCGTAGATGATGCGGGTGGTGGCTGGGGTGGAGTGCCCTAATACCGCCTGCACATTCTCCAGCGAGACACCGTTCTCAATCAGGGTTTTGGCGTGCCAATGACGGAAGGCATGCGGACTGGTGAAATATTTCTGGCGGTCCAGACCGGATAAAGCCGCCACTTCCTGAACAATTCGCCAGGCGGATGTACTGGAGAGCCGCGCACCATAACCTTTTTTGGCGTTCCTAAAGAAAGAGGAAGAGTTGTGCCGGCGACGATTACTTTTGCCGTGCTGGATCAAGACCCAGGGAGAATAGTCGTCACGCGCTTCTAAATACGCATCGATCACCTGGAGAGTGTCCGGGCTCAGCCGGCAATGAGCTACGCGACCGGTTTTCTCCATGCGCAATTCCAGGCGTCCATTTTGCACACGGGCATCATCCACCTGCTTTTTGGTGAGCTGGCAAAGATCACCGATGCGTAAGGCGGTAGCGCGCAGCAAGACCACCAGAGCACGCTGGCGGAAGACATCCAGACGGTCAAGTTGTTTTTTCGGCAACGGAAGGTTCATGACAGTGGTAAGCATGCGGTTGCCGAAATCCTCCGGCAGGCGCTCATGCCGGCTGGTTTGTTCCTCCGGGTTACCGATCAGGGAGGTGCGGCTGGCTTCCTGTTCCTCTTCGCGGGTGAAGAGAATCCAGTCGCTGTAATTAGCCCGCCAAAAGCGCAAAGCAGCTCGCAAAACGGAGATATATAGCCGCCGCGTTGGGAGGGAATAACCGCGCTGGTCTTTCATCCAGCCGCCAAATTCGACGACAATGTTCTTCTCTAATTGGGTGGTCACGAAGTCTTCAGAATGTTGATCCTGCAGGTATTCAAAAAAGGCATCCAACCCGCGAAAATACAGCCGGCGGGTATTATCATTCTCAAACTGAACATTGCTTTTGAATATTTGAATAGCTTCCTGAACACTGGGTGACATAGCTTAAAGATACCGTATAAATCCGGTTGATGCAATTAGGAAAGCATTGTAAAAATGGATCAATAATTCCAATTGCTTCAAAGCTACTCAAAAATTCAGCCTGAAAAAGCTAAAAATTGTTACATTAAAATCTTAATAATGACTTGTAATTGTCTGACAAATATGATAAAAACAAGTTGTTAGACAATTAAAATTATGAATTATAAATTTTGATTCTTAACTTTCTCGGATTGATCTGGATCAGGTTTATGCAAAAAATACTTCCTTGTTTGGCACAATTTAATATTACCGGAATTGCTAAAAGGTTTTTCGAACGGGGGATAAAATTCCCAAATTATTGAATTATTTATTAACTCAATGACGTTTTTAATGAAGAAATCTAGTTAACCAACAACCAAAGCTTATTTTTTCTCCGGAAAGGAGCCAGGATAAACGAATGCGAATAAGGTGGAGTTCAATCTTTGATGCTTTACTGCCGTTGCTTGCAACGCTCGCTGCGTTAGCTGTTGGCGGTGTGATGATAATTCTGTTAGGAGCAAACCCTTTAACCGCTTATGGCGCACTGATTGAAGGTGCTTTTGGAAGTGTCAATGCGCTTGCGGATACTTTTGTCAAAGCAACCCCTTTACTGCTGGTGGGGGTTGGAATTTGCATCGCGTTTCGGGCTGGTGTTATCAATATCGGTGGTGAAGGACAAATGATTTTGGGTGGTCTGAGTTCCATTGCGCTTGGTCTCGCTTTCCCAAATGCCCCTGGAATCATCATGATCCCCATCGCTTTACTGGTTGGCTTTCTTGCCGGTGGCGTTTGGGGTGGTATTCCGGGTTATCTTAAGGCGCGCTTCAACGTGAATGAAATCTTGAGTACGATCATGTTGAATGTAATTGCGGTTCAATTAATGAATTTATTGTTACGCGGACCATTGATTCAGCCGGACCAGAAGGGGGCTGCCGCAATCCCACAAACCTCCCGACTTTCAATGGCTTTTGATTTGCCGCGTTTGGTGCCCACTCGTTTACATTTGGGGGCTTTAATTGCTGTGCTTTTAGCGGTAGGAGTCTATTTCTTTCTTTGGCGTACCACAATTGGCTATCGTATACGGGCTGTTGGTTTGAACACATCTGCTTCTCTTTATGCGGGCATCAAGGTAAAACGCTATATTGTTCTCTCCCTTGTGTTAAGTGGGGCTTTCTCCGGTCTGGCTGGTGCTATTCAGGTTTATGGTGTCAATCATTTTATGATCACGGACGGGTCAGCAGCTAGTTTTACAGGCTCAGCCGGATTTAATGGAATTGTGGCAGCCTTGTTTGGCCAGTTGCATCCTATAGGGACGATCCCAGCTTCATTCTTGTTTGGAGCATTGTTGGTTGGTGCAAATAAATTACAACGGGTGGTTCAGGTGCCGGCTGCGCTGATAACAGCATTAAATGGTTTAGTGGTGGTTTTTGTCGTTTCCAGTGAAATCTTTCGCCGGAAAAACGCTCGCCGGCGGGCTATCAAAGTGTTAGAAGAGAAATTGGCCCTTGCCGCACAGGAAGAATTACCTGTATCGGAAGGAGGTGGTTGAGATTATGGATGATCTTTTAACTGGTTCAGTTTTAATTGGCCTACTGGCTTCCGCTATTCGTCTTGCAACTCCTTATTTATATGCGGCTATCGGAGAAACCTTTGGTCAACGCAGTGGGGTATTAAACTTGGGGGTGGATGGCATCATGTTGATGGGCGCCTTCTCAGCTTTTTATGTTGTTTTTAAGACTGGCGATCTGGTGGGCGGTTTGCTCCTGGCTGCGTTGGTAGGCTTGCTGATGGGGTTAATGATGGCGTTTATCAGTGTAACTTTGAATGCGCAGCAGGGAATCAGCGGGATTGGTGTTTACCTATTTGGTCTGGGAATGAGCGATTTGCTTTTCCAGAAGCTGATCAATAATGTTCAGACGGTCAGCGGTTTTCCGGTTGCGCCAATTCCAATTCTCAGCAAAATCCCTGTTCTGGGTCCTATTTTATTCACCCAAAATGTATTGGTGTATGGTGCTTATCTGCTTGTGCCTATTGCCTGGTTCATATTAAACAAGACCACCCTCGGCCTTAAGATCCGGGCTGTCGGAGAAAACCCTGAAGCTGCGGACACCCTGGGAGTAAGCGTTTCCAAAGTGCGATACTTCACGGTTTCTTTAGGGGGTTTGTTATCGGGGATTGCTGGTGCATCTTTATCAATTGCTTTGTTGAATGTCTTTCAATACAATCTCACCAATGGGCTGGGATTTATCGCGATTGCTTTGGTTTATTTTGGTGGTTGGCGGCCTACCTGGGTGCTATTAGGTTCATTAATCTTCAGTTTTGTGAATGCACTTCAAATTTGGGTTCAGGTGGTCGGATTACCTATTCCATCGGATGTAGCTGTTATGACCCCTTATATTCTTACCATTGTTGTGCTGGTTCTTTCGGCCCAACGCGTTCGTCCTCCCTCCGCTTTGTCTAAAGCGTATGAAAGGTTGGAATAATTTTGTGAAATCCCGGGGCTTTCCCTGGATTGTTAAAACATTATTTTTTGGAGGAAAAATGAAAAAAGTTAGTTTTATCGTCGTACTGTTGCTGCTGGTAGCTCTCTTGGGCACCGCTTGCGCAGCAAAACCACCAGCCGCTCCTGCTGCTCCTGCGGAACAACCAGCCGCTCCAGCAGAAAAGGCAGCCGAACCATTTAAAGTCGCTTTGGTAACTCCCAGTGCGATCAATGACCTTGCTTTTAGCCAAAGTATGTATGATACTCTGGTGAAAATGCAGTCGCAAATGGGTTCAGACAAATTCCAATTCGCTGTTTCCGATAGTATGTTTGTTGTTGATGATGCTGCGGCTGCCATTCGTGATTATGCGTCTCAGGGTTATAACCTGATCCTTGCGCACGGGTCGCAATATGGCTCTGCTTTAAAAGAAATTGCACCTGATTTCCCTAAAGTAAGCTTTGCCTGGGGTACAGCCGGAGATAACTTCGGAATCCCCAATGTCTTTGCCTATGAAGCCTTTTCTCAGGAAGGCGGATATGTCTTTGGTGTACTCGCCGCAGCCCTAACCAAGAGCGATGTCATTGGTGTGGTTGGCCCTGTTGAAGTTGGTGATGCAAAATTGTATGTAGATGGTTTCCTGTCAGGCGTGAAAGCATCTAACCCTGCAATTACTGTGAATGTCAATTACACCGGTTCGTTTGGTGATGTTGCTTTAGCATCCGAAGCAGCTCAAACCCATATTGGCGCTGGGGCAGATGTGATGACTGGCTCGGCTCAGATGGTAGTTGGAGCAGTTGGCGTAGCCAAGGAAAAAGGTGTTCTGTGGTTTGGTACCCAGGCAGACCAATCATCCTTAGCTCCGAAAATCGTGGTAGCCAGCCAGGTCTATGATTGGGAAAACGTTGTAACCACGATGATCGAACTTAATCAGGCAGGCACCATGGGCGGGCAGAACTTCGCTTTATCGCTGAAAAATGGTGGTCTGGTACTGGCGTATAACCCCGGATATGAATTGCCGGCGGATGTGAAAGCGCTCGGCGATGCCGCTGCAAAAGGCATTATCGATGGCACCATAACCATCGGCGTTGGTGGAGAATAGAACTTCCTTTTTGTAATTATCAGGGTGGTGTTAAGCCACCCTGATAGCACTAATCATTCAGGCAGGTGATCATGACCCAAAGACAAATTCTTCCCTCAGGGCATCCTCGTATTGATTTTCTTGAAATGAAAGGAATTGTTAAAAGATTCCCGGGTGTTCTGGCAAATGACCATGTTAATTTTGATGTGAAAGCGTTTGAAGTGCATGCGCTCTTAGGAGAGAATGGCGCCGGGAAAAGCACCTTAATGAAACAATTGTATGGCCTATACCATCCGGATGAAGGCCAGATTATTTTTGATAACGAACC
Source organism: Anaerolineaceae bacterium (assembly GCA_034429975.1). GTDB lineage: Bacteria > Chloroflexota > Anaerolineae > Anaerolineales > Anaerolineaceae > UBA6170. Next base: position 16,192 of record DAOUFM010000113.1, on the reverse strand, counting down.
GCGTTTGATTCACTCCCCGAAAGATGCAATAAAATTGGGCATTGGTATGATTCACCAACACTTTATGCTGGTAGATTCATTGACAGTGGCAGAAAATGTCGCTTTAGGATTGCCATCTTCAAAAGGAATTCTGACGGATTTAGATCGGGTTTCGAAAAGAATTCGCGAGTTGGGTGAAACTTATGGTCTGAAAGTAGACCCCGATGATTTTATCTGGCAACTTTCGGTTGGGCAGCAACAAAAAGTGGAAATTATAAAGGCGCTTTATCGCGGGGCAGCATTATTGATTTTGGATGAACCAACAGCAGTATTAACACCGCAGGAAGTGGATGAATTTTTCGTTACGTTGACGCAAATGGCAAAAGATGGACATGCTCTTATTTTCATTTCTCACAAATTGCATGAAGTAATGGCATTTACCAATCGGGTTACAGTGCTACGAGATGGTAAGAATATTGGTACGGTTAATACAGCCGATACCAACAAAAATTTGTTAGCAGAAATGATGGTTGGACGCCCGATGAATCTCGTCCACAGCTATAAACCGGTCGAATGTGGACGACCGCGATTAAGGATTGAAAATCTGTCAGCGCTCAGCGATAGGGGAACCCAGGCAATCAAAGATATCAGCCTTGAAGTCTGTGCTGGTGAAGTATTGGGGTTGGCAGGCGTATCTGGAAATGGGCAACCTGAATTAGCTCAGGTTATTGCCGGGTTAAGGGAAGCAACAACGGGGAAGATCATTGTCGATGATAACGATATTACCGGATGTTCTCCGATGCAGGTGATTCACCATGGTGTGTCTTACATTCCTGAAAAACGGAATGAGGATGGGCTGATTGCCGAATTTAGCGTGTCTGAGAATTTAATTCTACGGGATCTGGATCAGGAAGCATATTCCAGGAATACTGTTCTCAATATGAAGAACATTGAAGAATTATCCAATGAAATGGTGAAAGCGTTTAACGTGAAAACTCCGTCACTCGATACACCCATCAAGAGCCTTTCAGGTGGAAATGCCCAAAAGGTAATTCTGGCCCGAGAAATTACCCGCCAACCGCGTGTTTTGATCGCAGCTCAACCAACCCGGGGAGTTGATATTGGCGCCACTGAATATATTCACGAGCGAATTATTGAACAACGCTCAACCGGCACCGCAACGCTCTTAATTTCTGAAGATCTGGATGAAATCTTTTCCCTTTCTGATCGAATTGCGGTTATTTTTCACGGGAAAATTATGGGTGTGATTGACCGAAAAAATGCCACTTTTCAATCCATCGGTTTAATGATGGCGGGTGAGCAACTGTAATATTACCCAATCAAATTTTCCCATTCTTCGAGATATTCGTCCAGAATGGCTTCGGCGTGTGCTAACTGGTTGCTGAGAGCATGCATTTTTTCAAAGGCGCCATGCCGGCCTGTTTTTTGCAGTTCCTGGGATAAATGCTGAATTTCCTTCTCTTTTTCACGGATGCGTTCTTCCAGCTTTTCTAAATCCAGCATTCGCTGGCGGGTTTCACGACTGTTATCTCTGGCAAGCGGCGCCTGATTGAGCAGAATCTTGCGGCTGCCATTCTGATTGCCATTCCGGATGGTTGTCTGCCGGAGAATATAATCCCGATAATTGCCGTTGAAGGTGACCAGTTCCTTATTTTTAATCTCCCATACCCGCGTTGCTAGGCGGTTGATCAGATAACGGTCATGGGAGACCAGCAGAATAGTACCCTGATATTCTTCCAGCACTTCTTGCAGGGCTTCGCGGGCTGGGATATCCAGATGATTGGTAGGTTCGTCCAGCACCAGGAAGTTGGCGCCTTCCAGCGCCAGGATCGCCATCACCAGTCGAGCACGTTCCCCGCCGCTGAGTCCGTCAATTGGTTTGAAGACGTCCTCTCCCCGGAAAAGGTAAGCAGCCAGATGTTTACGTGCCTGTTCCTCATCCATATCTTTATGGTGTTGAAATTCTTCCAACACACTGTGAGGGCCTTTCAACTGTTCCTGTGCCTGCGCTAAATATCCAATTTTTAAACCAGCCCCGGGGAGCAGTTCACCGGAAAGCGGTGGCAATTGTCCTAATAAGACTTTCAAGAAGGTAGTTTTTCCACTGCCATTTGGCCCCATCAACACCGCGCATTCACCGCGTTTGAGTTCCACGTCCCGGGCGGTGAAAAGGCTGTTGCCAGAGTATCCTATTTCTACCGAATTAATGCGTAAAACGTAGTTGCCGCTGTTCTCAAAGCTGCGAAATTGGGGGCGGATATGCGGTGGGCGGTTGGTGGGAATGCTGATGGCGTTGACCGCCCGAATGGCTTCGATTACCTCTAAGGGACGATCAGCGCGTATGCCGTATTCACTCCATTTCTTGCCACTGCGCAGGGATAAGAGACCGTCCTGTTCGATGATGGCCAGTTCGCGGGAGACTTTTTTCAGAACACCCAGAGCACGGGCATGCGTGCTGGCGCGCACCCAGTTGCGTTGAATGAAATCTACATCTTTAAGCAACCGTTCTTTTTCTTCCTTAAAGACGCGCTCCATATAATCCCAACGCTCCTGTCGCTGGAGTAAATAGCTACTGTAGGTGCCAGAGTAGGTTTCGATTCCGGCAGGAGACATTTCCCAGATGGTGTTGACGACATTATCCAGGAAGTAGCGATCGTGACTGACGATCAATATGGCGCCGGACCAATTGTTGAGGGTATTTTCCAGCCATTCTACGGCATCCACATCCAGGTGATTGGTCGGCTCATCTAACATCAGCAGATCTGGTTTTTCTAACAGCAGCCGTGCCAATAGAGCGCGTGTTTTTTGACCGCCGCTGAGGTGATTGAGAGGGGTGTGCCAGGCATCTTTGCCCAACCCCAGACCTTCCAATGTCTGTTTGATTCTGACCTCAAAGTCGTAACCGCCATCCAGCTCAAAGGCTTCCTGTAAACGTCCATATTCTTCCAGAAGGGCATCCAGACCATCCTCTGCCTTTGTCATCTGTAATTCCAGCTCATGAAGTTGCGCCTGACGTTGGTGTATTTCTTTGAAGACTGCCAACATCTCGGTGTAGACGGAGTTGTTCTGATTACCGAAAGCTTCGACCGCTTCCTGACGCAGGTAGCCAATTCTGCGATTGCGCGCCATGCTGACTTTGCCGGTGGTAGGGGTGCGTAACCCAGCCAGGATCATCATAACTGTTGATTTGCCAACGCCATTCGGGCCAATTAAGCCGATCTTGGCGTCGTTGGCAACGGTTAATGAGATCCCTTTGAAAAGATCAAAAGCACCGTAAGAAACTCCGAGTTGTTTGGCCTGTAAAATTGACATAATAATCCCCTGAATGATAGCATAAATTATTGAATATATAATGATTCACTCAAAGAAAACCGAATGACCGCGTTCTTATGATCAACAAATTAGAAAAACAGCCACGGTGTTCTCTTGCCCGTGGCTGAATTAATTGCGTATAGCTAAATCTTCATTTCTGACGTCAGTTTGGTTTATCCCCAGAGGGCATTGGCTACCTGGCGGGTTACCTCGCGCGGGCTGTCAGCCTGCCAGACACGCCGTCCAATAGCAACGCCGTGAGCGCCGGCTTCGATGGCTGCTTTCGCCATTTTCCAGGTGGCATCATCGCCTTCATGGCTGGTCTTGGGACCGCCGGCGACGATAATCGGCACCGGTACGGACTTCACAACCTGGCGGAAGGATTCGACGTCACCGGAGAAATTCGTTTTGATCACGTCCGCACCGATTTCCATCCCGATACGAGCGGCATGCGCGATGGCTACCGGGTCATAAAAGGCGTTTTCTGGTGGCATCATCTCGGCGATTACCGGCATTTCATAAACCTGGCATTCTTCGATCAGGGCAGCCAGCCATTGGTAGATATCCAGATCACCATCACGGCCAAAGAAGACTGAGACAGCCACCGCATCGGCATTCATGCGCAGGGCGGTATCAACGGTGGCAATAGGGGATTCCTGGGTGCCTTGTTTGCTCAGGCCGGCTGTCAGGCTGACGCGTAAAACCAGACCGGTCTCCGGTTTTAGAGATTTTTGGGCAGCCTGCAGGAAGCCAGGGGAGGCTAATACCGCATTGGCGCCCCCAGCCAATACTTCGCCAACGATCCATTCGGGGTTGTCAAGTCCTTTGACCGGTCCCAACCAGCCGCCATGATCGAGGGGCGAGAGCAGACATAATTTATTCTCCCCGACAAATATTCGATTTAATCTTCTAGTTTTTCCGAACATATTTTTTCTCCTTCTAATGTGAAATAATAAATCCAAAATTATTAAGTGGTTATTTGACTCTTTTGATTAAATTCAACCTGAGTTGTGTAAGCATTAAATAATGATTGATAAACCGGGGCTGTTTCCTGTTCTGGATAAAGCCAGATGGGTTCTTCAAAGGTGGACATTAATGCCTGGATAAAAGTTTGCTTTGGATCCAGTGCTATGCACGCATAGGCATATAAAGCGTGCGTGACTGTTTCCTGCCCGGTGTAGACACACACTGGCAACTGACAGATGTTGGCTAGCATCTGAGCCCACCCTGGGGTACGCGTGCCGCCGCCAGCCAGAGCTATTTCCTGAATCTCTACTTTTAATTCAGCGAAAATTCTCAACAAATAACGTAGACTGAAACCTACACCTTCCATCACAGCTCGCAACAAATGGGCGCGGGAATGCGCCAATGAAAGACCCTGAAAACTACCACGCAACTGGTCATTCCAGAAGGGTGTGCGTTCGCCGGATAGAAACGGCAGGAAGTAAACACCTTCACTGCCAGCTGGCGTTTGGAGTGCTTCCATGATGGCAGCTTCAAATCCCATTTCCGGGTAAAGGTTTTTCCAGGCCCATTGCAGCGCTGCACCGGTAGTGGATGATACACCACCCAGCATGGGCAGCGGTAGGAGGGGATAGGTATAAATTCTGCCTTGAGGATCGACCACACTTTCACCCGGTTGAAGCGAAGTAAAAATCATGGAAGAACTGCCCAGCGAGCAATTCAGCCGGCCAGGAGCTGGCGGAGCGCTGGAGATTAAAGCCAGCACATCCCCGGCCCCGGCAATTACTTTGGCTTGCGGGTTGAGCCCGTATTTTTCGGTAAATTCCGGCAAAATCTGCCCGGCTGGGTCCTGTGGGTGCAGGATGGTGGGCAAGATGTCCGGGGACATACCGATAAATTCCAGGTGGCCTTTCGCCCACGTACGTGTTTTCCAATCCAGCAGCCCGGCACCACCTGGTTCAGTGATATCTGTGAATAAATCACCCGTCATCAAAAAGCGCAGGTAATCCTTGGGCCAGAGTAAATGGCGGGCTTTTTCAACTTCCTGCGGCAGATGCTTTACCATCCAATAAAGCTTGGGGAGGGTATACGTGGAATTGAGCTGGTAAGGGGGCATGTGCAGCGTCTTTTGTAGTTCCTCTGTTTCAGCAACAGCCCGCCGGTCCAGCCAGAGAATGGTGGGTTCCAACGGTTTGAGGTGCTCATCCAGCAGGACGGCAGTGTGCATTTGCCCGGTAAAAGCGACCACTTCCACCTGGGATAACAAATTATCCCGTTGGGAAAGCAATGAAAGGCAATGCTGCAGGGCGTGCTCCCAATCCTGTGGGGAAGCTTCCGCCCAACCAGGCTGTGGGATGGCGGCTGTGTAGCCCTGAGATTCAGAAGCCAGAATACGACCGTCTGATCCATAGACCACCGCTTTTAATGAAGAAGTACCCAGGTCAATTGCCAGAACAAAAGCTTTCAAAATTCAATTACTCCAGATCATTCACATCCAGCATTATTTTCAGACCTTTGAGGGTTTTCATCACCTCAAAGCCTTTGCCCAAATCTTCAAGGGGGAGGAGATGGCTGATGAGTGTTTCGGTATTCACCTGACCGGTTTCAATCATGTTCAGAGCATGTTCAAAATCCGCTGGGGTGCTGTCGGCTGAACCAGTGATGATGTATTCGCCATAATGAATCAGATTGGGATCCAGGCGCAATTCATCTTTCGGGTAAATCCCGGCAAAGATGTTCAATCGTCCACCAGGAGCCAGCATGGGGACCAGATCTTCCACCAGTCGGGCAGAGCCAACTGTGGCAACCGCAGCATCGATACCCCAGCCATAGGTGACTTCTTTGACCAGCGCGGCGACGTTGGATTCTTTGGGGTTGACCACCCAATCGGCGCCCAGTTCTTTCGCTTTTTCCAGGCGTTCGGGCACCGGGTCGGAGGCGATCACCCGCGCACCAAATGCTTTCGCGACCTGCAGATGCATGAGACCAATGGGTCCCAGTCCAGCCACCAGTTCAACTTCGCCGGGGTAGAGGTGCAGCATGTTCTGACCACGCACCACACAGGATAACGGTTCAGTAAAGGCAGCTGCTTTCAGGCTGGTGGATTTATTCTGAATGATATGCACATTCTGTTCCGGGACGCGTACATAATCGGCAAACCCGCCCCCAAACTGTTGAAAGCGTGGGTTCTGGCAGCGATTTGAACGCCCGCTGCGGCAGGCTTTACAAACACCACACTTGACGCCCATATTTGGCACGACACGCATACCGGGTTTAATAATCCTGACATTCTTACCAACGGCCTCCACCACTCCGGCCATTTCGTGACCGAGCACACGCGGAAATGCCACTGAGGACGAGAGACCGGAAAAAGCCCGCAAGTCCCAGGGGCAAATCCCGGATTTGGCAACGTGGATCAGGACATCATTTTCTCCTACTGGTTCTAAAGGCAGGTGCCGCACTTCCAGTTCTTGCGGTTTCTCTGCCCACATTACGCGATAAGTCTTTTCTGTCATTTGTATTTTTCTCCTTTAATAAAGATATTGCGAATATCGCTGGTAGCAGCGCGATGCACCATCGCGCTGAGATAATCATTTACATATTGAAAATTTGGGCTTTCCAGATCCAGCACCATGAAGCTGGCTTCTTTGCCTGGAGCCAATGAACCCAGATCCTGAGCGATTTTCAGAGCGCGGGCCCCCTGCAGGGTAGCGGCTGAAAAGATCTGGCAGGTGTCGATTGCAGCCGGGTCTTGATGATAACCCCGCATCATCCGGGAGAGATAGTCCATCTCGCGGAACATATCCGGTGAGGAGATCATCATATTGTCACTGCCAATGGAAAAGTCCACACCGGCTTGAACCCATGCGGATACATCCGGCAGTCCATCGCCGAGGATACCGTTTGAGCGCGGGCAGCAAACTGCTTTCACCCTGGCAGCAGCCACCTGAGCCAGTTCACTGCTGGGTGTATGGGTCAGGTGCACCAAGAGGTCAGGCGAAAGTTCTAATGCCCGGGCTGTTTGACCGCGACCATACGTTTGCTGGCTGGCCTTTTCGCTGGCAGCGCTCTCAGAGACGTGCAACGCAAAGATTTTATCCGGGAATTGGGCTCGTAATTCTTTGATCACAGCAGCGGGATAGGATTCCACATCGCGGATCCCTAAGCCATCTGCGATCTTGAAGATTTCTACGGCTTCGCTATAAATATCGGCGGCGTTATCAGTTTCCGCCATGCGACCCAGAGCAAATACCCGAATTGGTAATCCCTGAGCAGCGGCTCGCAGTGCTTTCACGCCGGCAGGTCCCTGTTCACGGAAATCCGCACAGGCGATAATACCGTTGTCCAACATTTCCTTCAAGCCATGGTGCAGGTGTTGTTGGTGTGTTTCTGCATCCAACCTGGCCAGAAAGCGGTGTTTCAAGCCATGTGGAGGAACGACCACATCTTCCAAAGGTAGCCCAATACCAATTTCCTTTGCACCGGTATCGCCCAGATGGCAATGAGCATCAATAAACAGCGGACTGAGTAAGGCATGCCCCAGGTCGACAATTTCGGCACCCGGCAGTGGTGCCCCAATCGATAGGATACGACCAGCAACCGCATTTAAGGCAGCCTGATTTAAAACCTGCAGTTCATCACCAATTATGATACTGGAAGCCAGAAAACTGGTCGTTTTTGTCATCAATTAACCCTTAGTTGCCCCAGCAGTTAACCCCTGGACAAAGTAGCGGTTCAGGAATAATGAGATTATCACCGCCGGAATGATGGCAAAAATGGACATAACCGCCATCTTACCCCAGTTAATTTCTACCGAACTGAAAGAAGCCAGAATCCCTAGGGGGATAGTCTTAGTTTTTGGTGAAGTCAGCATTAATGCAAACAAAAAGTCGTTCCAGGAGTAGATGATCGTATAAAGCGCTGAAGCAATAATGCCGGGAATCGATAAGGGTAACGCTACCTTGGTAAAGGCACTGAAGTGGGATGCGCCATCTACCAGTGCGGCTTCCTCCATCTCTTGGGGAACATCGGCAAAGTAACTGCGCATCATCCAGACCACAAAGGCAGCATCAAAGACAGTGTCCAGCAGGATCAGGGATGTGTAGGTGCCAATTAACCCAAGGTCACGCATAATCAGGTAAAAGGGGATCAGCATAGCGACCGGGGGCAACATCAGCAGCAAAAGGAAGAAATAAGCTGAATTTTTAACCAGAGGGAATTTCGAGCGAGCAATGGCATAGCCAGCCGGTACGCCCAAAACCAGGGAAAGGATCGTGGTGCCAGCAGAAATGATGATGCTATTTTTAATGAACATGAAAGTCTTGCTTTGGGCCAAAACTTCCTGATAATTTTTGAATGTTAAATCAAAGACAAACCAAGTTGGGGGGATGGCGAACGCATCGCGTCCAAATTTAAGAGAGGTTGTGATCAGCCAATAAATAGGGATCAAGAAGAAGGCGATTGCCATAACGGAAAGAATGAACAGGATTATTTTTTCAGGAGTACTTTTTTTTCTCAGCATAATGTTCCCTATAATTGTCTTCTGGACATAACCATGATGTAAATGATAGAGAGTATGGTCACCAACAGCAACAGGATATTAGCCAGGGCAGCGGCGTAACCCATATCAAAAAAGGTCAACCCGACCGTATAAATATGATAATTCAAAACCGTGGTTGCCTGGCCGGGCCCACCAGCGGTGGTGGCATAAATAATGTCAAAGACTTTAAAAGATTGAACGGTGCGTAAAAGAAAAGCGATCAAAAAGGTGGGTTTTAACAAAGGCAAGGTCAGATAAAGAAAACTTTGCCAGCGACTGGCTCCATCGACAAAAGCAGCTTCAAAGGGCTCCTCCGGTAAGCTTTTTAATCCTGCCAGAAAGATCACCATTAGGAGAGGAGTCCATTGCCAGACATCCACCAGAATCACAGCTGGCATGGCAACTGATAATTCGCCTAACGGTCCTCTACCTACATTAAACCCGAGCGCTTTGAGGTAATAGGCAATCACCCCAAAATCAGCATTATAAAGTGCCTTCCAGATTAACCCAACTACCAATGGCGGTAAAGCCATTGGAATGAGAAGGAAAGAGCGGATAAACTGCGCTAATTTTGTTTCTTGGGCAAAAAGCAAGGCCAGTCCCAAGCCTAAAAGTAACTCAACCGAAACAGTACCGGCGACAAAAACCAGGGTATTTTTTATGGATATCAAAACTGTCTGATCTTTGAAAGCCCGGATGTAATTTTCAAGTCCAATAAACGTCTGTGTCTGATTAGGATCGGTTAAGCGATAATTAAACAGACTGATGCGAAAAGAAAAAATTAATGGATAAATAGCAATTACAACAATAAACAATAAAAGAGGCAACAATAAAAAGAAATATGGATCAGCTTTGAATTTCTTCGTGATTGAGCGAGTGAATGTAGTCAAAGTTACTCCCAAGAATTGGTTGGATGCCTGCCTTAACTGGCAGGCATCCAACACATCAATAGATTATTTGAAATTCGCTTCAACCTGTTCCTGTGCTTTTTGGAGAGCACTTTCAGCAGATTCCTGACCTACCAGGAATGCATTGACATAGGTACCCAGAGCATCTTCAATGATACTGTATTGAGGAATTCTGGGACGATAGTCGCCATCACCTTTTTCGAAGGATTCCAGCATCAGGGGGAACCAGGGATATTTGGCAACCAGTTCGGGATCGGTAAGGGTTGAGCGGCGAATAGGAGCGCCATCGTTCAGGACCCAGTCTTTCTGAACTTTTTCCGAGGTAATCCATTTGATAAATTCCCAGGCAGCTTCCTGTTTGACCTTTTCAGAATCAGCGTTGATACCGATACCCCAACCACCGAAACCGTATTTGGGTTCCATTCCAGCAGAAACAGGGGCAGCGGTGACATCCACTTTGCCAACCACTTGAGAAATTTCGGGATCCTCATAACCAGCACGGGCAATACTCCAGCCTTCCATCATCGCGACAACACCGGTGCGGAAAGCGGTTTCACGTTGATCCCACCAGTAGTCGGTGGACCCGGGAGGAGCATACTCGAACAATTCGCCAAAGAATTCAAGAGTAGCAACATTTTCAGGTGTATTGAGGGCTACTTTTCCATCTTTGTCGAGGATTGAGCCACCATGTTGTTGAACGAAAGCCATATAATCCTGGGCTACAGCGGAACCTTTGGCTCCTAATAAGGCGATTCCATACTGACCGTCTTTGGTTAATGCTTTGGCAGCAGCCAACATTTCTTCCTGGGTCTTAGGAGGTTGAAGACCGGCTGCATCGAATAGTGCTTTGTTGTAATTGAGGACGTTGGCATAACCGGCTAATGGATAAGCATAATGTTTGCCCTGATATTCACCCAGGGTCCATGCCACAGGTAAAATGTCATCCAGATTCAATTCAGCCTTGTCACGTGCCATGAAATCATCCAGAGGTAAGGTGTATTTATTGGTCGCATATTCACCCGACCAGACGATATCAACGGTCATCAGATCATATTGAGCAGTATGGCCGACGAAATCGGCAGTTAACTTTTGCTTAAGATCTACATATCCTAATTCGTCCATTGTGATTTTGATACCAGTTTCCTGTTCAAAGCGGGGTACCAGAACCCTGAAGGCAGCCACATATTGGTCAGTCATGGCGGCCAGGGTTAGTTCAACCCCTTTGTATGGATTTTCAGCTGGAGCAGCGGGTTCCTGGGGTGCAGCCGGTTCGGCTGGAGCGGCTGGTTGTTGCGGTGCGGGAGTACAACCAATCAACCCGGCAATTACCGTCAAAGCAACCAATAAATAAAAAGTAATTTGAAACGATTTTTTTTGCATCTTTTTCTCCTTAAATGATTAGATAAAAAATGGGACCAAACGAAATGATTTTATTTATCTGCTTATCTATCCTCCTTTCAGCATTAGAATCATTGCCCTTTTTTAGCGGAGCAGGTGAAGTGAATACTTATACAGATCACTTCGGCTAATGACAACGTGGTGTTCTAAAGGCTGGTGATTGATGGTAAACACCACCCCCTCAACTTTTAACAACGGGTTACCGGTGGGCACACCTAACAATTTTGCCTCTTCGGTGTTGGCAGAAATGGCTTCAATTGTTTTGTCAGATTCAATTAATGGGATTTTCTTCATTTCAAACAGGGCATATAAAGATACCGTTCGTTCCAGATCCTCGCGAGTAATACAAATATCAGAAGGCAGGTTGACATAGGATGTATTCAGCGCGACAGCTACCTGATTGACCAATCGCAGGCGGTTGATGTGAATCACTTCTTTTTTGACCGAAACATTTAACTTTTCAGCGATTCGGGCAGGAGGATTGATCACCTCGAAGTTCAGAATTTTCGTAGCCGGTACGTTTCCCTGCGCTTTCATATCTTCGGTGAAACTGGTTAAGCGTGATAATCCGCGGTTGAGGCCATTATTTTCCCGGATCACAATGGTGCCTTTGCCCTGAATGCGGCTGAGAAAACCTTCATGTTCCAGTTCTTTAATCGCCTGGCGAACAGTTGCCCGACTTAACCCGTATTGATCCACCATGGTCATTTCGGTCGGAAAAACTGAACCGGGAGGATAAACTCCCTCCTCGAGTTCATTTAAAAGAATATTTTTCAGTTGACTGTATAAAGGTAAAGAGGATCGGCGATCAATAATTTTCATAATTTTGGAAAATTTGTGAACAACAATTGTACGTACATCCTAACAAAAATGAAGACAAGAGTCAATATCTTTGTAAAGTCTTTAATGGAAAAAGAAGATATTTTAAGGTTAAACAACAATGATAATGATGATGTGGAGAAAACGTACTATTTGCATAATGTACCATCCCTGAGTTTTAAGAATCAATAAAAAAAGGAAGATTTCAAAACTTTAACTCAAAAGCTCTGACGGTCAGGCATCAGAGCTTTGAGAAATAAATTCAGAATTCGGAGGAAAACTGAAATGAAAAAATTAATGTTACGGTTTAGACCAAACGGCCAACCAGTTTCTTTCCTTCCAGCAGGCGCTGAAAGTTCTGATAATCTCCGACTCGAGATTTGCTGGACGCAGAAACGCTACCAGCGGCGGTGTGAGGGGTAATAAACAGGTTGGTGCCTGCTTTGCGGGCAATCGGCAGATAGGGACTGTCTTTGGCAATCGGCTCATAGGTGAAAGTATCGGTTGCAGCGCCATACAGATGCCCGCTGGTGAGGGCGTTTGCCAGGGCTTGTTCGTTTACCACGCCACTGCCGCCACAACTGACGAAAACGGAACCTGGTTTCATGCCGGCAAAAAATTTGGCATCCAGACTGTTGGCAGTTTCCGGGAAGAAGGGTAAGAGCATGCACAAAAAATCGCTGCGCGCCTGCAATTCCTCGACGGTGGCAAATTTAATATTGAGTTCACGTTCGGCTTCTTCCGGAAGGCGGCTGCGTTTGTTATAGAGAATATGACAGCCAAACCCTTGTAAGCGTCGCGCCAGTTCGGTGCCAATCTCCCCGAAGCCCAGAATACCCACCGTGGATTCCCAGAGCCCGTAAAGATTTTCACGACCTGTCCAGTTATAGGCAAAATAGTCTTCGTCACACAATTTGGAAGGATGCCCGAAATCATCCGCTCCCGTAGTCACGTGTACAACTTCACGCAATCGCTTAGCTGTTGCCAGGATTTGCAGCATCATATGTTCAGCTACCATGATACAGGTTCGCACTGGTAGATAGCAAACCGGCAAACCTGCTTTTTTGGCTGCTTTAAGGTCAATATCGTAAGTCTGAGCGCCCAGGCGCTGAATCAGACGTAAGTCTTTTCCGGCAGCGATTATCTCTGCGTCAATGATGCCGCTGCGTTCGCTGATGAAAAATTCTTTTCCCGGCAAGGCGGCAATTATTTCTTCCTTGGAAGGGGAACGCAGCATGGTGATTTCAAGGTTTTCGGGGGCAGCCGCCAGGGCTTCGTTTTGATGCCGTTCTCCTCGGTGGGTAACAAATAAGGTCGCATGTTTCTGGGACATTCAATACTCCTTCAGGTTAATCTTGAAAAAAACTGAATTTTTTGAAAGGGGATCTGCTTAAAATTAAATAAGCTGAATGGTTTCAAGACTTACTTTAAATGTATACTCTAAAAAACCATTTTGTCAAGTGGTATTTTGGTTTTGTTAAGTATTACTGAATTAATTGGTTATGAAAGTGTAATTTTCCGCTTAAAAAATTGGGGGAGTGATAACGGAAATCCAGGATGCTTCACGATCGGTGGAAGCGCAAGCCAATTTGGTTAATTGATCGCCCTGGAAGGTGATAGAATCGCCAGTTCGTAAGGTATATTCTTCCTCATTTAAGCCAACCAACAGCTCACCACTTAAGACATAAATGAATTCCACCGTTTCACTGCGTAATTTTCGGGCAATATTGCCAGTGCCGGGTGTTGCGCGGCCAATCACAGCTTCCAGCTTGGTGCTCAGATTGGGAACCAGCATCTGGTATTCCAACCCGGAAGGCGGGAGAATGAGACGCGGCCGGCAGCCAGCGCGGACTACGGGTGTGTAAACTTTAGAGCGGTCGTCATCTTCACAGGGTTGCGGGTCGATGTGGATATTGATATCTTCTATTTCAGCTGGAGAACCTTCCAAAAAATGCATCATCGGCACTTCTAGCGCTTCAGAGATGCGGCGCAATGAATCGATTGAGAGGTTGGAAGTACCATGTTCAACCTGACTGAGGAAGGAAGCCGTCAAGTCTGTCCGGCGGGCGATTTCACGCAGGCTAAGACCGCGCTCTTTACGAATTTTATTTAATTGTTTGCCGGGATTATAATCGGGTGCCATTGTACCTCGGGGTGATACAGATTTTAAGGGTATTGAAATATTTTCCCACAGGTTTATCTATTATTAGATTAGTATAAAATTGAATTCAAGTCAAGTGATACTTCACGCAAGTTTTTATGAGTTTTTATAGAATTTTAAAGAATGGCAATAATTCGGGCTGCTTGCATAATTAGGATGTAGATAATCGCGGAACAAGCTATCGTAGCCGGGATGGTGATCAGCCAGGTAACAACCATATCACTGGCTACTTTCCAACGCACTTTGTTCATTCGCTCTGCGGCACCAGACCCAATTACGGCTGAGCTGATGATGTGCGGGGTACTGACCGGGATTCCCAGAATGGAAGCCAGTGAGATTAACCCTATCGAGGTAATCTGCGAGTCGAGCGCATTTAAAGGCCGGATGCGGAAGATTTTGCCGCCCAGGTTGCGGATCTGACGCCAATCCCCGCGTGACCCACCAAAAGCCAGTGCAACAGTACAGGATATCATGACCCACATTGGAATATTGAACGAAGACGTTTTCCCAGCTAATAGCAAACCTAATGCGATGGCTCCCATCGACTTCTGCGCGTCATTTGAGCTATTGGCGATTGCCAAAAGGATCATCGTGACAATTTGTGAGCGCTGGAAGGTAGCATTGATTTTTGGTTTTGCAGAGGCAAACATCGTTAACAGGATTCTCATCATAATGAAACTGACGATGAACCCAACCACCGGAGCCAAGAGAAGGGGCAGTACGAGCTCGACCAGACCTTCGGTCAATATTGCCTTCGGCCCGTGCATAATCAAGGCTGCGCCAAAAAATCCACCTACCATGGCGTGTGTAGAGGAGGAAGGGATACCCTTCCACCAGCAAAAGAAAGTCCAGATGACCGCAGAAGCCATTCCCAGCGTGATGGTGGAAAGATTTACTCGTGTAACATCGACCAACCCGGTTCCGATGGATTCCGCTACTGCCAGGCTGAACATAAAAGGCGCCACCAAATCAGCGATAGCGACCAGATAAAGGGCACGTTGCGGATTCATGGCACGCGAAGCAATCACCCCAGCGAGAATGTTGGAGGAGTCGCGATAGCCATTCAGAAAGGCATACAGAAGCGAAAGAACAATTAATGCAATTAACATAAGGTGGTTCTTAAAAAATTCTTGCAGTCCTGCGCTTTCCCGATCATTTCAACCAGTGAAATTGACTGCTAGAATCAAGGATTGGTTTTTTGTAAAAAAAATTATACACCTTTTTTTATGTATAGGTGAGAGGCCAACCCTCGCAGGTCGAGGCCAACCCTCGCAGAGCGAGAGTAGGGGCGGAAGGAGTCGACAGGGGACAGTTGTAAGTCAATGCTGATCAGTGAGGTGCACCGCACCAGCCAGCAGACATGCCCCCCTCTCCAAGTAATTGGAGAGGGGGCCGGGGGGTGAGGTTTTTTTTAGTCAACAGCTAACAGTCAAAAGTCAACATCTGAACAGTGAGGTGTACCGCACCAGCCAGCTGACATGCTCCCCCTCTCCAAGCCGTTGGAGAGGGGGCCGGGGGGTGAGGGTGGACTCTGATAACGCTCCACTCCCAGGGGCAGGTCACGAACCATGCCCATACGATCCTCAACATTCATGCTTTCAAAACCACCCCGCACCAGCTGACATGCTCCCCCTCTCCAAGCCGTTGGAGAGGGGGCCGGGGGGTGAGGGAGGACTCCGTTAACGCCCCACTCCCAGGGGCAGGTCACGGACCTTGCCCCTACGATCCTCATAAATTCATGCCATCAAAACCACCCCGCACCAGCCAGCTGACATGCTCCCCCCTCCAAGCCATTGGAGAAGGGGCTGGGGGGTGAGGGTGGACTCCGTTAACGCTTCACTCCCAGGGGCAGGTCACGGACCATGCCCCTACGATCCTCAACTTTCAAGCTATTAAAACCACCCCGCCCCAGCAGACACACCGGGAATAGCTAAAAGTTGACAGGAAACAGTCACAAGGATAACGGTGTCACTGACCGGGGTAGACTTTACCAGAGATAGTCGCCCGATGTTTACCAGGGATGATCGGACGATGTTTACCAGGGATAGTCGCACGGTGTTTACCAGTGTGAGAAAATCTCTCCTAAAAGAA
>DAOUFM010000112.1:0-1880 GCA_034429975.1 Anaerolineaceae bacterium | reverse complement strand
ATTTTGGATGAACAAAGAAAATCTGTCCAGCCTAATACCCCTGGAGAAATTGCTGTCCGAAGTCAGGGAAACATGGTCGGATATTGGTCTAAGAATGGAATTGACACCAGCAGACTGATCGATGACCCTGAAATCCCCGGTGGAAAAATTCTCCTCACCGGCGATATGGGCCTTCTCAATGAGCATAATCATTTGAAATTCCTCGGTCGTCAGGATAAACAGTTGAAAATTCGTGGTTTTCGAGTCGATCTTTCGATCATTGATGCTATCTTACGAAAATCTCCCTCTGTTAAAGATGTCGCCATTGTCGCTGATAAACGCAAAAATGGAGATGTTAAAATTTTGGCTTACCTGATCCTGAAAGATGGTCTCCAGGCAAGCACCCAGGACATCAAAGACTTTGCAATAAACGAATTGCCAGAATATATGCTTCCTTCTTCCTTTATGATCGTAGACCAATTCCCTTATAGCGCTTCCGGTAAAGTAAATACCTTTTTACTTCCAAAGCCTAAAAAAGAACGAACCCATCTATCCTCTGTTTTCGTTCCTCCACAATCTACAACGGAATTGACAATTGCTTCCATCTGGCGGGAAGTCCTCGATCTCGATGAAATCGGTGTTCAGGATAATTTTTTCGAATTAGGTGGCGATTCATTATCTGTCCTGGAAATGATTTTATTGGTGGAAAATTCTCTATCAAAAACAATTCCTCAATCTTTCTTTAAAACCCCGACTATCTCTCATCTCATTTCCTTATTGACCGATGATTCAAACCTGCATGCCTTAGCTCCCAGTGAATTTCAGGTGGAAAGCTTCCGTCAAAAGGGAATAAGTAAATCTCCTGACCAGAAATTTTCAAGAAAAAAGAAGTTTTCTCTCAAAAAAATGTTCTCCGGTAAATACTCTGCTACTAACTTTTATCATTTTTTAGATGGTTTGATTGCCAGAATAATTATCAACTTGTCTTATGAGCAGGCTAAACGTTGGATGGTGAATTGGAGTAAAAGCAATCTTGTCAGGACCCTTTTTTATCGGACCAGATTCAACTTATTCCAACAATGGCTAACCAGCATCCAGGCTGACACCACAAATATCGAAGAGAAATTCCAACTAAGTACGATTACCAATCTGAACTATGGCCTAATTTACTACATCGATAAAAAGAACCACAATCATGCTAAAAAAGATATTTTAGAAAAGGTTGATCAATTATCCAAATCACCCTGGCCTTTTTGGTCAAGTTTTGGGAATATCCTTGCTTCTTATTCTCAGGATGATATTAATCAACTTTTTCCTGTCTCAGGATTAGAAATTTTAACAAATGCTTTGAATGAAAAGAATGGTGTCATTCTCCTCTCTTTTCACGGATTTTCTCCTCCTCTCAGGCTCATACCCTTGAGTGTCCGTCTGGGCATTAATATTTTCACCATCAGCTACCGGATCTCTTTTTCGCAAAGTGAATACCACGCTACGCCCAAAGACGCACATGAGTATATCGGTTCGACGTTAAACGCTGAAATCGCTCTGCATGGCCAAAGAATATTGTCAGGTGGTGGAATTATCAACATTATTGGTGATAGTTTTGACCCTTACGGGAAACCTTATCAGATTGACGTGGGTGGGCGTGCTTACAGAGTTAAAAACGGTTTCGCGGATATGGCCTTTAATTCCAATGCCAAAATCATCCCCTATTTTGGATATTGTTTACCAGATGGCAGCCTACAAACGGTTATTCTTCCTCCTTTGCAAAGCAGTCTGGCAGATCGAAATGCAAAAAATGATGATTTAATGAATCAATATGCCCGATTTATCAATTTCGTCTGGCATAATTACCCTCAGGCAGTCCGTTGGGGTAAAATTCAAAATTATTTTCATATGCC
>DAOUFM010000111.1:0-9885 GCA_034429975.1 Anaerolineaceae bacterium | reverse complement strand
TCCTCCCGATACATTCGGTCCAGTGCCACTTCAATCACATCGCTTTCACTCCGTCCCATTACGCTTGCCATCGCTCTTAATTGACTCACGCCTTCTGGGCTTATTCGAAAAGATCGTACTGGTTTACTCGCAGAATTTGTTTTCGGCATTTTTAACCTCCTCTAACAAATAGTAATACTAGAGTATACTATTGTCAATCATAAACACATAGATCTTGTCAGGAACCAAAGGGGAGTCCATAATTGGAATAATCTCTTTGTCCCTTTTGCCAAATTTTTCCGAATTACTTATAGAGCTCAAAAATAAATATTCCCTGCAGGATGTTGTTGAAGTGATAAGAGGAGAAATTTATGGCAGAAAGCAGTATGGAATTGACGTCAGAAAAAATTGATCGAATGACAGATGAAATAAGGATAATAAAAGCCGCGAGACAGGACCCCAAGGTATTTGGAGAATTGTATAAGTTGTATGTTGAACAAGTCTTCCGATACCTTTTCAGCAGGATAGGTAATGTGCATGAAGCAGAAGATGTTACAGCTCAGACATTTCTTGCGGCTTTTGAATCCTTTGATAAATTTCGACAGGATGGGCACTTTGCTTCCTGGTTATTTGGAATTGCTCGTAATAAAGCAATGGACCATTTCCGCCGACGGGATCGTTCGTCACATGTGGATGAATTCAATGAATTACCTGTGGAAGACTATGCCTTAGTCAGGATGATAAAGACAGAACAGGAAGAAGCATTGTCAAAACTCATCCAGACTTTGCCCGAAGAAGACCGCGAACTACTCCGTCTCCGTTTCTTGGCAGATATGAGTTACCCAGAAATCGCTCGTTTTCTTCATCGTAATGAAGACGCTGTTAAAAAAAACTACATACCGGTTACTGGCACGGTTGCATAGCCAGTTGGAGGTTTCAAATGAATGAAAAGTATTCAACCCCTCAGTTTGAGGAGAGTATTCGTAAGTCCTTTGGAGTACCTGAGATCCGCTCCATATTTGTTGATGAGGTGTATAGCAATTTGATGCAACAAGCGGCGACAAAATCTAAAAAACCACATCCGTTCTTAGGTCTGCGACCTGCATGGACCGTTACTTTCGCTATTCTTGCTCTGATGATCATTGGTACCTTAGTTATTGGTCCACAGCGAGTTTACGCTGCAGTCCTTCAGCTCTTTGGTTATATACCAGGTGTCGGGATTGTGGACCAAAACAGCCCTATCCGGGTGTTAGCCGAGCCGGTAAGTGTCACACGCGATGGAATCACTGTCACGGTAACTTCAGCGACATTGACAGGTGATAGGACCCAAATCGCGTATCGAATCTTTGGTGTCCCCGGATCAGCTTACCCAGACCGCGAGGACGTAGCAGGCTGCCGGCTGGGCGAATATTTACGCCTCGCGGATGGGACGCAACTTACTCAAATCAATTTTGGTTACGAGCCTGTACCCATGAGCGTGAACGAGGCTGTTTTTGTGATTCCGTGCATCGCCAATACCTTACCCGGCAAAATACCAGAAAACTGGGAGTTGCCGCTGCGCTTCATACCTGCTCCACCAGATCTGACTGTGATGCCTGTGATCGAGCTTTCGCCCTCTCCGCAGACCAACCTGACCCAGAATGCCACTGCCAACGGCACATCTGTTCCACCTGCTGATAATTCGGTGACTGTGACTAAAGTGATTGAAACCAGCGATGGCTATATTCTAGTCGGAAATTTTCAACCCCAAAGCAAACCCGGTGAATCCTTTCAACAGACCGGTGCCATGGAGATCCATGATGCCAGTGGGAAGAAGGTAGCTTATACCTATCCACAGGACGTCAATGAGGCGATCAACCAGGAACCGGGTGGCACCGGTTGGGCGGCGCAATTCAAGGCTGCCGGCCTGGTTTATCCCCTCACAATCAGCTTCTCTGACGTTAATATCTACCGCGCTACCCCTGATGCGTCAGCAGAATTTACTTTTGATGCCGGTGACAACCCTCAGCCTGGCCAAGAATGGATGATCAACCAGGATATCCAGCTTTCTGGACACAGCTTACAACTGGTCTCGATCACCGCTAATTCGCAAGGAAGCTACTCGTTCAATTTTCAGGTCGACCCGAATGTTTTCAGCGCCGATGTACAGATTGAGGGATTCACTCCCAATGGCGGAGGCGGTAGCGGTGGTGGGGGTCTGACAAACGGGAAGTTTGAAACAACTCTAGCTTATGCCCAACTCCCGACCGGTGTTTTGACCATTGACATCTCGCATCTGGTGTTGATCGGCAATACAGTCACATGGCAGGGTCAATGGTCTCCCACAACGGTTCGCACCGACATGCCGGCAAACCCAACACTCCAGCCTGGTGTGTGTTTGACAGCCAACTCCCTTGAGCAGGTGCAAACAGTTCCTGCCGGGTTGTTCAATGGAAAGGTGTTAATGTACGAACCGTTGGATAATTCTGATAAATGGGGTCTGGTCCTCTACAACCTGGACGGCAGCGGAAAGCAGGTATTGGTGACAGATGCGAGTTGGGGGATATTCTCACCGGATGGCAGTCAGATGGCATATCCATCTGCAGACGGCATCCACGTGATGGACCTGGCTGCGAATACAGAAAAAATTCTGCCGGGTTTTGGCGCTTTCAACATGCATTGGTCGCCGGATGGAAAGCAGATCGCCTACGTGGGTATGGGTGACGGCATAGTGGATAGTGTATTTATCATTAACGTGGATGGTACTCCAGCGCGCCAGATCTCTGATTTCAGTTACGAATCGGTCATTGGCTGGTCACCGGATGGCAAGCTTTATTTCGTCGCACCTTATACCGGAGGTGCCGCCTGGAAGGTATTTTCCTATGACTTGGTCAGCCGAGCAACCCTGGAGCTTTCTACAATCGAGAACGGCACACCAAAATTCCTTAACCCCAAGCTCTCACCTGACGGGAACTGGATTGCTTACCGAGGTCGGGATAACAGCAGTCTGTACCTCGTCCACCCTGATGGCAGCGACATGCATTTGGTTTTGGATAACGTCGGCGCAGTTGGTATCGACTGGACATCATCCGGTTGGCTGGGTGTGAGCATCGGAATAGATGATCCCTATGTACAAAAAGTACTCCTGATCAACCTGGATACCTGTGATAGCTATATCATGAACGGATTGCATGGTCAGCTCGGAGGGCTGGTGATTAAATGAATCAGCCAAGACCTTGATTGATATGAGAAATGAGAAGGAGGGCAAACCCTTGTTTGCTCTCCTTCTATCACACTTATTACTCAAATTCTAACAACCAGGCTATCAGTAAAAAGACAAAGATTCTTTGGATTATTTTTTTAAAACGTGATTCAAACGAGGTAAAGATGAGTTCTAATATTACCCAAAAGCTTATTGGGATTTGCATTTGCATCATTATCCTACTAAATGGATGTTCCGGAACGAACCAACAATCTTCGGCCTCTTCCGCCATTCCGTTGGTGGCGTCAGCGACTTCAATGAGCAGCCCCATTTCAACCTCGACACCAACAGAGATACCCGCGACTGCAACAACAACCGTGACAGCCAATGGTAATTTCTCCATTCAAGACACAGCAACCTTCGTGGGCGAGAATTATCCCGATAATTCAGTTTTCACACCGGGTCAAACCTTCACCAAAACCTGGGAGATTAAAAACACGGGGTCATTAACCTGGACGACTGCTTATAAACTCGTCCTTTCCGCGTCTCCCCAGGGTGATTCGTTGGGCAGCCCATCTCAGATTAATTTTCCGCAAGAGACAGCACCCGGGAAAGCTGTTAGTCTTTCTGTTCCACTGGTGGCGCCGGCAAACTCGGGGACTTACTCAGTATATTGGATGATCAGGAATGTGAAGGACGAGGTGGTTGCCGTGGACGGGGCCAATTTATGGGTAAAGATACAAGTTTGTAAAACCAGTCAATCCTGCAATATTCCTGTAGCTGGAGGGGGAGCTATGGTGACGGCCGCCAACGCATCGGTTACGGTGACCAATTTTACTTACGATGCACAGAGTGCTAAAGTGAATTATTGCATTGCCATATCTGGTCTGTCTGATTGGAAGTCCTTACGTGCATACGGTTCCTGGCCCAGTGCTCCAAAACTTCTTGTTGATAAAAATTCAGTGCCCTTTCTGGCGGGCGGAAGTGATTATCCAATGGGGGATGGTTGCGCATATATGCAATATCAAGTTGGTGCTTCAGAAATTGAGCAAGCTCAACAAGTTATGTTTGTGATTGATGCACTACGAATGGATTCGCCGCCTGGTGATCCGGACGCTTCTTGCCAGATTGCTCGGTCTACTCTCGTGACACAATATCCAGGCTTGAATTTTAGTTGCAATTTCAGTATGGCAGGTTTTTATACCGATTTGCAAATTCCGAATGGAATGTCACGAAATCAGGCAGATACAATTATCATGGATGCTATCCAAGGGGCGATATACGGCCCTTGGACTTTGATTCTAAAATGACAAACTTTCTCAATGTTATTCCATTGGAATTGTCGTTTAAGGCGATCCGCGAGCAGGTGGTCTCCTCGATTGTGTTGAACATCCACATGGAACAGATGAAGGACGTCATGCGGAGGGTCGTACAGGTTTCGGAAGTGCGGGGAATGGCAAGCGACACGATTGTGATGCAGGACATTTTTGTCTTTCATCAGATCAGGTTTCAAAACTGGATAGTGCATGGAGGGTTAATACCCACCGGTTTGAGACCGAAATTTCTTGAAAAACTGGCCGCCAACAGCATTGAGAATGCAAATAATACGTTCGAGCTGTCAAGGATTTGAGCGATTAGAAAATAAACGAATCGGTGCTATAAGACCTGCTCTACCAATGCAGGCTTTATGTTGACCAAGTCTAAAATGATCTACTAAAAACCATTCCAGGAGTTTATTGGGGACTTACCTGTAGAAATCCCTACCTTTCACAGGTAATTGGACTGTGGAAACCCACAGGTGCTATTTGATCGCTTATCAGTAATACAAGAGTTGACTAAGGTACAATTATTTATCCTCAATTGTTACTGATCCAACAAGATAAAGGATTGTCATGGAGTTACCCAATTCATTCAGCGAAAGAGAAAAGGCAGTTGTTGAACTTCTTCTGCAGGGCAAAAGCAACAAACAAATTGCTTTAAGTCTTGGCATAACGAACCGCACGGTTGAATATCACATGGGAAATATCTTTGCCAAGCTGGGGGTAAGCTCCCGGTCAGAAGCAATTCTAGCAATTACAAATTACAAAAATCATCCATCCAATTACTCGGAGGTGGAGGATTTACGGGAATCCACAGTAGTAAATGCTCCTGAAGTGGTTAATAATGGTCAAAAACCGCCACGGAGGATTCTCATGAAAAAGTCAAAGTATTTTTTTGCAGGTTTAGGGCTGCTGGCAGGCATCCTGATCATTTATTTTGCTTTTCCAAAAATATGGGGCAGAAGCGCATATATGCCTGAAACAGCTCGGTTACCAGATGCAACGGTGTCTTCTTCGCCTTCTGCCCTTCCTTCTCAAGAACAAACCATACCCGTTGATGACCAATATTCCTTTACGCAGACAATTGATTCGGTCAATGTAAGGCTTTTAATCAATTGGTTTTATATTGATGAAAGTAGAGTAAATCTAGAGTTAGCTATCTGTGGCCTTCCAATGCCGGATGGTTTCAAACCTGTTTATTTAATTGATCCTGCAAAATTAGCACTAACGTATGCAGATGGAAAGCCCATTCTATTAGTGCAGCGTGACAACTCCGGTAGTGAAGGTGGAGGAGGCGAGGATCAAGTATCGGATGAAAAAGAGTCTTGCTACAGGCAAACTTTCGATTATTCCTTCTCGAATGATCAGAGGGAAATCTCTCAAGACGATACCTATACGCTGGATATTACCATTGGTGGATCTATTACCGGTGACACCGGAGAGGTCAAGTCACTACTATCGACCACATTTCATGTGCAGGTTAAGCCCACATACTCCGGATTATTAACTTTCGCAACCAATAAGAGCGCGGAAATTGATAATAAAACTGTTACATTTAAAGGAATAGAAGTAAATCCATCCAGTGCAGCTGTCATTTTGTGTGTCAATGCTCCAATCGGGGAACAATGGATTCCCGAGGTTGAAATTCTCTATAAAGGAAATATTATCTATGGATTCAGTGGGGGGCTCATGGATAGCACAAATGAAGACCCAGCTACTGAAATGTGTTATCGACTAAATTACTCGTATCCATTCCAAATTGACACCAATTTTGCTCCCAAAGCAGACCTGTCAATTCTGGTAGCTAAATTAACCACAGTTCAACCGGAGCGATTATCTTATGAGGTGGTCGCGCATGCTCAAAATAAACTTGGCGATGAAGGCATTGAATTTAGCTATGTGGTTATCAGCCATGGCTCCTATATTTCAATTACTAAGAAACCAGAAGGAATGACGGAAGCGGAGGCTGTGCAGAAAGCGCTGGATTTCCTGACCGAGAAAGCGATACCATCAAAAGTAATTTTATTTGATCTCAATTAATCTTCGTTCAAATAAAATATAGAGCGATACATGCAGCCGAAAGACCCCACGATGAAAAAAGTCACTTGTATAACTTTGCTCTTGATCCTTTTCTCTGTTGCTGGTTGTTCATCAACAAGTGAACCGACCCTATCCCTTGAACAGGCAACCGGCACCGCGATCGTGTCCAGAAAGTTCACAGAAGCTGCTGCAGCTACCCTGTTCCCGACAACCAGCTTTCCAACCGAAGTGTATCCAACTCTGGACTGGATGGGTTGGACGCCATCGCCCGGAGAGATCACTGCCGGCGATAGTGGAAAAGTATTTGATTTTGTGCTGACCTCAAGATTTTCGATTATCCTCCGCGAATCAGATTACCCGGTCGCAAATATGGGGTCGAATTGTGTCCCCGATCTCGTCCTCGGGCGCATTTCCAACGTAGAGCCTGCCCCCCCGGATTATTACGTCTTTCGCTATGAGGGAGTCGGCATAGGTCAATGTATCATTCAAAATGGCTCATTTGAGGTGACGATCAATATCATAGATCAAAATTGATGACGTGTGAAGTGGCGTTGTTCTAGAAAACAAAGGGTAATGGCGCATTACCTCTAAAGAATAAGTTTCTTGTACCCCCCTAGGATAAGGGGTTTCTTCTTGCTATGATTAGAATCACAACCAAATATCTGTTCGGTCGCTGATAATCATCAGCTGTTCTAAAAAAACCTTGGAGCGACCATCAGCTTCTTCCCTGTCTACGCAACTTAAGTGCGTGTAAATAGGTGTTGAGATCTGAATGGTCGCTTTTGTTTTAACAAACTTTCAAACCCGTTAACCGGAAAAGGAGAAAAAATTGAAAGAAATTCCAGTCTCAAAACGCAATCTGATTATTGCCATCATCCTGGCAGTCTTTATTGCTATAGGTATCCTGGTGATAGAAAACTGGCCACTTCGTATGGAACAAGGTTCAGCAGCATCAACCAATGAAGATAGTCTGGTTTCTACCGCAGCGGTCAATGCCATCGAGAAAGTCTTCCAGGTGAACTATCAGGAAGGAAAAGAAGCCTGGCTTGAGCGTATCTGCGAGGTAAGCACTCCCGCTGGATGCGAGCTGTTTTCGGCCGGCGCAGACCGTATGTGGGGAAAATACGTGGATGCCAAATCTGTGGTCACAGCTGCCTCTCAGGCAGTAGAAAAAGTAGCAGACAATGGTTCCGAGCAAGTCTGGCAGATGACCATCACGTTATCTTCTCCCTTACCGGGTAGCAATAAAACCCAGGATACAGCATATGTTGTTCTCGCGAAAACAGAAAGTGGTTGGAAATTTGATCGTTTCCTGATGGAAGAAGAAATCAATGCCATTCTCGCTCGGGGAAAAACTCCCACCACAACTGTAGAAGAAGGAAAGAAGTAGTGAAAAGATTTTTCCTGACCATTGTCGTCTTGACCTTGCTCATACCATCTGCTGTTTATGCTCAGGGCACTGATCCCTGGTCAGAAGTTTTTCAGCCGGATGGAAATCTGAATCCTGATTTGATTGATCTGGGGGTTACCACAGATCACCCCGATTGGATGTCAATTGAACTGCCCTTTGGCCAGTCCATTGATCTTGATGCAAATTATCATCGTTATCAAACACCCAGCGGGAATATCGTTGTCCTACCCTCTGCCTCGACGTTATTTTTTATGGCCATGAACCCCCAAGAAAGCGGTTTGACCGGCTCTTATGGATCACTGGGAAATGGTTACGGCAGCCTGATCTCTTTTCTTGGGCTTGTTGCCGGCGATAATCTGGATTGGAGCAAGGTACTGGCGGAACATCCAGAGTACACCAGCCCGGATCAATTCTGGGGAGCAGTTCTCAATGGTCAGCAAGATGTGTGGACCTATTTCTCCGGGTGGGGATTCATCACAACCCTGCTTCAAATGACTTGGAATGATGGCGCTCTACGCTCGTTGTATTTGTTGTATTTGAATGGTTCACAAAACTGTGCGGCCATTCCAGGGGGGTGCTCGGGAATTGTCACCCCACCTCCTCCCCCAAGGGAGTGTCCTGACCCAACGGTTTCTATGCAACAACCTGTCCTCGTCATTCAAAAAACTGCGCCGAACAATCCCCTGGTTGTGGGACAAGATACCGAAAACCGCCGCGGTGCAGATATCCAGGTCAGGGTGACAGTTCCTCCAGTGATTTTCACCTGGTATGAGCCGATTTATGAAGAAAGAGATGTTTGCCGCTCAGCCAATTTCGGAGAAACCGCCAATTGCAATACCGGAGCTGGATCAGCTATCAATGATGGTGTCTCAGATACAGAAATGGTATTCAAGGAATGCCGGACACATGTAGAACATTTACCGGATGCGGTAGCTTCTCTGCAAGCTACTGCAGCATTAGATGCCGCCAGCCAGGATTGGATCACAGGTAGATTAGGTCAAACCCATTATGAAGCCTTCGTCCATCAGGCAAATTTCACCCTGATTCCCGGAATTGGTTCATGGACAGGCGGATGTGATAGCGGGGGCACCTGTACTGCTACTGGTCAGGCACTCCGTGTCCCATTTGCAGATCCAGGGACCTTCAACTTACGTATGGACGTAGTGACCACGGGCACTCGCTTCCGTGGAGTTCCAATCACCCAGCCGAGACGAGTAGGGATTGATGGAACGATGCAAGTATATGTGGCTCTTCCGGCATTGGTGCCATAAAAGATCAAAGTGCAGATTTTATCGATTGCGGTCGGTGTGTTGCTGACAGTCGTCCTGGGTTTCATGGCCGTCATCTATTTACTACTGGTGATTGGGTTGTGGTGTCCACGAAACGATTATGACAAGTAAGGAGGCATTGGTTCATGACAGATTATTTTGTCGTCTTTGGAGATTTTCTCGCTGCTCTGCCTACTTACCTGTTGAACGGCGTCCTCGCAACCGTTTACTGGCTTGGCGAATCTGGAGCTGCTCTGGTAAGTATTCTTTGCGCAGGGTTGATTATCCGTTTCGTGGATCAACGTGTGCAATCCAGAGCAGCTTTCCGACCAGGACGAAGTGGGCGGGAGGCTGCTACTCCGGATTTATACACAGCTCAAATCACGACGGCGATTATTCTGGTGCTGTGGGTAATCAGCCAATGGGGGATGGGAGCGCCGGTCCCCTGGCTGGGTGCAGCAATGTGGATCGCTGGCACAATCATCCTCTTACTGGTGCACATGCAGGAACATACCCTTTTGTGGAATATGAAATCAGGAATTGCGATTTATTCCCTGGCTGTCATCGGAAGCCGGCTCTACCTGGCATACACCGCTCAATTATCAGCAGATCAATGGGCTGCACTGATAGGGACATCTGAAAGCGCATCAGCAGTGATTGCGAATACACGCGGAAATGTAACTACGA
>DAOUFM010000110.1:0-2997 GCA_034429975.1 Anaerolineaceae bacterium | reverse complement strand
AATTATCAGCAGATCAATGGGCTGCACTGATAGGGACATCTGAAAGCGCATCAGCAGTGATTGCGAATACACGCGGAAATGTAACTACGATTATTCTTTGGGCTTTATGGTTGGTGATCCCGTTAGGCTATTTTGCTATGTTGCTGCAGCAAGTTCTGATTAACCCGATGTCACTGGTCAATCCATTGGCAGGTGCAAGTGAGTTGATCAATCGCTATCGAACCAGAAGATAGGGTGATAGATGAAACCAGCACACAAAATCGTGGGCTTGCTTGATTTATTACTCTACCTTTTTAGGTGAGAGTCTTATGAACGTCGGAAATTCTTGATTAACGCCAGATTCTATTTCAACGATTGGAGGTCAATATGTCACAACTGATGGATTTGCTGCGCGGACCTGCTTTAGGCGTGATCGTCATGATCATCCTGATGGCAGGCGTCCTCATCATCACTGCATTTGCGGCGCTGATTGCCCAGATGAGTCTCTTGTTCCGGCTTCGACCTTGGAATACTTCCGAAAAGAGAAGTGAAAAAGGGAATGAAGGTTACCCACAAGAAACATTTGAGCAACGTTCCGCAACTCGTGAAGACCAGCGAGCATCATCTCCCCATCGCCAGCGTTCACCACAGGTGGTGGTTGTCGAACCAAATACGAATGAGGTGGTTGATGCAATCTGGTGGGAAACAGTGAAGCAATAGCAATCCAGGGCTTCTTTTGCGCAAGCAAGAGCAGCCTCATGAATTTACCAGCTGATCTGGTTGGCGAATTGATGAGGCAGAACGCCAAGTACGGAGAAAAGAGAACGATGATTATTGGAAAACTGACCGAAAAAATACCCTGGCTGAGATCAGATGATCCTCTCTCCATTCCAAATGACCTGGAAGTGGAAGGCACAGAGCTACATTTCAACGACCGAAATGAGCTGGACTATCTGGTCTTTCGTGTCACAGAGCGGGAAGGCCCTCGGGAATATCAGGGATACCGGGCGGTTCGGCTGCTGCAATTACGCTACATCTCTCTGGAAGCTCGCCGGGATGCTGGGCTGCTACAGAAGATGCGTACGGTCTTGCGTGGTTTGTATGGCGCTCAAGTGGATCTGGTTTATCTGGCTGCTGGCGTTTTTAAGAACCCCAATGTTGGAATTGTTCAATGCTATGGAGTCGCTGCGTTTTCGCCAAAGAAAAATGAAGCTATTGAGCGTTCTTTACGCGATCTATCTGCCTTACGAGCCGGATTGGTGGGTGCTTACCGTCAAATCCGCCTTGAACCACTTTCAACTGAAGTGGCTCAATGGTTAGCGCGTGCTCTGGAGCAGATGCCTTATGCCATTGTGGCTGTTGGGCATCCAGATCCACGTGAAAACGCCCGCGGTGGAGATTCTTCGATGCGTGATCCATTAGTGTCTGGAAGTCAGGGTGCACAACAATACTCCATTCAACAGAATGAACTGCTCTTTCGCGGAATGAGCAGCCTGGAAGAAGAGTTCTTGTTGATGCTGCTCACAAATCATGTTCGCCTTGAAGATATTACCCGCATGTTGGCCGGTATGTTGGAAGATACCTCCGTTTACGCTTCCCGTCAGTTGGGAACCCGGGCTGCTTCGTTTGGAATCAGCCTGCCGGCCATTTTGACTGGGGGACTCGCTGAAAACGCATCCAGGTCTTATGGCACAAACCATTCGAGCGGCGTCACCCAGGGTGAAGCTGCCACAGATGGCGTCGCAAATTCAGAAGGCCAGGCGCACACCACGGGTCATGCCAGCACTCGCGGTTGGGCGCACACGGTTGGAATCTCCGAAACCGATACGATTGGTTCATCTTCCACGGTTGGAACTGCAGTCAGTCAAGGGACAGCTCATACCGAAGGAACAGCAGTAACCGATGGAACGTCCCACTCTGATTCGTCCGGTGTAGCGAACTCTCATACGGATAGCTCTTCTTATGGCGTGAATGGCGGTGTGGGTGGGAGCATTGCTCCGGCCGGCGTAGGTTTATCGGCTAACGTAGGCGGCAATGCCAATTGGGGTTCAGCAGATGGCGTGGTCGTCAGTAGCGGATCATCCGACTCAAGCATGCATTCGGTCACACACAGCCAGGCAGACACCGTTTCGCAAAGTACTACTCAGAGTCAATCGAATACAACCTCCCAAAGTCATTCGACGACGCAATCGGAAGCTTGGACAACCTCTGGAGCTGAGACGGATTCAGTAGCCGACACGACCAGCACATCTACCACCCAGAGCCATGCAGATACAAAAAGCACAGCCCGATCTGAGACAGATGGTGTTGGCTTGGGGCAAAGTATTGGACGTGGAATAAGCGCCGGGATGAGTGTTGGTGTAGCTCCTTCTTTCTCGCTTTCAAACGCTTATCAATGGCAGGATGATCCTTATATCCTCCTCACGGATATCATGCGAACTCAACGCAAGTTGTTGGATATAGCCAGTCGGGAAGGTGCTTTTTATACAGATTTGTATGCTTTGGCCACCAGCGAACAAGGCATTCAGGCGATGATGGGACTCATCCCAGAAGCGTTTCATGGCACCGAGGATGTCGTCGCAGGTGTGCAAACCCGTGCGTTAACCGATCCGGAACAGGCTTATATCGGCTTACATGCCCGTGCGTTCACCCCATCGACCCGCATCGAGACGATTCCAGAGGCAATGAGTGGGTATGCAGATTCGACCTTACTCACCATGCTTCAGGTGGCAGCTTATACCGCACCAGGCATGTTCGAGCAGGGATCAGCGCTCACCACCCAGGAAGAAACCCCAGCATTTGCTTTTTATCCGGATATGCCTGGAAATATCACCCTCGCCCGGCAGTGGTCGAGTGAAACAGGTTTATTAACAGATACTTTTCTAAAGTTATCTCCAGACCGCCATTTTCATACTGCATTTGTCGGGGATACCGGTTTTGGAAAATCGATTGCAGCTGAACGCCTGGCTTATGAGACGACCCGTTTCTGGCATTACCGCACCATTGTGTTGGATTTCG
>DAOUFM010000109.1:0-10066 GCA_034429975.1 Anaerolineaceae bacterium | reverse complement strand
CTGGCTGGGCAGGAAGTCCCCGGTATAAACCCCATGGCGATTCCGGCCAGCAAAGCCACCACAGAGGCGAGCGGTTTTTGGAACAGGCTGGATGTAAGCACCGCTGCCGCTGTCCGCTACGCGCTGGAACATGGTTGGTATGGCGCTGCTTCCAATTTGCCATTCGAGCAAATCGGGCAGGCAGTTAACGAAGCAAAAACCGGGTCCGTTAAGCTGGTAGATGTACTGTCAATGATCCGGGTGGATCAAATGGTTACATTACCACCAAATCCACAAAGCACAGCTTTTGCCGTTGCCACACCAAAGCCGCCGATAATATCTGTACCTTTGTCGGGCGATACCATTGTTGTCGATTACTATGTTGATTCCAGCGATCATACTGATAAGGAAACCGTTGAAGGTCTGGCGCAAGCCTTTATGCTTGAGCACCCCGATATCATAATCCGATTAGAGGATTTCAAATCATCCGGATTGCCATATATTAATTTTGATATAAAGGTGGAAAATTATGGATGTTTTATTTATCAGTCGGGATTATCAGATTACTATGTTTCACAATTGTATAACTTGCAACCGTTAATTGATGCCGATGATGAGGGACAAGATTTATTGAATGACCTACCGGAATCCGACGTATTGCGAAATAAAATAAATGGTGATTTGTATGCGTTACCGTTAGCTGATAGGCCTACAGTCCTGTACTATAACAAGGACATTTTTATTGAGAAAGGTGTGCCGTTCCCGGCTCTAGACTGGACATGGGCCGATTTTTGGCAGGCGGCAATAGCAGTGGCTTCCGAAGATGTTTTTGGGTTTGTTCCCATTAATGGGCGTGAGTTTATCAACATCCTTTTGGCAACAGAAGGAATTGAACTTTACGATTTCACCACCGATTCACCTGTGATCAATTTTAATGATCCGAAATTTCATACTATTGTTTCCAATTTGGCAGAAATGGAAAATGATGGTGTTATTCCACCTATCGACGAGCATATTGATTGGAAAAATGGTAATTCTCAATTCCGATTGAACGCAGTACAAAGTGGCAAAGCAGCCATGTGGCTGAGTATGGCTGGAATAGAGTATGATGGATACTTTCCACCAGAAACACCAATCTTCGAGGTGGGTGTTGCCCCTGTGCCATCATTCGGATATCCGCTTATGCCGATGAATAACGGCACAGCATTTTATATATCGCGTCAGGCTGAAAACCCAACCGCCTGTTGGGAATGGATAAAATTCTTATCCGGTAAACCGGAAGCGATAACAGGCATCCCATTACGTCAATCCATTCTTGAATCGGAGCGATATGAACAAATTGTTGGTGTAGAGTTGGCAACGGTTTATCGCGCAGTGATGGAACACCCTCGTCAGGAAATATTGACCGATTATTCGGAAAAGTATCCCAGCTACCCACTTTACTTGTGGTGGCCCGAGACACTTGCTTCGGTTTTCGAAGGGGTGCCGGTAACACAGGCGTTAACCGAATTGCAGGGGAAATCGGAATCATATTTGAAATGTGTGGAAAGTAATAGTGATCCTCTTAATGAGGTTGTTTGGAAAGGTTGCGCAAAGCTGGTTGATCCTGATTTCCAGTCATTACTATATTCAGAATAATCTAATTTAACCAATCACCGATAAATTCTTATTATTACTTTCAAAGAAAACGTTTAGGCACTAACGCATTTGAGGTTGTTTATGAAAATTAATTTTGTTGATAACTCTTAATCAATACAATAATCAATATTTAATGAGCAATGATCAAAATTAACTGCAATCGAATTGTTTCAGAGGGATTATCAATAAATTATTTTTAAAAGGGAAATGTTGCAGAAAGAAGTGAAAATGAAATCAAAATTATTAAGAATTTTAAATTCAATAATCATATCTGTTTTTATAGTTACAGGGTGTAATTCCAATAACACTATCCAAAACATGGACGACAAAACCCAAAAAACCACCCTCACCTTCGCGGCCATAGAAAGTCAGCGGACGGAGTATGAAGCCCTGATAACAGCTTTTGAAGCAGAAAACCCGGATATTGATGTCCAGTATATCCCACTGGA
This sequence comes from Anaerolineaceae bacterium, assembly GCA_034429975.1. Classification (GTDB taxonomy): domain Bacteria; phylum Chloroflexota; class Anaerolineae; order Anaerolineales; family Anaerolineaceae; genus UBA6170. The sequence continues at coordinate 8,000 of DAOUFM010000109.1, read as the reverse complement.
GGTAGATCCCAGCAACATGAGTGGTTTCGCCAGCCAGGCGGATGCCATCGCGCTGCCGGTTGTCCCGGTTGGAGCGGACGCCTATAGCTACCTGGATATTCAGCCGCTGGCGGAAACGGATACAAACTATGATCAAGGGCAGTATTTACCGGGGGTCATGGAAGGCTGCGTGGTGGATGAAAGGCAAATCGGCCTGCCTTATACAGCCTCGCTGCAGATGATCTATTACAACCGCGCTATTTTTGATGAAGCCGGAGTAGCTTACCCACCACCGGATTGGACCTGGGAAGAATTCCGGTTGAACACGATCAACCTGACCAGGCGCAATGGTCAGGAGGTTGAACAATACGGCTTTGTGAATTTGAGCAGTATGGTGCGTTTACTGGGATCAATGCTTAATCGTGATCTGATGATTAGCGATGAAGAAGAAAAAGCAGGCGCGTTGGAAAATACTCTCAGTTCCTATTTGAACCTTGTTCAGCTTGGATATGTAAGGGTTCCACAGGCAGGGGAATACCCTGGAGATTTGGAGCCCCTCATCCGGGACGGAAAAGCCGCCATGTGGTTGGATGGGTTGTTCCGTCTGGAAGATTACCGTAATGTCCTGGGTGAACAGGTAGGGTTTTTACCGGTGCCGGAAGGGAGCCGAGCCACAGCACGCTGTCTGGCAATCAGCGCGGGCAGCCAGCAGCCTCAGGCAGCCTGGCGGTTGATCAGATACTTATCCGGACAGGATGGTCCCTTTGTGTTACCCAATGAATTTCCGGCATACAGCGCACAACTGCAAAATAACGCAAACTGGCAAAGTTTTAATGAAAATGAACAAGCGGTTCTGAAAGCAGGCTTAGACAATGCCTGGTATGGTACCCATTGGCTGTTTGCAACACTCAATCAGGAATTTGATAATGTGCTGGCAGGAGAGAGTGACCTAAACAGCATGCTCTTATCGGTTCTGCAGTTAAGTCCGCCGGAGACGGAGGAGCCATTTGAACCGCAGTTTGCGATCCAAGTTCGCAGCACCCCGGATGACATCCCTCCCGGAGCGGTTTTTGTTAAGTTTCACCCCTCTTCTCTTAATCGGGAAGTATTAGAAGAAATGGTAAATGAATTTAACCAAAATCAAACCGACTATTATATTTATACAAATGTAGCACAAGAAGAGGCAGACTGTTTTATCGATTCTTCGCAATATATTAAATACCAACCTGAAGCGTATTACCCGTTGACACCCCTGCTGGAAGGGGATGCGGAAAGTATGGCGTTAGCGGCTGATTTACCGCCCGGTGCGCTGGAAACAACACAGCATAATGGAGAAATTCTGGGAATCCCTCTTTTTATACTAGCGTATGCTACGTACTATAACCCGGTGTTGTTGGAACAAGCCGGTCTGGAACCGCCATCGGCTGATTGGACATTTGCTGAGTTCTGGCAGTATGCCCAGGCAGCCACGCAGAACGAAGTTTATGGCTTTGGGTTAGGCTCCCCGGCTCTCGTTGTAATCTATGATAGTATGAACTCACCGCTGATAGATGAAAGCGGGGAAGTGCCAGTGTTTTTATTTAATACGCCGGAGGTAAAACAAACCACCGAGTTTCTATTGAAAATGCAGTATGAAGGTGTAATTCCTGAACTGGATATTGATATGGGTGATAAGTATTGGACATGGCGTCAAATTATCTTATCAGGTAAAGCGGTATTTTGGATGAGTTCGATGGATGATTATCTTAACGAAGAACTCAAATACGAACCCGGTATGCTTCCGTTACCGGGATATATTCCAAAATACTCCCTCACTAGTTCCCCTTCATTTTTTATTTCAAAAAACTCGTCAGACCCAAAAGGATGCTGGGAATGGTTTAAATATTTTTCCGCGAATTCAGCCATATACAGATGGATTCCCTTACGAAATTCTGTTCGAAATTCACCGGAATATGAGATGTTGGTCGGGACAGAAATGGCATCCCTGTATCGAAAAATTATTGATCAAATGGAGGTGATACCATTTGAAAAAAAAGGCAGGGATACTTCTTATCTTACCACGGGACCCTATTTTTGGTTTCAAACCACCATTGGGGCGTTGAAATATGGTGAAGATTTAAATGTGCCCTTACAAAATGTTCAATTTAAATCGGAAGCATACCTGACCTGTATGCTTAATATGGATGGAACTCCTGGCGAAAATTACCAGGCGTGCATGAAGCTGGTAGATCCGGATTCGTGATATGGAAAATAAAGCCGAGGATAAGGCAATTGAAATTTTATCAGGTAAGGATTTCGGAATTTGCCTGTCAATCATAAGGAGATCTCCATGAAACAATCCAGGTTATTCGTGAATAATAAATTTCAGAAAGTTTATCTTTTATTAATAATTGGAATCATGCTGATAACAGCCTGCAATCAGCAGCCCGCTGAGACCATAAATAATAATCAAGTTTCCCTCACCTTCGCAGCTACAGCCGGCACTGTATCTCAATATGAAGAATTAATGACCACATTTGAAAGCCAATACCCGCAAATCCATGTTGAATTGCTCTCTCTGGGTGATGATGAAATAGATTATGAAAAATTATTCTCACGGGCAGATACAATACTATTGGGTAGTGCGGTATCAGCGGAAATCAATCATCTGTTTCTGGATCTGACGCCATTAATTTCCAATGAGGACTTCAGTCCAGATGATTTCTGGCCAGATGCGCTGCAAGGCTGCCAGAGCGGGGAGAAGCAAGCAGGATTGCCGGTATCGTTAAGCCCGAGCCTGGTTTATTACAACAAGAGTATTTTTGATCAGAAAAATGTAGCCTACCCACAGCCAAGCTGGGAGTGGGATAAATTTAAAAATACGGTTCAGTTGCTATCCGACACAAGCGGAACGAAACCTGTCTTCGGCTTTGTGGATATCAGCGCCGGGTTTATCCTGCGCCCTGAAACCCAGGCGTTATTAGGTGCCAATAAAACCCCTGCCGAAGTGGGTATTACCCTGGAATGGTACCTGGAACTGGCTCGTTCCGAAGAATTAGCCATTCCGGGGGTGAATGTACAAGAAAAAACCATTGATCTGGTGCGTGGAAATCAAGCTGCCATGTGGGTAGGAACGTTAGCCGGTTATTCGTACGACCTGCAAGGTTTGGATTTTGAAGTGGGTTTTGTTCCATTCCCATCCTCCTCCAGCAGTGAATTTGGAAGCAACCCGGTCAGTGTCGCTTGTGCGGTGGTCAGTGCGGGAACAAGGTATCCTGAGGCAGGCTGGACATGGCTGAACTTTCTCAGCCGCAATTTGGGTGGCACATCATCAGATTTGCCGGCCAACCTTGCAGCGATTGAAGATTCTTCTCAATGGGTAAGCCAGACACCGGAAAGACAGGCGGCAATTCGGGAGGCACTGCAAGGCGGCTGGTACGGTTGGGTGAAATACGACTTTACACCAATCGCACAAGCTTTCCAAACATCAATTCAATCGGGGCAAAGGCTGGCAGATCTATTTCCGGCAAACTTTTCCCTGCTGGCTTTGGAACGTGATATCCCGGAAGTAGAGCATACACCACAAGCAGTCATGGCGCCTGAACCAACTCCCCTTCCAAAAACAGAGAAAGCGGAAGACGCATTGAGTGCTGTTTATTTTGCCGATCCTGGTGTGCATGACAATAGAACCGTGCTGGCCTTGGCAGAGAAATTTAATCGGACCAATCCGGAATATTATATTGAAATTGAGTCCGAGCGGGGGATAGATTTCGTAAATATTAACAGTAATGAGTATGATATTAAGAATTATGACTGTTTTCTGGCACCCGCTGCCACTGTTTCTTATCATTTGGAAGAGATAAATCAGGAGGGAAATTTTTTACAAAATATTTATTCACTGGACCCGTTTTTAGATTTAGATGAAAACTTAGTTCTTAGTGATCTTGACCCTGATCTGGTCACCCTCTTACAGGTGGATGGATCTTTGTACGGTATTCCTCAAACCATTAATCCTTTATTCGTTTATTACAATGCCGATTTATTACAGGAATTAGGGCTGGAACCACCCGATTTGGATTGGACGGTGAAGGATTTTTGGGCGTTGGCACATCAAGCCGCTCTTAATAAAGAAGGTGTCTATGGATATGTACCTTACCTTGATTGGCCGAATTATTTTTTCAGCGATGCCAGTTATTTGAAAATGGAAAACCAAACGGTAAAAGCGGACTTTGAAAACCCGCAACTGGTTACTTTACTTAACCAACTCAAGCCATTGGTGGAAGAAAAAGCACTATTTTTGTATGATGCAGGCGGTACCCGCTCAGCTATGGGAAACTATATGCTGCGCGATGAATTGATCCGCTTTGAGAATGGTCTGCTTTGGCTGGATGGTATTGGTATGTCTTCCACACCACCCGCCCGTGACAGAAATGATTTTGAGATCGGAGTTGCCGTTTACCCAGCCAGGCAGGTAGTCGATCCAAGTGATATCAGTGCATTTTTTATATCCCGTCACACTGAAAACCCACAGGTGTGCTGGGAATGGATCAAGTTTTTATCACAGCAACCTAATAATGGGTTTAGAGGAATTCCACTAAACCCTTCGATTTTGGACTCTGAAAATTGGGTTGCTTCAGTTGGTGAAGAACGGGCAGCCGTTTACAGGGCTGCATTATCAAAATTGCAGTTTTCATCTGAAGTGAGTTTTTTTCCACCCATGCCATTTAGCCAGTGGTGGACCGACACAATCGTGGCAATCCTGCAGGATGGTCAGGATATGAGGACCGTATTGAAAGAAACCCAATATAAAGCCCAAGCAACCCTGGATTGCATGCAATCTACTGGATATCCTGCTGTTTTGCTTTATGAAAAGACGTACGAGACTGCAATCGCCTGTGCGCACAAGGTCGATCCGGATTATTACTCGATGTCTGAGTTGTGGTCTGTCAATCCCTGACGCGGAAATAGTATCGAAAGGCTATCAGTCAGGCCACGGAATTGTTGCGGATTGGTCTTCGCCGCAGATTGAAATCTGCGTCTGCCAAACTCAAAACCAGCTCAAGCAGGTTGCGTAGAACCCTCAACCATCTTCAGGTGGTTAAAAAGAGTTTGCATAATCCTTACAAAGATGTAAGGAAAGATTGACTTAATTGCAAACACTATTGATAATGAATTTATATAAAACCAAAATGTAGAGATGAAGATTCAGGGAGGAATGTCCTATTTCATAACAAATGAGTGCTGGCAGGCAAATCCAATAAGCGGGTGATTGAATCTACCCGTTCTGATAGTCAAAAAAATATCCGAAAACACGGTATAATCCTTAGGAATGTCTTTTCGGGGTTGAAGTAAGGAAAAAACAGATGGCTATTGAAATTATCGTCGCTGACGCACACCCTTTCTTTGTTAAAGGTGTTTGTGAAAATCTGGCTGAGTGTGAAGATTGTCAGGTGGTTGGGCAGGCAGCAAATTTTGAAGACATGGTTACATTAACAAAGACTTTACAACCGGATATTTTATTGATGGGCATTAATTTGAGTAACCCTTTTGATTCTGATGCTTTAAATTTCATTAAAGATGAGGGAATTTCAACAGAGATTATTGTATTAAGCGCGTTGGATGAACCCGGAATGGTAATGGAATTGGTGAAAGCCGGTATCCGCGGGTTTTTTATGAAGGATGAAACACCGGATAAATTGGTTGAAGCCATTATTTCGGTTCACAACGGGCAAGACTGGCTCAGCCCTTCGGTAACAAAAATCGTCACCGGCTCATAAAAACAAGGGGAAACCGCCCAGCCATAGCGTGAGCTGGATGAACGCGAACGAATGATCCTGACGTTATTAAGCCGGGGGTGTGAGAATAAGTGCATTGCAAAAGAACTTAACCTGGCGGAACGGACGATTCGTTACCATATTGAACAAATCGTGGAAAAGTTAGGGGTACACAACCGCACGGAAGCGGTTGCGAAAGCCCTTCATTTGGGATTGATCCGGTTTACAGACAGCTAGTTGCCATTCTGGCAATCAACTTTGCCGGTATTGGCAATGAAATACTGGCTTAAACGACATTGTTTTAAAAATTATTTTTTTCTATACTAGGTTTACATAAAACGGATTATGAACTTTTGTCTTTTGAGTAGTTTATGATATTTTCTATCAAATTTCAAACCTTAACAAATTTCGAGAATAACATGACTATTTTTACAGATTAATTCTTTCATAATCTTTTTTGCTAATGTATTATTATAAGTGGAGTTCGTTATAACAATGATGATGTTTCCCTATAAAGGAGGTTATTATGTGGAAAAATCAAAGCAAATCGATGATCGTTTTGTTATTTTTAGGGCTCATTTTAATTTTGAGCATTCTGCTACATTATTCCATGAACCAGGCAAAAGCTAAGGTGGTAAATATTGTCCCTACTCAAAGAATAAACCTCAGCACAGAAACCATAAATCTCATGGAAGACACTCTTGTTGCACAAATTGAACCAGAAACAACAGCTGAGCCCCCTCAACCACTTAATCCAACCGACCTTCTTACAATTCGGAATGAACTCAGCCGCAAATCACAGGAGACATTCATGCAACCAGGGTGGCTACATATTCAAATTTTTGTGTATGACATGGTAAATCCGGATGAATCCGTGGTTGTCCCCGAAACCGGACAAGTAATTGCTAACAGTTATATGCTGGATAACTGGTATTTCATTACCGAAGAGAAAAAAATGGCAGCCATGTATTCCAAAAAACAAATGCTGGACGGCACCTTTATTTCGCTAAACTTGTTGAGTGACGGGTCAATTTATCCTTCCAGTCACCCCGAGTTAATCGAAACAGCCACCATGGACTGGTCGATGAGCATGCAGACAATAGACCGGATCATTTCATTTGGCGATGAAGCAAATCTGACAATAAATTTTGAAAACCGGTATGGCATTGATCTGGTAACCATCACAACGATTGATATCTTTCACGAACCCATTGAAGACGAAGACTTTTCCTCCCCTATCGTCAGTTACACTGGTACTTTATATTATGATTGGAACACCGGGCAATTGCTGTATGATGAAGGCTGGGTAAATCTGGCTGATGGCAGTAATTTATTGATGAACAAGAGAGAATTGAAAGTATTGTCTGAAGATCAAGTATCAGATGAAATTCTACAAAGCTTCAACTAGAGGAGATTAAGATGAATGGAATAACAAAAATATTATTATTTTTCTTGTTTATAGTTAGTGTTTTATTGGTTGATTATAATTTGACCAATGCTAGTTATGCGTATGAGTCAACTCCAGGGAATGTTGATGGCGTAACCGTTACTGCATTAAAAACAGTATCAACATATACTCGAACTTGGCATGCTACAGCACGAAGTACAGCTAACTCAAGTATAAATTGGGTTGGGATTTCTTATTGGACTGTTGAACAAATGTGTCTAGATCTCACCTATAGTTATTGGAATCAGAAAACTAATCAAGGGAATAGTGGTACTTACTATCAAGACTCTGATTTTATTAGTTTTGACGACTATTCGTGTTATCCAGAAACTTTCGTTTTATATAATTCAAGTAAAGGGAATCATGAATTTGTGGGACCCTATTCAACAATCTATATTTATGAAGAAGCCACAATTCAAAATTGGTAAACTTTAAATATTTATTTTTTAAAGCTGACCTAATTAAAATAGATCAGCGTTTACTCATAAAATTGATTAGTTTAATATAAATCATTTATCCACTAACTAAATCCTCAACAAGCTTTAAGCTTAATATCTAAAAATTCCTGATTTAGATTTTGAAGAACAACAATTATCTTGATAGTTTCCTAGAAATAGTTTTCAGAAACAACATGTTTTCTTGCATGTACTAATTTTGGGGGTTTTATCAACTAAACCTAGGTTACAAATTTCAGTTCCTCGGGATGTTGCAAAGCATACGGAGCATAATTCTCAGCACCGCGGTTACCGGCGCCAATCAGAACTGCATGAATGGGTTTGGTCATAAGAGAACTCCTGAAAAGGGATAAAGATGAAAGCTGC
>DAOUFM010000108.1:0-46123 GCA_034429975.1 Anaerolineaceae bacterium | reverse complement strand
TCTCCGTGGATGGGTTTTTTTTCTTCATTGTTGTTTTAAAATACATTATTCTAATTAAAGGTTTTTAAATTCTATCACAGTGAATCAATGAATCCATCCAGGATCCCAAATAACAATATACACCCGGTTTCCCGGGTGTATCGTTTTCTACAAATCCATCGAGTGTACAATATTAAGTTTTGCTTATCCTTCAGAATTTAAGCTTTAATCATTTTATGGATCCTCAGGATTTTGTTGCTATATTATTTAAATAAAATAATTAATTTGCTTGAACCTCAACCAGTTCATTATTTTCGAGTTTAATAATCTTTGAAACACCGATAGTCGGTTCAGCTATCATTGGCTCATCCAGTTTCCGGTCTGCATAGTTCACAATAAACTGCGCCGGGTTGTTCGGGTCGACATTGGTGCTCTGGGGAGCAATGCGATCACCAAGATAGATTGCATTTGTGCCCTCGATGCCGTCTCCTGTTTTTATGGCAGCTACCACGTAATAGAAAACACCGCTGCCTCCGGATGTCTGCGAAATGAGAAAAGCGGCATCCAATAACCCGTCACCATTGAGATCAAGATTGACTTCATTGCCAAAATATCGGGTGACTTGCTTTGTTTCAGAGCCTGGGGCTAGTTCATTTTCTGCTTCTCCGTTCACAAGCGTGATCGACTGCCCTTCTACAATATATGTGCCATTCCTTAATTTATCGACAGATATCGCCTCAGCGGAGGGAGTTGGCTGCTCGGCTTCAATTGATGTTGTGGGAACAATTTCAGTTGGAACTTCAGTTGCTATTTCAGCAGATTCAGCGCTGGGTACCGTTGCCGGTTCTTGACTCTTCGTTCCACTCGGGGAACAAGCGGTAACGATTATTGCCATGGTCAAAGTGAGTAATAAATACAGTTTTGTTCTTTTCATAGTTTCCTTCTTTGCTAAGAAATTTTTGACCAACATAAGACGAATTATTATAAAATAAGTTCCCAAACGGTTAGCTTCAGGTTACCAAAAAGAAGTTGGTTTTTCCTGGGTTGGCGTTTCATGCAGCCTTTCTTTGAGAAAGGTGTTCCGCAATGCGATTTTGTTATTGCGCACTGCCATGCCAATTGACTTTTTATCTCCCACCATAACCACCAATTTTCTTGCACGCGTTACTGCGGTATAAAGAAGATTTCTTTGTAACATCATATAATGCTGCATGAGCAAAGGAATAATGACTACTGGGAATTCTGACCCCTGTGATTTATGGATACTGATTGCATAGGCATGTACCAGTTCTTCCAGTTGCAGGGTTTCACAAGGCACCAGCCGTTCATCAAAATTAACCGAAATAATATGGTTTTCGGCATCAATGCTGGCTATCACTCCCAGATCGCCGTTAAAAATCTGGCGCTCATAATCATTGCGAATCTGCATCACCCGGTCACCCACCCGAAAGACGCGCGCTCCATGCCTCACTTCTGCCTTTCTGGGATCTTCCGGATTTAACACAGCCTGGATGCGTTCATTTAACTCCGATACACCACAAGCGCCGCGATGCATAGGCGTCAAAACCTGAATGTCTCGAAGCGGGTCAAATCCAAATTTATTCTGAACGCGTTGATTTACCAAATCGATGACCCAATCGGCGGCTTTCAGGGCATCTGTTTCCGGGAAAAGGAAGAAATCGGTTGATTCTTTGGAAAACAATGGCATATCCCCATTGTTAATGCGATGTGCATTGACGATGATGAAACTATCTTCAGCCTGCCGAAAAATTGTATCCAGGCGAATCACCGGGATCACCTGACTCTCGATTAAATCGCGCAGGACATTTCCCGGCCCTACCGAGGGAAGCTGATCCATATCTCCTACAAACAAAATATGCGAACCAACCTCTACTGCATTCAATAAATGATTCATCAGCAAGATGTCAACCATGGAGGTCTCATCGATGATGATCAGATCAGCATCCAATGGGTTTTCACGGTCGCGCACAAAATTGGTACGTTCAGAGGGGGTATATTCGAGCAAGCGATGAATGGTCTTAGCCTGCAACCCGGTAGTTTCACTTAATCGTTTGGCAGCCCTACCGGTTGGCGCGGCTAATAAAACCGAGGCATGTTTTTCTTTTAGCAATTGAATGATCGAGCCAGTGATGGTGCTCTTTCCAGTACCAGGGCCGCCTGTTAGAACACTCACTTTTTCCGTTAAAGCGGTTTTTACAGCAAGTTTTTGCTGATCGGTCAACATGATTTCACTGTTTCGATCCAACACTGAAAAAGCTAACTGCCAGTTAATTCGCTTGAAAGCTCCCAATCGATCCTGGGTATTGTTCATCATGCGCAGCAATTTGTTGGCGACGCCTTTTTCAGCATGAAAAAAAGGCGGCAGGTAAAGTACTTCTCTGTCCAAAATAATTGCTTCCTGAACGATGAGCGGTTCAATTTGAGCAGCACATTGTTCTTTTGGTAAATCCAACAAGAGAACCGTATCAGCCAACAATTGCTCCTGCGTGGCATAGCAGTGCCCCTCATTGCTCAGATTCCCCAGAGCATACAACAGCCCGGTTTGAATGCGCTCAGGCGAGTCCAACGCCAGCCCCATTTTTCGGGCAATCAGGTCAGCCGTTTTGAAGCCAACGCCGAAGATATCTCTGGCTAGTTGGTAAGGTGTCTCCCTTACAACCTGAATAGATTTTTCGCCGTATTGCTTATAAATTTTGACTGCCAGGCTGGCGCTGACCCCGTTTCCCTGCAAAAACAACATAACTTCTTTGATTTGCTGTTGCTCAACCCAGGCATTCCCAATCAGATCAGCTTTGGATGGGCCAATCCCAGATACTTCTAGTATTTTTTCAGGGCTGTTATCCAGAATATCTAGCGTTTTTAAGCCAAAGTGGTCCACGATTTTGCGTGCAGTGACCGGGCCAACGCCTTTGATTAATCCGCTGCCCAGATATTTGCGAATCCCTTCCAGAGTGGCCGGATAGCGGACAGTATAGGACTTGACATCAAATTGCCGCCCATATTGGGGATGATTAACCCACAAGCCAGTTAACACCAGCGATTCGCCCACCTGCACCCCTGCCAGGGCGCCCACCACGGTTACCGGCTGCACCTTCCCTTTTTGAACGATTTTTGCAATCGTATAACCGTTTTCATCGTTCTGATAGGTGATTCTTTCTAAAACACCTTCCAGGGTTTGGGTTAACAGTGAATTGGAGAGATTCTCAGCCATCATGCTTTGATCTTACCAAATAATTTAAGATCATGCATCCACTCAAGAATTTGAGTGCTCAAGCTTTAATCTTTCTGCTTCTAATAATGAGATTGTTTCCGGAATTAAAATCTTTCGAATTTGAGAAAATTGTCGGTAAGGAAGCAGTGAATTTAAATCTTCGTTAATAATCGTTTGATTAACCCTGGTTTTTATAAATTCGATTAATTTTCCAAAATAATCAAAGGTTCATCAACTATTTCAATCAATAACCGAAATAATTGTGATTTATGAAAAATATCTTCCGGCCGTAACGAATAATCAACCATAACCAACTTCTTTCTGAATGAGGTCAACTTTTTCGAAGTCAATGAGCTCGACGATATCAAAATGGTAATGTGGATTGTAATATAACAAATCCGCAACAGACCGCTCAACTGACGCGCTCAAACCGTAAGCTTGTTGGCTTATCCCTATCGGGTTAAAAAGATATTCATCTTTCATCTGACGGTAACGGAAAGTCCAATCTCCGATGGTTACCTTTTTCGATTGATTGGCAATAAATGTATATTCAAAAACAATCTGGGAAATGATGCCAGCCAGAGCAAGTACCGACTCAGTAGAAAGATATGTGTAAGAATGGATGATTGATCTTCCTAATTCCAGGGGGTTAAGTTGATCAACCGGCAGCGTTGAATACAGACCTTTGTAAATTGGGTAAAGGATTTTCTTTTTCAAATATCGAGAAATTGTGATGTATAAAAGAGAGCGCTCCTGAATATTCCACAAAAGAGCAAGGTCATTCGTGTGGAATATATTTCGTTAATTCAAGAAGTTCGTTTATCCTATACATTTTTGTATAGGATAACATAACGAAACTAAGAAGTCAATCCAACATCGATTTCATTTTTTTGGCTATTTTGCATCAACACATCCCGAATGCCTGGGCTGATTAAACGCATGGTCAGTTCTCCCATTTCTTTTGGTTGCAATGTCATGCCCATCTGCAGCCATTGTACTCCCATGGCATAAACACTGCCTGCAATACTGGCTACCACAATATTCCAAGTTTCATTTTCGATCGCTGGATCTATTATCTGGATTAATGCCTGGCTAATCACGTCGTAACAATACTGATGCAATTTTTGCATCACCAAATAAGCGACTTCCGAATTAATCAAAGAGCGTAAAAAAACCTCCTGATCGGCGATCTGTTCAAAGAGTTTCACTGCCATTTTTCCCTGAATGATGGAATCAAGGTAAGGTTGCATATCGTCCATGAAATCCCGGTAAATAGAATCCAGATAATCTTCCAGCACCTCTTCCTTTGTTCTGTAATGCAGGTAGAAAGTAGGGCGGGATACCTGGGCTTTTGTTGTGATCTCAGCCACCGATATTTTGGTGAAAGGCTTATCCGCCAGCAAGGACAGGAGCGCCTCCTGCAGCCATTTTCTTGTTCGTTGTACCCGTAAATCCTGTAAATTTTTCATTGACACATTTTTCCTTTCTGTAAAGTATTTTACAGACTCAAAATTCTCATTTTTACAGATTGATTGACATTCATCACAATCTATTTTACGATAATCAGTCAAGAAATACTTCATTTGTAAAATAAAAAACATAAGTAAATTATTAATGGAAAGAACAAAGCGCGCTTATATTGAAATAAATAATGTTTCCAAGACATACTTTTCCCCAGCCGGGGATGTTCAGGCATTGAAATCTTTGAATATTCAAATCCACCAGGGAACTTTTGTAGGGATTATTGGTAATTCCGGCGCTGGAAAATCAACCCTGATCAATATCCTCACCGGGGTCGATCGCACCACCACCGGTGAGTTATGGATTGATGGAGAACCGATCCACCTGTTATCCCAGGAGAAGTTGACCCGCTGGCGAGGGAACCACATTGGGATTGTCTATCAATCCTTTGAACTGCTCAATCAAATCAGCCTGCTTGATAATATTATGTTACCCCTTGATTTTTGTGACCATTATTCCCGGACGCAGAGTGTAAAACACGCCATGCAAATTTTAGAGCAGTTGGAAATAGCAGAACACGCCTATAAAACACCAGCCGCCATTTCCGGAGGGCAGCGCCAGAGGGTAGCCATTGCACGGGCACTTATCAATGATCCCCAAATTATCGTGGCGGATGAACCAACCGGGTCACTTGATTCACAAACCGGGCGCTTAATTTTCAGCATCTTTAAGAACATTGTTGCCAATGGAAAAACCGTCATTATGGTCACCCATGACCAATCATTGGCGCCGCTATTTGATCAAATTCTGGTGTTAACAGACGGTATGATAAAACAGGAATACAAAAGAGGTGATACGCCTTGAACAATTCATCTGCTTTTGTAAAACTGGAAAATATAAATAAAATCTTTCAGGTGGCAGACACTCAGTTTGTTGCATTGAAAGATGTGAACGTCACCTTTAACCAGCATGAATTTACCGCCGTAGTGGGGCGCTCAGGCAGTGGAAAATCTACTTTAATGAATATGATTACGGGGATCGATAAACCCACCACCGGTCAGGTCATGATTGACGGGCAATCCATTCACCAATTACCTGAAACAAGAATGGCAAAATGGCGTGGCGAGAACCTGGGGATCGTTTTCCAGTTCTATCAATTGATTCCGGTGTTAACCCTGCTTGAAAACGTGATGATACCCATGCAAATCGCACACAAATACTCTCATGCAGAACGCGTGGAAAGAGCTTATTCCCTTTTGGAGATGGTCAATTTAAAGCATTATGCTCATAAAAAACCTTTCCTGGTGTCTGGCGGACAACAACAAAGTACGGCCATTGCGAGAGCATTGGCGAATGATCCTCCAATCCTGATCGCGGACGAACCCACCGGTAATCTCAGTTCCCGGGAGGCAGATAAAATTTTCAACATCTTTCAACAATTATCCGATACCGGTAAAACCATCATCATGGTGACCCATAACGAAGAGCTGGCCAGGCGTGCCAAACGCACCCTGAAGCTGGTGGATGGGGAAATTGCCCGCGATGATTGGAATGGGGATCAACATTCTTCTAAACCGGAGACCACTGTATGAGACCGCGCTGGAAGAAGGTCATCGCCGATTTTTGGGAGCATAAATCACGTTCCTTCCTGATCATTGCTTCCATCACCATTGGTGTGTTTGCGGTTGGCGTGGTAGGAATTGGCTTCATTGTTGTTCCCCAAAGTATTTTGGCTACCTATTTATCCACCAACCCGGCGAATATACAAATTCAAACCGACTTGTTCGACGACGAATTTATCCAAACCGTCCAGCACATTGAGGGCGTTAAGGATGTTTCAGCCCAGACGACTATGACGGCCAAAGTAAAAAACCCAAGCAGTGGCGATAAACTAACGATCAGTATTATTGCTCTGAATGATTTTGAACAGCAACGCATTAAGATTCTGACCCCCGAAAAAGGAAAAAAGATCCCCGGGAAAAATGAGTTGCTCCTGACCGAAGACTCATTGGAAACGCTGCCGGTAGGTATCGGGTCATCCATTCTGGTTGATCTGCCAGATGGCACCCAACGAACCTTGAAGGTTGTTGGCACAGTACATGACTATAGTTCCGACCTGGTTATCACTTTCAACGAACGCATCGGATATATTGCCGCAGAAACTCTGGAATCCCTACATCAACCCCGCAACTTTAACAACTTAATCATTACGGTCAAAGGCGATCCAAACAATATCGAGCAGATCGAAAATATCGCAAAGAAAATCAGCCAGGAAATTAAAAATAGCGGCAGGAATATATATAGCCAATCGATAAAACGCGCAATCGATCAACCTTTCTCCAACTATACCGATGCAATTGCCATCATCATTGGGTTTATTGGGGTCTTCATTTTAGTCTTGAGCAGTGCCTTGATTATTAATACAATGAACGCCCTTATGGCTCAGCACATCCGTCAAATTGGGGTGATGAAACTGATTGGTGGCCAGCGCAATCAGATTATCGGGATGTATCTGGTGTTGGTGCTTTTTCTCAGTCTCATCTCTGTTTTGCTGGCCATACCTGCCAGCGCCTTCGTTGGCCGCTATCTGGTAGCCGACGTGCTTCCAGCTCTAAACGGAAAAATGCAAACCACCAGCCTATTTATCTTCCTGCCCAGGGTCATTGGCCTGCAAATTGCAGTGGCTTTTCTAATTCCGGTGTTGGCTGCGCTCTACCCCATCATTCAAGGCGCCAGTGTTCCAATTCAAAAAGCACTTTCAACCAACCTGATCAAACAAAACGAAAAGGTCAGTTGGATCGATCGTTGGCTGGATAATGTCCACAGTCAGGATGGCATCGTCACCCTGGGTATTCGCAATTCATTTCGCCAGAAAGGTCGTTTGCTGTTGACGATCTTCACGCTTTCACTGGGGTGTGCCATCTTCATTGCCGTATTCAATGTTGAATTATCGCTTAAAAATCAGATTGATCGGGTTATCAGTTATAACCAGGCAGATTTGTTCATCAATATGGGGCGTAATTACCCAATTCAGGAAATTTCCCAGGAACTTTTGAAGATACCAGGGACAGTGTCCGTGGAGGGTTGGTTATCTACCAATGCCTTGTTAAAAAGCCCAAATAAAACCGAAAACGTTATCCTGGTGGCACCGCCTGATGACAGCCCCTGGGTTAATCGGGTAGTTAATTTTGGTAGATGGGTGCTCCCAGGTGAAAAATATTCCATGGTGGTCAGTGATGCATTCTGGAATACCTATCCTCAGTTAAAACCAGGCGATCAAATTGTGCTGGAGGTGAATGGGAAAGAAGATTACTGGCGTATAACTGGAATTTTCCACTACACCGGACTGGATCAAAAATATGCCTTTACTCCTTATGCCAACCTGGCTGAGATACTAAATTCGCCTTCCCATGCCATATCTTTCCGCGTCATCACCGACCAGCACGACCTGGCTTATCAACTTAAAATGGCGGGGATCGTCAACGACACCTTAACCGCTCGCGGGTATAAAGTCGGTTCTATCACTGCCCGGGAGGAAATCGTCAAGCAAGGTTTGGAAAAGATTGAAGTCCTCATTTTTGTTTTATTATTCCTTTCGGGATTAACCGGAATCGTCGGTGGTATTGGACTCAGCGGAACGCTGAGTTTAAATGTAATGGAAAGAACTGCCGAGATTGGAATTTTACGTGCAATTGGCGCCTATGATGCGGTAATTATTCGTTTGATCACCTTTGAGAGCCTTTTTATCGGGTTGACCAGTTACCTAATCGGCTTTTTGGCATCCATTCCCATTTCTTATGTTTTAACCAATCTGGTTAATATTGCTATTTTTAAAGCCCCCTCAGGGTTTGTAATGACAGCTAAAGGCGTCATTCTTTGGTTCTTTATCCTGATTGCTTTATCGCTGGTTGCCAGTTACGTTCCTGCCAGAAAAGCAGCCCGATTAACTATCCGGGAGGTATTGGCGTATGAGTAGGGGTGATTGGATAAGTTTTTCGATAGTTTATGACCGTTTATGGAGGAAGTGATGATGAAGAAACTTTTATTACCTTTTTTACTGGCGATTAGCCTTTTTCTTTTCAGCGCCTGTAACGTTCTTCCGCAGGCTCAACCTACGCCCGTAATCTATGAAGCTAATGAAGATGAGACCGCCGGCAAAGTGATCACCGATGGAGAAATCGTACCTGCCAACGACAGCCAGATGATTGCCCAAACCAGTGGGCAGATTGAAGAAGTCCTGCAGACAGAAGGCGATCTCGTTACAGTTGGGCAGGTGATCCTGCGGTTAAAAGCACCCCAACAACTACAAGCCGAATTAAAAAGCGCCCAGGCCGACCAGCTAAAAGCCCAGCAAGCCATTGATCAATTAACCTTGAACGGGAATCTTCAAAAACAGCAAGCCTATCAAAGAGTGTTGAATGCTCAAAAAGCGGTGGATATAGCCCAGGCTGCCTGGGATAGTTTTGATCAAGACAAATACGACCGTGATCTAGAAAAGGCAAAAGAAGACGTAATTTCAGCCAAAGAAGATTTGGATGACGCCAAAGAGAAGCTCAAAGATTATCTGGATCTGGAAAAAGATAATCCTCAACGAAAAAAGCGTCAAAAAGATGTCGACAATGCCCAGGTAGCGTTGAATAAACTGAAACGAAAACAAAACGAACTGGAACAAACTTATGCTCAATTAAAATTGAATCTGGAACTGACCAATGCTGAAATAATTACTGCCCAAAAAGAATATGAAAAATTTAATCAGGAAAATGTGCCTTCCGATCAAATGATGCTTTTACAAGAAATGCTGGGTGCTGCCAACGCCCGTATCTCCGCAATTCAATCTTCTCTGGACGATCTACAAATCAGCGCCCCTATTGATGGAACTCTGGTGAAACTGAATGTGCAGGCAGGTGAATGGATCTACCCAGGGCAGCCAATTGCAACCGTAGCAGATCTATCCACCTGGTATGTTAACACGACTGATCTAAATGAACTGAAAATCGTGAAGATAAAGATTAATGATCCAGTGACATTGGAATTCGATGCTTTCCCAGGCAAAGTTTTGCGAGGGAAGGTGATTGAGATCAGCGATCTTCCGACAATGAAATTTAATGATGTCATTTATCCGGTCAAAATTGAGATTCAGGATAATGATCTACCATTACGCTGGAAAATGTCGGTTATCGTCACTTTTCAGAATTAAATAAAGCCTGTTCGAGAAAATTGACAAACATAAGCCAGCGTGATATCCTGCGGTCAAGAGATTAAAGGGAGATCTGTATGGAAATACCACAATTATTGCATCTGCAAATCGGAATAGTTCACTACAATGTGTCCAATCTTGATCGAGCTACTTTCTTTTTTGAACAAGGATTAGGGATGAAAGTGCTCACAAAAACTGCGACCTCAGTTGAATTAGGAACGCTTGCCGATCAGGGTTTGTTGGTACTCCACAAGGTAAACAACCCACCTCCCCGTAAAAAAACGACCGGTTTATATCATGTCGCTATTCGCGTCCCCCAACGCGAAGATTTGGCTCGCCTGATCTACCACCTGGTCAACAATCAGGTTGAGCTTCAAGGAGTGGCCGATCACGGGGTTTCGGAAGCCCTTTATTTAACCGGACCGGATGAACTTGGTATTGAATTAACCTGTGACCGCGAATATGAAGATTGGCCAATTGATGAAGAAGGCCAGCTCGAAATGGTAACCGAAGAATTAGACATCGATAATTTAATCATGACTATTCAGGGAAAACCAAAAAAATGGACCGGGATGCCAGCAGGCACTGTAAATGGGCATATTCACCTTAAAGTCAGCGAACTGGAGAAAACCGGCGACTTTTACACAAAATTAGGGTTTGATATCACGCAGGAATATGGTCATCAGGCGCTCTTCCTGGCCAGTGGCGACTATCATCACCATATCGGAGCCAACACCTGGCAAAGCGCAGGCGCTGATCCTCTACCCCCCGATACAGCCGGTTTACGTTACTTTGAAGTGGTTTTCCCCGATCAGGAAAGTCTGAATACGATTGAGAATAAATTAACCGAAGCAGGCATTGAAACGAAAAGAGAAGGTCAAAACATTGTCTTGACGGACCCAAACGGGATCCAGCTTCAATTAGTCGTATAGCTTCGTTTGAAAAAATTAATCTCCAGCAGCATACCAAAGCGCTTCTTCTACCACCCAGCCATAAATGCCGGAGCCTTCGATCTCAACCAACCACCATTTATATTTATCTACAACAGCTGGTCCGTCGATAATCTTAAGTTTCATGCCGGGTTGCAAGTAGCGCTTCACCGTGCCGCTTAATGATGGCATTTCTCTCAAACGGACATCATTCCCGGATACTTTGACCAACAATCGCCGCCCTTGTTCAAAAACGGGCGATTGGAACCCATACATCCAGTCGTCCTGAAAATGAAGATTATTTTCCACCACCCATCCGGTGAAATCTCCTACCCGCACCTGCCACCATTTTTCTCCCTTAACAATTTCCATTTTATCCAGAACTCTGACTTTCTCAGCAGGCAGAAACAATTTCAAGTTGAAGCCATCCTGGGATGGAGTATCTTTGAGCCAGTATTGGTTCTCCCCTGGTAAGATCGCATAATGATTATTTTGTTTAAATTCTGATACCACATTCAGCCAGCCAACCAATTTTATTGGATGGTCTGTTTGATAAAACATTCTTGGTTCACTGCCAGCTAGGCTAAATAAATAAATTGATGTTTTAGGATCTTGCTGTGTACCTTCTGATCGTGAATAAGCCAACCATTTTCCGTCCGGAGACCAGAACATATCATCAATTTTTCCGGTTTGAAGCGGATTTAATAATTCTGTTTTGGTTCTATAAAGAAATTCAATAAAATGAATGCCTTGTTTTTGGTCCGAAATCGCAATCATTTTTGCATCCGGTGACCAGGCAGATAAAACTTCATCACATTTAGTTGAAATCAAACTCAACTCACATTTGTCTCCCTGCATACAGCTTTCCAAATCGACCCGGTAAAAGTGAATCAAAGTTTCATTCTCTGGGTCCTGCATGCAAAAAGCAACCTGTTGGTCATCCGGTGAGAGAATTGGGTCAGAAAAGAGTTTGAATTGCAGATTTTCCGGCAATAAATTTACCCAGGCCTGTCCAACCGGCAATATCTTAATCCGCTGATTCTCACAATTAGCCAGAAGAAACTCACCCCGCCGTGAGATGGATGTAACCTGGCAATTTTCCTGGGAATCAAATTCTGGTATAGATATTTTTTTACCCGCCTGCAGTTCAACAAGCGTTTGATTTACCAATCCAAAATTCATATTGGTTGAAAAATTAAATAACTGACTGCTTTTTGCAATGGTGGTAGTTGTTAGTTGAAAAGAAAGTGCCTCGAGAGAATTTGTTCCGGAATCATAATAGACCAGATAAGATCCGCCCGGCAGACGTTTAAATTGTGATTCAATTTGAAAATATGATTCACTTTGACCAGAGGTGTCAGAAGGTGGCGTTACTTCTGGCGTTAATGAAGGAACAGTTGCTGTGGTAGATTCAGAAATTTGCTCATCAGTATTTTGGTTAATCGGATTCATGACCTGGTTTGGCGACAATTCATCCCAGGCTGACTGTATTTGCTTGCAGCCGGTCAGAAGCAACCCTAACCCCAGCAACCATAAGACCCGCCCTAATCTCTTCATACCCCTCTCCTGTCACATCATTCCAATCGTCATGGTGTTTCTGCTATGCATTTATTTAATTTCTGATTTATTAAAATATTAGTATAAAAAAATAAATTATTCAAATATTAAGCTGGTGTTGTAGAACTTCATTTTTAATGAGTTTAATTTTCAAACAGGAATTCACGTAGTGGTTGGATATCATTTGTCGTGATAAAGTCCACACCGGTCTGTACCATTTTTTGCGCCAATTCTTTATGATTCAAATCGAGTGTCCAGGCATCTACAGTGTTTTCATTGGAATGCAGAAAATTAATCCAATTAAAACCAGCCTGCAAACTATCTTCCAGTAGATGGGCATTAATAAACCAGGTAATTCCTCGGGGAACCTGCTGTAGTAAAGCCTCTGCCCGGGCGGCAAAATAATCTTTTAAACTGCCCCAGCGTTGTACCGCCAGGGGATGGTCATCCAGATAGCCAAAAGCGCCCACCCGAAAAGGGGGAACACCTTCTTCTCGTGGCTCAGCCGCTACTAAATCAAGATATAGTAGTGGATCAAAACCCAACTTTAGGGCTGGTGACAGTTGATGCAACAAACGAATCGCCCAATCTGCCACCGAACTTACCAAAATCTTTTCCTGAATTGGCATAATCCACTGCAGCAACTTCTGTAAACTCCCCAGCGTTAAAGGAGCATAAGGTTTAAGATCCAGTTGTAAAAAATCTTTAACCGGATATTTTTGCAAAAGTGCAACTGCCTGGCTGAGTGTTCCTAATTTGTGCGGAGAATTTTTATAGCGTAAATTTTGAATTTGTTCAGCCGTTTTCTCAACTGCCGAACCGCTTTTTTCACTGAAGCCACCTAAATCAGGGTCATGTAATAGTGCAAAATCACCATCTTTTAATGGGAAAATATCGACTTCAATTCTGGAAATCCCTGCCTGTAAACTCAATTCCAGGGCAGCCAATGAACTGGCCGGTAAATTTCCATCCAGATGAGCTGCGTGCAAAATCAAATGGGTCATGCTGGTTTCTTCTTTCTGGAAAACAGGATGATTGTAGTTACAATCAGCAATAGTAGAGCTGCCACACCCATAAAGAAAATTTGAACCAGGCTCAAGAGCGCCAAATATTGGAAGAAAATATTAGGTAACATCCAGGTTGCAAACAAACCATTCCAGAGAATATGAACGACTAATGGGATGGAGGTAATCAGCATCATGACGATCGTCAAATCCAGAATCTTGCTCAGGTTTTGCTTTAGATCCAGGGCAATCCAGTTTTGGAAGGAAAATAACAACCAGGTAATGGTCACTGCGCTCAAAGTAATCAATCCATTGACAACCACTAACTGGGTTGGGCTTGCTACGGAGCTATAAGAGTAAACTTTTTGCCCAAGGGTTGTGTAAGCCAGGTGGTAGAGGACCGTGTATAAAATAGCAGCCAGTACCGGTGTTACCCAGCCCTTCGGTTTCCAGCGCCAGAAAATAAAAATTAAAAGGACCAAAGCGACTGTTCCAATGCCAAAACGGATCATTCTTTCCCGATTTATTCGATTTTGTTGAATGTTTCGGAAAGCTTTTTGGTATTGATCTACCGTGATGGATGGAGAGGCATTGGTGGCTTCTGGTGGCAATGGTTGCCCAATGGCGGTCGCATAGTCTGCCAGCAGTTTCGATTGCTGCCGGCTGGTTTCATTGTGCATCGCATCCAGCGTTTTTTCAGGCAGATACATCATATCGGATAACACCCTGCCCTGTGCCAGAGCCGGGATATTTAGCCCCAGAAAAGCGGAAAGTGTTGGAGCTATGTCCACCTGGTTGATATCCTCGTAAATTCCAGGCTTGACGCCGTTCCCAACCAGTACAAATGGTTCGATTAAAACAATCGCATCTTGCCCACCGTGACCGCCCTGATCAATATGGCCATGATCTGAGGTGATTAGCAACGTATCTTTAGAAAAGTCCAATTCAGAGACAATTTCAGCCAGCAATCCATCCACCCGGCTGGCTGCCTGGTTCCAGGCTTCTTTTTGCGGTCCGCCTTCATGATGACCTGCGTGGTCTACCTGATCCAGATGGATAAAGATGAAATTGTAGTCAAGCGATCGCAGCCAGGGCAAGGCAGCATCAACCACCGCCCGGTCCGCTTTTTTGTCTTCTTCCGGGGTAAAAAAGCCGATATCCAGCGCCTTGGAAGGGATTAATTTTTCGAACCAGTAATATCCCGAAGCGGCTGTTTGTAAACCAAAACGTTTGGCAGCACTGAATACATTGTCCTGTGAGAAAGGATAAGCTTCTTCATAAGTCAGATTAAAAACCGGTGCGTCACTCAGGTATGGCCAGGCACCTGTCAATAACACACCATACCCTGGCATCGAGTAAGACGGCGTTTGTGAATGTCCTTTTGCACTCGCTCCTTGGCGGCGTAATTGATTTAATACTGGCATGACCTCGCTATTTTCGGCTGTGTCATAGCGCAATCCATCGACCAGCACAAAAACGACCCGCTCAGAAATCGGTTCTGTAAAAGATCTTCCGGGAGTAGGCGGGTGTGCTGATAAAGGAGAACGATAATCATAAAGATTATTCATTAAAGCTAACGCCAGAAAAATCGCCCCAGCGCCTAAAGCTAAGGTAACAATTATTTTTAAGATAAATTTTAGGGTTTGATTCATAACACCTTCCATATTATTCTTAGTTCAATGCTAGGGTTTAAATCTAACATATCCTTGGCAGGGTGACAAATATTTTGATTACATTAATTTCCAAAATCCTTTACTTTTCTTTATAATGAGATAGAAACAAATCATTGCCATTCATAAATAGGTTTTATCGTCAGGTTATAAAATGTCTACCAAAAATGTCCGCGTTATATTAAACCCCAGTGCCGGCTCAAAGAATCCCCCTTTACGAACTTTTAATAACCTCTTCCGGCAGGCGAATATCGATTGGGACCTGGTCATCACCAGGGAACGTTGCGATGGGATTTGCCTGGCGAAGAATTCAATCAAAGATGGGGTGGATATTATCGCAGCCTATGGAGGCGATGGCACCGTGATGGAAGTTGCCAGTGGATTGCAAGGAACCGACATCCCTCTGGCTATTCTTCCGGGTGGAACCGGTAATATTTTATCCATCGAATTAGGGATCCCTCAGAAACTGTCTGAAGCCTGTAAGCTAATCACCCAACCCGAAAAGTCCCGTATTCGGGCTGTGGATATGGGCATCACCAACGACGAAAAAGTGCCTGCTTTCGCCTTGAGAGCCGGGGTAGGGTTGGAAGCTGCCATGCTGGAAGGCACCGATCCTGACCTGAAATTACGCTATGGGATCTTTGCCTATATCATGGGTGCCATTCAAGCTTTACACCATATTCATGAAGCCCACTACCATCTGGTACTGGACGGCAAAGAAGTCGAATGCTCGGGGTTAACCTGTTTGATCGCCAACGCAGGATATTTTGGCGTACCCGGCTTGGTGCTGGACCCCAATATTAAAGTCGATGATGGTTTGTTAGATGTGTTTGTTTTACGAAAAATGGATTTACAACAAATATTTTCTTTAGCTGCCACAATTGTGGGCGGGAATGAACTTAAAGATAAAGCCCTGCACTGGCAGGTACAGTCTGTCGAGATTCATTCTGATCCCATTCAAAGCACGCAGGCGGATGGAGAAATGTGGGGGGAATCTCCGGTTTCGATCACAGCTAAAAAAGAAGCCTTAAAGGTTATCGTACCAAAATAATAAACGGTGCTTAGAAGGACTGCATCACGAACTTAAGCTGCGTTTCATTTTCCACAGCCCCCGGAATAAACTGGCGCAGCCAAAACACCGCCTCCAATGGGCTCCAACCAAAGATGGAACAGGCCATAGCCACCAGAAAAGTACCGGTTCTACCAATTCCAGCAAAACAATGGATCGCAATTATTTCTCCGGACGCAGCCAGGGATACCGCCTCATTCACTTTTTCCAGATAGGAATCCAGATCATGCGGCACACCAAAATCTTCGACCGGAAAATGTAGCATTTTAATTTGGTTTTCCTGGTACAGACGTGGCAAATCAACGTCTCCTCTGCGCCACCATTCAGAATCCTCCAAAAGGTTAACGACCATGGTTACGCCGGCTGCTTTCATTTCCTGTATGGCAGTCTGACCATAATCAAAACTCCCAAAAGGCATTGGGCTGCGGAATATTTTTCCATTTAATCCATAAGGAATTTCAATTAAATTGTTCATCAGAATCCATCAAACGAAATTTTATTCTTGCTTTTTGAAATAAAAAAGAGATAATGAAATTAACAGGCGGACCAGCCCTCTATGGGCACCCAACTCAGAGCTCATTTTAATTGCTCTGAGTTTTTTTTGTTTTAATATCTTTCAATAAAACCGGTTTCCGAAAACCATCCATTAAATGCAAAACGGTTAATCCAGGATGACGGAGTAACATTCTTGGGCCGCCGTACATCATGATTTTTCGAATTCGATCCTGCATTATTTTTTGATAACAATGTGTCTTGCAATTGGCACAAATTGTTTTTTTCTCCTGGTAAGGGCATTTTTTTAGCCGAACATGCACATAATCCTTAATTTCCTGACAATCTTCACAGATACCGGCTGTCATCCCGTGTTTATCACGGCAATAAAGATCAATCATTAAATCCACGGTTTTTTGTTCACGAATCAATCTGGGATGCATACAACTCCATTAATCATTTTGTAGATAAGATTTTATTTTACCTAACGCTTCACTGCGTGATTCTGTGGCTATTTTCCAGAAAGCTACCTGAGCGGGAGTGGACGGTAACCGGCGATGTTGCCCGATATAAATATCCTGAGATAAATCAAAATCCTCAATTTTAACGATGCTAACCTGATCGCGAACAATTCGGCGGGCAACCAGCATCGAAACAAACCCAACCCCTACTCCCTCCTGGACAGCAAATGCGATGGCTTCAGAATTTCCTAAAGTCAGAACTTTATGAAGCTCATTGATATCAAAACCTTTTTTAGCCAGACCATCCCGTAAAACCATGTAAGAACCGGAATCCGGTTCCCGGAGGATAATATTGGTTTTTCGTAACTCATCTAATTGAATGTTCTCTCTTTTCGTCCAGGGATGATTTTTGGGCACAATCAAAACCAATGGTTCGGTGATGAATTTGTGAAACTCCAGGTCCGGATGGTAATTAAATACGCTCGAAACCATGATCTGAGCTTTTTCTTTAGACAAATATTTCATGGCATCATCCCGGCTGGTTACGGTAATGGTCGCTTCAACTTTGGGGTGTTTTTTTAAAAAATCAGCCATCAAGGTAGGGAGTATATACTTTCCAGGCGTGGTCGTACAGGCAATCCATAAATGCCCATGAACCTCCTGTTTCAGATTATCCATCATTTCATCTGCCCTGACTGCTGAAAGTACCAGGTCTCTGGCCATGGGTAACAGGGTTGAACCAGCTTCTGTCAGGGAAATTCTTTTCCCGGAGCGAATGAATAACGGCATTCCAAAATGGGTTTCCAGGTTGCGAATATGTTGGGTCACACTGGGCTGGGACATGTGCAAACGTTTGGCAGCCTGCGAAAAATTAAGCGTTTCTGCAGCAGCTAAAAACACATGTAACTGGTGAGTATCTAACATGTAATTTCTCCTGAACAAATATGACTGATTTTATCATAAATTTTTAATTCATAAGAATTACTTATAACTTGACTATCAATAATCCAATATCTATTTGTGATATATGTCACTAACAGATTAAAATAATCTTAATTATTATTAAGGATGTATGAGTATATCTATTTTAATAGTAAATTTTATTTCTTTCACACCCAAAACCGTTCTTACTGAGAACAAAAAAGAGAGAAATTTGAAGGAAGTCGCATGAAAAAAATATTCATTATTCTCTGTCTGAGCATGTCCATGCTTATTCTGGGAGCATGTACCGCAAAGATCGTCAGAACCCCAACAGCTGAAGAAACCAAGGCTGCCGTAGCGCAGGCAACACCCTCTTCTACTGTTCCTACCGAGATCGTACCAGAAGTTGATAATTGTGTTGGCTGCCATACAGACAAAGAAATGCTGATTGACACAGCAATTGTTGAAGAAGAAGCTCACGAGGCTGAATCTGAAGGGGTTGGCTGAGGTGGCTCTGTGGCTCCGTTGGAGCCCTGGGAAAAAGTATTGGTTGATAGCAGCTTCATTGGATCCGAACATGGTCAAGCTGCCTGTACCGTTTGTCATGCCGGGGATTCTTCCGCCAGCGATAAGGATCTGGCACATGCCAACATGATCGCAACCCCGGATAGTGATCCAGAGCGCACCTGTGGCAATTGCCATAATGAAATTGTGGCCACAAATGCAGACAATTTGCATGTCAATCAAAAAGGATATTTTCAGGCGATGTATTCCAGAAGTCTGCCGGAAAATCACGCAGCGCTGGATGAGATGTTTGGGAATCACTGCCAATCCTGCCACACCACCTGCGGTGACTGCCATATTGCCCAACCAGATAGCGTCGGTGGCGGCTTATTGAATGGTCACAACATGGTGAAGACTCCTCCAATGACCCGCACCTGCACTGCCTGCCATGGTTCACGTGTAGGTAATGAATACATGGGTAAAAATGAAGGCATTCCTGGCGATGTCCACTTCCGCCAGGGTCGCATGAACTGTGTTGCCTGCCACGATGGCGCCAGTATGCATGATTCTGAAGGCAGAAACCATCGTTATGAAGGCCAGCAAGGGCCAAGCTGTGAAAGCTGCCATGACCAGGTCGGCAAAACTTCCGATCCCATCGTCCAGCACCAAATCCATCAGGACAAACTTTCCTGTCAGGTCTGCCACTCGGTTACCTACACCAGTTGTGATAGTTGTCATGTGGCCATCAGTGAGTCGAGCGGAATGCCATTTTTCAAGACTTCAGCTACGTATTTTACGTTCTTCATTGGTCAAAATACGCGTAAATCAACTGAACGACCCTATGATTTTGTTATCGTTCGACACATTCCTGTTGATCCACAAAGTTTTGAATATTATGGAGAGAATCTTTTACCCAATTTCAATTTACTACCCAATTGGGACTATGCCACACCGCATAATATTCAACGCTGGACTCCGCAAAACGAAACTTGTAACTCCTGTCACGGCAATGCAGATATCTTCCTGACTGCAGATAAAGTCAAACCGGAAGAATTAGAGAACAACAAAGACGTGATCGTCGAAAATATTCCCGGGTTGATTCCTGAACCGTAAATTGAAAGAATAACAATTGAAAAAGTCAATTGCTAAAAAATAGAAAAAGAGAAGGATTGGTATGTCAAGAAAATTTTATCTCCCCCTAATTGTTATCGTCATGTTCAGCATGCTTTTGGGTGCCTGCGCACCGGCTGCAGCCCCAACTGTTGAACAACCGGTAGTCGCTGAGCCTACAACCGCTGTCGTCGTTGAAGAGCCAACTGCTGTTCCTACCGAAGCGCCAGTTGTTGTTGAAGCTCCTGATTTTCAAGCGATATTTGCTGATATCATCGCCAGAAACGGCAAAGATAAAGCTTATGGCACTGTCGCTGCTGATGCCCTCAACACTGAACTCATTGAAAAATCAGATCTGTTCGTCATTGATGTGCGCGAGCCCAAAGAACTGGAAGAAACTGGTCACATCCCAGGCGCTATCAATATCCCAGTCAAAACACTGGCTGATAATCCATCTTTACTGCCCGCCAATCTGGATGAGCCGATCGTAGTCTATTGCAAGAGCGGAACCCGCTCTACCTGGGCCTGGACGATCTTAAGCGCTTTAGGCTACACCAATGTCCGCAATATGGCTGCCGGTATGAATGGCTGGTTGGCTGCTGGATTACCTACCGACCCCGGTGTTCTCCCCGCCAAAGAAATCAGCAAAGGCATCATTGCCAACGAAGCCCAATATTTAACAGTCAAAGATTTTGCTAACAACGCGCCTGAAGGTTGGGCCGCAGTTGCACCTTCTGCCGTAAACGAAATGATGATCAACGGCGAAGATTTCTTCCTGTTGGACAATCGCCGCCCGGATGAATATGAAAATGGCCACCTGAATGGCGCCGTTAACATTCCCCTGGAAGAGATGATGAGTCGCCTAGATGAAATTGATCCGGCTGCCAAAATCGTTGTCTATTGCCGCAGTGGCGTCCGTGGAATGATCGGCACCCTGGCTCTGCGCCTGAATGGCTACAAAAATGTTGTCAATATGAGTGGTGGATATCTCGGCTGGGAAGCTGAAGATCTCCCTGTTGTCAGTGCAGCTCCAGATTTCAAAGCGCTCTTCGCCAAAATCATTGCCAATAATGGTAAAGACAAAGCTTATGGCACCTTATCGGCTGATGCACTCAATACTGAACTCATCGAAAATCCAGATTTATTCCTGATCGACGTACGTGAACCGAAAGAATTAGAAGAAAACGGACACATTCCTGATGCTGTCAATATCCCGGTGAAAACATTAGCTGACAACCTGGCGCTCTTACCGGGCGACCTCGATACCCCCATCGTGGTTTACTGCAAGAGTGGTACACGATCAACATTTGCCTGGACAGTTCTCAATTTATTGGGCTACACCAATGTTCGCAATATGTCAGCCGGAATGGATGGCTGGTTAGGTGCAAAATTTGCGTCTGATCCAGGTGTTGTAACCGCTGAAGAAATCAGCAAACCTATCATAGCCGATGAAAAACTGTACACTGCCGTCAAGAACTTTGCTAATAATCCGCCCGAAGGTTGGGCATCGGTTAAAAACGTCGATGTCAACGAAATGATGATCAACGGCGAAGAATTTGTGCTGCTGGACAATCGCCGCGCAGACGAATATGCTGCTGGCTATATTGACCCGGCAATCAACATTCCTTTGGAAGAAATGATGGACCGCCTGGGCGAACTGGATAAATCTTCCAAAATCATCGTCTACTGCCGCAGTGGCGTGCGCGGCATGATTGGAACCCTGGCTTTAAGACTCAACGGATTTGACAAAGCCTTAAATATGTCGGGTGGTTACTTAGGATGGGAAGCTGCCGACTTACCAGTTGTAACCCCCTAACTTAGTTACTCTTTAAGTTAGAAAACCCGGTTCATAAAGAGCCGGGTTTTTTATAAACTTTGCTGCTTTCCTCTTCAGGCACCATTCCTCTCCTACCCAGAAAAACCTGTAAACAATACATGGCAATGAATAAACCCATACTCACTGAAACGATTAAAATCGGCCCCATTAATATTAAACTTAATAAAAAAAACATTATTTGAAATATCGTCACTAAAAAATAGAGGCCCGGTTTGCGGTATAGCAGGTATATACCATTGACCAGTGCAGTTCGCATGATCGGTTTTTCCTCTTCAACCAGAAATGGCAGAGTAAAGGTCTGTAGAAAAAACCAGATAGCCAGTAAAACAATATTAGCAGCCTGAATGCTGACACTGAGTGCGTAACTTTCTACCGCAAAAAAAAGAATATTATAGATAAAGATGGCTGGAAGAATAATCACCGGTAGAAACCAACGCCAACTGCTGATCCAGTAGCGTTTAAATCCCTGCCAGAATACCTTCCAGGAATAATTGTTCTCATCCACCACCATCACGCGAATAGCATAAGCCATGCCCAGAGTAGCTGCTGGTAAGGTGATGAGCGGCAAAGAAAACACGACCCAGCTCACATTTAAAATGATCAGCCGCCCTATTTGAAAAAAACTTTCCTTAATACCCCACCACAGGGCCTGAGACGCATATTTCATAGAATTCTCCGTTGTGGGCTTATTGTACCGCTAATTTTAAATGACGTCTTCGGTAATGGAAAGAACATCGGCAAAACCGATGTTCTTTCAAAATCATAACCCATTTAGAGGAGGTAAAGGTATGGAGACTTTTAAATTTTCCTAATGACTTGAACTGGGGGTCGTATCCGGATAATTATCATACGGATTATCAACTCGCGGGAAGTATGGGTCCTCGATCATCCGCTGACCGCCATTGTCATGACATTCACTACAATAATCGATCTGTTCGCCATGTGAAATGTGGCAGGAACGGCATTTCAGATCCGGCCAGTGACTGGCATGGGGGTTGCGACGTAAGTAATCAGTATGTTCAGCGACGTGTTCCATGCTGACATGACATTGGGTACAAACTTCATCTCCAAATTTTCGTCTGGGCATGGTTTTATCATAATTTCCGGTGATGAATTTAATTCCAGACTCGATCTCGGCGGGAATATCATAAGCGCTATGGCATTGTTTGCACTGCACATTCGCCTGTGCATGTGCATTATCCATGTGATTTCCAGTTAAGTAAGAATCAACATACTTTTCCATATTGTGGCAGGTTGCGCAGAATTTTGGGTTGGTATCACTTTGATGTAAGATCGCCATGGATGCCAGCGCAACGCCAATCCCGACAACCAGAACAATGTTGGCAATGATACTGAATCGTATCCAGTTAAATTTCTTCTTTGTTTCTGGTTGATTTTCCTGTTCAACGACTGCGTTATCTTTTTTCTTTTTGAACATTAAAATCCTTTCTCTTTTTCGAGGAGGAGCTTCAGAGATTGAAAATAACCGGATTCAATCTCTGAAGCAATGAAAAAGTTCTAGAGTGATTCTAAACTTACAGCGTGACGTCCAGCCAGCATACCAAAGACGCCGCCAGCCCCTAAGCATGAACCACCACCAGCATAAGCATCGCCCATCACGGAACCGCTGGTGTTACCCACTGCGTACAAGCGCTGAATGGGGTTCCCATTGGTATCCAAAACTTGAGCATTTTCATTAATCCGTAAACCACCATTGGTACCACAAGTGCCTGGAGCAATTACAGCACCATAGAAAGGACCCTGAGCAATTGGGGCCAGGCAGGGGTTCTTTAGATCGGTGCGGCTTTTATCGCCAGCGGTATTCAAATCGAATTGTGCTTCGCCACGATGCCAGATCGGGTCAATGCCTTTTTCAGAATTGGGGTTGAACACGTCTAATGTTGCACTGAAACCTTCATAGTCAACACCTAATTTCTTGCAAAGTTCTTCCAGTGTATCTGCTTGTTCGATCCATTCGGGCACAACACCCATCTGGTAACCGCTACCAGGCATGAAATAACGTTCTGCATAGGATGAATCGCAAATCCAGAAGGAGGGGGTATTGCGCCATTCAAATTTGCCGGTGTCCCACACCCAGAAAGCGCGGTTGTAAACATGATAGGCTGAAGATTCATTGCCGATTCGTTCGCCATATTTATTGACAACGATTGAACCAGGCTTTCCTCGATAGAGTTGCCAGTCGGCTTCACCTTTTAATTTTTCTTCATCAATTGGGTACATTGGAAGGCCCCAGCAGGATTGCATGTTGCGCAGGTCAGCACCCAAAGCCATGCCCATTAAATGACCATCACCGGTATTGGTGGGGACTGAAACGCTGCCCTTGATTGGGCCGCGTAAGTATGCAGTGGTCATTTCTTTATTGAAATCAAATCCGCCGGTCCCAAGAATGATACCTTTTTTGGCTTTGACATTCTTTACGCCTTCATCACCTTCGATTTTAATTCCGATCACAGCACCGTCGGCATTGGTGTAAAGCTCTTTTCCGGCTGTTTCCAGCATGATTTCGATACCAATGGACTCGGCAGTCTCGCGTAAAGCTTGCCATGTTCCGCCACCTGAAGTTCTCTGACCGCCTACCACCAGGTTGACAGATCGTCCAGCAGGGCGGAAACCATCTACTTCATAATAGTCCTGGAAAGCCGGAGCATTCAGAGACCAGCCATAATTAAATTTATCGCGGATCCACTCCAGCATCTCATTGCCTTTATCGAGGTAAGTATTAATCAAAATATCGTCGGATTGACCAGCGCTGATTGTATGGAGATATTTGTAGGCATCGTCACGGTTATCCTCAATGCCTTCTTCTTTCATGACATAATTCATCGGAATCCAGAAAGCGCCACCAGAAAGGGCAGAAGTTCCGCCGAAAGCAACACTTTTTTCAAGAATTAAAACCGATTCAGCACCAGCGTCTTTGGCAGCGATTGCGGCAATAACAGCCGTACCGGAACCAACCACGACAACGTCTACTTCTTTGTCCCATTTGATATCTTTCCCAGCATTGCCTGCTGCGGCTGGGGCACAAGCGGCGATCCCACCGGTAGCGGCCAGACCAGCACCTAATAATGCGGTCTTCTTTAAAAATCCACGTCGAGAAACTAAGTTATCTGACATTTGAAAAACCTCTCTTTGTTTGAAAAAAATTTTCGAACCATTCCTTCTTCTCCAGAATGCTCCAAGCCTCAGTATAGTGACATATTTCACAAAATGCATTGGACAGGCGATTAACTTTTAAAGAGATAATCGCTGTCATAAATTTGTACATTTGTTAAAGAGTCGTAAACAAATGTTAATAAGAGGTTTATCGATCCCTCATACCTTGATTAAACCTTAATGAAGCCTCTCAAAAGTCATTCATTTAAGTGGAAAGAACATCGGCGGTGCCGATGTTCTTTCAAATTCATAACCCATTCGAAGGAGGTTAAGTTCTGAAAAGGCTCTAGAGTGACTCTAAACCAGCAGCGTGACGTCCAGCCAGCATGCCAAAGACACCACCAGCGCCTAAGCAGGAACCACCACCCGGATAGGCATCACCCATCACGGAACCACTGGTGTTACCGACAGCATATAAACGTGAAATAGGATTGCCATTCAAGTCAAGAACCTGGGCATTTTCGTTAATGCGTAAGCCACCATTTGTGCCGCAGGTTCCTGGGGCAATTACGGCACCATAGAAAGGTCCCTGGGCAATTGGAGCTAAACAGGGGTTTTTAAGGTCGGTACGAGATGGATCTCCAGCGGTATTTAAGTCAAATTGAGCCTCACCACGATGCCAGAGCGGGTCAACACCTTTTTCAGCATTGGCATTGAAAACTTCCAGGGTTGCATTCAAGCCAGCCACATCGATGCCTAATTTTTGGCACAATTCTTCTAAGGTGTCTGCCTTTGTGATCCATTCTGGAACTACACCCATTTGATAACTACTGCCAGGCATGAAATAACGTTCCTGGTAGGATGAGTCACAAATCCAGAATGAGGGGGTATTGCGCCATTCAAATTTACCAGTATCCCACACCCAGAAAGCACGGTTGAAGACATGGTATGCAGCCGATTCATTTCCGATTCGTTCGCCGTATTTATTGACGATGACTGCACCTGGTTTCCCTCGATATGTTTGCCAATCAGCTTCGCCTTTTAGTTTCTCTTCATCTAAGGGATACATCGGGAGACCCCAGCAGGATTGCATATTGCGCAAGTCAGCGCCTAAAGCCATTCCCATTAAATGACCGTCCCCGGTATTGGTTGGGACAGAGACACTGGCTTTAATCGGGCCACGTAAGAAAGTAGTGGTCATTTCTTTATTGAAATCGAATCCGCCAGTTCCCAGAATGACACCTTTTTTGGCTTTAATATTCATTAATCCATTATCGCCCTCAGCTTTGATACCGATCACTGCACCATCTGCATTGGTAATTAACTCTTTGCCAGCTGTTTCCAGCATAATCTCAATGCCTAATGATTCGGCTGTGCCCCGTAAAACTTGCCATGTGCCGCCGCCGCCGCCATATTTACCATTCACTGCCAGATATACACCTCGGCCATAAGGGCGGAATCCGTCTACCTCGTAATAGTCCTGGAACATTTTGGAACCTAAAGCTGGTTCAGTTAAAATCCATTCGTATCCAAATTTGTCTCGTGTCCATTCGAGCAATTCATTTCCCTTATCAAGATAGGTATTGATCAAGACATCATCAGATTGCCCGGCGCTAATTCTTTTTAAGTATTTGTAAGCATCTTCGCGGTTATCTTCAACTCCAGATGCCTTCATGACATAATTATTTGGAATCCAGAATGCACCACCAGAAAGTGCGGAAGTACCACCGAAGGCCACACTTTTTTCAATAATTAAAACCGACTCTGCACCGGCATCTTTGGCAGCCAGGGCAGCCATAACAACGGTTCCAGAACCGACGACAACAACATCAACTTCTTTGTCCCATTTAATATTACTTCCTGCATTCCCTGCTGCAGCCGGTGAGCAAGCGGCAATCCCGCCGGTAGCAGCCAGACCAGCGCTTATTAACGCAGTCTTCTTTAAGAAACCTCGGCGACTAACTAATTTTTCTGACATTTGGTAAACCTCTCTTTATTTGATTAATATTCGAACCATCTCCCCATCTTCAGCATGATCCAATAATTAGTATAGTGATAATTTTCACAAAGTCATTAGATAATCGTTTAGACTTTGAATAGATATTTGCTGTGAGACTAATCAACAATTGTTAATTTTGATTCAGCAATTGTTGATTAGCTGTAAATATTCCCGGAAGCTCAATTCTCTCGGCTTACTTGGTTATTTTTTTAATCCTGGTCTTTCTGGATTAATTGATGGTTAACTGCATACAAGACCAATTGAGAGCGATTGGAAAGATTTAGTTTTCCCAGAATATTACTGACATGTGTCCGAATAGTGGCTTCCTGTACATGCATTTGGTGAGCAATTTCTTTATATGGTTTCCCGGAGGCAACCAGTGTAAGAACCTCCAGTTCGCGTTCTGTCAACACCTGTGCCGGCACTTCGTCTTTCTTCATCTGCGTTTCCCGCATCAATTTTCGGGTAATATTGGGAGCCAAAACGGGCACCCCATTGAACACATCTCGAATAGCTGCCAGAACCTGATCGGGGTGTTTATCCTTATATACAAAGCCGAGAGCGCCCGCTTTAATTACTTCAAAAATGCGATCTTCTTCTACAAAGCTGGTCAGCACCAAAATTTTTGCATTCGGATTTAGCTGCATGATTTCCCTGGTTGTTTGAATTCCATCTTTTACCGGCATGACCAGGTCCATCAAAACTACATCCGGTTTGAGCAGTTCATACTTTTCAACTGCCTCCTGACCGTCCACTGCTTCACCAACCACCAGCATTTCTCGATCCAGATTAATTTCAGTCGATAGACCTCTGCGGACAATCGGGTGATCGTCCACTACTAATACTTTGATTGCATCTTTTGGTATCATTCTTCCTCCCCTTTATCTAAGTGGGCTTATAAACCGTACCATGGTGCCAAAACTTTCATTCGTCTCGACAATTAATTGACCGCCAACCCTAGCAGCTCGTTCATGCATACTTTGCAAGCCAATACCCCCCGAATCTTTGGTTTGTACATCAAAACCGGTGCCATTATCAATCACCTTTAACTCACATTGATTGTTCTCTTTATCGACAAATAAACTTACATGCACCTGGTTAGCGTTCGAGTGTTTTAAAGCGTTGTTCAATGCCTCGGTTGTAATCCGGTAAATTTCCAAATCCAACGGGGAATGCAAATATTCTTCGCCTTGAATATCCAGGCTGGTGTTCAAACCGGCCCGGCGTTCAACTGTATTTAACCGTAGTTCCAATGCGCCCGCCAGACCTTCACTTTCAAAAGCCAGAGGGCGTAATTCAAACAACATCAATCGCATTTCCCGCAGGCTCTGTAAAGCAAAAGTTTCAATATCATTAATAGTGCTCTCCAGCGTGGAAAACTCTTTTAATTTCAGCAGTTTTTTACTGATATCAGCTGACAAAACCAGACCGTACAAAGACTGGGATACCGAATCATGTAAATCTCTGGCTAATCGTTGCCGTTCTTCAAATATTAGATTGTCCTGTGCCTGTTTTCTCAACCGCGTGCTCTCTACTGCCAGGCCAACTTCATCCGCTATGCTGCCGATCAGATGCATCAATTCCTGATCTTCTTCGCTCAGGCATTCACCCACCAGGCTAATTAATCCTAAAATTTTCTTCTTTGATCGGATAAGAGCCGAAATACAATTGAGATTTGTCTTCGGCACCTTCCAAAATTGAATATCTCCGGAAGCAAAGATTTTTTCCAGACGAAATGATCGGGATTTTATCAGTTTCACACCAGCGATAAACACTTCTGGGAGTTCATCCGGGATTTTAATATTTTTCGTAATTTGGTCGCCCTCTACCAGATTAATGATCCCAATTCCGCAATTAACAGCACTTAATACCCGATCCAAAACTTTATAAAGTAATTCGTCTAGGTCAACCACTTCACTGGCAATAGACATAATGTCGTAAATCACTGCCAGTTCATTCTCACGATTATTAATGGTTTCTTCCAAACGGTTCATAACCAGAATTCGATGGATGGTATTGCCACCCGCTTCCGTAAAGGAACGCATCAACTGCTCATCGTCTGTAGAGAGTATGGTTGGTTGCTTAAAAGCCAGAAAGATCACTCCGACCATAGCTGATTCCGCCCGAATGGGAGCTAAAACAAGTGTGCGCATCTGGTTTTTGTGGATAAACTCGCAAAACTGGCAATCCGGATGCTTTTGTTCCGGTACCTGAGTGATGCTAATTTGATTCTCATTCAGAAGAGAAAAGAAGAATTTATCTGAAAACGAAGTAAGGACTGTTGGAGGATTAACTTCTCCAGAAATGGTAACCGCTAAATTGAGGTGTTGATCTTTTACTTCATAAACCCCGGCTACATCCCCGCCAAAGGTATCCTGGTATTGTTTCCCTAACAGACGTAAAACTTCAGCAATCGATCTGGCATGTCTTAAGGCGATGCTCAGTTTTTCGGTAAGCTCCAATCGTTTGGCGTATTCATTTAAAGCCAGGGTTCTTTGATAAACACGTTCTTCCAGTTCCTCGTTTAAATCATTTAATTGGTGCTGGGCAGTTTTTAATTCGGTGATATCTCGAATATACATCGCAATGGCGACGACTTTATCCCCCCTTTTAATCGGTGCCAGGTTGGTCATATAATAGCGCCGGTGATTAAAATAATCGGTCGCCAATTCATAATGATTATTTTTTCCGGTAGCAAACACCAGGGCAATCTTTTCTTTGACGATCGGGTAATATTCCGGCAGAAAAAAATAATAAATCGTTTTGCCAATAAAGAAATCTCTGGTCCTGTCTGAAGATCGACTATTAGTAAACAGGATCACCCCATCCTGATCAATAACATTGAAAACATCAGGGGAATAATCAATAACATCTCGATACCAATCCAGATTGAAATCGGGGTTTTCCAGATAAAATTTCTCGATTGCTTTTTCCATTTCCATAATTTTACCAAGCGATTCCTTTTTAAGGAGCCGGAGCCATGCCCATTAATATCACCAGGCGTTCAAAGCCCTGATTGCTGACGCCGTGCGGTTCTCCGGCAGGCGCCCAGACCAGTGTGCCGGCGGTGGCATATTTCACCTGGGCACCAATCGTGAACTCACCTTCCCCTTCCAGTACAAAGTAGAATTTGTCCTGCCCGGTATGCTCGTGGACTTTTTGCTCCTGCCCGGGCTCCAGGCAATTCAGCCCCAGCATTAATCGCTGCGACTGAACCAGGGTGGTCTTATAATATTTTTCTTCGTTAAACTGGACAAATTTTCGGTAGTTTAAAAAATTTTCTTCCATTTTCCCTCTTTTCTGTAGGCACTAATTACTACCTGATTATAGAAGATTCTCATAAGTTTTGGATGAGAATAGACTGATAAAAAGATGATAGAGGTCATTGACTTTGAGTAATCAATATGCTATTCTATAGGCAACCGTTTGCGCAAACGTTTTCCTAACCAAAGAATTCGATTAATGGCCACAATCAGGGAAGTTGCCCAAAAAGCCGGAGTTTCAGTAACAACTGTCTCTCATGTTCTCAATCAAACCCGTTTTGTCTCTAAAGACACCGAAAAACGGGTTTTATCGGTTATGCAGCAACTCAATTATCGCCCCAATACCCTGGCAAGATCACTGCGCCGTGGAGAAACTTTCACCATTGGGCTCATCATTCCAGACTCATCCAATCCATTTTTTGCAGAAGTAGCCCGCCTGATTGAAGACAAAGCCTTTAACGCAGCCTATTCTACCATCTTGTGCAACAGCGATAATAACCTGGAAAAAGAGCGTCAATATGCCGAGGTTCTGCTCAACAAGCAGGTCGATGGGATTATTTTCATGGCCAGTGGAGATGAGATTACCTCAATTGCAGAGGTAGTTGATCGAAAAATCCCGGCTGTGGTGGTTGACCGCCTGCTGGATCAAATTGAAGTTGATTCAGTGATCAGTGATAATTTTCAGGGTGGGTTCCTCGCCACCCAGTTCCTGCTTGAAAGTGGCTATCGTAATATTGCCATCATTCGCGGACCTTCGAACGTTACGCCCAGCGCTCGCCGGATGGATGGCTATCTCCAGGCAATGCATGACCGCTGCCTTTCGATTGATCCATCCCTCATCAAAAACGGAGATTTTCATCCCCCTTCCGGGTACCAGGCTGCCAGAGAATTATTATCCCAGGCGAACAAACCAGATGCCATCTTTGCCTGTAATGACTTGATGGCCATCGGCGCCTTAAAAGCTGCGTATGATCTGGGATTCTCGGTTCCGGACGATGTGGCAATCATGGGTTACGACAATATCGAGCTGGCATCCTATTCGCAACCAGCGCTGAGCACCATCGCACAGCCCATTCAATCCATGGCAGAAAGGGCAGTTCGAATCCTCCTGGAACGTATGGAAAATCCACAGAACCCGATTAAACGGGAGGTGCTATCTAACCAGATTCTGGTTCGTTCTTCTACAAGGAAGCCAGCATGAGTAAAAAAATCCTCGTTATCGGTAGTCTGAATTACGACCTGGTCGTTTATGCTCCCCGGCATCCTATCCCGGGTGAAACTATTCTGGGCAACAATTTTCTTACCTTCCCGGGTGGCAAAGGTGCCAACCAGGCTGTAGCTGCAGCCAGACTGGGCGGGCAGGTTCAAATGATTGGGCGGGTCGGGCAGGATCATTTCGGAGATGAGCTTCTCCAAAACCTGCAACTTAACCAGGTAGACACAACCTTTGTCAGTCGAACCACTGATCCCACCGGAACAGCGCTCATCACGGTCAACGCCCAGGGACAAAATTCAATCATTGTCATCCCCGGAGCAAATGCAACCCTGAAAAAGCAGGACATGGAGGATTTACGCTCAATTATCCAATCTGCGAGTGTTGTAGTGTTGCAATTAGAAATCCCGCTGGAGGTTGTGACTACTACCATTGACATCGCTTCTGAAGCCGGTGCGCTTATCCTGCTCAATCCTGCCCCGGCTGCCCAAATTCCAGCCGAAACCCTGCGAAAAGTCACTTATCTCATTCCAAATGAAAGTGAGCTGGCGCTTTTAACCAAATTACCAACCACCACACTGGAAGAATGCCGGCAGGCAGCCCGCTATTTACTCAACCGCGGTTGCCAGCACATCATTCTCACCCGCGGAGAACACGGCGCCTGTTATTTTAATCATAACCAGGAAATTATTCTCCCGGCGATTAAAGTGCCGGTGGTGGATACGACCGCAGCCGGGGATGCCTTCATTGGCGGTCTGGCAACTGCCTGCGCGGAGGGTTTGGATCTGCGGGCTGCTCTGGAAAAAGCTCGTGCAGCCGGTGCTTTGGCTGTTACGAAAGCTGGTGCGCAAGCCAGCCTGCCTGATAAAATAGAACTGGATACATTATTAAACCAACAAAAAAAGGAGGGAGAATCGTAAAATTATTTCGCAAATTTGATCTATAGTTAACAAAAAAAGGAGTAGAAAATGAAAAAAGTTGTATTTTTAGCGATTACTGTATTTTTAATTATCAGCCTGGTAGGTTGCGCTCCGAAAAGTCAGGCTCCTGCCGCAGAAAAAGTTGTCTATCTGATCAATGGAGCGTTAGGAGATCAGAGCTTTTATGATTCCGGCCAACTGGGCATGGAGAGGATTAAGAGCGAATATGGCGTAGAAATTCGCACCATCGAAACCAATTTCGACGCCGGGCAATACGAACCCGCCTTACAGGCCGCCGTCAATTATGCTGATGTAATCTTTGTGATTTCCTACGGTTTCGAAGACCAGCTCATGGCCTATGCGGATAAATATCCGAATAAAATATTCGTCAACCTGGACACAGTCGTTCAGAACCCGAAAAACACCATTACTTCGGTGGACTTCATCGAAGAAGAATCAGCTTACCTGGCAGGCGTCGTTGGAGCTCTAACCACATTGGACACCAGCATCCCAGGCATCAACCCTGGCAAGTTGATTGGCGCAGTCGGTGGCGATGTTGACCCGGTAATCCAGGCTTTCGTTTTTGCTTACACCAACGGTGCAAAATCGATTGACCCCGAAATTCAGGTGGAGACCAAATATCTCGGCAGTTGGGATGATACCGCCAAAGGCAAACAGGCTGCGCTGCAATTGTACGATATGGGCGCCGACATTGTCTTCCAGATCGCAGCCGCGGCTGGTATCGGGGTATTACAGGCAGCCGGTGAACGCAATCTCTATGCGATTGGCGTGGACACCAATCAGAACGACATCGTTCCCGGTCATGTGGTCGCCAGCGATATCAAAGATGTCGGCAAAGCCATTTACGAAGTTTTCAAGACCATCAAAGATGGGACCTACAAACCCGGTCAGGTGCTCAATTATGGGATCGCCACAGGTGGCGTTGATATCGATATGAAAGCCAAAGAACAGGTTCTACCCCAATCCATTCAGGACAAGGTCATGGAAATTCGCCAACAGATTATTGACGGTTCCTTAAAAGTGGAGATGTACAAAGGCGAATAATTCTTGAAATAACTGATTTTTACCTTGCGAAAAGGGAGGGCTTCATCGTTGCTTTCTTTTCGCAAGGTTTCATTCTAGTTACCAACGGTTTTTGGAGAACAGATGCAGTCTCTGATCGAAATGAAAGATATCATCAAGGTCTTTCCGCCCAATGTCGTAGCGGTAGATCAGGTCTCTACCGATTTCTTAAAAGGTGAAATCCACGCGATTGTGGGTGAAAATGGCGCCGGCAAATCGACTTTGATGAAGGTGTTATATGGTCTGGAACAATTTAATCAGGGTGAAATCCTTTTTCAGGGCCAATCCGTTCACTTTCAGGAACCCGGAGAAGCGATTGCGCACGGCATCGGGATGGTGCATCAGGAAATCTTATTAATACCGCAATACACAGTGTGGGAGAACATTATCCTGGGTGCAGAACCGGTCAATTTTATCGGTAAGATTGATAAACAAAAAGCACGGAAATTGGTTCAGGAGAAGGTAGATGAATTCCAATTCAACCTGAATATCGATGCGAAAGTAGATGATATCTCTGTGGCAGCTGCCCAAAAGGTAGAAATCCTGAAGCTCTTATATCGCAATGTTTCCGTCCTTATCCTGGACGAGCCAACTGCTGTGTTGACACCGCAGGAAATTCCCCAATTGTTCAATGAGTTACGCCGCCTGCGTGATCATGGACACACCATTCTTTTCATCTCTCACCACCTGGAAGAAGTACTCGATCTCAGTGACCGCATCACCGTCATGCGCAAAGGGAAAAAAATTGCCACCGTTCATGCCAGTGAGACAAACAAAGAAGAATTGGCTCAAATGATGGTTGGTAGAACCGTATTATTTCACTCCTTGCGCGAAAATATTGTAACAGGTCAAAAAGTCCTCCAGGTAAATGATTTGACTTATATTGATGGAACCCATCATAAACGCCTGGATCAAATCAACTTCCATGTATGTGAAGGTGAGATCGTCGGCATCGCCGGGGTGGAAGGCAACGGTCAGTTTGAACTGGTCAACGCCATCATGGGGTTGAATAAAATCACGCAGGGGAACTTCCTCATCAACCAGACTGATATTACCGCTGCAGACATCCTCGAACGTCGCCGCTTTATCTCTTTTGTCTCCCAAAATCGTGCCAAAATGGGGGCTGCCGTTAAAGCCTCCATCCTGGAAAACGTGATGATGACCCATCACCGCCTTAATCCAAATTTCACCAGTTGGCGTGGGTTGCTTTTAAATGACCAGTATGCCCGTCAATTTACCCATCAGATTGAAGAACAATTCTCGGTGGTAATGGACAACATGGACAACCCTTTCCGGTCGCTCTCCGGTGGGAACCAGCAGAAGGTGATCCTGGGGCGTGAGTTATTGCTCGAGACTCCTTTTGTGCTGCTGGATCAACCTACCCGCGGTCTGGACGTGGGATCGATCGAATATGTTCATGAACTTATCCTGAAAATGAAAGCTCAGCAACGAGCTATTTTGTTGATCTCCGCAGATTTGGAAGAGCTGTTCAGAATAACAGATCGCATTCTGGTGCTTTATCGCGGGCGGGTCGTTGCCGATTTGCCAACTGAAGAGACCGATATCGAGCAGGTCGGGTATCTGATGCTGGAAGGAAAGGAGAAGGATGCAAAGAAAAATAATTAGCGGCTTTGTAGGAATCCTGATCGCCTTGTTGATTGGGGCTTTCATTATGCTCTTTCAGGGATATGATCCGATCGAGACATACGGTGCTCTGTTCAATTATTCATTATTCGGTCTTTATCCGTTGGCGACCACTCTGCGAAATTCGGTTCCTTTGATCTTGACCGGGTTATCCGCTTCGGTGGCTTTCGCATCCGGTCCGGTCAACCTCGGGCAACCCGGGCAGCTCTTAATGGGCGCGCTCTTCGCTACCGTGGGCGGTCTCTATCTGGATTTGCCGGCTTTTCTATTAATTCCTGTTTTGTTATTATTATCGATGCTGGGCGGAGCACTCTGGTCAGGAGTGGCTGCCATGTTGCGTAAATGGTTCAACATGGATGAGTTCATCACCACGTTGATGCTCAACATGATCGCTGATTTCTTCACTTATTGGGCTATTTCCTACCCGATTTTCGATCAGACTGCCTATTCGCCAATGACCCCGCAGATCAACCAGAAAGGCTGGCTGCCAATCTGGGGAGAATTTAACTCCAACGTGATTGTAATGGTTCTGGCTTTTATTGCCATCTATTTCGTTTTCAACCGCCTGACCGCCGGGTATGAATGGCGGATTACCGGCCAAAATTCCTTATTTGCCCGGCTGGGTGGAATTAAGATCGATAAAAACTATGTCACCGTGATGCTGGTCACCGGAGCATTAGCCGGCCTGGCAGGCGGGTTGGTATTAATGGCTGGTCCCCATCGTTTCCTTAAAGGTCTGGGCGCCAATTATGCCTGGGATGGGGTGATGATTGCCGTCGTCGCCAATAATGGATTATTTGGAACGCTCTTATATGGCTTATTCTTCAGCGCCATTCAAACCGGCTCTTTGGGTATGGAATTAATCACCGCTGTGCCCAAGGAATTCATTCAGGTTTTACAGGCTGTCACCGTCCTGGTCATCGTTGCCGGGCGTGGATACCTGGACATCTTTCTGGATAAAACAATTGCAAAACGGAAAGCGCGAGAGAGATCAGCATGAACATTTTCACCGGACTTATCAAAGGGATGATCAGTGGTGCTACGCCTATTCTGCTGGCCGCTCTGGGAGGCGCGTTCACATTTTACGCGGGCATCTTCAATATCGCCATGGAAGGGATGATGTTGGGCGGTGCATTTTTTGCCGTGTTGGGTTCTTATTATTTCAATTCCTGGTTGATGGGCATTCTATGTGCCATTCTTGGCTCACTCTTAATGGCTGGCATTTTTATATTTTTTGCTGTTACCCTGAAAACGGATGAATTTGTAACCGGGATCGCCTTAAATCTGTTTGCCTTGGGTGCTACCACTTATATGCTGCGCCAGATCTTCAACGTGAAGGGTGCTTTTTCAAGCCCGGATATTGTGCCCATCCCTCGTCTGCAGATTCCGCTGATCAACAAAATACCTGTCCTCGGGGAGATCATCAGCGGTCAGAATATACTCGTTTATGTCACCATTTTAGCCGTTCTGATCTCGGCTTTCTTCATTTTTAAGACGCGCTTTGGCTTAAGGCTGCGGGCAGCTGGTTACAACGCTCCCAGCCTGGACTCCAGCGGAGTGCCTTCCGCTAAAATCCGCATCTGGTCACTGATCATTTGCGGCATTCTGTGTGGCCTGGCTGGGGCGTTTCTCTCATTGGGATATGTGACCCTCTTCAGTGAAAACATGTCCGCGGGGCGGGGTTGGATCTCACT
This sequence comes from Anaerolineaceae bacterium, assembly GCA_034429975.1. Lineage (GTDB taxonomy): Bacteria > Chloroflexota > Anaerolineae > Anaerolineales > Anaerolineaceae > UBA6170. The sequence goes on along the minus strand of DAOUFM010000108.1, from coordinate 9,770 downwards.
GGCGGCGGTAATTCTGGTCAATGGAAACCCCTGGGGTATTGCGTTAATCTCCTTGATTTTTGGTTTTACCGACGGGCTCGGGCTGCTCCTCCAGCAATATATGCCCTCTCAATTTACATCCATGGTGCCTTATGTAGCCACCCTGGTCGCTCTTTATTTTTATTCCATTCAGGAAAGGAAACGAAAAGCATGAAAAAAGCATGGGAAATGGAACGCGACCTGCGCAAAGCAGCCGTGCCACTCGATCGGCGCGTTCATAGCTCGAACTGGTATGAAAGTGACTCTCAAATCCCGTATGGCGATAACCTCCTGATGATGTTCTGGGACTCGAAAGTCCCGGGCTCGGGCGCGCCGGAAATACCATATCTTTCGATGGTTCAGGCACTCGGCAACCGCGGTTTCGATGTCAGCACGGCAGAAGCCCTGCTGCCAACAGGGATTGAACTATTTCAGGCTGGCAAAATCGAGGATTTGCGGGTGGTCACCGCCCAAATTCTGGCAGCGCTGAATACAGCCCCTCTCGACCCCGGTAACCCCATCCATCAGTACCAGCACCCCACCCGTTGGGAGGAAGTGATGGCTGCTATGGGAAAAACAAATTCTCATTCAATGCTGGCCGGTCAGAAAGATCTGGCTGAACGCATTTATCAGGGCTGGTTAGGGCAATTGGCTGGCGGGTCATTTGGTACTGCGATTGAAGGCTATACCGGTGAACAAATTCGCAAGGTGTACGGAGATATCCGTGAGTACATCACCACCCCTGAAACAACCAACGATGATGTCGTCTATGAACTGGTGCTCCTGGACGTATTCGAACGTCTGAGGCGCGATCTCACCGCTGAAGATATTGGGCTGGAATGGGTGCGCCAGATTCAATTTGGCTGGTCGGCTGAATGGGTGGCGCTGCGTAATCTCAACCAGGGGATTCTGCCGCCCCAATCCGGTTCGTTCAACAATCCTTTTGCACATTGGATCGGCGCTCAGATGCGTGGCATGGTATGTGGAATGCTGGCGCCTGGCTGGCCCATGGAAGCTGCCCGGCTGGCATACCTGGACGGCATTGTCAGTCATGAGCATAACGGGGTTTATGGAGAGCTATATGCCGCGGTGTTAACCTCATTAGCATTCATCCGCTCAGATGTACGTTCTATTTTGAAAGAAGCGGCAGAATACCTGCCCCAAAAGAGCGAGTATGCTGCCGTCGTTCATGATTGTTTGCAGCAACTGGCTGAATCTCACGACCCGGCTGCCACCTGGGCAGAATTCGAGCAAAAATACGAACGTTACAACTGGATTCACGCTTACCCCAACATTGCCGCTGTTATTTATGCCCTCTGGTTTGGCAATGGAGACATGACCGCAACATTTCATCTGCTGGCACAAGCCGGGGTGGACGTGGATTGCAACGCCGGGTTAGCCGGAAATATCCTCGGTATCCTCAAACCAGTGCCAGCCCAATGGGCGGCACCCATCGGTGACCGGTTGGAGACCTATATTAAAGGAAAAGAGGTGCTTTCTATCCGTGAACTGGCTCAAAAAACATATGATTTGGCAATAAAATTATGATATAATTTGTCCGATTTGATCCTCATCAACATCAAAATTTCACATACATAAGGAACCCCACATGGAAAAGAAATGCATCGTTTGCGGCGTGACCAATCAAAATGCTCCCCTGATTCAATTAGATTATCAAGAAAAAAACCTCTATATTTGCCCCCAGCACGTACCGGTGTTAATTCACCATCCGGAAGAACTGATCGGCAAGATTTCCGGCGCTGAAGACTTTAAAGCCGGATAAATTATCAATCTCCCTATCGTTTTACACCCCAAAATAAAAGACACTCGGTTGTGCTGAGTGTCTTTTATTTTTTAGCTGGAAGGCAATTCCTCGCAAATCTTCTGCCGCACCCTAGAAAAATCTTAGTTTATCTCTTGAATTTTTGTATTAATTTGCTTGACCCAGCGGTTCCATACACCAAACAACCCGACCCAAATACCAGCATAAATTGCAATAAAGACCCCAAAGTAAGCGGCGATGCCTGTCAGATTGTGCTCCATCCAGTGAGTGTAGTACGCAACTGGAAAAGTAGCAACGGAATTGATTAGGAAATGGGTCACTGTCATTTTCAACAGGCTCCAATCTTCTATTTCCCAAATCACCGAGCTGCCTGCCCAAATCGCTCCATAAATCCCAGACAAGACCAATTGCACCACTACGGCTGTGGTTTCGTTGCCTATTTGCTGAATTAGAGACGGAACAACCGGATAATACTGTCCTTTTCCAATAGAATACGAGACAATGATGGTGATGATATTGGAAATCATTATTCCCAATGGAAAGCCGATCAGCATTCTAAATATTATTTGTTTTTTCATCATTTCACCTCAGTCCTAAAGTTTGTTTAATTTTGGTTACATAACGCCTGGAAACAAACGTGGAAATGTTTCCAGCCAGGCGCACACAAATGGTGCCGCTAAAATTCATGTCCATTTTGATCACATAGTTCAAATTGATAATTTCTGAGTTTGAAATGCGCACAAACCGCAATCGGGCTAACCTTTCTTCCACTTCATAAAGCCGCTGCCGCAGGGTGTATACATCTTTCTCCGATTGAGCAAACACTTTCTGGTTCATGCTGTAAATACGAATGATATCCTCCGGATTCAGGATCTCCAAACTATCTTCTTTGAAACCTGCCAGAGTAAATGGTTGGGTTTCGGACAGCTTGTTGAAAATTTCAGCCACCTCCTCAGTCATTTTATTGGTCAGGATCACAACTTTCAGTTCTGTGTGCTTTTCATCCACTTGAATTTCAATCTGCATATTTCATCCTTTCAATGATTGAAATGAGTATACAAAAAAGATATGATCCGTGGCAACAATTTTTCGACAAGTGGTTGTTTTTTTGTTATAGGTGGTGAAGGAAAACAGATCGAATTCCCGGCAAATAAAAACTCCGGGGGAAGGATCATCCTCCGGAGTTTTATTCTGGTGTTGAAGCGATTAATTTATTCCCGATCCAGATCAGAGGGATAGGGGTCGTTTTCGTAGCGGTAATCCAGAAAGGGGACGGAAGCTTTCAGCTCTTCCAGTTCCTGACGTGCCTGCCCGCTGGTCTCCGGGTAAGATGCCAATCGGGCAATCTCTACCAGCCCATCCAGCAGGCGAATACAGTCCGCCAGCAGAATGCGTTCGCGGCTGCGAACTTCAGGGCTTCCCTTCCTTAATAAGGGGTGCCGTTGGCAGGCGATTTGCAATTGTTTGTCATCCGGCAAATAGACAGAGGAGACCAAAACCTTGATATGGTTTAGGAGATGATCAATTGCTAATGCCAAAGAGCCGTCATACACTTCTATTGTGTCAAACACATGGAAGATATCAACGTCACCCTGCTCGTTCTCATGCAGACTGGCTTTAACCGGCATAATTAACACACCACCAATCCGGCTGTGGTTTCATCCTCGCCGAACAATTTTCCTTTGACGTACTTCTTACCGAGATCAACCCCTTTGGTGGCACGGGTGACCAGGGGCAGGTCTTTGCCATCCAGACGGAAGCGTTTCGACTTACTGGAGTAAATATCGATCTGATCCTTCTCCATGCCCACGGTAAAGCCGGTCACCAGCCCGGTATCCGGAGTTAATTTCCACAATTGTACGCCCTGACCACCGCGCCCCTGCAGCGGGAACTCATCCAATACAATCCGTTTGGCATGGCCTTTAGCACTGACAGAATAAGCAAAACTCTTTTTGAAAGAATTGGCTTCTACCACCAGTCCAGACACCAGGCGATCGCCCAGCATCTTGATGGCTGTCACTCCTTTAGCGGAGGGCGTTGCCTGCGGGTTGATCGATCCGGATTCAAAGCGCAGAACCCGCGGAGCAACTTTTTCACTGCCAGAGGTGCAAATCATCACATGTGCATCATCACTGGCCACCGCTGCGAACAAGACTTCCTCCCCCGTACCGTTCAACCCGATAATCGCTGCCCAGGTCGCTTCAGCACGGGTACTGAGCACATCCGTCAGTTCCACCCGTTTGATCATACCGGCAGTGGTGCCGATCACCAGTTTGGCGCCTTCCTGCACCACTCCCATGCCAACCACATTTTCTCCACGTTTTAGTCCAATCTCCTGAAAAGTTCCACTTAGAGGTAAACGGCCAGCATTTCCTTGCCAGCAGCGCCCCTGATTGGACACCAGAATAACAGTCTCGGCAGGTTCTATAGTCTCGCGCAGCAAGGCAATATTGGCTGCCCGGCTGGAAGGTTTACCTTTCGCAGCTGAATCCTTGTAGCCACGCGCGTCCACCCGCTGGATACCGTCTGCATTCACTATAACCAGTTGGGTTTCGCTGGGAATGACCATGTCAGAGACGGTCACCGCGGCGTGATGTCCCTCTTCGGTCTCGACGATGACTGTTTTACGTGGTTCGGCATGTTTGTCTTTGATTTCTTCGGTTTCCTCGATCACAATCTCGAGGCGTTTCTCCTGCGATGCCAGAATGGATTTCAGATACTTGATTCTTTGCAGTAATTCCTTGCGTTCATCCTCTAACTTTTTTCGTTCCAGGGACGCCAGGCGTTTTAAGGGCATATCCAGGATAGCCTGTGCCTGTACACCAGTCAGATCCAGTTCACTCATCAGGTTCTTGCGCGCCGTCTCAGTAGTTTGAGATTTGCGAATGATGCTGATAACCTGATCGATCATGCTGATGGCTTTCAACAAGCCTTCCAGGATGTGATTACGTTCTTCCGCTTTTTCCAGGTCATAGCGCGAACGCCGTGTGATGACATTTAAACGATGTTTGATAAATTCAACAATTAATTCCCTTAATGTCAGGTTCTTTGGCGCCGCCTTACCGTTCTCATCCACCACCAGCGCCAGGGCATTGTGCGATAGGCTGGAGCGCATTTGGGTGTTTGCCAGCAATTTGTCCAGCGCATCTTCGGCATCCAGGCCGCGGGCGACCTCAAATACGACCCGCATACCGGTGAAATCGGATTCATCACGTACATCGGTGATGCCGTTGAATTTCTCGCGGTTGGCAGCAATCCGTTCCAGGATGGTGTTTTTCTGGGTCTGATAAGGGATCTCGGTGACCACAATCGCCGATTTACCCCCGCCAATATCCTGGATATCCGCCTTGGCCTGACAGACCAGCGTGGCATGCCCGGTTTCATACGCCTGGGCAATCATATCCACCGGTTCATCTCCTCCGTTGACACGATAGCGATATAACAACCCGCCAGTTGGCAAATCCGGTCCTGGAATGTATTTCATCAATTCTTTTACTGTGATGGCTTCCCGTTTTTTCCAGTTCTGGGCGACAAACTTGACCGCATCGCACACCTCGCCCAGATTATGCGGCTGAATGCTGGTGGACATCCCCACGGCAATACCGGTGGCTCCATTCACCAACAAATTAGGGAAACGGGTGGGCAGCACCATCGGTTCTTCCAGAGAGCCGTCAAAATTCGGGCGCCAGTCAACCGTATCTTTCTCAATATCGCTCAGCATGACTTCACCCATACTCGCCAGGCGGGCTTCGGTGTAACGCATCGCAGCCGCACTATCTCCATCGATAGAGCCATAGTTCCCCTGCCCGTCGATCAATGGAACCCGCAGTGAGAAATCTTGCGCCATGCGCACCATTGCATCGTAGACCGATTGATCACCGTGCGGGTGATATTTGCCCAACACCTCGCCAACCACGCGCGCCGATTTTTTGTGCGGGTTAGCATGCCACAAACTCATATCCCCCATCGCATACAGAATACGGCGCTGTACCGGCTTCAAGCCGTCACGTACATCCGGCAAGGCGCGATCCAAAATGGTCAGGACTGCATAACGCCGGTATGCTTCTTCCATAAAATGGTCCAGGCTTTGTTCCTGAACCTCGGCAATTTCATTCTGAAAATCATTATTGTCTGTCATTTCTACCTCAATTTGGCTGCTTACTCTTCAGCACTCCAATCCACATTCATTAACCATTCTTTACGCGGTGCTACCTCAGTGCCCATCAGGCGGGTAATCAGTGAGCGGGTGCGGTGAATGTCATCAATCACCATGCGCAGATCGCGCTGCGAGAAATCCGCTGCGGTCAATTCCCGTTCAGCCGGGCCGGCTGCCTCTTTGGCTTTACCTCGGCGTTTGCTTTGCTTCCCGGAAATTTCATCCGGCAGCACAAATACGGTCTCGCGCAACTGTTCCGGGTTCATCTCACCCAGACCTTTATAACGCTGCACGGTTACACTGCGAGATCCCCCAAAAGCTTTCTCGATCTCTTCGCGTTCCCCTTCTGAATAGGCATAGCGCGCTTCTTTCCCGCTCTTATTTCGCACCAGATACAAGGGCGGCCGGGCGACGAAGAAACGTCCTTCCTCAATCACCGATCGCATCGTGCGGTAGAAAAGCGTCGCTAACAGCGTGGCGATGTGCGAGCCGTCCACATCGGCATCCACCAACACGGAAATGCGCCCATAGCGCATACCGGATACGTCACAATCCGCGCCAACACCGGTGCCCACTGCAGCGATGATGGCAGCAATCTCGCGATTCTTGAGAATATCGTTGATCTTCATCTTCTCTACGTTGGGAATTTTTCCACGCAGCGGCAGAATGGCATGGTAACGTGAATCACGTCCCTGTTTGCAGGAACCGCCAGCCGAATCACCTTCCACGATATAGAGGGCAGTATGATCCAAAGGTACCAATGGGTTGCCACCACGGCGCTGAATATCCGCCAGTTTTCCCAACACATATTCGCCGGCTTCCATTGCAGATTTGCGAATCACCAGCTTACGCGCCTGTGAGGCGGCTTCACGCCCGCGCGCGGCTGCCACAGCCTGGTTGACAATCACTTTACCAACTGGAATATTCTTGTCGAGATAATCGCTCATATAGCTGTAAGTGGTTGATAACACCGGCCCATGTACTTCCGGGCTGGTCAGGCTTTCTTTGGTTTGTGAAAGAAACTGCGGCGTGCTGGTCATGGTTAATTTGATAATGGCAGTCAAGCCCAGCAAAGCATCATCCCCGCGCACGTCCATATTGCCCTTCAGCAATTTTTTATTGACTGCAAACTGTTTGACCGCTTTGGTCAGCCCGGCTTTGAAGGCGGAAACATGCGTACCGCCCATCGGCGTCGGGATGGCGTTGACAAAGGAATAAATCTGGGTGTCTTCACCAGCATATTGCAGCGCGATTTCCACCTCAATGCTGCCTTTCCCGCCTTCTACTTCTATTTCCGTCGTTTCTTTGAAGGTAATCGGTTTGTGCAATGGATTTTCATCTTCATTTAAATAATCAATATATTCCACCAGCCCCCGTTTCGAGAAAAACACCTCCGGAGGACCATCATGGAAGCGTCTATCCAGAAATTCAATCAGGACGCCCGGGTAAAGGTGGGCAATCTGGCGGAAACGGGTGCTCAATCGCTCGGCATCCCAGGGTACAAATTTGGTCGGGTTCGGCCATTCCATCTCACGCGCAAACCAGGCGCGGTTCGGTCGAAAGCGAAAGATCGTCCCGCTTTGCTGTTCTGCATCAGCCTGGACCGCCAGTTGCATATGATTTATCTCCAAAGCTTTCGCCAGCTCTTTTTTGCCAGTCAGGACCAGCTTCGTCTCCTCGTTGATCTCACCGGCTTTGTTCTCAGGTTTGACTGCATGGATATAAATCTCTACCGGAGTAACTGGAATACCACCGTCTTCAAAGCGCTGGTAGAAAACCAGACCATGGCGGTGCACTTCCACTTCCAGAAAACTGGAAAAGGCATTCGTACATTTCAAGCCAATGCCGTGCAAACCACCCGAACTGCTGTAAGCCGAATCATCGCCGCCAAATTTTCCGCCGGCATGCGGTTTCACCAGCACCTGCGTCAGTGTACTCATGCGGACATCTGCTTTGAAATCTACCGGAATTCCGCGCCCATCATCCGTGATTTCAACCGTACCATCTTTTTCAATGACGACAATAATTTTGGTGGCATAGCCCGCCATACATTCATCTACCGAGTTATCCAGCACTTCCAGCAAGATGTGATGCAGACCATGCAGGTTGTTATTACCAATATACATTCCCGGGCGGCGACGCACCGCATCCAGAAACTCCAGCTCAATAATTTGATCCGCGCTATATTGCTTACTCACGCAACCTACTCCATTCCATTTTCCACTTAAATAAATTAAGAATCAGAACATTTGTTTTATATTATACAATTAAATCAGGCAAGATAGAACATCCCTGTTTGAATCCCAAACAAGGGTAATTTTACCACTGCACGCCTGAGACCATAAGAAAAACCTGTTATGTTAAGACAGACAGCTAAAAAGTTGAGTTTAAGCCCACCAAGTGCGTTCGATAAACACGCCCCTCAACCTTGACTCTTCTGCTGCAAAAGCCAGCAAATGACTTTCCAACGCCTCTCTTGCACCCTGCAGCGATTCTTCAAAAGTACCAGCGCGGATACTCGCCAAAAAGTTTTCTACCAGCCGAAAATCCCCGCCGCCATGCCCGGAACCTAATTCAGCGCTGGTGTCGAATTCCTGGTGCCAATCGGTACGATGCTCATCCACCGTTATCCAGGAGCCGCCATTACCAAATTCTGCCATAAGGCGGCCATGCGAACCCTCAATCCGTGTGGAGCGGTGTTCATAATGCGAATGTCCGTGCATGGTCAAGGTCACCGAAGCATGATCCTCAAATTCCATCATCACCACCTGATGATCGACCACATCATTATCACAGTGGTAGACACAGCGCCCATACGGTCCCGTTTGTAATGCTTCTGTGATAGATTCACGATTGGGGTGGTGGGTCAGAATCGTGAGCGGCCAGCCGGAATAATCTGTCATTTGCCGCAAAGCTGGCAGCACCAGGCTAAGCGCTTTCATCATCTCTGGATTTTCGGTATATTGATGGGCTGCCCAGCGAGTGAAGCCTTTGCTGGTATCAGCAATGCTGTTCCAGAAAGGCGCCATTTCCAGGTAGATATGCGGTGCATAATAAGGGCAGGTTTCTGCCACCGGGCAGCCATCCAGGCAGCGCGGGGGCGCTCCTGCCGGCGCATTTTCTTCTTTAAAGTGCATCAAAGAACCACTGGAAGCCAGACGCACCGGTTTTTGGCCTAAAAGCCACGGCAAGATATCCAGGTCATGACAGCATTTCGCCAGAATCATCGGGCTGGATTCCTCACGGTTGCGCCAGTTACCACGCACAAACGAATGTGCCATATGCCAGAAAGACACATTTTCGCGGTGATCGACATCCACAATTTGCCCCAACACCCCCGATTGCAGCAGCTCCCGCATTTTTTTGAAATGTGGTGTATAGCGCAGCACGTGGCAGATGCGCATCTGACGTTCTGTCTCCTGGCTGACCTGCAGCAACAATTTACACTCCTCCAGCTTATTCGCCATCGGTTTTTCCAGCAGGATATGATATCCGGCGCGCATAGCCGCTGCAGCCGGGGCGGTGTGCTGCCAATCCTGAGTACAAATCAGCGCCACTTCTCCCAACGCTGGTTTTTCCAGCAAAGGCTCCCAGGATTCGAACTGCATTTCCACCGGAATCTGGTGTTGTTCTGCGAATGATTTGCGGCGTTCTTCCAGCGGCTCCGCCACCGCCACAAATTTCAATTCCTCGGGATGTTGCAAAGCATACGGAGCATAATTCTCAGCACCGCGGTTACCGGCGCCAATCAGAACTGCATGAATGGGTTTGGTCATAAGAGAACTCCTGAAAAGGGATAAAGATGAAAGCTGC
>DAOUFM010000107.1:0-2180 GCA_034429975.1 Anaerolineaceae bacterium | reverse complement strand
CAACCTCTGATCTGGATCGTCTCACCCGCTGCAACCGTGATCGGGGTCAGCACTGTTTGATTGTTAATCACATCCATATAGGTGCAGTTCTGCCCTGCCCTGCAGCCATTACGGATGAAGTAATAGCGCGAAAAATACCCCGGTGAGCTTGAGGTGATGACATTCCATAAAACAATTCTTCCAGCTCTGGGGAACGTGATCGAAACGGGATTTCGATTATAAGAAACGATAGGATGGCCATAATCCGCCAGTGCAGAGATCGTGATCACCAAACCAATCACAATGGCAAGGATAATTCCCAGAAATGTTTTCTTACGCTTCATCAGATTTAAGATAAATTTTTTCATTGGACAACCCCAGCGGATGCAAACACCTGAACGGTTTTCAATTCGATTCCGAAAATGTTTAGAATCGTCCATTGGATTGGAACCTCCAAATAGACTCCAACAGCAGGTTCATTACTTGACCAATCGCTCAATCCATCTCCCAAGCGAACTGAACGGGGTGGAAATCCGGAAATCGTTCCTCCAAAAGGATCAGGCAGAACCCGAATTGACGAGGTGTACCCAATAATTCCACGCGCTTGCATAGCAGAATTAACTACGTTTTGGGCTTCATAACTGGCCACGGCTTGATCCAGTTGGATAAAGCCTGTATTGAGAACGGCATCCCAGTCCCTCCCTCGGGATGCACCAGCAAGCGCAGCCTCTTGCGCCACAGAATAAGCCCAATTACGTGCCGCATACAGCCTGTAAATATCCACGAGCCCACCTGCAATCACTACAAGCACGAGGATGGATAATAATCCCCACACTGCGGATTGTGCTTTTCTTTCAATAATCATCCCATTTCCAGTAAAAGCTTTTAAAGGGAATAGGATCACCCCATTTCCTCTACCTTCTTTTATATGAAATGGGGTCATGGATATCGCTCCACGATTCCCCAGTGCTGAACTCGTATTGTCATGATGGGTTCAGAAAGGAAGGGGATATCTGCCTGAAATGGTGCAGAAGCCTCCAAGATAAAAGTAGTTCCAAATGGGCTGCCTGAAAGCCAGGCTGAACTCCGTGGAGTGCCGGCAGCATCAAAAACTTGAATGGTCGTAGCCTCAACCGTACCCATCACATTTTGGTTCGTCCCTTCTTGAATCAAGTTCTTTGCATAATTCCATTGGGAAGGATCAAGGGATAAAGCGCGAACAGCTGCGCCGGCGCTGCTGTCCAATGCCTGCCTCATGGCTACTCCACGACTGAGTTCAATACCACCAAAAATGACCAGTGCAAGCACCATCAGAACTAACAAGGCTTCAACCGCCGCCTGCCCCTTAGAATCTGATTTAAGACCCAATTTCGGCGTTGACATCATTGAACTTGACCTTTAAAGTGGAAAAGACTTCCCAGAGCGCGCCGCCAACCAGAGCGATGAAGATCGCCAGGACAACGATATACTCAACAACGCTCTGTCCATTTCGATCATGCAACATAATTCCTCCTCTCCTTGGAACGCTCCTCTGCACTTTTACAGAGGAAGCGGAGTGCTAATGTTTGGTATCTGGTCTTCAGGATAGAAGACCAGATACCAGGTTTGCTAATAAATTATGGGTGTGCAGCCGGCACAGCGATGCTGTTAATCCAGTCCGCAATGCTGCCACCTTGGGTACCGATATTACTCAGGATGGCCCAGATAGCCACTGCTCCCAAGACAACTGCGATCGCCAGAACAACAACAAACTGTGGAATTTCGGATGCTTTCTTATCGAACAACATAAACAGGCTCCTTTCCCTCGCACTTTGGGCGGGGGTTTTGAAAAATGAGTTAGAAACCGCCGCCAATCGACACCCCAGAGAGGGTTTTCAGGATGCGGTCAACAAGCGGGTAAAACAACAAGATAACAATTGGACCAAGGAGAAACGGCATAGCCAGTAAGGTGATGCGCAGGGGCAAACGCTGCATCTGTTCTTCGGATTGGTAACCGATCTCTTCGTTCAATTCTTCGATGACACTGGTAATCGCTTGATCAACATCGGAGACTCCTCCGGATTGTTGAGCAGCTTGGACACGTTGTACAACGCGAAGCAACTGGGGGGATTTCAAATCGTCAGCTAACTGGTTAAGTAAATCCAACCCACTGCGAGCAGAACTACCCTGCAGCCTTTTTTGTAGACGTTGGTATACAACTG
>DAOUFM010000106.1:0-1635 GCA_034429975.1 Anaerolineaceae bacterium | reverse complement strand
GTCGAAATCAGCGCTGCCGTGTCTTTCCCGAAGCACGAGCCGCCCCAGCCGATGCCGGCGTTGAGGAAGCGCGGCCCAATGCGCGTGTCCAGCCCGATCCCGCGGGCAATCTGGGTGATATCCGCCCCGACTTTTTCCGCCAGGTGCGCGATCTCGTTGATGTAGGATATTTTCAGCGCCAGAAACGAGTTGGCGGCGTACTTGATCATCTCCGCCGATGCCAGGTCGCAGGTCACCAGCGGCACCACCGAGAAACCTTCCGGGCGCGGCAGGCACTCGGGCGCGGTGAAATCCTGGTTGAGGATCGGGCGGTAGAGGTTGGTGAGCACGTCGATGCCGCGCGGGTCAGCCGCCCCCACCACGATGCGATCGGGGTAGAAGGTATCGTAGAGCGCGGATCCCTGGCGCAAGAACTCGGGGTTGGAGGCGATGGCATAGTGCTGGTTCGGCTTCATCCCGTGCGTTGCGATGTAGGCATCGCGGACAATTGTCCCGACCCAGTTGCCCGAGCCGATCGGCACCGTCGACTTGTTGACCACCACCGTAAAGTGATCGTTCAGGCGCGTCCCCACCGCATGAGCCGCCTGGCGCACATACTCCAGATTGGCGGATCCATCCGCGTTGGAGGGCGTCCCGACGGCGATGAAAACCACGTCCGTATTGGGGATATCGGCGGCGTCGTAGTCGCTGGTGAAGGTCAGAGCTTCGTAAGCCAGCTTTAGCAGCGTATCCAGATTGGGCTCATAGATCGGCGATTTGCCAGCCCTGAGCAGCTCGATCTTCTCGGTGTTCAAATCCAGACAGGTGACCGTGTGCCCGAGATAAGCCAGCACCACCCCCGTATTCAGCCCAACATAGCCGGTGCCAATAACCAATACTTTCATGTTTCCTCCACTGTGAGAATGATGTAACTATTTTACCGTATTTTAGGGGTTAGGATTCAGGATTCAGGATTCAGGATTCAGGATTCATCGGGTTATTTTAACGTGGTTTTGGAATAATTGGTCTAGAATTAATCTTTGAATAAATTTCCAAATTAGTCAGACAATTTGAAAATCAAATATTTATGAACAAAGGAAGACATCATGTATCAAAATACTTCATCCGACATTGATCAAACATATGGGCATTCGTATAAAGATTTAGTAGTATGGCAAAAGAGTATCGAATTTGCATCTACGGTAATAGACCTTTCCGAAAATCTTGTTTCGAACAGGAAGCACTATCGCTTAATAGAACAATTAGAAGCAGCCGTAACATCAATTCCCATGAACATCGCTGAAGGCAAAGGACGTTATACGGATCGTGATTATGCTCATTTCTTAATAATAGCAAGAGGATCATTATATGAAACATTGACGATTCTAGAGATTTTTAAAATTAAAGGTTGGATTTCCTTGGATGAATTCAATAATCTTGAAAAGAGGTCCATCGAGATTTCCAAAATGCTCACAGCCATGCACTATAAGCTGCTAAACAAACCCAAATCCTGACTCCTAACTCCTGACTCCTGAAACCTGCCAAAGGTTTCCGCACGTACTTTGCGGAAAAATCCTAAACCCTGATTCCTGCCGAAGGTTTCCGCATGTTCTTTGCGGAAAAATCCTGAATCCTGACTCCTGAATCCTGAATCCT
>DAOUFM010000105.1:0-1613 GCA_034429975.1 Anaerolineaceae bacterium | reverse complement strand
TGGAATAAGCTTCGTTAATCGTCTTCCCCCAGGTGGGCAATACCGGATCACCCAAACCCAAAAGGGCAAGGGAAGCTTCCAGAAACACAAATGAGGGCACTGCAGAAACCAGGGCGGGTAAAAGCAGAGGGATAATTCTCGGGATGAGATAGCGGTAAATAATCCTGGTATCGCTGGCTCCATAGGCCCTGGCAGCTTCAATGTAAGTCGATTCCTTGATCTGCATGAAAATAGCCCGGTAGGATTTAATGCCGCCGGTGAAAATGCTCAATGCCACCGTAGCGCCTAAAATCGTCCAGATACTGCGGGAATAAAAAGTACCGATCATAATCAGGATAGACAAAAACGGTAAAACAATATTGATTTCAGTAATACGTTGAATCACTCCATCCACAACACCACCATACCAAGTGCCAATAGCGGCAATAATCATGGTCAGTACGGAGGTTCCCAATGCAGCAATTAATCCAAATGCCAGCGCAATCGGGATTCCCCAGAGGATCGGCAATAATAGATCCCGGCGCAGATTATCAGTACCTGCCCATCCATATACCTGACCCAGCATAACAAATTCCACATTGGCTGTTGAGTTTTCCTCAAAAGTAATCGTTTCGACTACCAATTGGTAAGTTCCCGGGACAGGAAGCTTCGATTCAGATTCAGGGTTTGGGTCTAAAAACAAACCCACATTCGGAGAAACATTCCCTAACTTTTTCTTTAATTTTTCTTCCTGATTGATTGGATAGGTTTTCGTACGCTCAATGGCGAAGTTATTAACTTTTATTTCAGTGCCATCCGGTGTAATCCATTTAACCGTTGCAAATGGTTGTTTTGAATCAAATGAAGATTTAAAGTAAAGCACCAATTCAGATGGGAACCCTTTATAGTCATAATCGATCGTAAAGGTGGTTGTTTTAATCGGAGTGCCACCTTCTGTTACAGTCTCATCAACCGTTACGCCCTCATCTCCCTCCTGTAAATCCAGTGTTTCAACCAGCTTGTCTTTTCTAAACCAATTGACCCATTTTGGGGGAACCGTTTTCGGATGTTTACCAACTAATTCTTCGCCCCCCCGCCAGGTAGCAATCGCCTGATTGTAAGGGATTTTCACCATCACAATAACCGCTGACACAATCAAAGCCAAAACAATAATCGAGCCGAAAATCGCAGAGGGGTATTTCAGAACTTCTCGCATATTATTCATAAATTGCTTCATCATCCACCTCCGCCGCTGCCGATTTTAACTCTGGGGTCAACCAGCGCATAAACAAAATCAAGCAAAAACACGGTAATGGCTAATAAATAAGCGTAAATAATCGTAGTACCCACAATCACAGGGGTGTCGTACAATCCAATTGCTTTATAGGTAATTCGACCTAAACCTGGCCATTGGAACACGGTTTCAGTGATAATGGCACCGGTCCAAACGCCAATCAACAATAAGGCAAAGGATGTAATAATAGTCGGCAAAGTTGGGCGTAAAATGTAACGTCGTTCAATATCGCGGGATGGCAAGCCTTTTGCCTTGGCTGTTTCCACGTAATCTTCACTGGAATAAATCAGGAAAAAAGTACGCCAGTTGTAAATGCTTAAGAAAAATGAAGCTAAGATCA
>DAOUFM010000104.1:0-1613 GCA_034429975.1 Anaerolineaceae bacterium | reverse complement strand
TGGAATAAGCTTCGTTAATCGTCTTCCCCCAGGTGGGCAATACCGGATCACCCAAACCCAAAAGGGCAAGGGAAGCTTCCAGAAACACAAATGAGGGCACTGCAGAAACCAGGGCGGGTAAAAGCAGTGGGATAATTCTCGGGATGAGATAGCGGTAAATGATTCTGGTATCGCTGGCTCCGTAAGCCCTGGCAGCCTCAATATACGTCGATTCCTTGATTTGCATGAAAATAGCCCGGTAGGATTTAATGCCGCCAGTAAAAATACTCAAAGCCACTGTGGCGCCTAAGATTGTCCAGATACTGCGGGAATAAAAAGTACCGATCATGATCAGGATAGACAAAAACGGCAGAACCAGGTTAATTTCAGTAATACGTTGAATGACACCATCCACAATGCCACCGTACCAGGTGCCGATGGCAGCAATGATCATGGTCAACACAGAGGTTCCCAATGCCGCAATTAATCCAAATGCCAGCGCAATCGGGATTCCCCAGAGGATCGGCAATAATAGGTCCCGGCGCAGATTATCAGTCCCTGCCCATCCAAATACCTGACCAAGCATGACAAATTCCACATCTACTGTGGAGTTCTCTTCAAAAGTAATCGTTTCGACTACCAGTTGGTAAGTCCCCTGAACAGGAAGCTTCGATTCAGATTCAGGGTTTGGATCTAAAAACAAACCTTCATTGGGAGCATTACTCCCTAATTTTTTCTTTAATTTTTCTTCCTGGTTAATCGGATAGGTTTTCGTACGCTCAATGGCAAAGTTATTGATTTTTATTTCAGTACCATCCGGTGTAATCCATTTAACCGTTGCAAATGGCTGTTTTGAATCAAATGAAGATTTAAAGTAAAGCACTAATTCTGATGGGAACCCTTTATAGTCATAATCGATCGTAAAAGTTGTGGTCTTAATCGGTGTTCCGCCTTCAGTTACCGTTTCTTCTACGGTTACGCCTTCGTCTCCTTCTTTAAGATCCAAGGATTCAACTAATTTGTCTTTTCTAAACCAGTTAACCCATTTGGGCGGCACAGTCTTTGGTTGTTTACCGACAACTTCTTCGCCGCCACGCCAGGTTGCAATCGCCTGATTGTAAGGGATTTTCACCATCACAATAACCGCTGACACAATCAAAGCTAAAACAATAATAGAGCCGAAAATCGCAGAGGGGTATTTTAGAACTTCTCGCATGTTGTTCATGAATTGTTTCATCATCCACCTCCGCCGCTGCCGATTTTAACTCTGGGGTCAACCAGCGCATAAACAAAATCAAGCAAAAACACGGTAATGGCTAATAAATAAGCGTAAATAATCGTAGTACCCACAATCACGGGGGTATCGTACAATCCAATTGCTTTATAGGTAATTCGACCTAAACCTGGCCATTGGAACACGGTTTCAGTGATAATGGCACCGGTCCAAACGCCAATCAACAATAAGGCGAAGGATGTAATAATAGTCGGCAAAGTTGGGCGTAAAATATAACGTCGTTCAATATCGCGGGATGGCAAGCCTTTTGCCTTGGCTGTTTCCACGTAATCTTCACTGGAATAAATCAGGAAAAAAGTACGCCAGTTGTAAATGCTTAAGAAAAATGAAGCTAAGATCA
>DAOUFM010000103.1:0-3819 GCA_034429975.1 Anaerolineaceae bacterium | reverse complement strand
CCACCGTGATGACAGCCGCTTTATTGGCTTTTTATCACCGCATTAAGATAGGGCATGTGGAAGCCGGCTTGCGAACTGGCGATAAATGGCAGCCCTTTCCGGAGGAAATCAATCGCAAGATCGCCGGCGTGGTAGCCGATTTACACCTGGCGCCTACTGAAGATGCTCGTCAAAACCTGTTGCATGAAGGCGTTGAAGACTGGAGAATTGTCGTTACCGGCAACCCGGCTCTGGATGCTTTGCGCATCATCACCTCTTACCCTGCCCCTGAGCAGATCCAACAAATCTTTACTAAATATGGCATTGGTAAAAATAAAAAGGAGTTGATTCTGGTTACCGCCCACCGGCGCGAAAACTTTGGTCAACCCATTATCGATATTTGCAGCGCGTTAAAAACATTGGCAGAAAGATATCAGGATCGCTATCAATTCATTTATCCAGTGCATCTTAACCCGAATATTCAGGAACCTGTTTATCGTCTTTTATCTCAAATCGAGAATATCACCTTATTACCCCCTTTAGATTATCTCCCGATGGCGTATTTGCTCAAACAGGCCACCCTAGTCCTGACTGATAGCGGCGGAATTCAGGAAGAAGCTTCCGGTTTACATAAACCCACCCTGGTTCTTCGGGAAGTTACCGAACGTCCTGAAGGAGTAAAAGCCGGTGTTTTACGGCTGGTGGGAACGGACCCTGACCGTATTATCACCAACGCAATCGAGCTGCTTGAAAATCAGGTGGCTTATCATCAAATGGCGCAATCCAGGAACCCATTTGGCGATGGGTTCTCTGCTGAGAAAATTATAGAAGCCCTGGTTGAATATAACTCCAGGTTTTGATCCGAATTTCCAGATTTTCTATTATTAAACACATTCATGGCCGCACAATCAACTACCGATAATCTCCAAAAAAGTATTGCTCTCATGCCAAGGCTGGAAGGCCTGGGGGGACCATCATCTTTTCAGGCAAAATTAATTCAAGGTCTGCAGAAAAAGGGTATTCTTGCTCATTATGATGTTTATGACCCGCAGGTAAAATCCATCCTGGTAGTTGGCGGGACCAAACATTTATCCACAATCTGGCAGGCGCGCAAAAAAGGAATTCGGATTGTTCAGCGTTTGAATGGAATGAATTGGATTCATCGAAAGAAAAAAACCGGGATTAAACATTATATCCGCAGCGAGTACGGCAATTGGATCCTGGCAACCATTCGAAAAAGGTTAACTGATTCAATTATTTATCAATCCCAATTTGCCCGTTCCTGGTGGCAAACGACTTATGGGAGTTCCAAGGTAAATTCAACGGTGATTTATAACGGTGTCGATCTGGATACTTATCAACCAGAGGATTTCGATCAATACCCAACCGACCATATCCGTATCCTGCTGGTTGAAGGGCATCTGGGTCAGGGGAATGAGTCGGGCTTACAAAATGCCATCCAGTTGGTACAACATCTGGCGCCCAGATTCTCACAGCCAATCGAACTGGTGGTCGCCGGAAAAGTTCCGAATGAGATAAAAGAGACGATCTCCCAACTTAACGATCTCTGGATTACCTGGGCGGGGATCGTTCCTCGCACAGAAATTCCCGCTTTGGACCGGTCTGCTCATTTATTATTTTCGGCTGATCTGAATGCTGCCTGCCCTAATTCTGTTATCGAGGCTCTCGCTTGCGGGCTGCCAGTGGTCGCTTATGCAACCGGATCCTTGCCAGAAATTTTGCAAAATGATGCCGGACGAACAGCTCCTTATGGTGCAAATTACTGGGAATTGGAAAATCCGGATGCAAATGCTTTGGCGGATTCAGCTACTGAAATATTAAATAACCTGCGCCACTTTAAAACCAGCGCCAGAAAACAAGCCGAGTTGATGTTCGGACTGGACAAAATGGTGGATGAGTATTTAAAAATTCTTCTTCCGAATTAAATGATGATATAAATTTTTTTATTCGTTGACGCCACCCTGTATCAAGATCACATCAGGACCGCGATGAATTTCCCAGGGATAAATAATATGGGCGTCTGTGATCGCGGCAAAATAATCCGGCCTGACGCTGCCAAATAAGTTGCGGTATGGGTTGAAATGCAGTACACAGGTAAACGGTTGCCCGCCGGCACTGAACACCCTGTTTCTTACAGCGGTTATTGTTCTACCTGATCCCCATACATCATCAATTATCAATACGCTTTTGCCAAGTAATAAGCTATCATCTGGAAATTGAACAAACTTTGGCCAGGCTAATAAACGCCCTTTTTTTCGTTCATCCTCAATTTGAACTTCGTTAGGGAAATCAACTGCGGCTGTCAAAATTGTTTCCAACTGGAGCGCTTCAGAAATCAGCCCTCCAGGAATAATACCACCATGAGTGA
Organism: Anaerolineaceae bacterium; assembly: GCA_034429975.1. Taxonomy (GTDB): domain Bacteria; phylum Chloroflexota; class Anaerolineae; order Anaerolineales; family Anaerolineaceae; genus UBA6170. The sequence continues at coordinate 1,451 of DAOUFM010000103.1, read as the reverse complement.
TCATGATCATTGCATCAAATTCTGTTTCAAATTGTGGAATAATATGGTCAACAAGCTGATCCACATCATTCCAGGTTAGCATCTCTTTTCTTTGCATGGTCATGTCTCAACCTTAAATTAATGATTTTGATAGATTATAGCATTGAATAAGGACTGAAAAAGAATTAAAAATCTAATCATTTTCAAAATAAAATAAAATCCACAAAGGAGTTCAGCGGTACCACCCTGTTTCACTCAAAATCAGGCAGTAAGCCTGCTTTATCATGGTTTTGTAATGTGTACCAGATTGCTCCTAATCCAATCAAAGTGATAAAAATACCAAAAATCCATCCAAATACCGGAATTGAATACAACAAAAGATAAATAACAATCCCAATCATCAAACTCCAAAACTCCTTATTAGCCCTGGAAAATTTGATTTTTCGAAAGAAAATACTGCCAACCCAGTAAGAAAAAGAAAATTTGCTGATGTAAATCACGATAATGCTAAATAAAACCAAAGTTAACATAATTAACCCGATTCCCAATAATAAAACGGTTCGGCTGAGTTGATTCAGGGTGAATACCCCTAACAATATGGTAATAAATATAAGGATGATAACAAATACCAGCGATCCCAGATAAAAAACCATGGTGCTGATCAAACCAACGCCCAACGCTTTGATCGGTTTGGAGATTGCATAAGTTGCCGCTTCCGGGATATATTTCTTGCTCAATTTCCAGCTAATCAAGGCAAAAAAGATAAAGCCAACTAATTGGCGAATAAACCGAAATAATCTGGAAAGGAATGGGTGATAAGGAGAGATGTCTTTGTCTTTACCGGTATTAGTTTGATGAGCATCCAATTTATTTTCAACCACTCCCCCCAGGGGGAAGTTGGTTAAGTTTTCCTCCAGGCTTTTGGCGCTTGTGTAAATCAATTTTCCCTTGATCAAAGCCCGATCGCCTATTTTCAGACCGGTTGGTAATAAGTCTGGTATTTGGAGTTGCTGCATGTACGGCAGCCAGATCCGCATGCCTTCATCATCCCCACTGGAGTCAATGGTTATTTCTGCATTTCCATTTACTTCCCCATTCAGATCAACTGATACTGCGCCTGTGCGCAAATTGCGATTTACGGTTCCATGCAAAGATAATTGATAACAGCCAGCATAAAAATTCCCCTGGATAACACTTCCGGAACTTTGTTGAAAATGAAATCCACCAAAATATAAGTTTTGGACAATAGCACTGGCAGAACCCATATCCAAAGTCGCGCTGGAAACGAATGCATTATGTTGTACAAGTGTATCAATCACTACATTTTGACCTATAATGAAAAGATCGCCTTTTATAACGGCACCCTCTTCAATACTCACGCTTTTCCCAAGAATAAAAATATCATTATCGATCTGGGCCGTGGGTTGAATGATTATTTTTTCTCCGATGGCGAGTAACATTCCATGGACTTT
>DAOUFM010000102.1:0-18621 GCA_034429975.1 Anaerolineaceae bacterium | reverse complement strand
CGGGTTTCAGGATCTTTGAGGGTTGGGAGGCTTTCCGGTTTCTCCAGGCTTCCATCAGCATGCAGCCCATAAACACCTTCTAGCAAGTCACGCGCTTCTCGGGTCAGAAGCTCGCGACCTCGTAAGGCAAAATCATGAATAGCATTACGAGTAGACTCAGGTAAGTATTGTTCTGTGAATGCCATGATCCCTCTTTTCGATTAGCCAACATATATTTTGGTGTGATAACTGCCGCGCGGTTCCAGATCAGCCAATCCCATAAAGCGCAAACCTTCACTCTCTCCAGATGTAGCCGGCATAAACAAGACGCAAGATACGGATGTCCGGCCTTTCATCTTATCTAGAAGCGTAGAGACACGATACATTTCCGGAGCAAGCGCTCCTGCCCGCCAAAGAAATACTAAATCTTTCTTGGAATCCAATCCGCTAAGGCGTTCAGCCAATAAGTCCGGTAATGGACGCCAATCTGGATCAGAAAGATACTCGTACACTTGCGATTGAGCCGTCGGAAAGCCACTGCTTCTTTCAAGAGCAGTTATGGCATTCATTCCCTCAGTCTCATCTATTGATTGCCAAACCAGCTCTGCTAATGAGATCAAAGTCACTTGCCAGTTTTTATCCTTCTCCAGACGGGTTTTAAGAAGCTGCATTTCATGTCTCATTTCCCATTCCTGTTGAGGGGGATAACAAAAGACAGCAAATGGCAAGTCATTGTAAATATAATGACGAGGTGGGCGAGAGCGTAGGTCGGTTTCCAGGTTACGAACGAGATCTTTTAATGATGACATTGGTCAACTCCATAAAATTCTGAAATGGAAATTCCAACCGGATTACTGCTCCAGCAGCGAAATACTCGCATAATCTTTGTTGGTGAGCTTCAATCAGGTGTTCCTCTACATCATTCGGTTTTAAATTAAATAATCCCCACTCTGGTGCATGTAAAACGCGATCTCCAGATCCGTTCTTTTTCATTAGATCAAAAGCGATGAAAGCAAAGGGCTCAATAGGGAGCATCACAGGGGTTAGATACTTTTGGATAGCCCCTTCGAGGATCCCAAAATCACGTAAGCTCGCTAACGCATGTTGAGCGACATGCAAGAGAGTGTCTTCTCCCCAAGGGGTAGTTGTTTTGCCATCTGAAGACCAATCTCTTAGCTTTCTAATAACATGATCCAGGTGAATATCTGAGAAGCCTGCTTGCCGGCGGGGGTTTACAACTTCAAAAACGATATCTCTTAATGTCTCGTCGTTTTGCGCAGAATAATAATAAAGAAGGGAGTCAATCCATTTGGTAGGAACCCTGGCCTGAACCAACGTCACCAATGCATTTCCAATTTGCGGATATTCGAAATACCGTTGTTTAAAAATACGAAGGATGTCTTCTACGCGAGAACGTGAAGCCTTTCCAAAAATATTATTTTGACGAGCATTATTTAAATTCGTATTTACATCTACCGATAAATCCCAAGATGCCATTAAAGCCTTGGTGTCTGGTAAAAGTGCTGTAGCTTTAATTAAGCGACTAGAATAAGTCATATGTTCATTCACTCTTCATGTTCAAAAATAATTAAATCGCCGACTTGGCAAGAAAAATACTCGCATAAAGCTTTAATAACAGGAGCATCATAACGGGTTACTTGATTATTAGCCCAGGCGTTTAGTGTAGACCAAGCGATGCCTGTTTCTCTACCAACTTCTTTCAGGGCGATATTTCGTTGCTCACGAGTAGCTTTTTGCGCTAGCAGGATACGAAAACGGTTTGAAATTTTTTCGGTCATTTCCGCCTCAGCCAATGAGTTGGGGGATCGTTATCATCTTATATCGGCTTGAAAATTTTGTCAATCAAATTAACTGACTAGTCGTAATTATGTTGTTCTTACTCGATATTTCTCCTTGGTTTTAATATTGAAGTGGCATTTAATTGGGGTATAACCCCCCATATCCACTTATTATTTACTTTTTGAGGTTATTGGGGGATACAAATCTTGAAAATTACTCAAAACAGGGCATCAAAATTATAAGCAGGTTGGATTCAGCTAGGATGTTTCACTTAATTACCACCTAGCAATCATAGGGAAACCAGTATTTAACTTCCAGAAAAAGAAAACCCCCACTTGTCAAATGCTTCAGCAAGTATTGCTTTGGCTTCATCAGATTCGGGAAGTAATTGCTTTTGTTTTATTTCCGTGTCAGCTTCCCAAAGGGCATGGGCTGCCTTACTGCGAAGCTCCCCCGCAAGATTCGAAAACGATGCATATGCCTTCAGAATTTCTTGATCAGGTTCAGGCAGACCCAATACCTTGTAAACCTTAATGCCAAACATCCCGGCGATGCTCAAAACTTCGCCGTTTTGGGGAGTAGATTCTCCATGCAGCCAGGATAATACAGTATTAGGCGTGTACCCTAATAGAGAACAAAAAGCCAGGAAATCTTCTTCGCCTGGCTGGGATCGACTCCATCGCCTATATTCTCGCTTAAACCAGTCCGGAAAGTTGGACATAATGATCGTTGTGGTGTGTTTTAAGATCGTTGCTGATAATGAAAATTTTGTTCATCGTTAATGATAGTATATTTTTTCATTTATCGCAACGATCTCAGCGCCCTAACTCGGACCATTATTTTAGATGTTATGGAAATGGGGGAAGAACAAGGTATGGGTCACATAATCGAAGGTATCCGGCTCTTGCCATCAACTGATCCCGGCTGACCGTTTTGAACTTTGCCTCCAGGTGATCGAGGTGTTTTCGAACCGTGCGGACTTTTATTTTCAGCACCAGGGCAATTTGATCTGGTGAAAGCCCACTTGCCAAATATTGCAGCACCTCGCTTTCTCGCATAGATAATTTTGGCCATTCAATTTCTGGTGGCGGCGGTTCTTTCGCCGTAATTGTAAATTCGGAACCGTGGTATTCAACAACCGCCCGACAAGGATCTGGGAATAAAGGCAGACTATTCTCTCCACTATTCACCCTCTTGTATTCATGGTCGAGAATATCGCCTTCGTCGCTGCTGGCCTTGATGAACGGCATTTACAATTTCCTCCCCTATGGGTGATTTGGAACCCTGTTTCTTAAAACACAGATTCCCCAGCTCGAATTCGGTAACCTGCGAGATGGGGAAGTTGAATTTTGGTTATGGCGAAAATTTTCAATAATGGCGGTCATGTCAGGATGATATGAATAAGGATGATATGAATAAGGATGGTAACGGCATTTTGTTGCTTGAGCATTATAGAACAAATGGTCTATCAAATTATAGAATACATTCAAGCTTTATGCAAGCTATCACAACTGATTTTCACAGAAAATCAGGATAAAAAGCAGGTGTCAATATTGACACCTTGAGCAGGGCATTCCAGGATGCTATCCTAATCACAGTTTTCACATAGACAAGGAGTACGAATGACCTGCTATTTAGATAAACACACTCAAAAACAAAACCGGCGGCTGTACGACCAGGTAGTAACTTTACAGGAAGACCTATCCCGTCTCTCCGAAATTGTGACTTATCTTGCCGGATTGTCGGATGAAGCATCGGCTGCCTTTGATATTTCAGATCAGTTGGATTCCATTCACCACTGCCTGAATCGTTTTGAGACGCGCTGCCTGGCGATCCAGGTTGCAGCCTACGAAAATGAATTCGTTGAACCGTACATTGATGAAGAAATAAGCGCTGAACTCGTCTTCCCCAATCATCGTTGGGAGGATGTTCGCAAAGATGCCAGGCGCGCCAATAAACTGGCAAACCAGTTGACCTTGACCCTCACCAAGATTCGAACGGGTATGGGTGGGTTGCAGTCGCAGTCTCCGGTTCCCGAAGATATCGAACAGATCAACCAGGTCGTGTCCACTGCGGTTCATGGATTGACCTCGGAATGGAATGGTAATCCGGGGTAACGCCCTACAGGCATTATCAACAGACTGAATTTTATTGATTGGAGAATCGTTGGATGGAATCACCCAGTAGAACCAAAATCCCCCACCTCGTCATCGTCCGCGCCCCTGGCCTGCTGCCCATGCTCTACACCCTGCGTGAGTTGGGTGAGGAATTGGGCATCCCGGATAGCACCTTGCGGGATTGGCTTGTGGCCGGCGCACCGCACCAGCGGGATAGCCGGGATCACTTGTGGGTTAATGGCGAGAGTTTTGCCGCCTGGGTTAAGTCCCAGCAAAAGCCAAGAACGCATCGCAAGTTGGCAGCCGGTGAAGGGTATTGCATGCATTGCAATCAAATCACTCAGCTCCTGTCACCCGAAGTTCGCCATATCAAAGGCAAGCTAGTCCATCTTAGAGGGATTTGTCCTCAATGCGGGCACACCATCAATCGCGGAGATCGATATGATCGAACGACAGAATTATCTTAAGACCCGCAAACATCTTACCTACCTCCAGGAAGTGATGCAACTGAACCCGGCATCCCTGGATCGCTACCGCTTTTACTTGCGCCACTTACTTCTCTGGGCCGGGGAGAAAGATTTTAAAACCGTCCAGGACATTCGCCCAACCCTTCCCAGTTATCTGGCAAGTTTGCCGGGGAAAGATGGAAAAGGGACTCTGGCAGGATGCACCCAGAAGAAAATTCTGGACACCAGCAAACGCTTTTTTCGCTGGGCAAAAGCAACCTATCCACGCGAACTGAATAATTTGCCATTGGCCTGGATCGACACGCTCAGGATGATCCGCCAGCCTCAGGTTACCGCAGAGAATGTGTTTGTATCTGAGGAAGAAGTCAGGCAATTAATCGCTTACCCTGCAGCGCAGGATGACCTGGCATTATTGCGGGATCAGGCTGCTGCCGCACTTTTGTTTCTTTCTGGCATGCGCGGCAGTGCCTTTGTGACCCTGCCCATCTCGGCCCTTGATCTCGAAAACCTGACCGTTCGCCAGTGGCCGGAACTAGGCGTCCATACCAAGAACAGCAAGAAAGCGACCACCTTCCTTTTAAATATTCCGGACCTGCTTGTCCCCGTACGCCGTTGGGATGCGATTGTCCGCTCCGCTCTGCCATCGACTACCCCCTGGTATGCACCCATCGAACACTATTGGGGAGAACAAAGTCTTTCTAATGAAGAGCCTGGTAAGTGCCGCTTGAACGGACTGGAAAAACGCCTGAAATTATTGTTCTCCCTGGTGAAATTGGATTTCAAGTCGCCGCACAAATTCCGGCATGGACACGCCGTTTTCGGTTTACTGCACGCTCAGACGATGGCCGACTATAAAGCCGTTTCCATGAACCTGATGCATGACAGCATCGAAATCACCGACAGCACCTACGCGCCTATGTTGTCCTCGGATGTTCAGGACCGTATCGCTGGGCTGTCCGGTAGGGCGGTGTCCACGCCGGATGATAAGGTACCTCTTGCAGGCGATGAGGTAGAAGCCTACCTCAGCAGTTTAGGCAAAGAAAGCCTGGGCCGCGCCCTGGTCTTTATTGCCGGAAGGCTGACTCAATGAACAACCGCTTACAATCTCCAATTATCCACTGGGCTGGCCTTGCGATGCGCGTTCTCCACATCTACCTCAGCAATTTGGGCATAGTGGCGCACCATATCCAGCGAACCATGTCCCAGCAGCGATTGGAGCGTGAAGACATCTCCGCCCGAACGCAAATAGGTGATGGCGAAGGTATGGCGAAATTTATGCGGATGTACATGAGCGATCTCGGCTCGTTCCCCCAAACGCCGGATCAGGATGCGCAGGCTGTTGCGGTTAAACGGACGGTCACCGGCACTGATGAAGAGGGGAGCCTTGGGGTCATCTCCATCTTCCCGGGTGGCCAGGTAGCGCCAGACAGCTTTGCGAGCAACTTTACCCAGGTAAGTGACCCGGCCTTTTCCACCCTTTGCACCTCCACTAACCCCGTGGCGGATATTCACCTTGCCGGTTTTCAAATCCACGTCCTCGACGGTCAGCGAGCAAAGTTCGGTGGCGCGCAAACCGGTATCCAGCAAGGTCAAGACAATGGCCTGGTCGCGGTTGGCGCTGGGCCGGCGCATGACAAACGCCTTCCGGTCATCGGTCTGAGCCTCACGCGAGTAGACGCAGGCCTTGATCAGCTTTTCGATATCCTCTTTGGAAAAAGTCTGGATGATGTGCTTCGGAAACTTGGGCGGGGTGATGTCGACAAAGGGGCTGGGGATTTTGAACTCTTTGTGCAACCAGGTGTAGAAAGACCGCAAGGCAATGTAGACGTTGCGCAGCGATTTGGCCGAGAGGGGATCTTTGTTCCCGTTCCAACGCCGCGGTTTGTATTCGGTACGCATCCAGGCGATGTAATTGGTGAGATCGGACGCTGTGACTTTGGCAACATCCTGATCGCCGACATGTTCCATCCATTGGTTTAGATAGAATTCATAGGAGTCAATCGTGCGCTTACTTAACCCCTCTGCTACCTTAAATTTCATGAAGCCGTCGATGGCTTTGGAGATGGGAATGGAAATCCGGTTTTTTGACGAGCTTAGAGTACTGCGGTTCATTGAAAAATCCTCCGATTCTGAGAAAAATTCAACCGCAGTACGCCGGGTTAACGAAAAACCAGAGTACATAGTACTCTGGTTCCTTCCTAGTAGCGGGGAGTGGATTCGAACCACTGACCTCCGGGTTATGAGTCAAAATCCTGAATCCGTGCCATTTGTGCGGCGGGCTCTGCAAATCTGCCGACCTGACGAACTCTGGTTCACACTTGCCGGGCACGCTGCGATAGTTGATCGATATTCGTATAGTATCTGTTTTAGGTGGGTTCGTCAAGTACTTTTCTAGTCCTTTGTTGTTTTCTTTGTTTTACTCCTCTGCAAATAGGTGGGATGTATAATCAATTTTAGAATGTCTGCACCTATTTTATCCACCAAGCTATTTATCCCCCCACCTCGGCCTAAGGTTGTTCTCCGTCCGCGCTTGACCGGTCAACTGAATGAAGGTCTTCTGGCGAATCGCAAATTGATCCTCATCTCTGCTCCCGCTGGCTTTGGGAAAACCACGCTGGTCAGCGAATGGGTAGCAAGTTGTGATCAGAAGGTTGCATGGCTGTCGCTGGAGGAAGCGGATAATGATCCTACAAATTTTCTAGCCTACTTTGTGACGGCATTGCAAACCATTGCGCCAAAGATCGGCGCAGGTATTTTGGCTGCCATCCAATCCCCTCAGCTCCCGTCCACTGAATCATTGCTCCCAGCTCTGCTCAATGAGATAGTCGTTCTCCCGGACAATTTCATCCTCGTTCTAGATGACTACCATGTAATTGATTCCAAACCGGTTGACGCCGCCCTCACCTTTCTGCTCGAGCATCTGCCGTACCAGATGCACCTTGTTATTGTCACTCGGGAAGACCCAGATCTCCCCCTGGCGCGGTTACGCGCCCGGGGTCAATTGACCGAGTTGCGTGCTGTGGACCTGCGCTTTTCTCCCACTGAAGCATCCGAGTTCTTAAACCGGATGATGGGATTGGATCTCTCAACTGAGAATATTTCCGCGCTGGAAGCCCGCACCGAGGGCTGGATTGCTGGGCTGCAATTGGCAGCAATCTCGATGCAAGGCCGGGAAGATGTTGCCAGTTTTATCCAGTCTTTCACTGGAAGTCACCGCTTTGTGCTCGATTATCTGGTTGAAGAAGTGCTTCAGCGCCAGCCTGAATATATCCGTAGCTTCTTACTGCAAACCGCGATCCTCGACAGGTTGTGTGCTTCTCTGTGCAATGCTGTCACAGAGCGACAAGATGGCAAAGAAATTCTGGATATTCTAGATCGTAGCAACCTGTTTCTTATTCCGTTGGATGATCAACGCCGATGGTATCGCTATCACCACCTCTTCGCCGAGGTTCTGCAGACGTATTTGAAAGAGTTGCAACCCGATCCTGTATCCACGCTTCATCAACGGGCGAGTATTTGGTTCCAGCAGAACGATCTGCCGGCAGAAGCCATCCGCCATGCGCTCGCAGCTGAGGATTTTTCTCGGGCAGCAAACCTGGCTGAATTGGCATGGCCAGATTGGCGTTGGGCAGCCCAGTCTATCATCATGTGGCTTGATTGGGTGAATGCACTACCAAAAGAACTGGTCCATGCCAGGCCTGTCCTCAGCATTGCGTATGCCCAGGCATTGTTGAATGCTGGCAAGGTAGAGGCTGCCGAATCCCGATTACTAGACGCCGAGCGGTGGCTGGAAACCATCAGTGACCGACCGCGAGACCAAGCGACAGGTATGGTTGTAGTGGACGAGGAACAGTATCAATCGCTGCCGGTATCGTTAGCTATCACACGAGCTTACCATGCCCAGGCTATTGGCGATTGGACTGGTACCGTAATGTACACTCGACAGGCACTCGACCTCTTGCCGGAGGAGGATCACTCCATGCGTGGTACGGCGACAATGCTGCTGGGGCTCGCATACTGGGCGAATGGGGATCTTGAAGCGGCTGATCGGACCTTCTCCAATGGTCTGGCCATCAGGCAGAAAGCCGGTCACATCCTTGACACAATTGACGCCGCCTTTGTCCTGGCTGCCATGAAGACGGTGCTAGGCCATCTCCACGATGCAGTACGGACATGTGAATACGCATTGCAACTTGCGACTGAGCACGGCGAACCAATACCTCAGGGAACTGAGGATGTGTATATTGAAATAAGCAAGCTGCACCGTGAACAAGGCGACCTGGATGCTGCTGCACAAGACCTGGCTGTCAGCAAGAATCTGGGCGAGAAAGTTTTGTTACCGGATTGGCACCATCGTTGGTGCATGGCGCAGGCTCGACTAAAGGAGACGCTGGGAGACCTGGATGAGGCACTCGATCTGCTAGATGAGGCGGAACGCTTGTTTATCCGAACTCCCTTGCCCAATTTACAACCCATATCCGCCATGAAAGTCCGGATCTGGGTTTTGCAGGGTAAGTTAGCCAAAGCTCAGGAATGGGCACATGAAAAGGGCTTATCCCATGACGATGATCTCAGCTACCTGCGCGAGTTCGAACACATCACATTGGCCAGGGTGCTCATTGCCCGTTATAAGAGTGACCGGGTAGATGATTTCATTCGCGAGGCAGTGGAACTGCTGGTACGCCTCCTGAAAGCAGCGGAAGAAGGCCGACGGCTGTCGAGTGTGATCGAGATACTGATCCTGCATGCGCTCGCTAACGAGGCGCAGGGTAACTTGCCTCCTGCTCTCGTTTCCCTGGAACATGCCTTGACTCTGGCTGAGCCAGAGGGTTACATCCGCATTTTTGTAGATGAAGGCGAAGCGATGCGATCCTTGATTGAAAAACTATCGCGCAATCGAGACCATCCGCTGAGCGGTTATATGGACAAACTCCTGGCTGCCTTTGCGCAACCGATGCCAAGTCAACAATCAACCATCAGCAATGAAAAATCAAAAATCAGAAATCAACGATCAGCATTGGTTGAGCCACTGAGCGAAAGTGAGATCGAAGTGCTCAGGCTGCTCCGAAGCGAATTAAGCGGCCCGGAAATTGCCCATGAACGCATGGTGTCTCTGAGCACAATACGAACCCATACCCAACACATTTACGTCAAGTTGGGGGTGAATAATCGGCGGGCAGCTATCCGTCACGCCGAAGAACTCGGTTTGTTGTAAAAATTGCTCAATTAGCTGTCCAAAGTACCGGCAGGATGAGAGTCACCTGCCGGTACTTTTTTTTATTTCCCCAAGATCAATCAAATCATCACCTAAATCATCGCATGTAATGATGACGCCTCATCAGGTTTTTCGTTATCTTTTGGTTGCAATAACGAATGGATGCAAAAAAGTAGAAATTCATCGAAATCGAGAAAAATACAGAGGCGCTGCATGAATGAAACACACGATTTACCTGAATACTATGATGGGGCTGGACTTTATGAAATCCGCCTCAAGGGACACCTTGATGACCGGTGGTCTGTCCGGTTTGAAGGCTTGACTATCACACTGGAAGAGAACGGTGAAACACTTTTAACTGGACCGGTCGTCGACCAGGCTGCGCTACACGGATTACTGAAAAAAGTACGTGACCTGGGAATACCGTTGATCTCGGTCAGTCCTGTTGCGCCCGATCCTTCATCAGATGTCAAATCATAAATAGGTGTAGGCGCTTGCTTACGTAAAATCAACCACAACAAGGAGAAAAAAATGAATACATACAGAATGAATGCAGTAATGGCAGGCGTCCTCTACTTCCTGGGGACGGCATTCGGGGTTTTGAGCGGAGTCATTGGAGGGGAGGTGGTTTCCTCGTTTAGTTTCGGTAAACCGCTTGTTGGTGTGGATCTTTTAAGAATTGTTGCCGCCCAATCGACCCGGATTACCGCGGGTTCATTCCTTATCCTCATGATGGGGATTTCATTGATGGCAATGACAGTTTTCCTCTACCCGATCTTTAGAAAAGATAGCAAAGAACTGGCGATGGGAATGATCCTTTTCCGTGGAGCATTGGAGGGGACATTTTATTTTCTTTCGGTTCTCGGTTTTTTGGCACTGGTCGTACTCGGTAATGAGTACATTATTACTGGCGCCGATTCGGCTGCTTTGCAATCCATGGGAAATGTCTTGTATTGGTTTCAAGGCCGCCTTGCGCCAACTGGGTCCATCTTGTTTCTCGTTGGGGCTGTGTGCTTGTACATCTCCTTCTACCGCACTCGCCTAATCCCCCGCTGGTTGTCCGTTTGGGGTTTTATCGGTACGGTGCTTTGGTTGGCTTCTCAGTTGTTGAAATTCTTCAGCATGGATTCGGGTATTGGTTTTTATTTGGAAATGGTTTTAGCACCACAGGAAATAGTAATGGCTGTCTGGCTGATCGTGAAAGGATTCAATCGATCTGCGATCGCTGCCCTTTCGGCGAAAACAGAATAACGGATTGGTTTTACGTGCTTCAGGACTGGCAGTCCTGAAAATGACGCTGGATTGCCAATCCTGAAAACAATGCAACAAGATATATCCATGCGATAACTGGGACCACCCAATGAAACTCATTCATATTGCAAAAAAGGAGATTAAGAGATGAAACTCAAAACAGCTGTTTTCATCGGTTTAAAGATAGTTGCCCTGACTGTTATTCTGTTCATTTGCTGGTCTGTAGCAGGCGGGGTTATGGGGCTATAGGACAGTACAAGCCAAACACCCGAACAGGTTTGCATGGGACTTATGGCTTTGCTGACGGTGTGCTTATCAACATAAAAAAAGGAAACTGAAATGGACATCCAAACTTCGAAAGTACTCTTGGCTTTAGTGGCCGTGTGCTTTTTAGACACCCTTGTTCTGGCTTACATCATCCTTCGCTCGCGCTGGTCGGGCTGGCGGCTCATTGCAACCGTCTTTTTTGTCTTCTATGGCGTGATGACATTCATTTCACAAATTGAATCGGCGATCTTTCACATCCTACCATCTGGTGTGTTGCCGCGTCTCTTTCTGATGGGCGTTCTCATTGCTGCTCCATTCTCAGCTCTGGCCGTTATTATTTTGGGCAAGGGAAAAGCGGATACCGCCGCGAGTAATGAGCCGAATTCACGCTTGATTATGACTGTAAAAGAATGGGCCTGGAAATTGGCGGTAATTGCAATCGCTTATATGATCTTGTACTCCACCTTTGGCTACTTTATTGCCTGGAAAAACCCCGCGGTGCAAGCCTATTATGGCGGAATTGACGAAGGCAGTTTCTTCGCACACATGAAAGTAGTATTTACAACTGCACCCTGGTTGGAGCCTTTTCAAGCCTTACGCGGCATGCTCTGGGCATTGTTGGCCTTGCCTGTAATTCGCATGATGAAAGGACGCTGGCAGGAAACTGCCATCGCTGTTGGATTGGTCTTTGCCGTGCTGATGAACAGCCAACTGTTGCTCCCCACTCCGTTAATGCCTGAAGCAGTACGAATGACGCACTTAATCGAAACCGCCTCGTCCAATTTCATTTTTGGATACCTGATCGTTTGGTTGCTCCATCGCCATCACTCGTCGTTATCAGATTTGTTCAGAGCAGGCCCGACTCCACAGCTAAAAACGGACTGACGCCGCTTGCCTGTATCGCCTGCCATTGGACGGCAAATAGGCAAACAATTCGCTATTCTTAGGAGACTAACTATGCAAAACTATCTACTGGTCACATTTGAAATCTTACTTGTCGTCGTCATGCCTTTACTTGTCTTATACATTAAGGGAAATTGGTCATTGCGCAAGATTATTCCATCTCTCGTGATCATCCCCGTTTTCTGGTATTTTTCTTATACGATCTTACATGAGTTGAGTCATGCCGCTGGCCTTTATTTGGTTGGAGGCAACGCCATAGATCATCGACTCATTCCAAGATTCTGGTTGGGCCAATTCAGTGGTGCATGGGTCACACCAAGTGGAATTCCCCAAAGTTGGCAACAATTAACGTTTCATTCTTTCCCATACCTGCTGGACATCGTCTGTTTGGTTGTAGCGTTATTTGTCTTCAGGCGAGGTTTTTCCAGAAATCCTTTCAGTACTGGCCTTGCTTTCATGCTTCTGTGCCTCCGACCGGCACTTGACATGGTGGGTGAGACTATTGGTTTGCTTACTGGGTGGAGAGGTGATTTATACAATATGCAACAGATTATTGGATCTTTTGCGCTATGGTCATTTATCCTAATCTCAATCGGTCTCGCTGTCTATTCTATTCTGGAAAACTTAATCCACTTGATTAGACACTCAAAGATAGTTCGGACAAGTTGCTAATGAAACCAAACACCAATTCTTAATAGGAACAATATGAATACAAACAAAAAAAGCAGTAATAACAGGCGTTCTCTTCATCTTGTAACAGAATTGATCAGGACCATAGTAGGTCTAATACCTCTAATCGAAAATTAAAAAGGAGATTACTAATGAATGCAAACCTTGTATTGAATCAAATTGAACAGATCGGCGTTGGCCTGGCGCTCATTATATTCCCACTTGTGTTTGTCTTTGCTTTTGCCGCCCACCCCCGCTTGCTGCGCCCGCGTTTGCTTGGACCTGAAGAGCTTGTACGAAGAGCTCATGGAAATAAACTAGTCCATTTCGGGCACGTGTTGGTAACGCTAAACACTAGCCTTCTGATTGTGGTTGCCTTGCACTTTATGAGACTTCTTGGCAATGATGCCGGTGCCTGGGCTGGTTTTGTCGGTGGAATGATCGCTATTTTAGGTGCAGTTTTTCTGGCAGTGGATAAAGGCGCATTGTGTCTGACCATGAGCGCATTTGACACTTTACCAGAAAAAACTTTCGGCCAAATCATGCCAGGCATAATGACATTATTTACACGAAAGGGCTGGATGAAACTGGTTTGGGGAATTGTTTTTCTACCCATCGGTTTTGCCATTCAAGCCATTACCTTGCTCAAGACTCATACGCTCTCTCCCTGGCAAAGTATCTTGTTTTTGATCGGCGCGTTATTAATGGCTACACCCGATGGGATTGAAATAATAAATTTGAGTGCTTCTATCATGATGGCAGTTTCACTTGTTCCGTACGGATTACAAATCATTGCATCTGCCCTATAGCTTTTTTAGTAAAAGTTGGGTAGGCAGGTATCAACAGATCTGGAAACCGCACAGATTTAAAAAAAAGGAAATAGGAATGAAGACTACAAAACGTAATTTCTGGCTCGATGTGACCCTCTTTATGGTTTTTCTCGTAACGATCATTACTGGGTTCTTGCTTTGGCTCACCATCCCCCACCAGGTAGAAAGTGTTTTTCTCGGGTTTACCCGCCGCGAATGGATAGCTGCCCATATCTTTTTTGGGGTGGTGGGGCTGGCTGGCATTGCCTGGCACGTTTTCTGGCATTGGGGTTGGCTCAAAGCCTTGCGTGGACGCCATCTCAATGAAATACCCAAAAATATTCGGGCTAATCGCCTTATTGACCGCATTATGTGGCTTACCTTTATCGCAACTAATGCTTTCGGTGTGATTGCGTGGGTACTCCATTTTGGCGACAAAGTTTACCTTGTAAGAATGCCAGATCGCCTCCATGTTGTCTTTGGGGTACTGTGCACAATCTTGATGGTTATTCATCTTGTTTTGCATTGGAAGTGGATTGTATCTACTGCCCAGCGGTGCTTTCGTGTCAACTTTGGGGTTGATAGAGACCTTCAGAAATCAAATACCTTCGATCAAGGCTGACGACAGCATGGTATAGAAACAAGGTTTGTGTCAACGGGATCTGGCGCCAAACAGGAATGCTAATAAACCGTGGTCTACTAACGTCAAATTGAGTAAGGAATAAAGAGAATGAAAATTATCGTCTTGAATGGAAGCCCAAAAGGCGAAGATAGCATTACCATACAATACGTTGCATACATTCAAAAACATTATCCACAACATGATTTTCGAATCATTCACGTTTCAAAGCAAATAAAAAAGATAGAGAAAGACCGTAAAGTCTTTCAGGAAATCATTGATGAAATCCAGACTGCAGACGGGGTATTGTGGTCTTTCGGTCTTTGGGTGCTGTGTGTTCCCGCTCAGTATATGCGGTTCATTGAACTGATTTCTGAGAGGGGGATGGAAGATGCTTTTGAGAATAAGTATGCCGCTGTAATAACCACATCCATCCATTTCTACGACCATACCGCCCATAATTACATGCGAGCCGTCTGTGAAGATTTAAGAATGAAATTTGTTGATGCCATCTCTTTGGATATCATCGACATGATGAAAAAGGAACGAAGACTGGAGATAACAATTTTCGCTGAGGGTTTCATCAAAGCTATTCTAGAGCAATCTGCAACCTCAAAGCTTTTCAATCCACTTACGTTCAGCGACTTTGCGTACCAGCCGGCCGAGCCAGAAACGAGGGTTGACGCGAAAGGGAAAAAGATCCTGGTCCTGACAGACAGTAATGACAGCGATACCAACCTGGGGAAGATGATTGCCCGATTCAAGCAATCTTTTGCCAGCGAGATCGAGGTGATTGATTTAAATGATGTCGATATTCGTGGTGCATGCCTGGGTTGCATGCGGTGTGGATATGATTACAACTGTGTCTATCAAGACGGGTTTGCCAATTTTTATAACCAGCGCGTGAGAACCGCGGATATGATCGTCTTCGCGGGGACGGTCAAAGGCCGGTATTTATCCTCTATGTGGAAAACATTCTATGACCGGGCTTACTTTTGGAACCATACACCGTCTCTTGCCGGGAAACAATTGGGTTATATCATTTCAGGACCACTTCGACAAAATTCAAATCTCATTCAGATACTCGAAGCCTCGTCCACGGCTCGACAATATGCTAATCATGTCGACATAATTACCGATGAGTGCGAGGACTCGGCAGAGATTGATGCTTTGCTGCAAAGTTTTGCCCAGCATTTCGTAGATTGTGCTGAAAAAAGATACCTCAAACCGCAGAACTTTCTGGCTGTGGGAGGGCATAAGATTATTAGAGACGATATTTGGGGAAGGCTTCGACCCCTATGGCAGGCAGATTACAGATATTTCAAGAAACATGGATTGTTCGACTTTCCGCATAGAGACTACAAAATCAGGATGCTGACTCCAATATTAATGTTGCTGACCAGGATACCTACCCTCAGAAAAAAGTACTATGTCAATGTAAAAACCTTTCCCTCTGGAAGGTTGAAAAAGATTATTGATCACGTAGATTAGCAAAAACCGCAATCGTTTTACTATTGCCTCACTATAACAAGAAAAAATCAGGAGAAGATACATGGTTGATCAGCGTATTGAGAAACTGGCAGATTTAATGGTGAATTATTCTTTGAAGATAAAACCTGGTGAAAAAGTAATGGTTCGAGCCCATACAGTTGCAGAACCGTTAATCAAGGAAGTAAACAAGAAGATCTTGCTAGCTGGTGGACATCCTTTTTTATGGCTTGAATTTCCTGGGATCGAGGGCGATCTGGTTCGTTATGGAAATGATGAGCAAATTGGCTTTATCCCAGAACCGGTTAATACTCTTTATAAGACTTACGATTGTTTGATTCGAATCCTGGCAGACGATAACACAAGGGCTTTGGCTAATGTGGATGCTGATAAGATGACAAAATATGTCAAAGCGAAAGATCCTATAACAAAGACTTTTATGGACAGGTCCTCCCGGGGTGATCTTCGCTGGACAGTGACGGCATTTCCCACCAATGCACTTGCTCAGGACGCTGATATGAGCCTTGAAGAATATGAGGATTTTGTCTATGGCGCATGTATGCCGGACCAGAACGATCCAATCAGATATTGGACGCGCTTCTCAGAGAAACAAACCCGTCTCATCACCTGGTTGAACGGCAAAAAAAAAGTACATGTCATTAGTAAGGATACTGATCTGCACTTGAATATTGAAGGTCGAATATTTATTAATTGTGCTGGAAAAATCAATTTACCTGATGGCGAAATCTTCACCGGTCCGGTGGAAGACAGCGTGGAAGGCTATGTCAGTTTTTCATATCCAACCATCTACAACACCCGCGAAGTTGATGGTGTGCAACTTGAATTTAAAGGGGGGAAGGTAGTGAAGGCGTCTGCTACCAAGAATGAAGAATACTTGCTTAAAACCCTAGATACTGACGAAGGCAGCCGTTATGTTGGTGAGTTTGCCATTGGTACGAATGAAGGAATCCAAAAATTCACCCGAGAGATACTGTTTGACGAAAAAATTGGCGGCACCTTCCATATTGCACTTGGTAATGGGTTTCCTGAAACAGGAAGCAAGGCGAAATCAGCCATCCACTGGGATATGATATGCGATCTGCGTGAAGGCCAGATATGGGTGGATGATGTATTGTTCTATGAAAATGGTAAATTCATGGTGCAAGAATATAGATAAAACTGCTGATGCAACGGAGACTGCTGTCAAATACGAATTCTAACAATCCGCAGCCCATTGACGTCAAATTGAGTGAGGAGTAGGGGTAATGATAATAATTGTGATGAACGGAAGCCCAAAAGGTGCAAGTCACATCACCCAACGGTATGTCGGGTACATTTTAATGCCCCATATTAATGATTTTTAAGACCCTATTTTTGTATATCGTGAAGGAAAAATTAAAGGAACAATAATCGGAATTGTTGCGTCTATTAACAATCAAGAAATGGAGAAAAAATGAAAAAGTTACAAATTCTTTTCATTATAATTGGAGTGTTTTTCTGTACGACACAAGCTGCCTGCACTCCCAGAATACAGGCACCTGAATCAATTACGACGGATACACCCCAAGCTAATATACCAAATCCTGCTTCAGTCTATTGTGAGCAGAATGGGAACAAACTTGAAATTCTTACCGCTGACGATGGCAGCCAATTAGGAGTATGTGTTTTTCCAGACGGTAGTACCTGTGACGAGTGGGCATATTTTCGCGGGGAGTGCGGTATTGAAACCCTAGAAAATCCCAAGCTTAGCCAAACTGGAGAACCAACTCCCAATGCCAGCGGCGGTTACATGCAACTAGGCACCTCAGAACCAATAGAAGACTGGTGGGGCGTCATCAAGAGTACACCACCAGGCGCACAATATGATGATTATTTTGAGAGACAGGATCTCGGAGGATCAATCTACTTTGGGATTGATTCAATGGTTCCAGAAGTAAAATCGCGGATCGAATCACTCCGCGACAGCGGTAAAATTGTCCATCTTTATGGCACTTTGTTCAGTAACGTCCCTGATTACAACGGCTCACAAGTCCAGATTGATCGGATTGAGATTGATGAGTAATGAAAGGTCGATTAGCCTCTCACATTCCTATTTGTGAAAGTGGCTTAACCCTAGGCTGATTATGGCAAAAGTGGAGTTGAACCCCAAAACGCCAGTTTTTGAGTTTGAATTTAGACCGCTTGATAATTTCATATGGGATCTTGTCATTTGGCTTCCCAGTGACCTCTGACATTTTCTCTTGCAAGGAGTAACATTGAAACATTTTAGAGCAGTCCCGACTGCGTTGTTGTAATTTTCCAATCATCTAAGTCAGAAAGGAATTGAAAACCTATCGATAGTGATAGGTTTATTAAATTAAAATATATCCGAATTGATATATTGAAACTTGCTCGTTCGAATGTTATCTTTTGGGTAACCAAAGGCAATGATGGAAATCTAATATGGAAGATATTTTCTAATCAATCTTTTCTCATGGGGGATGCGTCCTCCCTGATTCAATAATGGCGCATCGTAATATTAGTTGTTGATTCCCCAGTCATGGGTGTTCCATAATCTCATTAAGCCTGCATAAGGTAAGGGCTAATCTTATTCCCCTGCCCGTCTATTTGCGCACCTGTTTGCCGGCTTATTTTATAAGGTTCGGAGAGCCAATCAAGATGCCATGTAAAGACTTAGATTTATTTATTGCTCAAGATAAAAAGAACCCCGTTGAACTTCGAGGCTACGTTTGGAAAGTCATTATGGATCCAACCAGGGTCGATGATGATCCGGGGATGTTCTTTGGGAGGTTATTTCGAATGATCGATATCCGCCTCAACCGGGACGAGAAATCAACCTGGCCGGAAGGAATCGTGTTTGAACACATTACCTCAGGATGCCGCCTTACTTATAAAGATGGCTTGTTGATGGATCTGACAAATTCCAAAGTCATTCAGAAAAAGCCAAGAATCCGTGATCGCAGCCGGCGGCCAGATTGCAGAAACCAAGCTAAAGGTGAAAGTATGGCGCGAAAACAAAATCATATTTCATCAACCA